>DATJIF010000142.1:0-72430 GCA_035493475.1 Actinospica sp.
GACCGCAGACGGTCGAGGTCACCGGCCGGCTGGTACTTCAGCTGGCGAGCGACCTTGGTCTGCTTGGCCTTGGCCCGGCCGCGCCCCATGGCTCGACCCCCTCAACGACGGGGCGTTCGCACAACCCCGGGTCTCGACAACGATCAACGACACAGTCACTGACGTGACCGATGCCTCACGTGGGGATCGCTGGACCGGTCACACAGCTAAAGGTACCTGGTTCCGCGCCGAAGCGGTACGGCAGGGGCCCGAAAACCTCTCCACCGCGGGACTCGATACCTCCGGTCGAGGATACATGCCCATCGCGCGGATGGTCGATTCCGACGCCCGCGCGCCGCCCGCTTCGCCGCGTCACCGGCGGGTTCTACTGGTAAGGGCTAACCCGGAAGCAGGATGCCGCGCAGCCGGGAGACGTCGCGCATCCGCTCCTCGGCGAGCCGGTCGGCGGTGGCGGCCGGGGGCACGCCGTCGGCCTTGGAGCGGCGCAGGATCTCCAGGGTCACGTCGTAGATCCGGGCGGCCCGGCCCTTCGCGCGTTCGAAGCTGAAGCCGCCGTCGGCCAGGTGCGCCGCCTCGTCGCCGACCTGGATCACGCCGCCGGCGTTCACCAGGTAGTCCGGGGCGTAGAGCACGCCGCGCTCGGCCAGCGCCTTGTCCAGGCCCGGGTGCGCCAACTGGTTGTTGGCCGCGCCGCAGACCACGGAGGCGCTGAGCGTCTCGACCACCGCGTCGTCCAGGGCGCCGCCGAGCGCGCAGGGGGCGTATACGTCGAGCTCCAGGGCGAGCAGCTCCTCGACGTCGGCCACGACGCGCACGTCCGGGAAGTGCGCGCGCACCCAGTCGAGCGCGCCGGCGTTCACGTCGGTCACGACGATCTCGGCCCGCTCCTCGGTCAGGTGCTCGAGCAGGTGGCGGCCGACCTTGCCGACCCCGGCGATGCCCACGCGGCGGCCGGTCAGCTCGTCCGCGCCCCAGCGGTCCCGGGCGCAGGCGCGCATCGCCTGGTAGACGCCGAACGCGGTCAGGATCGAGGAGTCGCCGGCGCCGCCGTTCTCCGGGGACCGTCCGGTCACGTACGCGCACTCGCGCGCCACCACGTCCATGTCCGCGACATAGGTGCCGACGTCGCACGCGGTGAGGTAGCGGCCGTGCAGCGACTGGACGAAACGGCCGTAGGCGCGCAGCAGCGCCTCGCTCTTGTCCTTCGCCGGGTCGCCGATGATCACGGCCTTGCCGCCGCCGAGGTCGAGCCCGGCGAGCGCGTTCTTGTAGGCCATGCCGCGGGCCAGGTTCAGCACGTCCGCGAGGGCCTCGGCCTCGGACGCGTAGGGGTGGAAACGGGTGCCGCCGAGGGAGGGTCCGAGCGCGGTGGAGTGGATCGCGATGATCGCACGCAGTCCGCTGGGCTCGTCGTGGCAGTACACGATCTGCTCGGGTCCGCCGGGTGCGAAGTGGGAGTCGGTGGTCATGTCTGAAGGGGTCTCCTCGTCGAGACGTGCCGATGGCTCAAGCTCCGGTTCACAGGGCTCCGGGGGTCTCCCTCGGCCCTGGGTAAAGGGTAGATCCTCCAACGTCCAAGCGGCCGCACAGGGGTCTTCCGTTCTCCGCCAAGATCCAATATCGTTCGGTTTCACGTGGGTACAGTGGACAGGTCTGCTTAGCGCCGCACCGCCCGCCGCGCCCGGTTAGCTCCGGGTGCATGACGAAAAGTCACCATGCCGCCACTGTCCGCAAATGTGTGGCTCGCGCGGATCGTCCGCTTCCAGCGATTTGCCTCTTCTATGTATCGATTTCATAGACTTCGCGGCCAAGCGGCTCCGGATGGTGTACTTCTAGTTCTTGAACGACAAGCCGTTCGTCCGATTACCGGCACGCCCGACCTTGTACCTGAGACGGCATGACGGACCATCGGGGAGGATCCAGCGATCCGGCCCGTGCCGGGCCGGGCACCATGGAGATGGAGGAAGCCGCTCATGACCGCGCGCACGCCCGACGCTGAGCCGCTGCTGACCCCGGCCGAGGTGGCCACGATGTTCCGAGTCGACCCGAAGACGGTCACCCGGTGGGCCAAGGCGGGCAAGCTCACGTCGATCCGCACCCTGGGCGGGCACCGCCGGTACCGCGAGGCCGAGGTGCGGGCCCTGCTCGCCGGCATCCCGGCGCAGCGGGAGGCCTGATCCGCTTCGGCCCGTCCGGACGGACCCGGCAGCGGAACCAGCAGGACCCAGCAGTAACGCAGGACCGGCAACACCCGAAAGCCGTACCACCCACACCCGGTCACCGGTTCGGGCCCGGTGGCCGCGAGCGTCGCCGCACGACGCCCCAGGATCGCAAGCACGGCCCGCCCCCGTCGAGGGGGCGGGCCGTCGCGCGTTTCCGGGCGCTTGCGTGAGCACCCGGGCGAAACGGGCCAAACGCGGCTAACATCAAGGTGCGGGGCGAATGAGGCCTCGAAGACCACCGAGCCTGGGCCGGCACGCGCGGCCGGAAGGGTCCCGACCGGCATGAAGATCACCCACATAGCGCTGGACCGGCTGCGGCTGCCGCTGGACCCGGCGTTCCAGCCCGCCTGGGAGCCGGAGCCGTGGCCGGGATTCGAGACCACGCTCGTGCGGGTGCACACCGACGAGGGCGTCACCGGCGTGGCCACCGCCGCCGGGACGCTCGACGGCTTCGACGCGCACCGGCAGCTGTTCCTCGGCACCGATCCGCTCGACCTCGTGGCCCAGGTGCGCACGATCGAGACGCTCGGGCTGCGCGGCCCCGCGTACTGGTGGCTGGAGGCGGCCTGCTGGGACATCCTCGGCCAGGTCGCCGGACAGCCGGTCTCCGTGCTGCTCGGCAACGCGGCCAAGCGGCTGCCCGTCTACGCCTCGACCGGCGAGCTGCGTTCCCCGGCGGCACGCGCCGAATCCGCGCTGGCCCTGCGGGCGCACGGCTTCCGCGCGATGAAGATCCGGCTGGACCGGACCCGGCTGCGCGCGGGCGTCGAGTCGGTGCGGCGCACCCGCGAGGCCGTGGGCGACGACTTCGAGATCATGGTGGACCTCGGCGCGGCCGCCGGCGACCGCGCGCCGGACCTGGTGCGCACCCGCAAGCTCGTGGCCGAACTCGGCGAGCTCGGCGTGTTCTGGGTCGAGAATCCGCTGCCCTATCCGGATCTCCCCGGCTACAAGCGGCTGCGCGCCGACATCCCGCACGTGCGCATCGCGGCGGCCGGGCTGCACCGCTCGGTCCCGGAACTGCTGCGTTCGCTGGAGCTCGACGCCCTCGACGTCTACCAGATGGACGCCGTGCAGGCCGTCGGCATGCTGCGCGCCCGCACCCTCGGCGAACTCGCGCTGCTCAAGCACCGCCACTACACCCCGCACACGTGGACCGACGGCGTCGCGCTGCTCGCGAATCTCCACCTGGCAGCGGGAATCGGCGGCGGCCCGTACCTCGAGTTCCCCTGCGATCCGCCGACCTGGACGCCCGAGCGCCGCGACTTCATGCTCGCCGAGCCGCTGGATATCGACCCCGATGGGTTTCTGACCGTGCCGCAGAACCCTGGTTTGGGTGTCGAGCTGGACGAGGACGCGGTGGCTGCGTACCGGGTGTGTAACTAGCCTTATCCGAGATCCTCCCCAGGTATACAGTGCCTGACGCGGCTGTCACAGCCGCATGGGGATTCTGGGAGGGGATCTGATGCGTTCCACGCGCCGCGCCGCCACGGCCGCGGTCTCGATCTCGCTGGCACTGGCCGGCGTCACCGCGGCCCACGCGGACACCTCGACTGTTCTGTACGTGGACGGTCTGTCCACCACGTGCACCGATTCGGGCACCGGCACCGCCGCCGCGCCCTACTGCTCGATCCAGCCCGCCGCCGACGCGGCCCAGCCCGGCGACACGGTGGAGATCACGCCGACCGCGTACGTGGGCCAGCTGGACATCAAGTCCGTGGGCACCGCCGCCGCCCCGATCGTGTTCGAGCCGACGCCGGGAAGCAGCGGCGACGTCTCGATGGGGAACGGCGTCGGCCAGACCGGGCCGGTGCTCAACTTCGACGGGGCCGCGTACGTGTCCTTCGCGGGCGCGGCGATCACGCACATGTTCAACGCCGCCGGCGTGTACGCGAACGGCTCGTCGCACATCACGCTCAACGGGATCCACACGCTGCCCGTCGGAATCGCCGGACTCCACGTGACCGGCACGTCCTCGAACATCAGCCTCACCCGGAGCATCACCAACGGCGAGCAGATCGACTCGGGCAGCTCCGACGACGTCATCAGCACGAACGTCATCGACAGCAGCCTGCTCGTGATCAACGGTGCTCCGAACACGACCATCACGTCGAACACCTTCTTCGGTTCGTCGGCGGCGGAGACCAAGATCGGGATCACGGGCGGCTCCACCGGAACGACGATCGAGAACAACATCGTCCAGTACACGGGATCGACCACGGATCCGGCCATCTCGGTGGACTCGTCCTCGACGTCCGGCTCGACGATCGACTACAACGTCGTCTACACGTCCGCGACTCCGCTGCCCTACTCGTGGGGCGGGACCACGTACGCGACGGCCGCCGCCCTCGACGCGGCCACCGGACAGGGTGCGCACGACATCAACGCGAGCCCCGACTACGCCAACACCTACGGCACCATCACGTCTTCGGCGCCGCAGCTCAACTCGGCGAACAGCGCCGCACCGGGAGCGCTGAGCACGGACCTCTTCGGCAACAGCTGCTCCGCCGATCCCGCCATCGCCGTGACCGGAGCCGGATCGCCCGCGTACTGCGACCGCGGTGCCGAGCAGCAGACGTTCTCGACGTCCCTGGTGGCGAGCACGAACGCGCAGGGGCCGCTGGGTGTGGCGCTGAGCAGCAGCCTCGTCCAGACCACCACCTTCGGCACCGGCCTGAGCGAGACCGTCACCGCCGCTCCGACGCCCGCCGTCTCGTACACGATCAACTGGGGCGACGGCCAGACGCAGACGGTTCAGGGTTCGAGCACGGCGGCCGTGACCAGCACGCCGCACACGTACCCGGCGCCGGGCAAGTACACGGTCACCGACACGGCGAACCTGACCGACGGGACGACGATCGTGAAGACGGCCTCGGTCGCCACGACGGCTTCCAGCTTCACGGCGATCAGCCCGCAGCGGATCATGGACACCCGCACCGGGACCGGCGGCCTGCAGGGCTACCTGTACGCGGGCGGTTGCTACGGCCTGCAGGTGACGGGCGTGGACGGGATTCCGGCCGGGGCGACGTCGGTCGCGGTGAACCTGACCGCCACCAGCACCGGCGGCAGCGGCGTGTTCACCCTGACCTCGGGCAACGCCTCGAACCTGAACTTCAGCGCCGGGCAGACCGTGGCCAACAGCGCGATCGTGCCGCTGTCCTCGACCGGCGTGCTTCCGGTGTGCCTGAACGGCAACGCCAGCACGTACGCCCAGGCGATCGTGGACGTGACCGGCTACTTCACGCAGAGCACCGGGGCCGGCTACCAGGCCGCGACGCTGAAGCGGATCCTGGACACCCGCTCCGGCACCGGCGCGCCGGAGGCGAAGGTCGGTCCGAAGACCGGGCTGTCCGTGCCGATCACCGGCGTGGACTCGATCCCGGCCGGGGCGACCGCGGTGGCCGTGCACGTGACCGAGACCAACGCGACCGGCAACGGCTGGATCGCCGCCCAGCCGGACGGCGCCGGGGGCCCGACCACGTCCAGCCTGAACTACGCCAAGGGCCAGACGATCTCGAACACGGTCATCGTGCCGATCGCGAAGGACGGCTCGATCGAGCTCTACAACGGTTCGCCCACCGGCTCCGTCGACCTGATCGCGGACGTCTCCGGCTACTTCGCCACGTCGGCGGACGGCTACTTCGTGCCGGTCACCTCGTACCGCGCGGTGGACACGCGGCAGACCGGCTACGCACTCGGCAGCGACGGAGACGAGGCGTTCCCGCTCAACACCATCAACGCCGGGGCGCTCCAGGGGCTCCCGGCGGGCGTGTCCCTCGCGGTGAACCTGACGGCCACCGACGAGACCGCGGGCGGCTCGCTGATCGCCTACCCGGCCGGCACCCCCATGCCGAACACCTCGGCGCTGAACTTCGGCAAGGGTGAGAACGTCGCCGGATTCGGCCTGTTCGCCACCGTCGGCGCCGCCGACGCGCTGAGCGTCTACAACGACTCGCCGGGCTCGACCGACCTGGTCGCCGACGTGTTCGGGTACTTCACGAACTGACCGCTTGTTGATCCGCTGACGGCGGCGTGGCTTCGGCTACGCCGCCGTCAGCAGTTTTCTGATCCGCTTCTCGGACACGGTCGTCGCGGTGCCGATCTGCTGGGCGAACAGGCTGACCCGGAACTCCTCGATCAGCCAGCGCGCCTGGTGCAGTTCGGCGCTCGGACGACGGCCGCGCGGCACGCGGCTGAGTGCGTCCTCGTATTCGCGCTGCAGCTGCTGCACCTTGGCGAGGTTCGCCTGGTCGCGGTACGGGTCGTCGTTCATCTTGTCGAGCCGGTACGCGATCGCCCGCAGGTAGCGTGGAAGGTGGCGCAGCTGCTCGTAGCCGGTCGCCGAGATGAAGCCCTTCGGCAGCAGTTGGGCCATCTGCGTCTGCACGTCGGTGAGCGAGGGCAGCAGCGCGAGGCTCGCCTTCCCCTTGAGGCGACGGTCGAGTTCGTGCGCGGCGGCGAGGGTGTCGGCGACGATGACGAGCGCGTTCTCCGCGATCTCGGCCACGTCGGCGCGCACCTTCTCGCGCAGCGCCGCGAATCCCGCCTCGTCCCAGACCGGGCCGCCGTTCTGTTCCATCAGGTAGTCGGCGGCGCAGGCGACGCAGTCCTCGAACAGGAGCGGGACCGGGCCGTAGGGGTTCGTGCCGAGCGCGAGCTTCTGCTTGTTGTCGAGCGCGGCGAGCATTCCCTTGACCGGCGACGGGATGTTGAGCAGCAGCAGGCGGCGCACGCCGAGCCACATCGCGTCCGCCTGCTCCTCGGGCGTGTCCAGCAGCTTGAGCGCGACCGCCTGTCCTTCGTCGACCAGCGTCGGGTACGCCTTCATCGCGACGCCGCGCTGATGCTGCTCGTAGACGTGCGCGACGGGCCCGAAGTTCCAGGTCTTCAGGCCGGTGCGCTCGATGTCGTCGGCGGCCGAGGACAGCGATTCGCGCAGCTTCGGCTTCAGCTTCTCCTTGAGGGCGACCAGGTCCTTGCCCTCGGCGAGCTTGCGGTTGCGCTCGTCGATGATGCGGAAGGTCATCGTCAGGTGCTCGGGCAGCCGGGCCAGATCCCAGTCGGAGCGGTCGAGGTCGCGGGCACCCATCCGGCGCATCTCACGCTCGAGGCCGTCGAGCAGGGATCCCTCGCGCGCCGGCAGTTTTTCGAGGAGCGCCTTCGCGTAGTTCGGTGCGGGGACGAAGCTGCGGCGGATCGGCTTGGGCAGGGACCGGATCAGCTCGGTGACCAGTTCCTCGCGCAGTCCGGGGATCTGCCAGTCGAAGCCCTCCGGCTCGACCTGGTTGAGGACCGCGAGCGGGATGTGCACGGTGACGCCGTCCGCGTCGGCTCCCGGCTCGAACTGGTAGGTGAGCTTGAAGCGGAGTTTTCCCTGCCGCCAGACGTTCGGGTACTGCTCCTCGGTGACGGCGGCCGCGTTCTCGTTGACGAGCATCGAGCGCTCGAAGGAGAGCAGGTCCGGCGTCTCCCGCTGCGCCTTCTTCCACCAGGTGTCGAAGTGCCGTGCGGAGGTGCAGTCGGCGCCGACGCGCTGGTCGTAGAAGTCGAACAGCGTCTCGTCGTCCACGACGATGCCGCGGCGCCGCGCGCGGTTCTCGAGCTCCTCGACTTCCTTCAGGAGCTTGCGGTTGTCGTGGAAGAACTGGTGCCGGGTCGTCCATTCGCCGTAGACCAGCGCGTGCCGGATGAACAGCTCGCGGCTGAGCTCGGGATCGATCTTGCCGTAGTGGATCTTGCGTTGGGCGACGATCGGGATGCCGTAGAGCGTGACCTTCTCGTAGGCCAGGACGCTCTCCTCGGCCTTCGACCAGTGCGGCTCGCTGTAGCTGCGCTTCACGAGATGCCCGGCGAGCTCCTCGATCCACTCGGGCTCGATGCGTGCCGCGACGCGTCCCCACAGCCGCGTCGTCTCCACGAGTTCGGCCGCCATGACCCAGCGCGGCGACTTCTTGAACAGCGACGAGCCGGGGAAGATGGCGAACCGCGCGTTGCGGGCGCCGAGGTATTCGCGCTTCTCCGGGTCGTACATGCCGAGGTGCGACAAGAGTCCTGAGAGCAGAGCTCTGTGCACAGCCTGTGGATGAGCGGCTACCGAGTTGGGAACGACGTCGAGGTCGCGGATCGACTGACGCAGCTGCGCGTGCAGGTCCTGCCACTCGCGGATGCGCAGGTAGTGCAGGAACTCGTTCTTGCACAGCTTGCGGAACTGGTTCGAGGAGAGCTCCTTCTGCTTCTCCTTGATGTAGTCCCAGAGCTTGAGGTACGTCAGGAAGTCGGACTGCGCTTCCTTGTCCACAAAGCGCGCATGGCTCTGCGAGGCCTGCATCTGCTTGTCCACAGGCCGTTCGCGCGGGTCCTGGATCGAGAGCGCGGACGCGATCACGAGGACCTCGTTCAGGCAGCCGTTGCCGTCGGCCTCGATGACCATGCGCGCGAGACGCGGATCGACAGGGAGCCGGGCCAGCTTGCGGCCGACGCCGGTGAGCGTGGGACGCGCGTCCGGCGACGTGGGCTCGATCGCGCCGAGCTCGTGCAGCAGGTCGAGGCCGTCCTTGATGTTGCGGCGGTCCGGCGGCTCGACGAACGGGAATCCGGCGATGTCGCCGAGCCCGATGTTCGTCATCTGCAGGATGACCGAGGCCAGGTTCGTGCGCAGGATCTCCGGCTCGGTGAACTCGGGCCGCGCGTCGAAGTCGGCCTCGGAGTAGAGCCGGATGCAGATACCGTCCGACGTACGTCCGCAGCGGCCCTTGCGCTGGTTCGCCGAGGCCTGCGACACCGGCTCGATCGGCAGCCGCTGCACCTTGAGGCGATGGCTGTAGCGGGAGATGCGCGCCGTACCCGGATCGATGACGTACTTGATGCCGGGGACGGTCAGCGAGGTCTCGGCGACGTTCGTGGCCAGCACGACGCGCCGTTCGCTGTGCGGCTGGAAGACGCGGTGCTGCTCGGCGCTGGACAGCCGTGCGTAGAGCGGGATGACCTCCGTGCGCCGCAGCTGCAGCTTGCCCAGCGCGTCCGCGGTGTCCCGGATCTCCCGTTCGCCACTGAGGAAGACGAGGATGTCGCCGTCGCCCTCGGCCTGCAGTTCGCCGACCGCGTCGCAGATCGCCTGCACCTGGTCGCGGTCCGGGTCGCCGTCCGGGTCTTCGAGGTCGACGATCGGCCGGTAGCGCACCTCGACCGGATACGTCCGGCCCGAGACCTCGACGATCGGCGCGGGTTTCCCGTCGGCCGAGGCGAAGTGCGCGGCGAAGCGCTCGGGATCGATCGTGGCCGAGGTGATGATGACCTTGAGGTCGGGTCGGCGCGGCAGCAGTTGCCTGAGATAGCCCAGGATGAAGTCGATGTTGAGGCTGCGTTCGTGCGCCTCGTCGATGATGAGCGTGTCGTATTGCAGCAGGTCGCGGTCGTGCTGGAGCTCGGCCAGCAGGATGCCGTCGGTCATCAGCTTGACCAGCGTGTCCGCGCCGCCCTTGTCGGTGAACCGGACCTTGTAGCCGACGACGGCGCCGATCTCGGTCTTCAGCTCGTGCGCGATGCGTTCGGCCACGGTGCGCGCGGCCAGTCGGCGCGGCTGGGTGTGCCCGATGACGCCGCGCAGCCCGCGGCCGAGTTCCAGGCAGATCTTCGGGATCTGCGTCGTCTTCCCGGAGCCGGTCTCGCCCGCGACGATCACCACCTGGTGGTCCCGGATCGCCGCGAGGATCTCGTCCCGCTTGCCGCTGACCGGCAGGTTCTCCGGGTACTCGATCGGCGGCACGGCCTCGGCGCGGGCGGCGAGCCGGGCTATGGCGGCGTCGATCTGCCCGGCGATCTCGGTCGCGATCGCCGCGGCGGCCTCCGGCTTGCGCACCCGGCGCGCCCCGTCGATCCGGCGGCGCAGCCGGGCCGCGTCGCGCGGGGGCAGCTCCGGCAGCCGGGAGCGCAGGTCGTCCAGGGTGGTGGTGGGTCCATGAGCGCACATGACGGATCCAGCATAGGTGGACCGGGCCCCGGATCGCTCCAGGTTATCCGGCTCTTGCAAATGAAAACGGTTTTCACTAGCCTGAAGCCGCAACGCAGGTTAAAATGATGTTCATTCTCAGCCTTTGGGGGCACCTCCCATGACGATCAAGCCCAGGGTCACGCTCGCCGCGGTGGGCGCGATGACCGCACTGGTCACCGCCGCCTGCTCGACGACCGCGCCCGGCACCGCCTCCTCCGCCGCGACCGGCGGCAGCACGAAGATCACCGTGGTCGCCGCGGAGAACTTCTGGGGCTCGATCGCCGCGCAGCTCGGCGGATCCAAGGTCACCGAGTCCGCGATCATCACCAACCCGGACACCGACCCGCACTCCTACGAGGCGACCGCGGCCGACGCCCGGACCATCGCGAGCGCGCAGCTGTTCATCCAGAACGGGATCGGCTACGACTCGTCCTGGGCGCCCGGCCTGGTGTCGGCGAACCCGAACTCGGCGCGCAGCGTGCTGACCGTCGGCGACGTGCTCGGGCTCAAGGCCGGCGACAACCCGCACCAGTGGTACTCGCACGCGAGCGTCTACAAGGTCATCGACGCGATCACGGCCGAGTACCAGAAGATCGATCCCGCCGACGCGTCCTACTTCGCGCAGCAGAAGGCGGCCTTCGAGGGCACCACGCTGGCCGAGTACAACCAGCTCGAGACCACGCTGAAGTCGAAGTACGCGGGCACGCCGATCGGCGCCTCCGAATCGATCGTCTCGCCGCTCGCCGACAGCCTCGGCCTGGACATGCTCACGCCGTACTCCTTCCTCAAGGACATCAGCGAGGGCACCGACCCGACGTCCGCCGACAAGGCGACCATCGACCAGCAGATCAAGAACAAGC
Source organism: Actinospica sp. (assembly GCA_035493475.1). Classification (GTDB taxonomy): domain Bacteria; phylum Actinomycetota; class Actinomycetes; order Streptomycetales; family Catenulisporaceae; genus Actinospica. The sequence continues at coordinate 11,073 of DATJIF010000142.1, forward strand.
AGATCAAGGTCTACGTCTACAACTCGCAGAACTCCACGCCGGACATCCAGGCGCAGGTCAAGCTGGCGCAGCAGGAGGGCATCCCGGTGACCACCGTTACCGAGACGCTCTCCCCGGCGGGCGACAGCTTCCAGCAGTGGATGGTCGGCGAGCTCCAGAACCTGCAGACCGCGTTGGCCAAGGCGACAGGACACTGATGATGATCGACGACTCCGACGCCCCCGTCATCACGCTGCACGACGCGGCCGTCTCCCTCGGCGGACGCCGGCTGTGGAGCGGCGTGGACCTCACCGTGCACCCGGGCGAGTTCGTGGCCGTGCTCGGCCCGAACGGCGTCGGCAAGTCGACGATGATCAAGGTACTGCTGGGCACGCTGCCGGTCGCGGCCGGCAGCGTGAGCGTGCTCGGTCACCGGCCCGGCGCGGCCGGCGAGCAGATCGGCTACCTGCCGCAGCGCCGCAACTTCGACGCCTCGCTGCGGATCCGCGGCGAGGACGTGGTGCGGCTCGGCCTGGACGGCGACCGCTGGGGGGTGCCGCTGCCCTTCGCGCGCCGGTTCAGCGCCGCGCGGCAGGCGGCGGACGCCCGGGTGCGCGAGGTGATCGAACTCGTCGGCGCCTCCGGCTACGCGCACCGGCCGATCGGCGAGTGCTCCGGCGGCGAGCAGCAGCGGCTGCTGATCGCGCAGGCCCTCGTGCGCCGGCCTCGGCTGCTCCTGCTCGACGAGCCGCTGGACTCGCTGGACCTGCCGAACCAGGCCGGGATCGCCGCGCTGATCCACCGGATCTGCCGGGAGGCGGACGTGGCCGTCGTCATGGTGGCGCACGACGTGAACCCGATCCTCAGCTACCTCGACCGCGTCGTCTACATCGTCGGCGGCGGCGCGGCCTCCGGCCCGGCGACCGAGGTCATCACCACGGAGACGCTGACCCGGCTGTACGGCACGCCGGTCGAGGTGCTGCGCGCCGTGGACGGACGGCTCGTCGTGGTCGGCGGTCCCGAGGCGCCCGCGCTGCACAGCGATCGGCACGACCATCACGGTGACCGACACGAGGCACTGCGGTGAACCCTGGATTCACGTGGAACATCATCACCGATGTGCAGTGGATGTGGTCCCTGCCCTCGATGGTGAACGCCTTCCGGGCCGGACTCGCCGTCGCGCTGCTGGCCGGCGTGATCGGCTGGTTCATGGTGCTGAGACGCCAGAGCTTCGCCGGACACTCCATCGCCGTCACGGGTTTCCCGGGCGCAGCCGCCGCCGTGTATCTCGGCCTCAGTGCGACGCTCGGCTACTTCGGCTTCTGCATCGGCTCGGCCCTGGTGATCGCGCTGCTCTCACGCGGCAGCGGAACCGGCGTCGGCGAGCGTGCGCACTCGTCCGCGCTGATCGCCGTCGTTCAGGCGTTCGCGCTCGCACTCGGCGCCGTCTTCCTCGACCTGTACGGCGGATTCCTCAGCAGCACGTCGGCGTTCCTGTTCGGCAACTTCCTCGGTATCACGAGCGAGGACGTGCTCACGCTCACACTCGTCGCCGTCGTGGTCCTGCTGGTCATGCTGCTGATCGGCCGCCGCCTGCTGTTCGCCTCGATCGACCCCGCCGTCGCGGCCGCGCGCGGCGTCTCCGTACGCACGCTGAACGTCGTCTTCCTGGTACTGCTCGGCGCGACCGTCGCCGAGGTCTCCAAGTTCACCGGCTCGCTGCTCGTGTTCGCGCTGCTGGTCATGCCCGCCGCGACGGCCCAGGTGCTGACCGCGCGGACGGGTCTCAGCCTGCTGCTCACCGTCGTGATCGGCGTGCTGGTCACCTGGTTCGGCCTGGCCTGGGCCTACTTCGGCAACCAGGCCACCGGATTCACGATCACCTCGCTCGCCTTCGCGTGCTACGTCCTGGCGTACGCGGCGAAATCGGCGCGGCGGCACTCGTTCCGGCCGGAGGTGGCGTGAGCATGTTCCACGACTCCTATATGGTGACCGCCCTCGTCGCCGGTACCGGAATCGCGCTCGCCTGCGGCCTCGTCGGGTACTTCATCGTGCTGCGCGCCCAGGTCTTCACCGGCGACGCCCTGTCCCACGTCGCGTTCACCGGAGCGCTCGCCGCCCTGGCCTTCGGGATCGACCTGCGCGTCGGCCTGTTCGTGGGCTGCGTGCTGATCGCCGTGCTGTTCGGCGCGCTGGGGCGACGCGGCCGCGCGGACGACGTCGTGATCGGCAACGTGTTCGCGTGGATCCTCGGCCTCGGCGTCTTCTTCATGACCCTGTACACGACGAACCAGTCCGGCTCCGCGAACTCCAGCGGCAACCAGACCGTGAACGTGCTCTTCGGGTCCATCCTCGGCATCTCGTCCGGCCAGGCCCTGACCGCGCTGCTGATCGGCGTCGGCGTCAGCCTCGTCGTGTTGTCGATCGCCCGCCCCCTGCTCTTCGCCACCCTCGACGAGGCGGTGGCGGCAGCGCGCGGCGTCCCGGTCCGGCTGCTCGGCTACGCGTTCCTGGTGCTGATCGGCGTGACCGCGGGCGAGGCCAGCCAGGCGGTCGGCTCGATGCTGCTGCTCGGCCTGCTCGCCGCCCCCGCCGGAACCGCGCTGCTCGTCACCGACCGCCCGTTCGTCGGCCTGGCCGTCTCGGCGGTACTCGCCGTATTCGATGTCTGGTTCGGTCTGACCCTGTCCTACTTCGTGCCGAACACGCCCACGAGCTTCTGGATCATGACGGTGGCCACGGCGGCGTACGCTGCTGCCGTGGCATATTCGCGGATCTCCCAGCGGCGCAGTCCGCGCGCGGCCGCGGCGACGGACGCCGCGTGAGCACCGACGCCGCCGACGACTACCTGCTGCGGCATCTCGAGGAAACCGGCGTCGACCTGACCGGAACCGTCGTCGTGCTCGGCGACCGCACCGGCGAACTGCTGGCCGCGCTGCCGGTGAAGGACACCCGGCCGGTGCTGATCACCGACTCGTACCTGGCGATGGAGGCCGCGCGTGCCCTCGTCGGCGACTCCGCGAGGCTGCTGAGCACGCAGGACGAGCCCCCGGAGCGCATCGACGTGCTGCTGGTGCGGGTCCCCAAGATCCACGCCCTGCTGGAGGACCAGCTGCACCGGCTGGCCCCGCGGCTGCACGCGAACTCGGTCGTCGTCGGCACCGGCAAGGCGACCGAGATCCACACCTCGACGCTGAACCTCTTCGAGCAGCTCGTCGGCCCGACCCGCACGTCGCTCGCCGTGCGCAAGGCCCGCCTGATCTTCACCTCGCCCGAGATCACCGCCGCCGACCGCCCGCGCAACCCGTGGCCGCTGACTTATCCACTGCCTGTGGACAGAAAACTCGGCGCCATCGCGGGCCGCGACGTCACCAACTACGCGGGCGTCTTCTGCGCCGACCGCCTCGACATCGGCACGCGCTTCTTCCTGCAGTACCTCCCCGTGACCCACGGCGGCGACCACATCGTCGACCTCGGATGCGGCAACGGCGTCATCGGAACCGCCGCCGCACTGGCGAATCCGACCGCCCAACTCACCTTCATCGACGAGTCGTACCAGGCTGTCGCCTCCGCCAAGGCCACGTTCGAATCCAACGTCGCCACCTCCGTCGACGCCCAGTTCGTCGTCGGCGACGCGATGTCCCCCATCCCGGACGCGAGCACCGATCTCGTCCTCAACAACCCGCCCTTCCACACCCACCGCGCCACCACCGACCTCGTCGCCTGGCGCATGTTCACCGGCGCCCGCCGCGCCCTGCGCCCCGGCGGCCAACTCTGGGTCGTCGGCAACCGGCACCTCGGCTACCACGTCAAGCTCCGCAAGATCTTCGGCAACTGCGAGACCGTCGCGGGCAGCCCCAAGTTCGTCATCCTGCGTTCTGTCAGATGAAGATGTTTTGATGGGGTGATGGAGCCCCCTGTCATCCGCTTCACCGTGGCCACGCCGCTGCCCTCCGGCCGCATGCGCGTGGCCGCAACCGCGCAGGGCGTGATCTGGGCCGCGTTCCACGAGAACGACACGGAGCAGATGCCCGAAGGCCTGGACCTCGCCGCCGACCAGGTGACGGCCGACCGCCGCGCCCGAGCCGTCACCGAACGCCTGACCGCGTACTTCGACGGCACCTGGCGCAGCCCGCGCTTCGAACTGCCCATCGACTGGTCCCTCACCTCCAACCTGCAGCGCAGAGTCCTGCAATGCCTGGAGGCCACCGTCCCCTACGGCGAGACCATCACCTACGGCGCACTCGCCGACCGCTCGGGCGCCTTCGACCCAGACGTGGCCCGCACCGGCCAAGCCGCCCGCCTCGTCGGCACCGTCATGGCCACCACCCCGATAGCCATCCTCATCCCCGCCCACCGCGTCATAGCCGCCGACGGCCTGGGCGGCTTCGGCAACACTCCCGACGCCCTCCCCACCAAACGCTGGCTGCTCACCCTGGAAGGCGCGCTCCCCCCGACCCTCGACTGGGACGGCCCGGACCTGCCGTAGCGGGCCCCGCACTCACGCAGTGCGAGGCCCGCCACGTCGTCAGAGTCGTCAGCGTCGTCAGAGAACCTGGTAGCCCTGACCATCCGGGTTGATACCGGAGTTGCCGCGCCTGCGGTGATGCTCAACGCCCCGCGCGAGGCGATTGCGCGCGGCGAGCCACCGGTCCTGTTCCGCCGGGGTCACGCCGCAGGCCGCGGTATAGGCGCGCAGCGTCTCGGGCTTGGGGAGCTTGTTCTTACGGTTCAGCATGTCCGAGACGGTGGACTTGGCGAGCCACACGACCCGGCCGCCCGTCTCATCGGCCGTCAGCTTCTTGGACTGCTCCTCGAGTTCGCGCAGGTTCAGTCCGCTCCAGCGCTGCAGAAGTCGCAGCGCCTCGACGAAATCCGGGATGGTGCCGATCCCGCTGGGGCTCGGCGGCGTGAACCCGTGCTTGGACCGAGTGCCCGACCCGGTGCCCGTGCCCGCCGTCAGCGCCGGGCGGCTGCCGGGCACCAGTTGGTACGGCGGGCGCAACTGGTCCTCGATGCTCCCCGACCGCACGCGCAGGGTGCCGTCGTCCGAAACGACCACGGCAGCACGCGCGGTCGTCTGCCCATAGTCGAACTCGAACGGAGCCGGTTCGGTGCGCGGCCGGCGCAGCGCTTCCGACACCGCGCGGCGCGGCCCACGTTGCGCCGCCGTGCCGACCGCATTGGTGACGACCGGCTTCGTGAGCGCCGCGTACAGCGCTTCGAAGAAGCCGGCGCCCGCATGCGCGTGGCCCCACAGGACTTCCTGGACCAGCGGGCGCGCGAACTCGGCGATCGGCGGCGAACCGGCGGCGCTGTAGAGCATCCGCACCAGGTAGCGCCATTCCGCGGCCTGCAGCACGGCGGCCGGAAGTCCGACGGCGTGCGAGTTTCCGCGCATGGAGCGGGTTTCGTCTTCCGGCGAACTGAGGGCGAAGTCCATCTCAGGCCCCGTTCAGTCGGTGGACGATCTCGGTGCCGATGTACCCGGCGCCCGCGAGGACCTCGAGCACCACGCCGATCGGGGTGCCGAAGCCGACGAGGACCGCGGCCAGCACCAGCACCACGGCGACCAGCACGGCCGCCCAACGCGGCGGAGGCGACGTGAGCGCACTCGACGCACTCGGTTCGATCGGCTCGGGCGGCTCGGGCGGCTCGGGAGTCGCATTGGGCACCGAGGCCGCCTCGCCCGGTGCCCATGAGGGTGTTATCACTGCCCTGATCCTGCCTTCCGGGTCCCGCGGGACCCTGAGGTCGATCCACCCGTGACCGGCGGCCGCGGGTGCCCGCCGTGACCGGCGCTCAGGAGAGGCGCCGGTCACGGCGGATGCCTGGTACGCGGTTGACGCAGCGCACCGTGCGCACCGCTGTGAATCCGAGGACTGCGAGACCTCTCGGCAGCGACGCGTTGCTACAGCTTGCCACCGCACAGCGACAAACGAGCGGTACAGACCACTGATGTGTCACCCACCGTCCACCCGCCGTCTCGTTCAGTACTCACGCGTAGGGAAGTCGACCGTTAATCCGGACGAGTGAATCGCCGCAGCTCCCGCGACCGCCCGCCGCCTTTCCGTCCGAACTTCCCGCCCCACAAGACAATCCCTTGCCACCTGTACGAGCCCCCACGCAAGCCCCCCGGCGGACGAAACCCGGACAACGTCTCGCCAAGTCCCCAAGAAGTCCGCCAGAACGCGTTTTCCCGGACAAGCGTCCGACGCCCTGTCCGACTACAACCCGTCGAACATCCGAACCCGCAGCTAGAACCCGAATTCCGGCCGCCCCCGCAGCGGACTTGTCCGAAGGAAGGGTACGTCCGGCATCAGGCGGGGGAAGCTGTCCGAGGGGCCCGCACACGCTGCGGATCCCGGGCGCCACCGCCGCCGGACCGCGGCGCCGACGCCCGTCTTCGGTCGTTCTGCCTGGTACGCACCAAGACGCAATGCGGGGCGGTTCCCAACTGCGAGGGGAACCGCCCCGAACTCTTCCCACCGCAGTTCAGCGCGCCCCGGATCCTCCCGTGGGGCGGCGGAAAACCTGTGGAGGCGTAGGCCGCGGATCACTACCGTACGGGCGATGACCAACCCTTCAGGCTTCGGTTCCGGCAGCCTCCTCACGTTCATGTCGCCCCTGTCCGACGAGCGCGCCGACCGGCTCGCCGCCGAACTCACCGCCCGCGAACCGAAGACGGTGATCGACATCGGCTGCGGCTGGGGTGAACTGCTGCTGCGCGTGCTGGAAGCCGCCCCACAGGCTCGCGGTATCGGCGTAGAGACGCACGGCCCCGACGTGGAACGAGCACACGGCAACGCGGCGGAACGCGGTCTGCAGGACCGGGTCACGTTCATCAAAGGCGACGCCAAGGAGCACCTCTCGCCGGCGGACCTCGTCATCAACTCCGGGGCGTACCAGGTCTTCGGGAGTATCGCGGACGCACTCGCAGCCATCCGACCGCTGGTGAACCCCGGCGGCCGACTGCTTTTCGCCTGCGAAATATGGGAACGCACCCCGACTGCCGAAGAACTCGCCGCCATGTGGCCCGGCACCACAACCAACACGTGCCTCTACCTTCCGGACGTCGTCGATCTGGCCGTGGCCGCGGGATTCCGCCCGCTGAACATCGAGATGTCCACCCGCGGCGAGTGGGACCGGTTCGAAGCGGGCTACGCGGCGAGCTCGGAGGAATGGCTGCTGGCCAACGGCGACCACGCCGAAGCCGACGCCGTGCGCGCCGAACTCGACGCACACCGCACAAGATGGCTCCGAGGATCACGCGAAACGATGGGCTACGCCTACCTGACCCTCGGCGTCCCGCGCTCTTAAGGCACCCAACTCGGCGCGGAACACTCCCGTTCAAAGCGAAAAGCCCGGCGATCAATTCGTTGATCACCGGGCTTTTCGCGTTCGGAGCGGGTGACGGGAATCGAACCCGCGCTGTCAGCTTGGGAAGCTGAAAGAGTCAGCGCCGGGCTGTATGACGTTAGGCCAGGTGAGACCCCTGTTTCGCTGCCTGCACGACCACGTTAGCGCGCCTCGGCATCGTTCTGGCCCGCGTCTGGCCCACAGGTCCGGAATCTGCCGCTCTTTCGCCCGTCCGAGAATGCGTCGATCGCCACGAAGGCTTGGGTCAGACGGAACGATCCAGAGCCGGCGTGGGCCCGGCGGTAGTCGCTGGCCCGTTGCTCCTGATGTGCTCGCATGTTCGAGCACCACCCGCGAACGCCGCCCCCGTCTCGGCGGACATGGCCGCGAAAAACCTGGAGCCGTCCGGCGATTGGCCGGACGTAGCCCAAGAGTAGTCTGGGCCATCACGCAGCGCTCTGAGGATCAGCCGACGGCCGTAGCCCTGGCGATGGACACCGACGTCAAGCGAAATCTTGCAGATGACGGCGCGTCGGCAAGCGTGGCACACTCTCCACACCAGCCGACCCCGGTCGAAGCCAGTCTGGTCGTACATGTAGAGCTCCCGAAATCCCGCCGGCCACGCCTCCGCGTAGGAGACGAACCGCATGGGCTCAGACCTGGTCCTCCACAGCCACAAGCGCCATCGCCAAGGCGCCAGCCGCTCAGGTGTGGGAGGCATCTGCGCGTCTCCTTCCGGTGCGTAGTTCGGCATGCAGTCGCCGCTCAACTCTGCTCCACGAAGTGGATGCCTGCAAGCCTGACCGCGAAACTCTGCCGGTGATTCGGCTGCCCCCACTGGTGTGCGGTGGTTGCGTTCGGGAACCAGCACCAACCTGCTTCGTCGCCTTAGAATCCAGTGATCAATGGAGATATAAACGATGCAAGCATCCGCGACCCCTGTGCTAATATCGCGCCCATGGAGAGTTTTGAGAGTGAGGGTTTCTTCTGGCTGCCGAGTGCGCCAGACTCTCGCGTTATTGGCCGCCTGGTTTACAATGCCGCCGAAGGCGGAACCCTCACGCTGTTCGGCTCTCTGAGCGGCCAGTCCGTAATGTTCTCCAACCAGCAGCCACCTTCTATCATGGTGCATGGTGTTGCCAGCAAGGAGGAGCTCACTCTTCTCAATTGCTTTTCGTCCGGCACGCAGATCGAGCACCCGCCTGGCATCATGAAGGAGACATTCCATGTCGGACAAGTGCTCACCGGGGCGTGGTTCGAAGACGAAAATGATCTCGTGTTCGATGAGTTCGTGGTCGAGTTCGACCAGCTTTCCCAGTGGGTCGGCCGAACCGGGCTGAAGCTCGAAGCAGATACTCGATTGCCGAACGATTATTCGACGCTTCTCCGCTGGCGCGTTACGTACGACGTGCTCCCGGACGAAGAGGTTCAGCTTCCGGACGGCCGGGAACTGCGCCTTGCGTTCAGCTGGTCAATTAACGGAGATCGAGTTACGTCGCTCGCTCTGGGGCAGTCGACGTCTCTTGTGCTCAAGTATCCTGAGTGCAAGCCTCTTGAGGAGGTACAGACCGACCTCAATGGCCTTCAGGACCTGATCACACTTGCCATGGACGCACCAGCGCTGCCTAACGTTGTGTCGCTATACCGGTCGGACCTGACCCGGGAGCTCGGCTCCGGAAGGCAGGTTCCCGTAAGAATTGGCTACGGAAACCCCAATAGTGCAGAACATGTACGAGAGAAGGAGCCGCAAGGTAAACATAAAGTCTTCTTCCCGTTCGCTGACCTCGGTGGCGTGGAAGCTATAGGGCGGTGGATTGACGTCTCACGCACCTATCGTCCTGTACTTGGCGCGCTACTTACTCTCCGTTATTCCGCCCGTCTCTACCAAGAGAATCGATATCTGAATGTCTTGAACGCTGCGGAAACATTTCACCGCAGCAAGTTTCCCAACGCTATCGAGCCGCCGGAAGTGTACAAGGCTCGAAAGCGGAAGCTCGTCGCCCTAGTGAAAGCTACTGTCGGTCGCCAGGTTTCAGCCTGGCTGGGCGATCAGCTTGCCTATGGAAATGAGCCACGCCTGCGTCGCCGTCTTGAAGAGCTAGCATCTTATGCGGGTGCGCCATTTGCTGAATTGGTAGGCGACGTCAGCACCTGGGCTGAAGTGGCAACAGCGACGCGCAACCGCATGACGCATAATGAGGATGGGCTAACTCCTGTACACGAGCCAGGAGATATCTATATGATTGCCGACTCCGTGTATGTGCTTGTGATGCTCTGCTTGCTGCGAGAGTGCCAGGTAGCCGATCAGCCATTGTCGAAGCTGTCAGAGGCTAATCGAATGCACTTCTTGCGTAGCAAGCTTGTCGGCGCCATTGACCGGTGCGGCGCGTCGTTCATTCGCGGCTGGGAAAAGAAGCGAGCCCGACGGAGTGCGTCGGGAACAAGTGACTGACTCTGGCAGGGTTGTCGACTTGCCCAACGGCTTAGCGACAACCCTCTTCTACTAGGCGCCAGATCCACCTTCCTCAAGGGAGCGCGCGTGCGTCATCCACCGAACGGATCCCACTCGCTCTCCAGAATCGAGTGCGTCACCGAGTCACGCCGCGCGTCATGGGTAAATACGTGATCTCTTATCCGGCCCTCTTCGATCATGCCGTTCTTGAGCATGACAGCGGCAGACGCGAGGTTCTTCCTGTCCGACTGGCGAAGGCGATTGACGCAGCGCAGCACGGCCTGAACGCCACTCATAACCGCCGTCCCCGTCTCAGCAGGCATAGCGGCTCATCGGACTTAACCGTGGCAGTGATACTTGAGCTTTTGCGGGGCAGGGTGGTTCGCCGCATCGCCCGCGACCAGTTCGAAGACCCATCATTCCTCGGCTCGTTCGCGGGATCCCGATCCCTGGACGTCATCGAGCGCCTTCTCCTTCGACTGGCGCGTTCCGTCCGGCCATTTCGTCGTCCGATCACTGCGGATCGAATGCAGCGATGCCCCCTCAAGAACCGCCGCTGAGAGGTCACAGCCGCGGAGATCGGCGTGTGCAAGATCCGCGCCCGACAAGTCGGCGCCAGACAGATCCGCATCCCGGAGATCAGCGTGGGTGAGGTCGGCGCGCAGCAGCCTGGCCCCACCCGCGTCAGCTCCACGCATCACGACACCGCCGAGTCTCGCGTCGTCTGCGACGGCCCATTCCAGCACCGCGCGGTCGAGATTCGCGCCGGTCAAGCGTGCGCCGATAAGTGAGGCGCGGCTAAGGTCAGCATTTTCGAGTTTCACACCGACCAGATCAGCGCCGCTCAGATCCACGCCCGCGAGCTGCGCCCCAGCAAGGTCGGCTCCGATCAGCCGCGCTCCTGCCAAAGCCCCCTCCGCGAGCCATCCGCGGCTGTCCAGCTCCAGCAGGGCCCGCCCCGCGACGCTGTGATCAGAACTCGCGCACTCGCGCACCAGTTGCCGCCGCCGCTCCGCATCGTCTCGGAGCCGGGCTGACCTGTCGATCAGCAGGACGACGATCGCAGCGCCGACCAAATCGGCACCTGAGTTGGGGTAGACCTCGAAGACGAACTCCTTCGGCCACCAGCCGCGCGGGTAGTTGTAGCCCGCAATCAGCACCATCAGCCCAGCGAGCGCGCAGACGATACCCACTCGCGTCGCCGACCAGGGTCGGCGCCGTCGCGTCTTCAAAGCATCCCCCCACAGCAGGCGTCCACAGCGGTCCAGGACTTACCCATCGACAACTAGGAAGACACTGTGACCACCACAGTCGTAGTGAATGGACTCGCACGTGGCCCACATCAGCGATCAAACTGGAGAAGAGGCACGTCGTAGAGCTCTGGATGCCGAGGGCGTGACATGGTCGGCGAGAGGACCTCAACGACCAGCATCTCCGTGAGGAACTGCACCTTTGCCGAGAGCAGGTGGCTTGTGTAGCCGTGGGCGGATCTCGCCTTCTCGCCGACAGTCACATGGATGTGCGCTGAAAGCGTGCCATCGTCGTTGTGAGTAAACGTGCCGCCGCCGAACGCTTCGACGCTCGTAACGTGGACGGCTGACCAGACTGGCGCATCCGGGTCTTCTAGCTTGTCGCAGGCTCCGACGATCCGCGCCTCAGCTAGTCCGGCGATGAAGCTGGGGACATAGCCTTGGCGAACATCGTGCTCCTGACAGAACTTGGCCAGACTGTCGAAGAAGTCGTCGCCGTGGTCGAAGGTAACGCCGAACGTGCGGCCAATTGTCAGCTCAGCGGCTTTCATTGGACTGCCCTTCCTCGAACAACTTGCGGATGTCTGCACTGGTCGCGCCGAGAGCCAACGCAGTGTGGAGGAGCACTTTTGCCTTGACGGGCGTCAGAGTGCCGGCTGGAATCAGGCCGCGGGAGATCAGGTCCGACTCAGAGCCGCGGAAGCCGTAGGTTCGACGAAGAACCGGGCCGCGGCCGGTGCGTGTGGCGAGAATTACGGGAATGGTTGAAGCCAGCCTCTGGAGCTCATCGACGTACGTGGCTGGCACGTGGCCAGCGCCGAAGCCAGCGACGACCAGGCCATCCACCTGCTCACCGATGACGGGGAGCAGGCTGCCATCGTCGCCAACAGTTGCCGTGATCAGCGCGGTGCGCACGTCGCGCGGGTTGGGATCCAAAAGTCTCGGTGTGGGTGCGGGCGAGGTGTGGAAAGCTGGCTCGCCTTCTGCGACATAGCCGATCGGACCGGGCGTTGAGACGAAGGCCGTGACGCTGGTGCTGTGGGTCTTGCTGACGGCAGCTGCTGCGTGAACCTCGTCAGCGAACACGACGAGACTGCGCTTCGGAGTCGCTGGTGAAACGGCAACCTGCATTGCTGCGAGAATGTTGGCCGGGCCGTCGGCGCCAGCCATGGTCGGGTTTCGCATCGCGCCAGTGACGACTACCGGCGCATGGCCGCTATGCACGAGATCAAGAAAGTACGCCGTTTCCTCGATCGTGTCCGTGCCTTGGGTCACGACCACGCCAGCCGCGCCCGCGTCGATTGCCTCGTCGATGGCATCTGCCAGAGCGAACAGATCCGTATACGACAGGGATGCGCCAGGGAGCTGACGGAAGCTCTGGACCTCCAGATCAAGCCCGAGCCCGGCAAGCTGCGGCACAGCCTCAAGCAATTCCTCGGCAGACAACGCCGGCGCTACGGTGCCGTCGGGCTGCGTGGTCATCGCGATCGTGCCACCGAGGCTAAATACGGCTACGCGAGCGGGGTCTCTGCTTGTCATCAACTGGCCTCTCTCTCGACAGGGGACAGGTCCGCGCCGCTAGTCGGTCACCGACGAAAGCGAGCCTACATACTGGCACGCCGCATCCAGTCCAGCGGGCGAGATCAGCCTGCTCCGAGATTGGACGAGTCGGTCTGTACCTCTGCGGCCCAACTGTGCGCAGCGACGGATAAGCCAGGCCCAGTCAAGCCCGAGATAGTCCGCGAAGCCCTGGAGTCGGCGAGCTGGTGACGCCGCCTCGATGTGCGACTCCGCGCCGACGTCGCCGGCTACTTCCTCGAACTGCCGGACCACCGCCGACTTGGTAGTGAGGTCAACGTGCCACATCCCGTCACCGCCAACCCAGTTCGCAATGATGGCTTCCTGCTTCTGGGGTGCCAGCACGAAGCCTTCGACCCTCTCATATGAGGGGTCCGTCGTGAGCTGGACGTGGATCCGTAGAGACTCCATCAACGCTACGGCGAGGAAGAGCATGATGCGCTCGTGCCGGGGGGAATCGACGACAGCCGACTCCGGAATGCAGAAGCCGCGCTCCATTGACCCACCGACCAGGGATACCGTGTCTCGCAGGTACGTGTACTTGTGATCAAACAGCAGCCATGTGCTCGCTTCCTCGCCGCGCTGCTCTCGCGTCCATGCGACGGGCTTAGCGTGCAACTCTCCGAGGCTTCGCAGGATGTAGCGGGCGCAAAAGTCCGACCCAAGGTACATGTGTGCGATCGGGTTCAAGCCCGGTGCGGACTCCCGGCTCACGGCAGAGGCGCTGAGCCGTTCGTAAGCCTTGAGATCGTGCCGAGCCTCATGAAGCGCATGATCGTCAGCTTGTAGCGCGTCATCGAGGTTGGCGACTGCCCAGAGAATGCCGTAGGTCAGATCATCAAGCTCGTACCCGTCGGGCACAGCCAGTTCATACGATCCGGCGGTCGGCTGCAACGTCATCCGCGCTTCCCTCGCGTCGAACAGGTAGAAGCGCTGCTCCTCATCCGCTTCCTCCGAGACAGCGCCTACGATCAGGCCGCGGCCTGTACGTCGAACGAAGTCGTCGGCACGGCGGGCATCGGGAAGCGACACGACGGCCTTACGGCCGACCATCCGCGCCGGATGGAGCTGGATTCCGGCTTCGGTGCCGAGCATGTTGCGCCCGCCGGGCAATAACAACTGCCAGTCAACGCCGCCTCGACTGCTCGCAGCCCTCGCAACCTCGGTTTGCGGCCAACGGTGGCTGACCGTTCGCGCAAACCCGAACGGATCGTCCGAAGCCGCTGGCTGCGCGGGAATCAGCGATCCGTTTCCGGGGTCGCGCGCGAGGTAGGCCAGCGAAGTCGCACTGGCGATAAGAACTGTTCGGCGGTTGATTTCGGCCACGATGTCGCCCTCCTGATTGAGCCTGAGCTCCATCGTGGGGGCAGAACCATCGCCCGTCGCGCGTACGACCGAGAAGTACGCGTCAGAGGCCTGCTTGTACGCTTCGCCAGCTGGATCGTGCCGTTCTGCGGCCACAAGCAGCCACAGATTGGCGAACGTGCCCCCAGTTCGGAACAGCTGGTCGGCAGCTGCGGCAAGCTGCTCGTCGGGCCACCGTTCTGCCTTCTCTACTTTCGCGAGCTTCGATTCGCTCACGTAGAGCAGCCTAGCCGCTTCCTCCTGGCTTAATTTCCACTCATTTCGATGGCGCCTCAGCTCGCTTCCAAACAAGTGTCTAGGCGAGCGCTCAGGCGTCAGCGCACGTAGCGGCTGAGGCATTGCACTGCTCCCTCCCATGCGTACACCTGCGGCGTACCGCCGTTGTACGCATCAGAACCTTCATATGCCAGGGCGATTGCGGGTCAATGGAAGTGCGACAACGAGACGCACCGACCGCACCTGGAGGAGGTGACCCGCAGTGAGTTTGATCCTGATTGGCGGAGCCATTCTGCTCTTCCTCTGGCTCCGCGCACGGTGGCACGGCCGGCGGTATGGCCAGGCGCTCAGCCTGACCACCATGCACCGGTCGCGCCGTGGCCAAATGCGAGCCGCCCAGCGCAGCCGGATGCTCGCGAAGGCGACGATGGCCGAGCGGGCTGCGGCGCTGTTCTGGAGGGCCGCAGTGCTGTGCGTAGTGCTCCTGATCATCCGCGTGTACTTGGCAGTGGGTGCATCGCGATGAGCAGGGATCACGGCTCTTCTCCCTTACCGCTCGCCTTGCAGCTTTGCCAGAGCGAACCCGAGACGTTCGATGGTCGGACTCAACTGCTCGGCCATCGAACCCTCGCGTTCAGCCAGCGCCGCCAGCTCATCAAGTGCTTCGTTCAGTACGCCGACCACTTCGGCCCGGACGGTTCGCTCGTCCTGGACGTAGACGCCCTTGCCCGCATGTCCACGGAGGAGACCTTCGGACTTGAGCTCCGTGATTGCTGCGCGGACGACGTTATTGGAAACGCCATAGCGGGCCATCAGATCAGCCGTCGATGGGATCTTGTCTCCCGCCTTCAGCGTCCCCGCCTTGATCTGCTTCCGGAAATCCTGCGCGATCTGGCCATACAGCGTCGTACCGAGCTCCAGGTTCGCCATCACTACCTCCTGCTCCTGTTGTACCACCCGCGCATGGCGCATGAGGTGCGCAAATGCCCGCCGGGCGATCGGAGGCTTGACAGCCTTACGCACAAGGTGAACTATGTGCGTAAGGATGAACCACGGCGATCCACCGTGAGACATCGTCTGAAGTTCCGCTAGAAGCGCTTCCCGGAGCGTCGCTTAACTGCGCTGCCTGCTTTCCCGCCGGATGCCATTGGCCCGGCGCTCTGACTGAATCGCGATTCTGCGAACCGGTCTCACTTCCGTCTTGTCTTGGGAGGTTTCGTCGTGAAGTCAAACGGTATCGACATCGACATCAGCAGCCTGAGCGCGCTGGACGTGTTCATGGAGCCGGGCAAGTCGGCTCGGGTGCGCTGTGCCGTGTGCCACACGATGCAGCAGGTCAAGCGCGGTCTGATGGTTCTTCACGACGACGCGAACGCCGAGGACTGCGCGGGCAGCTTCACGCACTACACGTTCAATTGGACCTACGACGAATGGGCCGCTGACCTCGGCTTCGACATGGAGCAGCTGCACAAGAGGTTCAGCGGCGCCCACGCGATCGACCCCCGGGTGCGGCACGCGACCCGCGTCAGCCCGGTGCGCTACCCAGGCAAGCCCGGCCCGCTGCACCGCCGGCCGCAGCACCCGAGCCAGACCACCGGGCACAGCCCGGAGCGCCTGGCCGCGCTGGACGGGGCCAAGTACGCCAGCCCCTCGTACCCGAAGCCCGACCACAGCGTCACTGCGGGCCGGAGGAGCTGAGCCCGGTGCCCACCCCTACTTCCGCACATCCGGCGGTCGCCCCCGTGATCGAGGCACTTCGCACGCTGGCCGCCTACAAGCCCACCAGCGCCATCGATTTGGCCGACGTCCTCGCCAACCTGCATGGGTACGGCTTCGAGAACGTCATCGACGCGCTCGCCGACGTCTTCGACCACCTCGGCGAGTGGAGCGGCGCGGCAGCGGAGAACGGCGTGATGTTCAGCGGCGACGTCGCCGAGCATCTCTACGAGGCCTCCGCCGCCCTGACCGGCTACGTCGGCAGTGACCACGTGGACCGAGCCCGCGCCAACACCGGCCACTTCCTCGGATCACACCGACCCTGACCACCGGCGCCGAACAGCACCACCGCACAGATCACCAGAGCCCTGCCAGGCATCGCGCCCGGCAGGGCTCCGCGCTTCCCACCCCGACCCCGCGACCACAGGAGCCGTCGAATGCTGTCCCAGATCACCGCCCCCGCCTTCACCGCCGCCGACATCGTCATCGGCGGAATCCCGAACTCCGGCAAGAGTCACGGCCCGCGCGCATGGCTGGCCTCGCTGCCCTCGCTCGGGCTGACGCTCGACACGCCTTTCGGGCCGGTGGACCTGGTCGCGATCGAACGCGCGATCCGCGGTCACAGCGTGCCGCTCTCCGGTGCCGAGTACACCTGGCTGCGCTGCCGCACCGCCCCGGCCTACGGCCGCGACGTGGCTGCCGACCGCCTCGGCATCGACCGCGCCCGCTTCGCGCAGCTGCTGCGCCGCTGGCGCGAGGAGAACTACCCCGCCGACACCCCCGAGGGCATCGACGTGGACTGACACCCGTCGCCCCGACCGATCCGCCCGCCCCTGGCACCGATTCCCCTGATTCCCGCACACAAGGAGCTGACATCCATGACGACTCGGACCCTCACCCACCCGGAGCCCGGCCCGGTCACCTTCGATGCGTGGACGTTTGCCACCGACATCGAGGTGACCATCACCGACACCAAGCACGCCACCGTCACTGTCTCCACTCCCGACACCGACGGTCCCGCGCACGACGCGGTGACCGCCGCCCGCCTCGAACACGGCCTGAGTCTGCTGACCGCCCACGTCCAGGACCGCGCCGCGGCGGGCGGGATCACCATCACCCGGCGCGGTGGCAGCGTGAGTGTGCGCGCGGTCACCGTCGCGCACAACGTCTCGATCATCGGCTCACGCGTGTTCATGAACGGCGCCGAGGTCACCGACACGCTCGCTAGCCAGGCCCCTGTCACCGTGCGCGCCGAGTTGCCGCGCGGCTCGAAGTTCCAGGCCCAGACCGAGGCGGGCGCGGTCACCACCCGGGGTCCGCTGGCCTTGGCGTGGGCGCGCACGATCTCCGGCGATGTGCGGATCGAGTCCGCCGAGACCGCCAACGTGACCACCACCAGCGGCGACGTGACGATCGACCAGGCCCACACCGCGACCCCGGCCACCACCAGCGGCGACATCGAGATCCGCGACGCTCGCCGTGTCATGGTGCGCACCGTCTCCGGCGACACCCGCATCAAGCGCGGCGAAGTCATCCAGACGCAGTCGGTCTCCGGCGACGTCACGATCCACGAAGCCACCGGCCACACGGACACCCACACCGTCTCCGGCGACATCACCATCCGGCACACCGGCCCGACCCCGCGCACCCACACCGTCACCGGTCGCGTGCACGTCACTGCCCTGCAACCGAGCCGCTGACCCGCTCCGGCGGGCCCCGCCTGCCGACCAGCCCCGCTCTCCCCGGGGCTGGTCGGCTCGCGCGGCCAACCGGCCGAACCTGCCGTCCGTGAAGGAGAACCCGTATGACCGAGACCACCCCGGAGACCGCCCGCATGACCGCCGACGTCGTGCTGTTCGGTGAGCACGAGGACCGGCTCTACGTGCTGCTGATCGAGCGCGGCTGGGATCCGTATGCCGGGCACTACGCGGTTCCCGGCGGGCACGTGGACGTGGGCGAGGGCACGGTGGAGGCCGCGCACCGCGAACTGCTCGAGGAGACCGGGCTGCGCGTCGACACGCTCAACTTGGTCGGTGTCTACGCCGCCCCAGGCCGCGACCCGCGCGGCCGGTACGTCGACTTCGCCTACACCGCCCTGCTCGGCCACCTGCCCGTCCCGACCGCAGGAGACGACGCCCGCGCCGCCTGCTGGGTCCTGGTCGACGACGCGCTCTCCACTTCGGTGAAGCTCGCGTTCGACCACGAGCGGATCATCCACGACGCGCTGCACACCGCGCTCTAACCAGCACCCTGACGGCCCGCGACCGGCAGCAGGTGCCGCGCCTGCTGCCGCACGCAGGCAATCAGCCCCCATCCCAGACGAACCGGAAGGATCCTGCGATGAGCACCCCGACCCTGACCTTGGTTTCCGCCCCCGAGCCCGCACCGGAGTCGGTCACCGTGCTGCGCGACAAGCTCGCGCTCGCCGAGCAGGCCTACGGCGACCTGCTCGCCGCGGCGAAGGCGACGCTGGCCGCCGCCTCGGGTACGCACCGTGGCGACCCGCTGTCCTGGCTGCGCGAGCACCTCGAGCTGCTCGGGCAGCTGCCCGCGCCCGGCACCCGCCCGACCGACTACGTCCCGGCCGACTGCGGCGAGGCGACCTGGGGCCGGTGGTAGGTGTGCCGATCCGGCCGGAGAACCGCGAGCGCTAGCAGATCAGTGCCCGGATCCGGTTCGAGCGCGCCTTGGGGCGCTGTGAATGCTTTGGCGAGTGCCACCGGGGTCATGACGGCCGGTGCGCCGCGGTGCACGGCCTGCCGCACCCGGAGACCGGCTCGAAGGTCGGGCTGACGGTCGCGCACCTGGACCACACCCCGGAGAACTGCGACCCGGAAAACCTCAAGGCCATGTGCCAGGCCTGCCACCTGTCCTACGACGCGGAGCACCACGCCGAGACCGCCGCGCGCACCCGCGAGGCCGAACGCGCGAAGTGGATGACCCCGCTCTTCCCCCTGCCCGTCGTGTCGTGAGGTGACGAGATGGCCCGCTACCGCGCGAAGTTCCAAGACCCCGACGGGGCGACGTGGGGATTTCCGACCTACGGATGGCACGCCGTGCCCGCCCACCTGGCCACCCGCCGGCAACTGCGCGCCAGTGGCCTGTGCCCCGGTGGCAAGCCCGTGGTCGCGCAGCTGATGTGGGCCGCCGGGCGCACCATCCGCGTCGCCTACCTCTACGACCTGGCCCACGCTCGGCCCAAGCGCACCCCGACCGTCGCGCAGCTCGAAGCGCTCGGCAAGGCGATGGCCGCCCGCCGTACCTGCCCGACCTGCGAGCAGGTCAAGGACTACTGCATCCCGCGGAGCCTCGGCGAATGCCCCGAGTGCGCTCACTGACATTCCCCGAAAGGAGATTCGGCCGTGCTCCATCCTGCTGTGTTCGCTGCGGTGTTCGCGGCGCTGTATGCCGCTCACGAGGTCGGCGACCACTGGGTCTCGACCAACCAGGGCGCCATGCGCAAAGGCCTGACCAAGGACCAGGCCACCGCCGCCGGGCTGCACCGGCACGCCGGCCCCCGCGCGTGTGCGGTGCACGTGGCGAGCTACACCGCCACCGCCGCGCTGTTCCTACTCGCTCTCGCATGGCGCACCGGGTTGCCGCTCGATCCGACGCGCACCGCCGTCGCCCTCGCCGTCTCGGCAGGCACGCACTACTGGGCCGACCGGCGCCGCACGCTGCGCTGGCTGTGCCGAAGCCTGGACCGGCTGTTTCCCACGCTCGGCAAGGAGACCTTCTACGACCTCGGCGCGGTACGGCCCGGACACGACGACAACCCGAGCCTCGGGACCGGCGCCTACGCGCTCGATCAGTCCTTCCACGTGCTGTGGCTGTTCGCCGCCGCGCTGACCGTCGCGTGAGCGGGGAACGGGTCGTGCTTCAGGAGATCACCGACCCGGCCGGGCTGTTCGCCGAGCTCGGCAGGCTGGGGATGGATCCGGCCGATTTTGTGGTCTGCGGCTCCGCGGTGCTGTTCGTCCGCGGACTACGCGCCCGGATCGGCGACCTCGACATCCTCGCCCGCCGAGGCGCCTGGCGCGCCGCGCTACGCCTGGCCGACCCGGTGCCCGCCGTCTCCGGCCACGGCCAGGCGGTCCACCACCCGCGCCTGCCGATCGAGATCGTCGACCGCTGGACGAAGGGATGGGACACCGACGACCTGATCGAGAACGCTGACGTGATCGACGGAGTCCGGTTCATGCCGCTGCGCCACCTCTACACGTGGAAACAGCAGGCACGGCGCCCGAAGGACCTCCCCGACCTCGCCGCCATCACCCGGCTCTACCACCTGTGGAGACACGGCACGCCCGAAGACCCGCCCGAACCGACAAAGGACTGAATCACCATGGACTTCACCGAAGCATCCGTCATCACCACCGCCGCGCTCACCGCGCCCACCGCGTTCTTCCTGGGGCTGCGCGTGTGCGGGGAGAAGCTGAACACCACATGGACCGAGCGCCACCCCGTGGAGCTCGCCGAGGACGTGCGCGCCGGCCGCCTGAAGCTGCGCCACCTCGGCGCCGCGACCCGCCGCCTGGTCTCGCGCGAGCTCGAAGCGATCAACACCGACCGCCCCGAGATCGCCACCTCGGTCCCGCTGGTCAACGAGGGCTTCGCGCACCGGTTCGGGCACCTGAGCGCCGAGCAGCTCGAAGCGCTGTCCTACGACCGCACCCCGCTTTACCGCCGTCGCTCCCCCGCCCCAGCTGGTCCGTCGCTGCACGGCGACGTGATCGAGGGCGAGTGGATCGAAGACGACGAGACCCGCGCGGCGTAGACGGACCCCGGCCGACTCTACCGGCCGGGGACCGCATCCCTGATTCTTCCCGGAAACGGAGACCCCGTCATGTCCATCACTATGTCCACCCCCTCTCCACCGGGCATCGCCCCGGTCAACGGCCATCCAGTACGCCAGAGCCCTGAGACCGGGCCTCAGCGCCCGCCCGCCGAGGCCGCGGCCAAGTCCCGGCCGCCGTTCATGCTCACCGTCATCGCGCTGCTCGGCGCCGGCCTGTCGTTCAACGCTGTGCGGGTGCACGCGACCCCGTTCGCCGGGTTCTACGGCGGGATAGCGACCGCGTGCCTGTTCGACGCGGGCATGTGGCTTTCCTCCCGCTGGTACATCCGCACCGTGCGCGAGGGCAAGCCGCTGCGCCCGGCCCTGTGGCTCTCGATGGCGCTGGTCGCGGTCACGCTCGCGGTGAACATCGCGCCAGCGCACACGCTGACCGAGCGGATCGTCTTCGGTATCGGCCCGGCGCTGTTCGCCGCGTTCACCTGGCTTGAGGCCGCGCTGGTGCTGCGCGAGTACCGCAAGTCCGCCGTGGTGCGCGACCGCATCCCGCTCGGGTTCGCACTCGCCCATCCCGCCCGCGCGCTGCGCGTGGTTGTGATGATGCTCAGCTCCGGCCAGAACTCGTTCACCGCCGCCTCGGCGATGTGCCAGAACCGCGAGGCGCAGCGCCGTTGCTGGAAGGCCGAACACCGCCCGCGCTACCTCGCCTGGATCCAGCGGGCCGTACGCCCCGGGTGGCGCGGCAAGGTCGATCCGGTGCTCTACACCGCCTATCGGTGGGGCGCGTTCGACACCAACGCCCTGATCCTCCCGGCACTCACCGCCACCCGGCCCACGGTCACCGACCGGCCGACCGACGGCCAGAGCAGCGGCCAGAACCCGGCCACCGGCGCGGCCAATGCTGCGGCCACGAACGGCCAAAGCGGCGGCCAGTCTCCGGCCACTGCGTCGGCCAAGTCGCGGCCGAGGCGCGGCCAGTCCACGGCCGCGAAGGTGGCCGCTCTCGCGGCCAAGAACCCGGCCATCACGACCGCCGAGGTGGCCAAGAAGCTCGGCATCGCCGAGCGCACCGCCCGCCGCTACCTGAGCGGCAAGCCGTAGCCGCATCAGCACGTCTCTCCCGGGCCCGCCGACCCGAACCCGGGTGGGCGGGGCCGACCGCTTCCCGCCTGCACCGCACACCTTTGGAGGAACCCGTGTCCACCGACACGTTCGACCCGCACGAGCCCGAGGACGAGACCGGCGGCGCCGAGGTCTACGACTTCGCCACCGGCGCCCGCATCCCCGCCGACACCGAGCCGTACACCGACGACGAGACCGACGAGGACTTCGACGACCAGCCCGAGGACGAAGACGAGGATGGCGAGGACCTGCCGGGTGTGTTCGCGCTCGCCTGGGCTGCGGTCAAGACGATGGTCACGCACCCGCACACGGTCGCCGCGATCCGGCAGGGCGCCTACGTCACCGGCGGGGTCAGCGTCCTGACCCGCAACGCGTGGGAGTCGCGTACCACCGCCGTGCACACCCGGATGATCCGCGCGTGCGTGGCGCGCGGCGACCACGAAGGCGCCCTCGAATGGGAGCAGCGCGCCCGGCAGTTCCGCGCCGACCGGCACGAACGGCGCCTGGCGCTGCTGTTCGCCCCGATCCACATCGCCCGCGCCGTGCTGATCAGTGCCCTGATCGGCGCCGGTGTGCTGCTGGTGATCGGGATTCTGCTCGCCTACGGCGCGCACAACGCTCACGAGGTCGTGGCGCCGTTCGTCGCGGTGGTCACCGCGGTGCGCTTCGCCGCCGCGCTCGTCAAGGCGCTGTGGCTGACTGCGCTGGTCACCAGCGGTGCCGCGCTGCTCGCCGGGCTGTGGCGCACCGGGCGCGCCCGCGCGTCGATGCCGGGATGGCTGGCCACCGCCGGTGACGGTGAGGTGGACCTGGAGATCGACGAGACCACGATCGCCGGTGCGCTCAAGGCGCTGAACATCAAGCAGATCAACGACTACTTCAAGCAGGGCCTGCCGCTTCAGTACCTGGTCACCGCCCGTGCCGAGGGCCGCGGCACCCGCGCCGTGTTCCGGCTGCCGTCGGGCGTGACCGCCGAGAAGATCTCCAAGCGGCGCGCGGACCTCGCGACCGGCCTGTACCGGGCCGCGAAGGAGGTGTGGCCGACCACCGGATCCGAGGCCGGGATCGTGGACCTGTGGGTCGCGGACAAGGGCGCGCTTGCCGAGGGCGCCGGACCGTACCCGCTGCTCGCGGACGGTTCGGTGGACGTGTTCAAGGGCGTGCCGTTCGGCAAGACCCTGCGAGGCGACGCTCTGACGGCGCCGCTGTTGGAGCGCAACAGCATCACCGGCGGCATGCCCGGCCAGGGCAAGTCGTCGGCGGCGCGGGTCATCATGGCCGGCGCCGCTCTGGATCCCACGGCCGAGCTGCGGATTTACGTCCCGGACTCCAACTTCGACTTCGAGGCGTTCGCCCCGCGCTGCTCCGAGTACGTGATGGGCGCCGAGGACGAGAAGATCGAGGAGATCCTGCACGGGCTGCGCGGCCTGCACGCCGAGGTCCAGCGCCGCGGCAAGCTGCTCATCAAGTACGAGGAGCCGTCCGTCACCCGCCGGCTGGCCTCGGCGAACGTCGGTCTGCACCCGCTGTTCGTGCTGCTCGAAGAGGCCCATGTCGCGATCCAGCACCCGAAGTACGGCAAGGAGATCAGCCAACTGCTGATCGACATCGTCAAGCTCGGGCGCAAGCGCGCCGTGCACGTGCTCGTCTCCACCCAGGCCCCGACGAAGGACTCGATGCCGCGCGATGTCACGCGCAACTGCTCGAACGGCATCGCCTTCGCGGTCGGCGACCACGTCGCGAACGACGCGCTGCTCGGGCAGGGCGCCTACAGCGCCGGTCACCGG
This sequence comes from Actinospica sp., assembly GCA_035493475.1. Lineage (GTDB taxonomy): Bacteria > Actinomycetota > Actinomycetes > Streptomycetales > Catenulisporaceae > Actinospica. The sequence goes on from DATJIF010000142.1 coordinate 34,692, forward strand.
GCCACCGAGCTGATCCCGGGCGTGGACAAGGGCGTCGCGGTGGTCAAGGGCTTCACCGGGGAGCGCTCGGACATCGTCCAGGTCTACTTCCTCGACATCTCGAAGAAGAACGACCAGGTCACGCCCATCATCAAGCGGTCGCTCGCCGAGATCGAGAGCCTCGGGCTCACCGTTCCCGGCACCGGCCCGCGCCCCGAGGCCGAGCCGGTGGACGCCATCGACCCGCTCGGCGACATCGCGAAGGTGCTCGCCGGCGAGTCGAAGATGGGCACCGCCGAGGTCATCCGCCGCCTGATCACGCTCAACCCGGGCGCGTACAAGGACTGGACCAACCGCGACCTGACCCGCGTGCTCGCCGAGCACGACGCCGAGCCCTACAAGTCCAACGGGCGCATGGTCGTCAGCGCCGAGCCGGTCTACCGCGCCCTCGCCGACCGCGAGGACAAGTCGGGCGAACCGGACGGCGCCTGACGGGGAGGCAGCCGGGAGTCGGGGAGTTTTCCCCGGCCCCCTCCCTCACCCCTGATCCATTACCTGACCTGCGAGGTCATCGCCACAGGGAGGCAGGGAGGCGAGGGAGAAACACCCTCCCAGACCCCCGAAAACTCGTAGTTCCGCGCGGGCGGGCCGCCTCCCTCCCCGCCCGCGCTCCGCGCCTCACCGACCGCTCTCGAAGGAGCCGCGCCGTGCTCGCTCTCTGTCTCGTTCTCGCCGTTCTCGCGGTGCTCGCGGTCTACCGGCTGCGCCGCTACTGCCGCCACTGCCACGGACTCGGCAAGGTCCGCCGAGCCGGGCGCGGCAAGCCGAAGCCCTGCCGCCGGTGCCACGGCACGGGCCTGTCCCCCCGCAAGCGCCGTGCCGAGCAGCGCGCCATGCGCGACCCGATCCACCGCACCACCGACCCGATCGCCGCCTACCGCCGCCGCACCATCACCGAGAAGGAAGGAGCCGACCGGTGACCTTCACCGTCTCCGCCGCCGCCCTGTTCACCGTCCTGCTCATCGTCACGATCCGCTTCGCCGCACACAAGATCTGGCACGCCCTGATCGCGTTCCTCGCCGGGTTCTTCATCGCCGCCACCGGCGCCGCCCCGACCATCGACAAGCTCGTCATCAGCATCTACACAGCCCTGCGCCGGATGTGACGGGAGGCGTGGACATGCTCGTACACGACCTGGTCAAGCTCGCCGAGTGCGGCGCCAGTTTCATCGCGCTCTGCACGCTCGTCGAGGCATGGCGCAACCGCCACCTGCTCCGACACCGCACCCGCCCTCGGCGCTGCCTGCAGTGCCGAGGGCACCTCTTGCGATTGTGCCGGGCCTGCAACGGGACCGGCCGCGCCCTGCCCCGAGGAAGGACACGTCCCGATGGCCACGCGTAAGAAGCCTGTCAAGCGCAAGCCCGCCGCCCGTAAGTCGGGCACGGTGCGCCGGGCAGGGCTTGCCGACATCCGCCGGTGGTGGAAGCGCAAGACTCGCCGCGCCCGCAAGCGCGTGGCGAAGAAGCTGCACCTGACCACCACCACGAAGAAGATGAGCCCGACCCCGCCGCCCAAGCGGCGCACCGCCCAGGCCGCCGGGCCGGGGCTGCGCACCCTCGGCGGCAAGACCGTCAACGCCGGCCCCACCGCGCCCGCCGGCACCACCGCCGTCCATACGACGACTGGCAAGGCCGCGCCGATGACCCAGCGGATCAAGCGCTCCAAGGGCGGGCAGTTCAACGGCTCCACCGCCGCGAAGAAGACCGCCGCCGGCAAGAAGACCGTCGCCCCCAACCCCGAGCAGCAGCGCCTACTCGCGGCGAACAAGAAGGCCGCGCAGATCGACGCGCGCATCGCCCGCGCCGAGCAGCGCATCGACCGGATGTTCCCCGACACCGGCGCCCAGTCAGAACAATCCGCCGCCGACTCCACCCGGCGCACCGGCACGCCGGGCGCCGACCAGCCCCGCGAGAGCACGACGAGCACGACGCGAGTTGTCAACATCAACAACGGCGGCACCGTCGGCAGGCAGGGCGCCGACATCGTCGGGGAGACCGTCGTCATCACCAGCAGCACGCACCGGGCGTCGGCGGACAAGCTAGCGCGAGCCAAGCGCGCCACGCCCGTCCAGAGCGGCAAGAACAACACCGCCAGCGGGAACGACGTGGTCGGCGTGCAGGCCGGACACATCGAGGGCAGCGCCGTCCACGTCAACGGCAAGCGCGTCCAGCAGCGCCGCGAAGCGCCGAACCGCAACCAGGAGGGCCAGTGATGGAGCGCTACGACTACTGGAGCCAGGTCCCCGAGCACCTGCGCACCAAGACCCAGCTCGCCGATCTCGACCTGCCGCGCATCCACGGCGGCGAGCCGGTGGCCTACGTGCACGACCGCGGCCCGCACGGGCGCAAGCGCGACTACGACCTCTACGACCTGTACGCGTCGCTGCCCAGCCCCGCCACCGGTGGGCAGCTCCAGGCCGCGCGCGAGCGGCAGACCAGCGGGCGCCGCTGCGAGAAGTGCGGCGCCCGCCCCGACCAGCTGCCCACCCCGCACCGGGTCGGAGACGAGGACGGGTTCGTGCTGCTGTGCTACCCCTGCCTGCACATCGCCCGGCTCTGTGAGGCACAGCAGCGCGTGGCCGCCGACCGGCGGACCGCGTGCGAGATCTCCTTCCTCCGGGTCGTCGACGACACGGTGGCATGCGTGCACGTGAGCCCGATCGCCCCGCCGCCCGGCCCGGACGGGCGGGCCAAGAAGCCGATCGCGCTGAACGTCGGCGCAGTCACCGCCCGCGGGGGACTGCTCTACCGCGCCGCGGTCCGGCTCAACCGGTCGCGCAACCCGCTCGTACCCGCCGACGCGATCCCGGCCGAGGAAGCGTTCGGCGCGCTGCGCGAGGCGGTCGCCGGCCGGGAGGTGATCGAGTGGAACGACGGCGCACTCAAGCCCCTAAACGGCGCGCTCACCGCCCCGGCCGAACCCGCCCGCACCTGGCGCGACATCCTCCCGCTCGCACACCACGTCGCGGCCTGGCGCGGGCACATCAACCCGCGCACCTACCGCCTGACCACACCGCTGGACCCCGGCCGCGCCGACCTGATGGCGCTGCTGATCCGCCGCATGGCCGCCGACCGCCGCCTCGGAGACGGAGACTTCGAGTGAAGATCTGCCTTCACGGCACCAAGACCGAAGTCGAGATCGTCGCGAACCTGCTCCGGCAGACCGCCACCGATCAAGACCTGTTCGAGATCGTCAACGAGTCCCGCGACTACACCGACCGGCCGCCCTCCACTCTCATCCGCCGCTACCTCGAGATACGGCTCTAACCCGCCCCACGCCACCGGCCCGCCGACGCACCCCCGCGACGGCGGGCCGACTTGTCCCACCGCACGCCTCACCCCACCGACCCAAGGAGATACACCGTGACCGCGACCCTGGAGAGCACCGCGACGCCGTCGGCCATCGAGAACAACAACCTCGCCGAGGCCTTCGCCGAGATCGCCGGACTGATCGCCGCCCGCGCGCACCTGCCCGCCATCACCTACGCCGTCGGCCACCCGAGCAGCGTCCGGCCCAGGATCGACCTGTGGGTCGCCGAGCCCGGACACGTCGCCGGGTGGGCCGCCACGTTCGATCACGCGACCACGACCGAGCACCCGTCCACGAGCTCGGCCAAGCCGTTCACCGTCACCGACGCCACCATCCACGACCTGAACCACGCCGAGCTCACGTTCACCAACCTGCGCTACCACGACGCCCCCGTCGACTAACCCGACCACCCTCAACCGGCCCGCCGACACCGACCGTCGGCGGGCCGGTCCCGTCCCACGCCCCGGAAAGGACCGGCTTATGCCTGCCACGCTCACCGCCCCCGACCCGATCGCCGAACGGTTCGCGCGCGAGACCGCCGACCACGTGATGACGATCGCACACGACGACGGCCACCACCGGCACCTGAAGTTCAGGGGCGCGAAGGACTGGGCCTACTGGTTCGACCTGATCACCGTGCCCGGCGCGCTCATCTTCCGCGGCGACGGCGCCTCGTTCGTCTTCGCCCGCGTCCCGGACATGTTCGAGTTCTTCCGCTCGAACCCCGACCGCGCCACCCGCCGGATCAACCCCCACTACTGGGCCGAGAAGCTCACCAGCGACCGCGCCTCGGTCAAGACCTACTCGCGCGAACGCCTCGAGCAGCTCGTCGCCGAGCACCTCGAGGAGGCAGAGGAGAAGTTCCCCGGCGTCACGGCCGCGTGGGGATTCCTGACCGAGGACTCCAGCGACTACGACCTCGACTACGCGGAGAGCGCCCGCCAGGCCCTGAACGCCTTCGAGTACTCGAAGTTCCACTTCACCGACACCTGGGAGTGGGACCTGAACGACTTCGACTGGTGGTACCTGTGGGCCTGCCACGCGATCGTGTGGGGCATCGCCCAGTACGACCAGGCCACCGCCGCCGTCCTCGCCTCTGCCTGACCACCACCCCCGCTACCGCCCGCCGACAACGCCCCGTCGGCGGGCCGGAGACGCCATGCACACCCTGTGGAAGGAGCACCGCATGTACGACGAGACCGGCCAGCCGTCCGACACGCTGGTGATGGACTGGAACGAGCACAACGACCACGCCGACGACCCGACCGACCGCGAGCCGGGCGCGCCGGGTATCGAAGAGCTCTACGCCTTCGCCGCCACCTACCGCGACACGGTCACCGCCGCCAGGCTGCGCAGGGAGCAGCAGCAGCGCACCGAGGCGATCGAACGCAACGAGCGCGCCGCAGCCGACGCGTGGGATCGGCGCTTTCGCGGCCTGCCGAACCAGTGGCCGCCGGTACTCAACTGGCGCGGCTACCCGAGCGGGTCCCAGGCCGGACCCGACGCCGTCGCCCACCTCGGCGACAGCATCTTCCTGACCTTCAGGCACCTGCACCACCCGGACTGGGCCAGCGAGTACTTCGAGCTGACCACTACCTGCCCGGACGCGGCAGTCCCGAGCGACCACACGGTGCGCATCGACGACCTCGTGCAACTCGCCGAAGCCCTCGATCCGCTGCTCGCACCCGTGCCGCGCTGCACCCTCGGCGGCTGCATCACCCCCGACGACTTCTAGCCGACCCACCCCACCCGCCATCGGCCCGCCGACACCCGCTGTCGGCGGGCCGATCGGCGCTGTAATCCGCGTCCTGCGATTCCGATGGAGATCATGATGGCTTACAGGCATGACGAGACGGGCCTGACGTTGATGGACTGGTTCTGCGGTGCTGGCGGCTCGAGTCAGGGCGCGCACGCGGTTCCCGGGGTCCGCGTCGAGCTCGCCGCGAACCACTGGGAGCGTGCGATCGAGTCGCACGCCGCGAACTTCCCGAACGTCGACCACTACCAGGGGGACATCCGCGAGGCCGACATCACCCGCTGGCCGGCCGCCGACCTGTTCTGGGCTTCGCCGGAGTGCCCGAAGTGGTCGGTGGCGCGGGGCAAGAAGCGCGACTACGTCACCTCTTTGCAGGGCTCGCTGTTCGGTGAGGAGCCGGACGCAGAGACGGCGCGGTCGCGGGCTTTGATGGAGGAGGTGCCGCTCTACCTCGCCGCCGCGCAGCGCCGCGGTCACATCGTGCGGGCCGGGGTCGTGGAGAACGTCGTGGACGTACGCGGCTGGGATCAGTGGGACCGGTGGCTCGGTGAGATCCGCGTGCTCGGGTATTCGACGCGGCTGATCGCGATGAACTCGATGCACGCCGAGTCCACGGTGACATTGCGCGCACCGCAGTCGCGCGACCGGCTGTATCTCGCGTACTGGCATCGTTCGATCGGCCGCACACCGGACTGGGACAAGTGGCTGCGGCCGACCGCGTGGTGCCAGGCGTGCGGAGGGCTGGTCAAGGCCGTGCAGTCGTTCAAGAAGCCGGGCGCGGACATGGGCCGCTACCGGCAGCAGTACGTCTACCGTTGCCCGCGCGTCGCGTGCCGCAACGCCGTGGTCGAACCCGAGGCGCTGCCCGCGGCGGTCGCGATCGACTGGTCGCTTCCGGGGCAGCGGATCGGCGACCGAGACACGCCGCTCGCGGACAAGACGATCGCCCGGATCGAAGCCGGGCTCGCCCGGCACGCCGCCCCGATCACCCTTGAGGCCGCCGGGCACACGTTCGAGCGCCGCCCCGGGGTGCGCACCTGGTCGGTCGGCGGCCCGCTGACGACGCAGACCGCGACCGCGACCAAGGCCCTGGCCGCGTGGCCGATGCTCGTGCCCTCAGGCGGCACGTGGCGGGATAAGACCACGACCGTGGCCGAGCCGATGCCGACGCGCACCACGACCGAGAACGACGGCGTGGCGGTCCCTCCGCTGCTGGTGCCCGTCGAGGGCAGAGAGGGCAAGGAGGCGCGGCCTGCCGCCGAGCCGCTACGCACTCAGACCGCGCGCAATGAGACCGGCCTGGCGTGGATGCCGTTCATCGCCGAGCTGCGCGGCGGCGGCTCCGACGCCCGCCCGGTCAGCCAGGCTCTGGCCACGGTGACCGCATCCGGCAACCACCACGGCCTGGTCGCTCCCGCCGCGGCGATGCTGATGCGCAACAACACCGCCCGCGGCGACCAGGGCCAGATGTCCACCTCGGTGAGCGAGCCGGCGCGCACGCTGACGACCGCCGGACACCAGTCGCTCGTCACCTGGGGCGAGATCCTCGTCCCGTACTACGGCAACGGCGTCGCCCGGCACGTCGCGGAGCCTATCGGCACCATCTCGACTCGCGACAGGTACGCGTTCGTGCAGGGCGAGGTGAAGGTCGAGGACTGCATGTTCCGGATGCTCGAGCCCCACGAGATCGGCCGGGCGATGTCGTTCGGCGGGGAGTACATCGTGCTCGGCAACAAGCGCGAGAGGGTGCGCCAGTACGGCAACGCCGTCACCCCGAACGTCGCCGAAGTCATCGTCTCCGCGCTCGTCGAAGCGGTCACCGGGGAGCAGCTGCCCCGATGACCGCCTCGATGTCGGCCCGCCGGGTGTACGCGTCGGCGGGCCGGGGCGATGACCGAACCCCTACACGCTCGTTACAGATTCGTCGGCACCCGGTCGCTGACAGTCCACAGACTGCTCGCTAGGGTGCTACTGGCATGGAAGGCAGGTCGACGATGGACACACGTGCGAGCAGGAGCGCAGACCCGCGTGTGCGCGGTCGCCGCCTTGGCGACGCGATCGAAGCGGCGCGCGGCGAGCGGGGCTGGAGTCGCCAGGAGCTCGCCGAGCGCGCCGGAATCGCGCTCGGCACCCTCACGCGTCTGGAGAACGGCGGGGCGAGCCCGAACTTCTTCGTGGTCGCCGACCTCGCCCGCGCCCTGGACCTCACGCTCGCCGAGCTCGACGCGCTCGCGCGGGTCACGCCGTCCGGGCTGTTCTCGATCGGATACGAGGGGCGCGACGTCGACGGATTCGTGGATGAGCTCTCCGAGGCCGGGGTGACGATGGTCGCCGACGTGCGGCTGACCCCGCTCAGCCGCAAGCCCGGATTCAGCAAGACCAAGCTCGGCCAGCACCTCGGCGAGGCGGGGATCGACTACCTGCATCTGCGCTCGCTCGGCAACCCGAAGGACAACCGTCCGCCGTTCTGGGAAGGCCGCATCGAGGAGGGCCGCGCCCGCTTCCGCACGCTGCTCGAAGCGCCCGGAGCCGTCAGCGCCCTGACCGAACTCGCCGGCCACGCCGAGCGGCAGCGCGTCGCGGTGCTCTGCTTCGAGCGCGACGAGCACCGCTGCCACCGCAAGGTGATCCTGGACGAGGTCCGCGGCATCGCGCCCGTCCCGGTGACCCACCTCGTCTAGAACAGCCCTGTTTGGATGCCCCGGGCCAGCGCGCCCGCCGGCGGGTAGTACGCCCCGAGGAGCATGAACGTCTTCGGGCGCTGGTGAACATTCCCGACGAAGAAGTGCGGGTCCTTCCCCGGTCCGCAGATCTCCTCGAACCACTTCTTGCGGAGCATCTCCGGGAGCTCGTCGGCGGTGTACCTGCGGCGCCATGAGAGGTACGCCGCCCCGACCTCCCAGTCGATCAGGCCCATATTGTGCCCGCGGCACTCCCCGTCGTCGCAGGTGAACGAGTACATGAACTTGTACGGCAGGTCTTCGAGCTTCTTGCGCTCCGGATCGAACATGTTGATCTGGGAGGCCATAGCCTCCAGACCGGCCGAGCGGTCCTGCGAGCGCTCGAGCTTGAAGCCGGTGACCTGCGCGGGCCGGAACACCCCCAGCGAGGTCCCGTTCTCCGCCTGACGCCGCTTGATCTCGCACAGCGACGGCACGATGAGCGGCGCGACCCACTCCGAGCGCAGCCTCCACCCGTCGTTCGAACCAAGGTGGTCCACGACCTCCAAGGTATCCAGTCGCGGCCGTAGGCTCTCGGGCCGGTTGTCCCCGGCGTGTGCGCTGACGTCCACCTCGACCACGTCGTACTTCTTGAACTGCTTGGCCGCATCCAGGTCCCGGAACGGCACCGGAAACAGCCGCACGTGCGAAGGCTGCCCGGTATCCATCCGGACCCCGGCCACGCACACCGTCTCCCTGTACCGCTCCGACAACGTCGGATACGCCTTCACCGTAATCAAGACTTTGATGCGCTGAGCCATCCCCGGAGCCCTCCCGGCCATCAGAGCACTGTCACTCCCAGCATCAAGACAACTACCAAGCGAAGTGACGCGCAAGCCCCTCCCGCAGCTCCCGCCCCAGAGCGGCGGACCGCTGCGTGCTGCCCTGCGCCACACAAACCCCGACCGCGAAGGAACCGACGATGGCCCGCGAACCCACCACCCTGCTGCTGCGGCGCGCCCGAGATGCCGGAGTCAGCATTTCCCGCACACCCAAGGGCGCGCTCGCGCTCGAGATCCCGCCGGACGCCGAGACGCTCGCCGCGACGCTGCGCGAACGCGAACAGCACCTGACCGCACTCTTCGACTGGCGCCAAGCTCCGGTAACCCAGCCCGCGCCCTGCCTGCTGTGCCAGCGCCCCGCCATGCTGCGCGACCCGGCCGACCACCTGCCCGCGCACAAGGTCTGCGTCGACGAACTGCTCCACAACCCGGCGCTCTGACCCCTTCTTCCCGCCTCGGCACCGCGCTGGGGCGGTCGCTCACCTGCCCAGAACGGAGAAGCCGTTGACCCTCACGCGCATCCACGGCCTGTGGATACCCCGGATCCTGCTCGCCGCCTGCCTCGCCGTCGGCAGTATGACCGCGCTCGCCGGGTGCGAGATCGCGCCGAGCCAAGCGGTGTGCCAAGTGTCGATGAATCCGAGCGACCTCGGCATCATCGTGCACGACGGCAAGGTCTCCGGCATGGTCACTGTCGCCTGCGACCAGCCGGTCACCTCGATCCACGTCTCCATCAACGTCTCCAGGGACCGCGGCAACAGCGAGTTCATCCCGGTCAACCACACCGACTTCTTCGAGCCCTCCACCGACGGGAACTACGTGGTGGCCGCGCCGTGCATCCCGGGCCGCTGGCGCTTTGGCTACGCTGTCACCGTGACCGCCAACGGCGAGACCAAGCGGGCTCTTGCCACCAGCGACGTGACCGAGGTGCACCCGGATGACTGCTGACGCGACCCTCGCCCCCGCACCGGAACCGGCGTGGTGGACGCTGTATCCCACCCTCGCCGAAGCCGCCGCCGCGCTCGCCAGGCCGATCGCGCACCTGCCAGGGCAGGCGCCCGCCAGCATCGGGCACCCGACCGACACCACCGAACCGGCCTGGGACATGTGGGTGCGCTACCAGGACCGCGACGGCACTGGCTACGGCATCGCGACCCTCCCGCACCCCGACCGCATCACCGCCACCGCCGCAGACACCGAAGGCGTCGCCATCGGCGTGGCCACCACCATTCGGCACGCCGGACACGCCCACGGCGTCTTCGACCCCTACGACCCCGGACCGCCGCTGGCCCGCGGGCCCCTGCACGTCGACGGCGCCGAGTATGCGTCCGAAACGTGCGCCGCCGCCCCTGGGATCACCGTGCGCGCCGCGCGCATGTCCGACGGCACCGTGATCGCCATCTGGGGCCCGGACTCGGTACTGGACCGGGAGATCACACTCACCGCGTAACCCGCGCAGCACCCTGACAACGACACAGTCCCACCCTCGCGGCCCGCCGCCCCCGATCAGGGAGCGGCGGGCCGTCTCGTGCTGCCCTGCACACCCCCGAAAGCCTCAACCGCGAAGGAGCCGTGATGGACCCCCGCGACGATTCCCCCTCCACCCTGACCACCGAGGACCGGCCCGTATCGGACCTCCCGCGCAACCGGCAGGCCGAGCAGGCGGTCATCGGCGCGGCCCTGCTCTCCCCGACCACGCTCAAGGAACTGCTCGGCATGATCGAGCCCGGAGACCTCTACGAGATCTCCCACGAAATCATCTGGGGCGCCATCGAGCGCCTGGCCGCGCGCGGCAAGCCCGTGGACGCCGTCTCCGTCGCCGCCGAACTCGGCCGCGACGCCGCGCGTCTGGGCCGGGAGATGGGCGAGACCGCTGGACCGGTCTACTTGCACACCTGCATGGGTGCCGTACCCAACGCCGCATCCGGACCCTACTACGCCGAACTGCTCAAGGACTACGCCTACGCCCGCCGCGTCGTCTCGGGCGGGATCCGGCTCGCCCAGATGGGACGCACCGAGATCGAGGACGACCTCAAAGCCGCTGTCCGCCGCGAACTCCAAGCCATCGCGGAAGCCGACCGGCGCGGCTGGGACGAGCCGATCCCGCTGCGCTCGGACCGCGCCCTACCCGCCTTCCCGCTGACCTCCCTGCCGACCTGGCTACACGACGAAGTCGAAGCCGTCGCGCACGAAACCCAGACCCCGCCCGATCTCGCCGCCACCGTCGCCCTGTCCGTACTCGCCACCGCCGCCGGCGGCAAGATCTGGGTGGACGTGCGCCCCGGAGTCCGGTGGAGCGAACCGACCAACCTCTACACCGTCGCCGCCCTGCCGCCCGGAACCCGCAAATCCCCCGTATTCAAGGCCATGCTCAAGCCCCTGCTCGCCGCCGAGAAGCAGCTGCGCGAGAACGCCGCCGCCGACATCATCGCCAAGACCGTCGCGCGCAAGGTCGCCGAGGAAGCCGCCTCCCGCAGCGCGGACGCCGCTGCGAAAGCCTCCGCCGCCGAGCGGCCCGGAGCGCTGCTCACCGCGCAAGCCGACGCCGAAACCCTCGCCGCGACCCGCATCCCGGCAGAACCGCAGCTGATCGCGGGCAACGCCACGGTGGAGGAGATCTCCAGTTTGCTCGCCGCGCAAGGCGGGCGCCTGGCGATCCTCGCCGCCGAGTCAGAGATCTTCTCCATCATGGCCGGGCGCTACTCCGGCGGGCAGGCCGCGATCGAGGTCTTCCTCTACGGCCACGCCGGAGACGAGATGCGCACCAACCGCAAGTCCCGTGCCAAGGAGCAGATCGACGAACCCGCGCTCACCCTCGGCATCTGCACCCAGCCCGCCACCCTCGCCACCCTCGGCGGCATCGAGGGCAGCGACGAGCGAGGCCTGTTCGCCCGGTTCCTCTACACCATCCCGGAAGTCCGCATCGGCTACCGCGACCCCGACCCGACACCGCGCGACCCCGCCATACACGAGACCTACCACGCCAACATCAAAGCCCTCACCCTGTCCCTGGCCAACCTGAAAGACCCGATCCGGCTCACCCTCAGCCCCAAGGCGCAGGAGATGCAGGCCGCGATCAGCGCGGACTACGAAAAGCGGCTGCGCCCCGACGCGGACCTGGCCGGAATCGTCGACTGGGCCGGGAAAGCCGTCGGCGCCTGCATGCGCATCGCCGGCCTCCTCCACCTCGCCGAACACCTGAAAGACGGCTACGCGAAGCCAATCTCCTTCGAGACCGTCACCGCCGCCTACGAACTGATCGACTACTACACCCAACACGCCCTCGCCGCCTACGACGCCATGGCCGCCGACACCACTGCCGAGCGCGCCCGCGCCCTGCTCACCTGGATCCGCAACACCGGCGCCGCCCGCTTCACCGCCCGCGACGCCTTCCGCAACCAAAACCGCAACCGCTTCCCCAAGATGGCCGACCTCGACACCGCCCTGACCCTGCTCGAGCAGCACGGTTACCTGCGCCGCCTGCCCGCACCGCCGACCGCCGGACGCGGCAGGCCGCAGGCGCCCGTCTACGAAACACACCCCACCCTCACCGGAACCTAACCACCCCGCCGCGCCTCCGCAGAAACCGACAAAAATACCCTGACCAGCACCGCGGCAACCCCTCTCCGGATCCGACAGAAACCGACAGAAATCCCGAGACCGCACCAGCCGACCGCCCAGCGTCCCGGATTTCTGTCGGTTTCTGTCAGATCCCAGCCACCCCCGCAAAACTCCAGCTCACACTATTTTTGTCGGTTTCTGCGGAGGCGCGGCGGCTAAAGACAACCGAACAGCGCCACCACTCAGCCGGACGGCACGCACCACGCCGTCGGGCTTGCCGTGTTTCGTCCAGCGAAGGAGACATCGACCATGCCCCGCGAAGCACTACTCACCGACGAACTGCTCTCCATCGCCGAGGTCTGCGCGGAGCTCGGCTCTGAAGGCAAACCGCTGTCCCGCGCGACCTTCAATCGCTGGCGTGCGACGGGCAGGGGCCCGCGGTGCGTGAAGCTGCCCAACGGCTCCGTGCGCGTCAAGCGCAGCGCGCTTCAGGCCTTCATCGACTCCTGCGAGCAGTGACCCCATCGACCCTGCGGCCGGACGCTTGTCAGCGTCCGGCCGCAGGGCGTTTCCACCCAAATCTCTTGATCTAGAAAAGGAACTGCCCATGGCGACCAGCTACGACGTTCAGTTCTGGACAATCAGGAAGCGGGCCGACCGCTCCAAGCCGTACGAGCTGCGCTGGAGCGTCGGCGGCGTGCCGAAATCCCACTCGTTCCTCACCAAGGCCTTAGCCGACAACTACCGGGCCAAGCTCATGGCCTCAGCTCGCACTGGCGAGGAGTTCGACACCGAGACCGGCGAGCCGGTTTCGTGGGCCATCGTCACGACGCCTGAAATCCCGGAGGAAACTCCGGTGACGTGGTTCGACCACGCGTGCGACTTCGTCTCGATGAAATGGCCGCACATCGCAGCACGCAACCGCGTCAACGTCGCGGACTCGCTCGCAACCGTCACGCCTGCGCTCGTAACCACGGACAAGGGCATGCCCGAACAGGGTGTACTGCGCAAAGCGCTGTACAAGTACGCCTTCAACCTCAACAGCCCTGACCCCGCGGAGTGGCCGCAGGAAATCACGTCGGCGCTTCGGTGGGTGGAGCAGAACTCGCTCCCGGTCCGCGATTTGAAGGACGCAGCTGTTATCCGCAAGGCGCTCGGTGCGCTCTCGGTCAAGCTGGATGGGAAGGCCGCGGCAGCTGCCACCTACCAGCGCAAGCGGGCCATGTTCTACAACAGCCTCGGCTACGCGGTGGAGCTCGAATTGCTGCCAGCCAACCCGATCGACAAGGTCCAATGGACGGCGCAGGAGACTGAGCGGCAGGTAGACCGCCGAGTGGTCGCGAACCCGACCCAGGTCGATGCCATCCTGGAGACAGCAGCAACGCGTAGCGCGCGAGGCAAGCACCTAAAGCCCTTCTACGCCACGGTCTACTACGCCGGCACCCGCCCGTCGGAGGCGAGAATGCTCACGGTGGAGAACTGCACGCTACCCGACCCGAAGAAGCCGAAGAAGTGGGGACAGCTCGAGCTTGGCGCATCCGCGCCGTACGCCGGTAAGGCGTGGACCGACGACGGCGAGGCGTTCGATGAACGGCACCTCAAGGCGCGCTCCATCAACGCGGTACGCACAGTGCCGATCCCGCCGAAACTGGTGGCGATCCTGCGCAAGCACATCGCTGAAAACGAGCTGCGCCCGACGGACCGGCTGTTCTCAGCGATCGAGGGCGGTCACGTCTCGCCCGCCGAGTACGGCAAGATCTGGCGTGAAGCTCGCTCGGCGACGCTTAGCGGGAAGCAGGCCTCAACGCCTCTCGCCAAGCGCGTCTACGATCTGCGCCACGGTAACGCCTCGCTTCTGCTCAACGCTGGAGTAACTCCCACGGAAGCCGCTCGGCGCCTCGGGCACAGCGTTACCGTGCTTCTCCAGGTCTATGCCGGCTGCCTGGACGGCGAAGAGGCGACGGCGAACGAGCGCATCGACGAGGCGCTCGCCCGCTACGACAAGAAGGCCACCGTCAAGGAGTCCGAAATGGCCGAGCCTAGGAGCTAAGGCCGAGTTGCTGGCCGTCAGCTGGCTCAACGTTGCTCCAGGGTCAAGGACGTCTGTGTAAGCAAGTAGTGCTGATTGCCCGGCACATCTTCGAAGACGTCGATACCATACGTCCTCATGAGCGAAGTAACCCGTGTCGGGGTCAGCTTCCCGCTGGTGTGCCCCCATTGCGAGAAGACGACCGTGTCCACGGTCCTCAGTTCGGCTCCCGGGGGAGGCCGTGAAGAACCTCCGTATCTCCTGGAACTGGCGAAATGCGGGACCTGCCATGAGCCCTTCCTTCTTGTCGAGGAGGACTACGGCCAAGGATGGGACGGCGATCCGTTCATACTCTGGCCGCAGCGACAAAGGCCTCTCAGCCTCAACATCCCTGAAAGCCTTCGTGAGGAGCACGAAGAGGCTCGCCGTGCCTTCTCTGCCAAGGCCTACAGAGCGACCGCAGTAATGGTCAGGCGCACCCTTGAGGGCGTCTGCCTCGACCAGGGCATGGCGAAGAAACAGCTGTTCCAGATGCTGGAGCAGATGAGGAACGATGACAAGATCGATGGACGACTCTTTGAGTGGGCTCAGGAACTTCGAGTCCTAGGCAACGAGGGGGCACACTACACGGGCAACGCGGTGAGCCGCGAAGATGCGTCCGACGGGCTCGCCTTGGCTGAAGCCCTTCTCGACTACTTGTACGTCCTCACGGCCCAGTTTGATGCATTCAAGGCACGCCGCGCCGCGAGCCAACAGAGCACAAGCAGCTCCGCTCAGCCTTCGGCATCCGGCACAGGCGTATAGCGACGAGGGAACGTCCCCGAAGGCGCCGCGAAACCCCGAGGATCTGCTACCCGGCAGAGAGCCGAAGTCGGTGCGGTTCAGCGTGGTGGTGCGCCTATCGCACGCGGCTGGCCACCGCATGGCTACGAAGCTCGTGGAAGTCGACCGCAAGCGACGCAGCGCACTCCGATCACGACCTCGCCGGCGCTACCTATTTGCGGCGCTTCTTTCGCTCGGAGCGACTTAGTCGGGCCGGCTGAGGACAGTGGTACGCCTTCGCGGGCGTGGGGTGCAACGCCTGAGGTCGGCGCTTTATCTCTTACTGCTGTAATCTTGCGTCCCTGGGCCTTCGCGTGCACATGGGGCGCCGCGATCAGGCCCTTCTCTGGGAGGGAACACAGCATGGCGCGGATACGTCGCGTTGCGGCTACAGCAGCCTTCGTCATTGGTTCCAGCGCCTTCGTCGGCGCGACCGCCCACGCCACCGCGTCCACGGTGATCTGGGTCGACAACGCGTCCGGCGCCGGGTGCGCCGACGCCGCCGGTTCGGGTAGTCAGGCCGCGCCTTACTGCACGATCCAGGCTGCTGTGGACGTCGCGCAGGCCGGTGACACCGTCAAGGTCGAGCCCGGCGTGTACAAGGCACAGAACACCATCACCACCTCGGGAACGGCGAGCGAGCCGATCACCATCGAGGCTGAGTCGCAGCTCGCGCCGGTAATGATCTATGGCAGCTTCGCGCACGCCTTCGATGTCAGCGGCGCGTCGCACATCGTGATCACCGGGTTCGACCTTGGCGGAGCCACAGCGGAGCCGGTCCTGGTCTCCGGGTCGAGCGACGTCACGATCCAGAAGCTCATCATCAACAACGAGTTCGAGACCGCCGGGTTCGAGAACGACCAGATCCATGTCACCGGCGCCTCATCTGGCATCGATATCAGCCAGAACGTCCTAGGCATGTCGACGACCACGGCCGTGCAGATCGACGCCGGCGGTTCGAACGACATCGTGACAACGAACATCCTGGACAGGATCGAAGGCTACGGGATCCTCGTCGCTTCGACGCCGGGAACGACGATAGTCAGCAACACGGTCAACGACACCTGCGACAGCGGAATCGCTCTGAAAGGCACTTCGACCGGCGCGACGATCGAGAACAACATCGTCGCCGACACTCTGAGCAGCAACGCCAAGGTGACGTGCCCGACGTTGACGGCACCCGTCGCCGGACTCGAAGTCGACTCGACGGCTACTTCCGGCACGACCGCGAACTACAACGATATCGATTCCGCAGAGGACGCCGTCGTCGACTACAACTGGGGCGGTACGACCTACGCGACCGCAGCGGCCCTGAACACGGCTACTGGTCAGGGCGCCATGGACGCGAACACGGCGGTGCTCCCCGACACCTTCTTCGGCGCTCCCAACGGGCCCACCACCACCGAGCCCAGCGAGAAGTCGGCAGCAATCAACTCGGCCAACTCTGGTGCGCCGGACGAACTTGCGACGGACATCTACGGCGACGCGCGCGTGAACGACCCGCTCGTCGCGGACACCGGGGCGGGTACGTACTCGTACTACGACCGCGGCGCCGTGCAGCGGCAAGACACGGTCTCCCTACCGAACCTGAGCTACCCGCAGGTCGAGAACGCCGCGGGAAATGTGGTGAGTCAGGCGCCGACCGGGGCCCCGATTTCCATGACGAACATCACCGCCTCGTCGTCCTGGGGCGGCAGCATGACCTACACGGTCGATTTCGGCGACGGCAGCGCGTCGGTCCCCGCGACCAACGGACGAGCCACTCACACATACACGGCTGCGGGCAATTTCAACATCGACATGACCGCGCGCAGTAGTTACGGCGGCGAGACCGGCTTCGGTACGAGCATTCAGATCTCGAACGCCGCTCCGGATCCGCAGCTCACCGTCACCAGCACCGGAGCGCTGTCCGTCTCGGTCGACGCATCCAAGAGCACCGATCCGTGGTCGCTCTACGACTACAACGTCGACTTCGGCGACGGGTACCAGAGCGGTTCGGTGAACGCCGGGACGACCAGTATCCCCCACACATACGCGAAGGCCGGCACGTACACGATCACGCTGACCTTGCAGGACTCGGGCGGCGACAACGCGCAGACCACCGCGAGCTACACGACCGCGGGATCCGACTTCACCGCCTACGGTCCGACGCGGATCCTGGACACCCGCAAGGGCACCGGGACCGGCGGCGTCATCGCGAAGGTCCCGGGCATGTCGTCGATCACCGTCAAGGTCGGCGGCACCGGCTCGATCCCGGCGAACGCGACCGCGGTCGCGCTGAACCTCACCGAGACCAACGCGACCGGCGGCGGGAACATCGCCGTCTACCCGACCGGCCAGACCAAGCCGACGACGTCGAACCTCAACTACGGCACGGGAATGACCAGGGCGGCCAACGTGATCGTCGGTCTGGGCACCAACGGTGAGGTAACCCTGGGGAACTCGGCCCCGACGACGTCCAGCGTGGACCTGGTCGCCGACGTGGCCGGTTACTTCACGCAGACCTCGGCGGCCGGGTACCAGCCCGAGGCCCCCACCCGGATCCTCGACACCCGCAAGGGCACCGGCGAGGCAGGCGGCAAGGCGGCCAAGGTCGCGGCCGGCGGAACCCTCGCGGTCAACGTGGGCGCGCCCGCGGGCACGACGGCCGTCGTCATGAATCTGACCGAGACGAACGACCCGGTCGGCGGCTACATCACGGCGTACCCGTCCGGCGAGTCGCGGCCGGTCGCGTCGAGCCTCAACTTCGCGGCGAAGGACACGGACGCGAACACCGTCGTCGTTCCGGTCGGTCCCGATGGGGATGTCGAGCTCTACAACTACAGTCCGCAGCCGGTCGATCTGATCGCCGACGTCGAGGGCTACTTCACGAGTTCGGCGACCGCCGCGTTCACGCCGGTGACCCCGACCCGCCTCTACGACAGCCGCACGACCTCCGCCCCGGTCAGCGTGGGCCAAGTGGTGACCGTGCAGCCGTCGCAGAAGGACCAGGCGCTGCCGTCGACCGCGGCGGCGTACGTGTACAACGTGACCATCACGGCACCGACCGGTGGTGGCTTCGTCTCCGCGTACCCGGCTGGCACGACCCGTCCCAACGCGTCGAACGTGAATTTCGGCCCGGGCCAGACCGTGGCGAACAGCGCGTTCACCGAGGCCGGATCAGGCGGCGCCGACTCGTTCTACAACGGTTCGACCGGCACGGTTCAGCTGATTGTGGACGCCTTCGGGTACTTCACGTCCAACTGATCCGAGCGTGAGGTTCGAGGGGCGACGGGCGCGATGCCTGTCGCCCCTCAGCTTTCGATCCGCGACTCCATGCGTGGCCTCTGGGCATGAGCAACCACGCCTGCAAGCTGTGCCCCGGCGAGGTCGGCGCCGATCAGCCGCGCGCCGGCCAGGGCCCCCCTTCAGCGAGCCATCCGCGGGTGTCCAGTTCCAGCAGGGCCCGGCCCGCCACGGTGTGATCAGAACTCGCGCACTCGCGCACCAGCTGCCGCTGCTCCTCATCGTCTCGGAGCCGGGCAGACCGGTCGATTAGCAGGACGACGATGGGAGCGCCGATCAGGTCGGCACCTGAGTTGGGTAGACCTCGAAGACGAATTCCTTCGGCCACCAGCTGCGCGGATAGTTGTAGCCCGCGATCAGCACCATCAACCCAGCGAGCGCGCAGACGACGCCTACTCGCGTTGCCGACCAGGGTCGGCGTCGTCGCGTCTTCACAAAATCCCCCCGCGGCAGGCATCCACAATGGTCCAGGACTTGCTCCATCGAGAATCTACCGAACTGATCGCGAAGGCGGGCGCCCCAGGAGATGCCGACAGACCACATCAGGCAGACAGCCGAGCGATCCGCCCCGCCGACGCAGAGGGCGGAACCCGAGAGCTGAGGCCAAGATCCTGGCCCACAACTGGCCCACACACAGCCAGCCGTACTGAGCCGCGCTGAGTCGCCAGCGAGACGTTGCGAGCCATGGCCAAACCCCGGCCAGCACTCCATACCGGCAGTTCAAAGCACTAGGCCCGTGATCGAATCCCTGATCACGGGCCTAGTTGCGTTTGGAGCGGGTGACGGGAATCGAACCCGCGCTGTCAGCTTGGGAAGCTGATGTTCTACCATTGAACTACACCCGCACGGCCACGCTGCGTCACTGAAGTGAGCGGCGCTGCGGGCTCAGGCTATCAGATCCGCGCGGCGGTTTGGGAGGCGGCGGGGTGGGGCGATACGGTCGGTGGCGTGTTGCTCTCAGACAAGGACCTGCGTGCGGAGATCGCCTCGGGGCGGGTGCGGATCGAGCCGTTCGAGGACGTGATGGTGCAGCCGTCGTCGATCGACGTGCGGCTGGACCGGTTCTTCCGCGTGTTCGAGAACCACCGGTATCCGCACATCGATCCGGCGGAGGAGCAGCCCGAGCTGACCCGGCTGATCGAGCCGGAGCGGGGTGAGCCGTTCATCCTGCACCCGGGCGAGTTCGTGCTGGGGTCCACGTACGAGACGGTGACGCTGCCGGACGACGTGGCCTCGCGGCTGGAGGGCAAGTCGAGTCTGGGGCGGCTCGGGCTGCTGACGCATTCGACGGCGGGGTTCATCGACCCGGGCTTCTCGGGGCACGTGACGCTGGAGCTGTCGAACGTGGCGACGCTGCCGATCAAGCTGTGGCCGGGGATGAAGATTGGGCAGCTGTGCATGTTCCGGCTGTCCTCGCCCTCGGAGAACCCGTACGGCTCGGGGGCGGTGGGGTCGCGCTACCAGGGGCAGCGGGGGCCGACGCCGTCGCGGTCCTATCTGAACTTCCATCGGACCGAGATCTGACCAGGAACCAAACAGCTACCAGGGGGAATCGTGGGGCCGCTCATCTCTGATCCGCACGCGGTGACGGTGCTGGCGCCTTCGCTCGCGCCGTTGGACGGGGTGCTGGACGCGCTGGCGCCGCTGGGCACGGGGGACGTGTTCTGCGCGGCGCCGCCGGAGGATCCGGACGAGGACGACTACTCGGACTACCTGGACGAGAACGAGTTCCCCTACTACAGCGCCACGGTGTCGGACACGGTCGCGACGTTCCTGATCGAGATCGAGCGGGCGGATCCGAGTTCGGCGCAGACCCGGTACGAGATCCACGTGCCGGGGGCCGGTCCCGGCGTGGACCGGCTGCGGTACCGGATCGCGAAGGCGCTGCTGGAGCTGACCGGCGGCACGGCGTTCGACATGGACGGCGCCCCGGCGGAGCTGGCCGCGCCGTCGCAGGACCCGTTCGGAGCACTCTGGTAGGCGTTCCGGTGCTCCATTAGGGCGAGTAAGACGTGTATATCGTCGAATAAACGGGCAGCGCACTGGGACAGTGGCGGCATGAAGACCTGGCCCTGGTCGCGGCACCGTTCGAGCAACGACTCCAGCACTCCGACCGCTCCCGCCGCCCCCGTCGGCGATCCGGCGGCGATGCTGCGCGCGCATCCGGTGCTGCTGCTGGCCGGGCCGCCCGCGGACGTGATGGTGAACCGGCTGCTGCGCATGTGGAATCCGGCCGCCGAGCTGCCGCGGATCGCCGAGGGGGTGCGCTGGGCCGGGCCGTTCCGCTTGGACGCGGTCGGCGCGACGGAGGCGGGACTGCCGCTGGGCTGGTCCACGGCGTACGCGGCGCAGTGTGTGCGCGGCCGGTTGCGGGTGCCGGACGGGCTCGCGGCGGCCGAGTTGCGCGAGCGTTTTCCGCACGGCATTCCGGTGGGCACCGAGGCCGTGGCGTGGTCGCTGGTCACGGGTCTGGCGCGGCGGCTCGGCGGTGCGGCACGACTCCCGGCCGACGCACGTTCGCGCCGGGCGGCCGCACGTGAGGCGAAGAACGTTGTCGCGCAACGGCCGGACGTGCGGCAGAACTCGTACTGCGTCTACGGCAACAAGGCGCTGCAGTGGCCCGTGCTGCGTTCGCTGCTCGCGCTCAGCCTTCCCGAGCTCGACCTCAACGGCATGCTGGCCGAGGACGACTACTGCCTCGACCGGACCGGCTGCTTCGAGGTGCGCGTGGAACCGTTCCGCGACGGGGATTTCCTGCCGTACGCGCTACGTCAGGGTGCTGCGCCCGGCTGGCCGTGCACCGTCTACCGCTTCCGCTGCCTGCCGCAGGCCACCGACGCCGAGGCCGCGCGGATCGACGTGCAGCTGCGCGGCGCGGCGTACGAGCTCGCGGACATCGTCGGCGGGGCCTTGCTGGACGGTGAGGGCTTCCCGGTGATCACCGAGTTGGCGAGGCAGCGGAGCTAGTCGCGACGCCGCTGCAGTCCGCGAACTTGTCGCATTCGACCTGGCCCATCACGGCGCCGGTCACGACGGTGTTGGTGACGATCAGCTTGCCCGGGGCCGCCTGCACGGTCGCCTTGCCGGTCATCCCGTTGAAGTCGATGACGGCCTGGTCGATCCGCAGCGCGTTGCCCGCCACGACGTCCACCTGGTCGCTCGCGTCGAGCATGAGGGTGAGTTCGGCGGTGCAGCGGGAGTCCGGGCAGCGCTCCGTCAGATAGAGCGTGCCGCCGATCACGGTCGTCATGCGGACCGGGTCGTCGAAGGGGGTGGAGGTGTCGACGGCGTTCAGCACCACGCCCGTCTGGTTCCCGCTCTTGCCGAGCACCGTCAGCGAGATGTCGCCGTCCAGGACGATGTCCACGGCGCGGATCCCGGAGTAGCTGGCCGTATTCGTGCTGGTGTGCCGGGTTTCGTGAAGCACTATGTCCGTCACGCCGCCGAGTATCGCCAGCACGACCAGCGTGAGCACGAGGACAGTGGCCGACCTCAGCAGGGCCGCGAACCATATTCGTGCCCTGCCGCTGAAGCCGCTCATGAGGCGGGTGCCCTCCACAGTGGTATCGGCCGTCTGTGGAGGGCAGCCTACTCCAGATGTGACAGATTCCTACTTCACCGAACGAAGCAGCAACTGCGAGACATCAACGACCTCCATCGATTCCGGCACCTCACCCGCCTGCTTACGCGCCGTGATCGAATCGCCGAGCATGACCAGGCAGTACGGGCACGCCGTGGAGATCACGTCAGGGTTCGTGGACAGGGCCTCGTCGACGCGCTCAGTGTTGATGCGCTTGCCGATCCGCTCCTCCATCCACATCCGCGCGCCGCCCGCGCCGCAGCAGAAGCCCTTCTCCTTGCAGCGGTGCATCTCGGTGTTGCGCAGGCCCGGCACCTTGGCGATGATCTCGCGCGGCGGGGTGTAGACCTTGTTGTGCCGGCCGAGGTAGCACGGGTCGTGGTACGTGATGTTCTGGTCGATCGGGGTGACCGGGGTCAGCTTGCCCTCGTTGACCAGCGTGTCCAGCAACTGCGTGTGGTGGATGACGTCGAAGTGGCCGCCGACCTGCGGGTACTCGTTGGCGAGCGAGTTGAAGCAGTGCGGGCAGGTGGCCACGATCTTCTTGCTGGGCTTGTCCCCGAAGACCTCGTTGAGCATCTCCACGTTCTGCATCGCCTGCATCTGGAACAGGAACTCGTTGCCGAGGCGGCGGGCCGGGTCGCCGGTGCAGGTCTCCTCGCCGCCGAGGATCGCGAACTTGACCCCGGCGATGTGCAGCAGTTCGGCGAAGGCCTTCGTGGTCTTCTTCGCGCGGTCCTCGAGCGAGCCGGCGCAGCCGACCCAGTACAGGTAGTCGACGTCCTCCAGGCTCTCGACGTCCTCGCCGAAGACCGGCACCTGGAAGTCGACCTCGGAGATCCAGTCGAGCCGCTTCTTCGCGGGCATGCCCCAGGGGTTGCCCTTGTTCTCGATGTTCTTGAGCATGGTGCCCGCCTCGGACGGGAACGCGGACTCGATCATCACCTGGTAGCGGCGCATGTCGACGATGTGGTCCACGTGCTCGATGTCCACCGGGCACTGCTCGACGCAGGCGCCGCAGGTGGTGCAGGACCACAGCGCCTCGGCCGCGATCACCGCGTTGTCCTCCGGCGAGCCGACGAACGGTCGGGCGGCCTCGGCGAGCACGTCCTGCGGCACGCCCTTGAGCATCTCCTCGGTGGCCTTCTCCTCGCCGGCCATGTCCAGGCCGCCGCCCGCGAGCAGGTACGGCGCCTTGGCGTGCAGGTTGTCCCGCAGCGCGAGCACGATCAGCTTGGGGCTGAGCGGCTTCTCAGTGTTCCAGGCGGGGCACTGCTCCTGGCAGCGGCCGCACTCGGTGCACGTGGAGAAGTCCAGCAGGCCCTTCCAGCTGAAGTCCTCGACCTTGCCGACGCCGAAGACCGCGTCCTCGTCCGGGTCCTCGAAGTCGATCGGCTCGCCGCCGGAGAGCATCGGGTTGAGCGCGCCGAGGGCGGTGGTGCCGTCCTCCTTCTTCTTGAACCAGATGTTCACGAAGGCGAGGAAGCGGTGCCAGGCGACGCCCATGTTCGAGTTCAGCGAGATGGTGATCATCCAGGTGAAGGAGATCACGATCTTCAGCGCGGCGACGCCCCAGATGACGTTGTGCAGCGTGCCGATGGAGGCGTTCTTGAACAGCGCCTGCGCGACCGGGGCGGAGAAGAAGTACTCCATGTCGAACCTGGAGCCGTTCTCCAGCGCCGCCTCCGCGCCGCGCAGCGTGAGGATGCAGAGCATCACGCCGAGGATGACGTACTCGACGAAGTACGCCTGCCACATCACCGAGCCGAAGAAGCGCGACTTGCGGCCCTTCTTCGACGGCAGGTTCTTGAGCCGGATGCCCATCAGGAACACGATCGCGAGCAGGCCCGCGACGGTGAAGAACTCGCTGACGAACTGGTACGGCCACCAGTGCCCGATCAGCGGCAGCTGGAAGGTCGGCGAGAACAGCTGCCCGAACGCCGTGACGAGGGTGAGGAACAGCAGGCCGAAGGAGACCATGACGAGCCAGTGCGCGGCGCCGATCCAGCGCTTGCCCCGACGCGCAAGCCGGGTGTGCGCGCCGAACTCGATCACGAGGTTCTTCGTGCGCGCCCACGGGTTCCCGGTGCGTCCGGGCGCGGGCTGGCCCATCGTGATCGTCCGGTACATGCGGACGAGCACCTGGCCGAAGAGGGCGATGCCCACCGCGGCGATGCCCAGCGAGACGATGATCGCGGCGATCTGCATTTCGGTGCGGACTCCTTCGGGGACAGGTCTGCCCGGAGGCAGGTCTGCGTCGACAGCTCCGCAGTCTACTCACGAGTAACTTATTTGGCGACCATGGACTGAACGCTCATTCAGTCTGACTTATCGGGCAAAATACGACACCTCGCCACGCGGACGCCTGGTCCGAACCGGTACCCAGGCACTTCGCGTGGCGAGGTGTGATCAATGCCACTCGGTGAGCGGCCGCGGCCTACTCGGATCTACTGGTCGGCGAAGAAGCCGAAGGCGTCGAGCACGACCTGCCCGGTGCCCTTGCCGCCGAGGTAGACGCCGAGGTCGTAGGAGCCCTGCACGCTGTCGTAGACCGTACCGGCCGTCTCGACGGCGAGGTTCGGGATCGTCTGGCCCTTGAGGTAGTTCAGGGTCGAGGTGCCCGGCTGCGCAGTCGGGTCGTTCGGGTTGTACGGGTAGAGCCCGAGGTAGCCGTTGCCCGTCGTGTCCGTCACCGTCGCGTTGAGCACGAAGGCCGTCTCCAGCGTGTCACTCGTGATCGGGAACGCCACCGGCTTGCCGACCGAGAGCGGGCCGGTGAAGACGTCGTTCTTCTGGCGCGAGTCGTAGAGCCGCACGGGCGCGGGCAGCGGGATGTACGCGCTGCCGCCCGACGCGGTCGGCTCGTAGTACCCGGACACGTCCGCGATCAGGTCGACGGTGCCCTTGCTGGTGTTGTGCAGGGTGATCTCGTCGATGTCCGTGTTCAGGTCGCCGAAGGCCACGACCGCGCTGTTCGCGACGGTCTGCCCGGGCCCGTAGTTCAGGTTGGAGCTCGCGGTGGACGTGCCGTCACCCGGGTCGGCAGTGATGAATCCGCTGCTGGTGCCGTCCACGGCGGTGATGTTCAGCTGGACCGCCGACGCCCCGGCGGGCACGAGACCCTGGCCGGCGATCGTGAGTGTCACGCTGCCGTCGGCGGCGACCTTCGCGATCTTGCCGGTACCGGTGCCCTTGCGGGTGTCCAGGATCCGGGTTGGTGTGACGGACTGATAGGTGTCCGCGACCGAGGCCGTGTAGTAGCCCGCGGTGTCCACGACGACCTGCGTCGTGCCCTTGGAGTTGTTGTAGAAGTCGACCTCGCCGTTCGCGCCGACCGGCAGGACGACGACGTTGGCGACGGTCTGGCCCTTACCCCAGTTCAGGTTCGAGGTGTCGGGCCGGTCCACCGAGTCGCCGTACGAGTCCTCGTCGTTGTACGCGGTCAGCACGCCGCTGGCGTTCGTCTGCGTCGCCGTCACGTTGAGCGCGACCGCCGTGGCGTTGTCCGGAATCGTGACGCCGTTGCCACCCTTGCCGGTGACCTTGAGCTTCAGCGTCCCGCCGGCCTTGACCGCACCGGAGGACGTGCGCGTGTCGAGGATCCGGAACGGGCCGAACGGCGTGTAGTCGGAACCCATGGTCTCGAAGTCGACGTTGTTCGTCGCCGTGTCGCCGGACCCGTCCGCCAGCGTGACGTAGATGGGGTACGTACCGGCGCCGGAGTACTCGTGCGTGAAGTCCAGGCCGTCGGTGTCGGAGTCGACCGTGACGGTCTTCGTCGTCTCGTCGCCCCAGTTGATCGTCAGCGTCGCGCTGCCGGTGTTCAGACCGCTGACCATGACGACGAACTCGACGCCGTAGGCGCTGGTCTGCAGGGCCGCGACACCCACCTCGAGGTCCGGGTTCGGGGCCGAGGTGTGCGCGGAGACGCCGTGCCGGCTGAAGACCGACTTGCTGAGCGGGCTGCTGAATTTCTTCGCGGCGCTCTTGGCCGAGGCCGACAGTCCGGCGGCCGAGGCGGCGTGCGACGTCGTGGACGCCGCGGAGGCGAAGGTGGGCGCGAGGGCGATTCCGAAGGAACCGGCCAAGGCCAGAGGTGCCAGAAGTCTGCGGTGCTGCACCGCGTTCCCTCCCCAGGAACAGTCTGCGCGACAGATACGCAGATCATGAAAGCAAGCAGCTGACTGTATCGCCACTGAGTTGGACTCACCACGAATTCACGTCACAGTTCCGCTACTGCTTGGGAGCGGTATCACTGCAGGTAGTACCCGTAATTCTCATGAAGAGCCTCATGTTCCTCGAGGCGCAGCTGGGTGCGGGTCGGCTCGGCGTCGGCGATCGCCTGGACGAGGAGGCCGGCGAGGACCATGGGGGCGGCGTGCGAGTCGAAGACGAGGCGGGAGCCTACGGGGGCGACCCAGACGGCGTCGGCGTGTTCGGCCCAGGGGGCTAGGCGGGAGTCGGTGACGAGGGCGACCTTGAAGCCTTGGCGGCGGGCTTCGTCGAGGACTGTGATCGCCTCGGCGGCGTAGCGCGGGAGCATGAAGGCGAGCAGCCAGGTGGCGCCGGCCTGCCGGGACTGCAGCAGCAGGTCGAAGGCGGCCGAACCCGCGCTGTCGACGAAGCGGACGTCGGGGTGGATGCGGGCGGCGCTGTAGGTGAAGTAGTAGGCGACGGGATCCGACATGCGCAGGCCGAGGACGGGCAGGCATGGACTGGCGGCGAGTTCGCGACCCAGGGAGGCGATGCGTTCGGGGTCGGCGGCGAGGGCGTGCAGGGTGGCGAGGTTGGCCTCTTCGGCGGCGATCGCGGCCTGGAACTCGTTGCGGCGCACGTCCTGCGGGGTCTCGGCGACGGAGCCGAGCACGATGGGGCGCAGTGCCTCGCGCAGTGCCGGATAGCCGGTGAAGCCGAGCGCGGTGGCGAAGCGGCTGACGGCGGGTTGGCTCACGCCCGCGCGGTCGGCGAGATCGACGCTGTTGAGGAACGCGGCCTCGGACAGATGGTCGATCAGGTACTGCGCGATGCGGCGCTGCGCCGGGGACAGCCGCCGCCCGTCGAGCAGGGCGAGCAGCTGTTCCGACGCGGCCTTCGTCTGTTCCATCGGCACGGAAGCCCAGCCCCTAGCCGAGCGGGCCGGTCACGGACTCGACGGCGGCGAGCACGGAGCCGTCGCGCACGGCCTGCTCGGCGGCGCGCATCTCGATGCTGAGGAAGCGGTCCGGGCCGGGGCCGCCGACTCCGCGCTCACGCAGCGCGGCGACGGCGGCGGCCGTGGCGGGGGCCGGGGTCAGCGGGGCGCGCAGGTCGAGGGCGCGGGCGGCGGTGAGCAGTTCGATCGACAGCACCTTGGCGAGGTTCTCCAGGGAGTGCCGCAGCTTGCGGGCGGCGGACCAGCCCATCGACACGTGGTCCTCCTGCATCGCGGAGGACGGGATGGAGTCGACGCTCGCGGGCGCGGCCAGCCGCTTGTTCTCGGAGACGAGCGCGGCCTGCGTGTACTGGGCGATCATCAGGCCGCTGTCCACGCCGGGGTCGTCGGCCAGGAACGGCGGGAGACCGTGCGAGCGCGCGACGTCGAGCATGCGGTCCGTGCGGCGCTCGGCGATGGAGGCGACGTCGGCCGCGGCGATGGCCAGGAAGTCGAGCACGTAGGCGACCGGGGCGCCGTGGAAGTTGCCGTTGGACTCGACGCGGCCCTCGTCGATGAGCACGACGGGGTTGTCGATGATCGAGGCCAGTTCGCGCCCGGCGACGGACGCGGCGTGCGCCACGGTGTCCCGCGCGGCGCCGGCGACCTGCGGCGAGCAGCGCAGCGAGTAGGCGTCCTGCACGCGGTTGCAGGAGTCGGGGTCGCGGTGCGAGGCCATGATCGCGGAGTCCTCGAGGATCCGGATCAGGTTGGCGGCGGAGGCGACCTGGCCCGGGTGCGGCCTTATCGCGTGCAGTTCGGGACGGAAGACGCGGTCGGTGCCGAGCTGCGCCTCGACGCTCATCGCGGCGCTGACGTCGGCGGTCTTGAGCAGCTTCTCGAAGTCGCGGATGGCCATGATCAGCATGCCGAGCATGCCGTCCGTGCCGTTGATCAGCGCCAGGCCCTCCTTGGGCGCGAGCTCCAGCGGCGTGATGCCGTGCGCCGCGAGGACCGGGCCGGCCGGGGTCTCCTTGCCGTCCTCGCCGATGACCTCGCCCTCACCCATCAGGACGAGCGCGACGTGGGCGAGCGGCGCGAGGTCACCCGAGCAGCCGAGCGAGCCGTATTCGCGCACGGCGGGGGTGATCCCGGCGTTGAGCAGGGCGGCCATGGTCTCGGCGACGACGGGGCGCACGCCGGTGTGGCCGGAGGCGAGGGTCTTCAGGCGCATCAGGATCAGCGCGCGGATGACCTCGGGCTCGACGATCTCGCCGAGGCCGGCGGCGTGCGAGCGGATCAACGAACGCTGCAGGGCGGCGCGCAGTTCGGGGTCGATGTGCCGGGTGGCGAGGGCGCCGAATCCGGTGGAGATTCCGTAGGCGGGGGTGGGCGCGGCGGCGAGTTCGTCCACCAGGGCGCGTCCGCGGCCGAGCGCGTCCAGGGCGGCCGGACCGAGTTCGACCTTCGCACCGTCCCGGGCCACGGCCAGCACGTCGTCGAAAGTCAGCTCACCCTTGCCGAGAGATACGACCGTCACGAGTCCTCCACTGCGAATTGAATACGCCCATGCGGTTGACCGCACCCATGAATGAT
Organism: Actinospica sp.; assembly: GCA_035493475.1. GTDB lineage: Bacteria > Actinomycetota > Actinomycetes > Streptomycetales > Catenulisporaceae > Actinospica. The sequence goes on from DATJIF010000142.1 coordinate 63,302, forward strand.
TGCATAACATGACTGGTGGCTCCACCATCGTTTCGGATCTGAGCAGAAGGCGAGCACCCCGTATGTACGGTCCCCGGCCCGTCGCCGCCCCGCGCGGCACCGACCTCAACACGCTCGGCTGGCAGCAGGAGGCCGCCTACCGGATGCTGCAGAACAACCTCGACCCGGAGGTGGCCGAGCACCCCGACAACCTCGTCGTCTACGGGGGCACCGGCAAGGCCGCGCGGAACTGGGCCAGCTTCGAGGCGCTGCTGCGCACGCTGAAGACGCTCAAGGACGACGAGACGATGCTCGTGCAGTCCGGAAAGCCGGTCGGCGTCATGCGCACGCACGAGTGGGCGCCGCGCGTCATCCTGGCGAACTCGAACCTCGTCGGCGACTGGGCGAACTGGGACGAGTTCCGCCGGCTCGATGCCCTGGGTCTGATGATGTACGGCCAGATGACGGCCGGTTCGTGGATCTACATCGGCACGCAGGGCATCCTGCAGGGCACGTACGAGACCTTCGCCGCCGCTGCCGCGAAGAAGTTCAACGGCACGCTGGCCGGGACGATCACGCTGACCGCGGGCCTCGGCGGCATGGGCGGCGCGCAGCCGCTAGCCGTGACCATGAACGACGGCGTGGCCATCTGCATCGACTGCGACCCGCGCGCGATCACCCGCCGGATCGAGCACCGTTACCTGGACGTGCAGGCCGATTCGGTGGACCACGCGCTGCAGCTCGCGGTCGAGGCCCGGGACGCGCGCCGTCCGCTCTCGATCGGCCTGCTGGGCAACGCCGCCGAGCTCGTTCCGCAGTTCCTCGCGATGAACGCGCCGATCGACATCGTCACCGACCAGACCTCGGCGCACGACCCGCTGTCCTACCTGCCGCTCGGTGTCGCGTTCGAGGACATGAAGTCGTACGCCGCCGAGAACCCCAAGGAGTTCACGGCGCGGGCGCGCGAGGCGATGGCCAAGCACGTCGAGGCGATGGTCGGCTTCCAGGACGCGGGCGCCGACGTCTTCGACTACGGCAACTCGATCCGCGGCGAGGCGCAGCTGCACGGCTACGAGCGCGCCTTCGACTTCGAGGGCTTCGTGCCCAAGTACATCAGGCCCCTGTTCAACGAGGGCAAGGGCCCGTTCCGCTGGGCCGCGCTGTCCGGCGACCCCAAGGACATCGCCGTCACCGACCAGGCCGTGCTCGACCTGTTCCCGGAGAACGAGTCGCTGCACCGCTGGATCAAGATGGCCGGGGAGCGCGTGCACTACCAGGGTCTGCCGGCCCGGATCTGCTGGCTGGGCTACGGCGAGCGGGACAAGGCGGGCGTGCGCTTCAACGAGCTCGTGGCGAGCGGCGCGGTGCAGGCCCCGATCGTGATCGGCCGCGACCACCTGGACTGCGGCTCGGTCGCGTCGCCGTACCGGGAGACCGAGGCGATGCTGGACGGTTCGGACGCGATCGCGGACTGGCCGCTGCTGAACGCGATGATCAACGTGGCGTCCGGCGCCTCCTGGGTCTCGATCCACCACGGCGGCGGCGTCGGCATGGGCCGCTCGATCCACGCCGGCCAGGTCTCGGTGGCCGACGGCACGCCGCTGGCCGCGCAGAAGCTGGAGCGGGTGCTCACCAACGACCCGGGCATGGGCGTGATCCGGCACGTGGACGCGGGCTACCCCCGGGCGATCGAGGTGGCGGATGAGCGCGGAGTGCGTGTGCCGATGCGGGAAGGGGCAGAGGGCTGAGCATGGAGCTGCCGTCCGCCGAGGATTCGACACTCGATGAGCTGTGGCGCTCGCTGCTGCCGCTCGGCTACCACCGGGCGAGCGGCGGCTACCGCCGCTTCGCCTGGAACCGCGCGGATCTCGCCTGCCGCGCCTGGTTCACCGCGCAGGCCGCCGACCGCGGCCTGTCGGTGCGCACCGACCGCAACGGCAACCAGTGGGCCTGGTGGGGCGAGGACCTGCCGGGCCGGGCGCTCGCCATCGGTTCGCACCTTGACTCGGTGCCGGACGGCGGCGCGTTCGACGGGCCGCTCGGCGTGGTCAGCTCGTTCGCGGCGGTGGACCTGCTGCGCGCGGCGGGCTGGCGGCCGGACCGGCCGATCGCCATCGCCAACTTCGCCGACGAGGAGGGCGCGCGCTTCGGCGTGGCCTGCGCCGGATCCCGGTTGCTGACCGGGCAGCTGGCGCCGGAGCGGGCCCGCGCGCTGACCGACGAGGACGGCGTGACGATGGCCGCGGCGATGGAGGCGGCCGGGCACGATCCGGACGCGATCGGCCAGGACGAGGAGCTGCTCGGCCGGATCGGCCAGTACGTGGAACTGCACATCGAGCAGGGCCGCGGGCTGATCGAGCTGGACCGCGCGGTCGGCGTGGCCACGTCGATCTGGCCGCACGGCCGCTGGCGCTTCGAGTTCGGCGGCGAGGCGAACCACGCGGGCACCACCCGGCTCGAGGACCGGCGCGACCCGATGCTGACGTACGCCTACACCGTGCTGGCCGCGCGGAAGAAGGCGGCGGCGTTCGGCGCGCTGGCCACGTTCGGCCGGATCCAGGTGGAGCCCAACGGAACCAACGCCATCCCGTCGAAGGTCAACGCCTGGCTGGACAGCCGCGCGCCGGACGAGGCGACGCTGAACGCGCTGCTCGGCGAGCTCGAGGCGGCGGCGCGGGAACGGGCCGGGCGGGACGGTGCGTCGCTGTCGGTGGTGAACGAGTCGCTGACCCCGGTCGTCGAGTTCGACCACGTGCTGCGCGACCGGCTCGCGAAGACGCTGGACGAGGCGCCGGTGCTGCCGACCGGGGCCGGGCACGACGCGGGCATCCTGGCCGCGCGGATCCCGACGGCGATGCTGTTCGTGCGCAACCCCACCGGAATCTCGCACAGTCCGGCTGAGCACGCCGAGATTGCGGACTGCCGGGCCGGGGTACTCGCCCTAGCCCGGGTCGTGTCGGAACTCGCGGGATCTTCGGCGGACCTGGGAGCGGCCTGGTGACCTCGTATCTCGCGGACCTCGCGTTCGTGCACGGCGGTGTCGAGTCGGATGTGCTGATCGAGACCGACGACCGGGGCGTGATCACGCGGGTGGCCGCGGACGCGGCCGCCGCGGCCCCGGGCGACGCGACGCGACTGGCCGGATTCACCGTGCCGGGCCTGGCGAACGCGCACTCGCACGCCTTCCACCGGGCGCTGCGCGGCCGGACGCACGCGGGCGAGGGCACGTTCTGGACGTGGCGCGAGCAGATGTACGCGGCCGTCGCCGGGCTGGATCCGGACGCGTACCGCGAGCTGGCTACCGGCGTCTTCGCGGAGATGGCGCTGGCCGGGATCACCAACGTGGGCGAGTTCCACTACGTGCACCACGCGCCCGGCGGCACCCCGTACGCCGACCCGAACGCGATGGGCCACGCCCTGATCGAGGCGGCGCGGGCGGCCGGGATCCGGATCACGCTGCTCGACACCTGTTATCTGGCGGGCGGAATCCGCACGCCGATGAACGAGACGCAGCAGCGTTTCTCGGACGGCGACGCGCAGGCGTGGGCGTCGCGGGTCGAGTCGCTGCGCGCCGCGTACACCGGTGCGTCGGATGTGTTGATCGGCGCGGCGATCCACTCGGTGCGCGCGGTGCCGGTCGATCAGCTCGCGACGGTGGCGAAGGCGGCGGACGAGTGGTCGGCGCCGCTGCACGTGCACCTTTCCGAGCAGCGCGCGGAGAACGACGCCTGTCTCGCCGCGTACCACCGGACTCCGGCTCAGCTGCTGGAGCAGCACGGCGCGCTCGGGCCCCGGACCAGCGCCGTGCACGCGACGCATCTTTCGCAGGTGGACACCGACATCCTCGGCGACTCGGCGACCAGCGTGTGCATGTGCCCGACCACGGAACGGGATCTGGCGGACGGCATCGGCGCTGCGCGCGGCATGTTCGAGGCCGGATCCCCGATCACGCTCGGCTCGGACAGCCACGCGGTGATCGACCTGTTCGAGGAGGCGCGCGCGGTCGAGCTGGACGAGCGGCTGAGCACGGAGCGGCGCGGACACTGGCCCGCGGCCGATCTGCTGACCGCCGCGACCGCCGCCGGACACGCGAGCCTCGGCCGGCCGGACGTCGGTACGCTCGCGGTCGGGCAGACCGCCGACTTCATCACCGTCGATCTGGACTCGATCCGGCTCACCGGCACCGATCCGCGCGACGCGGTGGCGTCGGTGGTGTACGCGGCCACGTCCTCGGACGTCCGGCATGTCGTCGTCGGTGGACGGCTGATCGTCTGGGAGGGTGTCCATCTACTCGTGCAGGACGCGCCGCGACGGCTCGGTGCGGCGATCAGACAGGTGATGGCATGACGAAATCCCTGGTGGTGACCGGGATCGGCGAACTCACCGTCAACAATCCACAGGCTGTGGATAACGAGTCGAAGCCGGAACCGGCCAGCAACATGGCCTTCGCGGTCCAGGACGGCCGGATCGCCTGGATCGGCCTGTCCGACGAGGCCCCGGCCGCGGACGACGTGCTCGACGTGGCCGGCCGCGCCGTGATCCCGGGCTTCGTGGACAGCCACGCGCACCTGGTGTTCGCGGGCGATCGGGCCGCCGAGTTCGCGGCCCGGATGACCGGAACCCCTTACTCGGCAGGCGGAATCCGCACGACCGTGGCCGCGACCCGCGCCGCCGACGACGTGCAGCTTCGCGCGAACGTGCGCCGACTCGTGCACGAAATGGCGAGGCAGGGCACCACGACCGTCGAGTGCAAGACGGGCTACGGACTGACCGTCGATGACGAACTGCGCGCGCTGCGGATCGCGAAGGAGGAGTGCGACGCGGCGACGTTCCTCGGTGCGCACGTCGTCCCGGCCGAATACGCGGACCGCCGTGCCGAGTACGTCGATCTGGTGCGCGGCCCGATGCTCGACGCGTGCGCCGAATACGCCGACTACGTGGACGTCTTCTGCGAGCGCGGCGCCTACGACGAGGCGGAGACGCGGCTGATCCTGGACGCGGCCAAGGCGCATGGAATCCCCGTGCGGCTGCACGCGAACCAGCTCGGCCACGGCCCCGGCGTACAGCTCGCGGTCGAGTACGGCGCCGCGAGCGCGGACCACTGCACGTACCTCGAAGCCGCCGACATCGACGCGCTCGCGGGCTCCGAAACGGTGGCGACACTGCTACCGGGAGTGGAGTTTTCCACAAGGTCTCCGTATCCCGACGCGCGGTCACTGCTCGACGCCGGAGCGTCCGTGGCGATCGCGACGGACTGCAATCCAGGATCCTGCTACACGTCCTCGATGCCGTTCTGCATCGCGCTCGCCGTCCGCGAGATGCGCATGTCCCCAGGTGAGGCGCTCAGGGCGGCCACCCTCGGCGGCGCGCAGGCCTTGCGCCGCACCGACATCGGCCACCTGAGCCTCGGCGCCCGGGCCGACTTCGCGGTCCTAGACGCACCGAGTCACCTGCACCTCGCGTACCGTCCCGGCGTGCCACTTATCCACAGCGTGTGGAAGAACGGCCGCAAGTCTGTGTGAACGAAAGAGCCCCGGCGGAAGGGTATCCGCCGGGGCTCGATCCGTTACTCGGTCAGCAGGTCACTTCGCGCTGAAGTAACCCGACAGGTCCACCACGAGCTGCACGGTGCCCGAGGCGTTGTTGTAGAACTCCAGACCGCTGTCGCTCTGCACGATCGCCGAGTTCGGAACGGTCTCGCCGGCGCCGAAGTTGACGTTCGAGGAGTTCGGCGTGGCGGTGCCGAGCGGGTAGGCGTTGAGGTAACCGCCGACCTGCGGCGAGACCACCGTCAGGTTCGCGACCACGGCCGCGTACGAGGACGGCAGGCCCAGGTCCAGCTTGCCCTTGCCGGCGATCGGAGCGGTGCTCGACTCGCCCTCGCCGATCCGGGTGTCCACCACGCGCACCGGGCCGAGCGGGTGGTACACGTCCCCGCTGGTGCCGGAGGTGTAGTAGCCCGCGATGTCGGCGATCACGTCGATCGAACCGGTGCTGAGCTCGCCGTTGTGGAAGTCGACGATGCCGTCCTTGCCGACCGGGACCATCACCGTGTTGGGGATGGTCTGCCCCTTGCCGAAGTTGATGTTCGAGACGTTCGGCACGGCGATCGTGGTACCCGCGGAGTTCTCGTTCGGGTACACGGCGAGGAAGCCGCCGCTGGTCGGGTTGGTGACCGTGACGTTCATCGCGATGCCGGTGATCCCGGACGGGATCGTCTGCGTCGCGGTGCCGCCGATCGCGGTGATGGTGGCGCCGCCGACCTGCAGCTTGACGGTGCCCTGGCCGGCCAGCTTGCCCTGGGCCACACCGTTGCCGCTGGTGCGGGTGTCCATGGCGCGGATCGGGTTGACCGGCGTGTAGCTGGAGCTGGTCACGCTGCTCACCGAGGTCGAGGTGGTGAAGTAGCCCTCGAGGTCGGCGATGAACTGGACGGTGCCGGTGGAGTTGTTGGTGATCTTCACCGCGCCGTCGCTGTTCAGCGGCACCACGACGAGGTTCGCCTTGGTGTTGCCGGCGACCCAGTTCAGGTTCGAGGTCAGCGGCATCGTGCTGGTGGCCGGGTAGACCGTCGCGTTGCCGCCGCCGGTCGGGCTGGTCGCCGTCACGTTGAGCACCGCGGCCGTCGCGCCGCTCGGCACGCCGCTGTTGCCGGTCACCTGGACCGAGACGGTGCCGCCCTTGGCGACCGGACCGGTGACGGTGCCGATCTGCGACGTCTTACGGGTGTCCAGCAGCCGGACCGGGCCGTCCTGCTGGTAGTAGCTCGGCGCCTGGCAGACCGTGGACACGACGCCCGCGGCCTTCGGGGTGCCCCAGCCGGTCGCCATGTCGTAGCCGGTGGTGGCCGAGTAGCCGAAGCTCGCACCCTCGAGCGCGATCTTGTTGTTGCCGGTGGTCACGTCCGTGGCGAACGCGGAGAGCGCCGTCTTGGACAGCTTGCCCACCGTGTACAGCTGCGGGTTCACGAAGCCGGCGTTGCCGCCCACCTTGCAGGTGGCGCTGGCGTCGGCGAGCGCGAGGACCGCGGCCCACACCGGAGCGGCGCCGCTGGTGCCGCCGATGGTGAAGTAGTACTCGCCGGCCGGGTTGGTCCCGTCGTCGTAGTACTCCTCGATCACGTACCCGTCGTTCGGGTCCGCGAGCGCGGAGACGTCCGGAACCTGACGGCAGCCGGTGCCGCCCTGCGTGACGGTGCTGGTGCAGTTGGCGTTGTAGCCCGCCGCGGTGTCACCGGACTGCCACGTGGGCAGCGGCCAGGTGTCCGACACGCCGCCGCCGCTGGCGCCGCAGTCGGCCACGGTGCTGCACGCCTGGTTCCAGGTGTGCGGCGTCGGGTTGCTCAGACCGGTCATGCCGGTGCCGCCGACCGCGGTCGCGTACGGCTGGCTGGACGGGTCGTCCACCGAGAGCACCGACTGGTCCGCGGTGACGCCCGCGTTGTAGCAGTCCGTGGAGCCGTTGTCGCCGGAGGCCACCAGGATCGACTGACCCTGCGTCGCCGCCGTCTCGAACACCGTGTTCTCAGAGGCCTGCATCGTGGAGTCGCCGGCCTGGGTGACGACCTCGCACAGGCCCCAGCTGTCCGAGATGACCTTAGCCGTGTCGGCGGTGGTCATCGCGTTGAAGACGTCCAGGATCTGCGAGTCCGAGGCGCTGGCCGCGTCCGGTCCCTCGTAGTCGATGACGCTCGCGCCGGGAGCCAGGTTGGCGATGTTCTCGAGGTCCAGCGCCGACTCGACGCCGACGTTGTTCGCCGCGTTGGCCGCGGTCGTCGCGCCGCCGTCCACCGCCTGCTCGGTGACCGAGGTCGAGGAGTGGCCGTAGCAGCTGTCGAGGGTCGAGACGCCGGCGGCGTCGTAGGCCTCGAGCTCGAAGACGCCCACGGTCACGCCGGCGCCGTCGTTGCCGTTGGTGAGCAGCGAGCTCAGGCCGTAGACGTTCGAGATGGCGTCGTCCGAGTAGTAGCCCGTGCCGTTCACCAGGCCGCCGTTGCCGAGCGCCGTGGTCATGTTCGAGCACGAGTTCACCGTGTAGTTGCTGGTGACCTTCGCGCTGACCGAGGCGGCCTTCACGGCGTGGCTCTTGCTGCTGATGTTCGGCACCGCGTAGTCCACGTCGTCGATGCCGAGGAAGCCGCTGATGTCGCTCGCCACCGAGGCGGGGACGGCCGGCGCGGCGGTGTTCGCGTAGAACGAGCGGCCAGCGGCCTTGTAGCCCTTGATGGTCACGTTGAGCGCGCTCTCGACCTGCGAGACCGTGCCGGTGACCGTCAGGAACATGTGGTTCGAGGAGACCGAGCCGAGGGTCAGGCCCTGCGCCTTGAGCGAGGCCTGCACCGCGGAGATCTCGCCCTGCGAGGCGCCGAAGTACTCGGCGACCTGGCTCGGCGTCAGGTAGTGGTGGTAGTAGCTCGAGTTCTTGTCGCTCACCGCGGCGGCGTAGGCCGAGAGCTCGGCCGCGTGCCCCGTGTTGAGTTCGACGTCGAGGCTCAGCTTCTTGTCGGCGGCCGGAGCGGCGGCCGAGACCGCGCCCTTCGGCAGCGCCGGGGCGTGGCCCACCGCCACCTTGGCCGACGAGGTGCTCGCGGCGAAACCGGGCGCGGCGGCCGCCACCTGGGCCGCGCCGAGCGCGAGGCTGAGCGCCGCCGCGGGCAGGCCGAGCCGCCGCAGCGCGCCGGGACGCGGCGACGGAGGGGCAGCGCCGTCCGTTCCGCGTCCGAGTTGAGAATTGTCCACGTTGGGTGTCCCCATCCCTGAGTGTTTCGAAGGCGCACGCCCACCCCGGGCCTTGATCTTCGGACCCCCGGACAGACGCGCAACGCGCCATCGTACGGAGACGGGACGACTGCTGAGAGAACGCTCATGTAGCAGTTCTGTACCAAGGTCATGCACCGGGCGCGTCGGTCCGGGGCGGGGCCGGAACGGGGTGACTTGAGTCCGGGGCACTCAACGCTTACAGTTGAGCCTGTCGGACTCAACCCCAGGGCCCGGCCGCCTTGAGCAACTCCACAGTCCTATCCAAGGAGTCCCACGATGGCACGTCCGGTCGGCATCGACCTCGGAACGACGAACTCCGTCGTCTCCGTCCTTGAAGGTGGCGAGCCCACCGTCATCACGAACGCCGAGGGTTCCCGGACCACCCCGTCCG
>DATJIF010000143.1:0-4224 GCA_035493475.1 Actinospica sp.
TGGCAGGCGAGAAGGACCGAGCTTCGTGACGCGCTGGGGTCGAAGGTGCGGTGTGGTGGCGCACAGCACAGGTACAAGGTGCGGCGGTCGGCGCCGCCGAGCGCCACGGCGTACACGCTCAGGTCGCCGGTGTCGACGTAGTCCACGACCTCGCCGTCCTGCCGTACCCGCGAGGCACCACGCCCCTTAGCGTCCGCTACCCAGAGCATCCCCTCCGCGTCGAGGGCCATGCCGTCGGGGAGCAGTTCGAGTTCCCGCGTTGCCCGGTCCTCGTCGAGGTAGTCCGGCGCCGCGCCGAACTGTGCCCACGTACGGCGGCCCCCCAGCCCTCCGTTGCCGTCGACCTCGAAGGCCGAGATCCGGCCCACAAACGTCTCGGCGATCAACAGGGTCCGCCCATCTGGGGTCAGCACAGCGCCGTTGGGGAAGCCCAGCTGCGATGCCGCGACCCTCGCGGTGCCGTCGGGGTCAACACGGATCAAGGACGCGAACGCCAGGTCGGCGCCAGGCGGGGATCCGAAGTTTCCGATGTAGGCGCGCCCTGCGGCATCGACCACCATGTCGTTGGCGGGGCCGGGAGCCAGCTCTGCGAACGACGCCACCTCGGTCAGACTGCCGTCATCCAGGCGCAGCAGGCGGCGGTCGAGCATGGAGACGATCAGCAACCGCCCGTCCGGGGCGAAGCCCAGGCCGGACGGCTGTGCCGCCACTTCGCAGACCACATGGCGGCCGCCGGAGTCGAAGCGCAGCACCTCGTGCGTGTAGAAGTCGGATACGAAGAGAGCACCGCGGTGCCAGCGTGGGCCCTCCAGGAAGGAGCAGCCGTCCGCGATAAGCTCAAGCGAGCGCGAGGCAACGGACAGGTTCACGGACGGTCCTCACCTGGGATCGGCTGCGTCAGAGCGCCGTCCGCGACAGCGGGCATACCTGTTTGCTTACGTTCGCGGGCCACCTGCTCGCGCACGGCCGGGATCACCTCGCCGGCGAAGCGTTCGAGGATCTCAGGGTCGTCGCTCATCAGGATGAAGGTGCTGACCCCGTCCTCCAAGGCCATCTGGGTCAGTGCTTCCGGTGTCTTGCCCGGGAAGATGTTGAGCAGGCGGGTGATCTCTCGGGGATCGCGGCCTGCTGCCCGCGCGGCGTCGTCGATGATCGCGTTTCCCCGCTGCACGCCGTCGGGCTCCATGAACGGCAGCAGCGATGGCAGCCAGCCGTCGGCCTTGCGCCCGACCAGATCCAGCATCCTCGGCTTGTAGGCGCCCAGCCAGATGGGGATGTCGTGTGCGGGCACGGGTCCGCGCTCGGCGCCGTCGACCTTGTAGAACTCGCCTCCGGCGTGTAGGGCGCTGGGCTCGGCAGCGTCCCAGATCCCGCGGATCACGTCGATCGCCTCGTCGAGTGCCTCCACTCCTTGCCGCGGGGTCAACCGGCGTCCGCCGACCGATTCAACGGCATCCCAGTACGCGCCGGCCCCGATCGCGAGGTTCATCCGCCCACCGCAAAGCAGGTCAAGGCTGGCAGCCGCGCGGGCGAGCACAGCGGGGGGCTGGCGCAGGGGCAGGTTCAGCACGTTGCCGGACACACCGATGCGTTCGGTTCGCGCGGCAACCCAGCTCAGCAGAGTCCAGGTGTCGAGAAAGTCGGAGCGGTAGGGGTGATCCTGGAATGTTACGAGGTCGAACCCGAGCCGCTCACTGAGCTGCGCCAACTCGACCGGACGGGGCGCGGGAGAGTTGGTGGGTGAGATGAACGTCGCGAAACGCAACGGATGACCGTAGTCAGGCATTGGCCTTAGCCCTCCTTCCGGGCAGCGGGTAGCCACCCTATGTTCCAGTCAGCGGAACGCCGATCCATCCGAGCCGGCGCACGAGACCGTCCTTCTTGCGGTGCCCGAGTGAGCGCTTATTCCGATACGCGCCGGGCGATGTCCGAGCCGACCTCCGTGGTGGACCTTTCGCCCTGCCGCTTGGCCAGGTCGCCGGCGACCGCGGCCTCGATCCGGCCCGCTGCCTCGGAAAACCCGAGGTGCGACAGGAGCATCGCCGCGGACAGGATCGCCGCGGTCGGATCGGCCTTGGACTTCCCCGCGATGTCCGGCGCCGAGCCGTGCACCGGCTCGAACATCGAAGGCGCCGTCCCCGGCGGGTTGACGTTCCCGCTCGCGGCGAGCCCGACGCCGCCCGCGATGGCCGCGCCCAGGTCGGTCAGGATGTCGCCGAACAGGTTGTCGGTGAGGACGACGTCGAACCGCTCCGGCTGGGTGACGAAGAACATCGACGCCGCGTCCACGTGCTGGTAGTCCACTGCGACGCCGGGGAACTCCTTGGCGAGGGCCTCGACGTTCCGCTGCCAGAGGTCGCCGGCGTAGGTGAGCACGTTGGCCTTGTGCACGAGCGTGAGCTTGCGGCGCGGCCGCGACGCGGCGATCGTGAATGCGTACCGTGCCACCCGCTCCACGCCGAACGCGGTGTTGATGCTCTCCTGCGTCGCGATCTCCTGTGGCGTCCCGCGCCGTATCACGCCGCCTGCCCCGGTGTATGGCCCCTCGGTGCCCTCCCGGACGATGACCATGTCGATCGTCTCCGGGGTGCCGTCGGCCAGCGGTGAGGACACGCCGGGAAACAGTTTGACCGGCCGCAGGTTTACGTAGTGGTCGAGCTCGAACCTCAGCTGGAGCAGTACCCCGCGCTCCAGCACCCCGTGGGGCACGGACGGGTCTCCGATCGCGCCGAGCAGGATCGCGTCGTGCCCGCGGATCTCGTCAAGGACCGTTTCGGGCAGCGTCTCGCCGGTACGGCGCCAGCGCCGCGCGCCCAGGTCGTAGTCGGTGGTGTCCAGGCTGACGTCAGGCGCCGCCGCCGAGAGCACCTTGAGGGCCTCGGCCGTTACCTCGGGGCCGATGCCGTCGCCTCCGATCACGGCGAGCTTGACCGATGATGATGGCATGCGTGCATCCTTACTGGGGACGCCCGGCGTCCCCGCCGTTATCGCGCCGGTCGAACGCGAATCTCTAGCTCTGGTTGGTGATGGGGGCGCGGCCTGGTGCTGGCCGGGTGCGGCGCGGAGCCTGGCGGGCTCCGCGCCGTGCGGTTCGCCGGCGGGCCGGCGCCGTTCCCGTGCTTGGCGCGCCGTGCGGGGTCAGAGCTTCTCGGGCAGCGTGGGGGTGCGGTCCCCGGCGAGGTACCGGCGCATCATCTCGTGGGCGCGCGCGGCCTCCGTCCGGTACATCTCCTCGTGACCGTCGGGGTCCACGGCGAACTCGACCAGGAGGCGGTTCGGGTCGAACACGTACAGCGACCGCAGGACCCCGTGGTCGATGTAGAAGTGCTCGTACCCTTCCGCCTGGACCCGCTCGCGGATCTCCTTCTGCTGCCCGTCGTCGACCTTGAGCGCGATGTGCACGCTGACCGGCTGCTGGGTGCTCACCATCGTGGCCTGGACGGCCGCCTCGGAGTACTGCATGAACGCCATCAGGCCGCCGTCGGCCAGGCCGAAGAAGGCGTGGCCGATCTGCTCGGTCCCCTGCCCCTCGGGCACCGGCTCGATCCAGAACACCCTCAGGGGCAGGCCGGCGACGTCCTCGTAGAAGTGCCGGGTCGCCTCGAGGTCGCCGGTGTAGAAGTTGTGGTGGTGCAGCCGCGCCGGCGGGCGGCGCCCTTGCCCCGGCCGCGTCGCGCTGCCCGGCTCCGTGAGCGTAGACGACATCGTCGATCTCCCTTCCTGCCACGCGCTGAGCCGCCGCGCGCCCTGGCCGCCGTGACGGCACCGGGCGGCAGCGCCGCGGGGAATGCCGCGGGTGGCCCGTTGCCCCCATGCTAGAAATCGTTTGACTTGAAGTCAACAAATTTCTGACTGCAAGTCAAACCATCGGCCGCCAGCCCGCCGCGGGCAACGACAGCGTCGGCCACCACGTCGCCGCGTTCGATCCCGCCTCACCGGGCGTGGCCTGCGGCGTTAGTCCATTCTGCCGAAGAGGGCGCCGGCCTCGCGCGCTGCGGCTACCAGCTGCCCGGTAAGTACCTTGAGGGACCGGTGGGCACGGGCCGCCGGCGCCCAGACGCCGACCGCGCCTAGCACGGCGTTATCGGACGAGAAGAACGGCGCGGCCACGCCCACGATCCCGGCGTTGTAGCCCTCGTCGTCCAGGGCCCAGCCGCGCTCGCGGGTTACGGCGAGATCGCGCTCGAGCGCGTCCCGGATCGCGGGGTGCTGCGCCGGGGCGAC
>DATJIF010000144.1:0-12516 GCA_035493475.1 Actinospica sp.
GTCGCCGTGCTTGCCAGCCCAGCGCGCGGAGAAGATGCCGGGCATGCCGTTGAGCGCGTCCACGCAGATGCCCGAGTCGTCGGCGATCGCGGTCAGGCCGGTCGCCTCGGCCACGGCCACCGCCTTCAGCATCGCGTTGCCCGCGAAGGTGAGTTCGGTCTCGGCCACGTCCGGCACGTCCGGGAAGTCGGCCACCCCGACCAGGTCCACGTCCACGCCGAGGTCGGCGAGGATCGCGCGCAGCTCGCCCACCTTGTGCGCGTTCCTGGTCGCGAGGACGACGCGCCTCGGCGCGCTCACCGGCCGAGCGCCTTGTTCTGCAGCAGCGTCAGCTCGCGGCAGCCGAGCTCGGCGAGGTCCAGCAGGCCGCCGAGCTCGCGGCGGTCGAAGGGCGTGCCCTCGGCCGTGCCCTGCACCTCGACGAACCGGCCGTCGCCGGTGCAGACCACGTTCATGTCGGTCTCCGCACGCACGTCCTCCTCGTAGCAGAGGTCGAGCATCGGCCTGCCGTCGATGATGCCCACCGAGACCGCGCACACCGAACCGGTCAGCGGCTCGTGCTTGCCCTTGATCGCGCCGCGCTCGCGCAGCCAGCCGACCGCGTCCTCCAGCGCCACGTACGCGCCGGTGATCGCGGCCGTGCGGGTGCCGCCGTCGGCCTGCAGCACGTCGCAGTCCAGCACGATCGTGTTCTCGCCGAGGGCCTTGTAGTCCACGACCGCGCGCACGGCCCGGCCGATCAGCCGGGAGATCTCGTGCGTGCGCCCGCCGATCCGGCCCTTGACCGACTCGCGGTCGGAGCGGTCGTGCGTGGCGCGCGGCAGCATCGCGTACTCGGCGGTGACCCAGCCGAGGCCGGAACCCTTGCGCCAGCGCGGCACGCCTTCTGTTACCGAAGCCGCACACAGCACCCGGGTCCGCCCGAACTCGACGAGCACCGAGCCCTCCGCGTGGTCCAGCCAGTTGCGGGTGATGGTGACGGGGCGCAGTTGGTCGACGGCGCGTCCGTCGATCCGGGCGCCGTTCGCGGATTCCGGGGTGAGGGTCATGCGTCGAGGGTAACGGCCCGCGCGACGTCGCTCAGCTCCGGACCGAGGAAACGCCTGCCGATCTCCCGGAAGCGCTCCGGGTCGCCGGTGGTGCGGAACTCGTGCACCGGCGGGTCGAGGGTCTCGTCGCGCATCAGGCCGAGCTCGGCGAGCGCGCGGTAGACGTCCTTGGCGGTCTCCTCGGCGCTGGAGATCAGCGTCACGTCCTCGCCCATCACGTACGAGATCACGCCGGTGAGCAGCGGATAGTGGGTGCAGCCGAGGATCAGCGTGTCCACCTCGGCCGCCGCGACCGGGTCGAGGTACTCGTGCGCCACCTTGATCAGCTCCTCGCCGCCGGTGACGCCGTCCTCGACGAACTCGACGAAGCGCGGGCAGGCCTGGCTGGTGAGGGTCACGTTGGGGACGGCGGCGAGCGCGTCGTCGTAGGCGCGGGAGGTCTTGGTGGCCATCGTGGAGATCACGCCGAGCCGGCCGTTGCGGGTGGCGGCCACGGCGCGCCGGGCGGCCGGGTGGATCACCTCGACCACCGGCACCGAGTAGCGCTCGCGAGCGTCCCGTAACATCGCGGAACTGGCCGAGTTGCACGCGATCACCAGCATCTTCACCCCCTGCTCGACCAGCTGGTCGAGGCATTCGAGGGCGAACTTGCGGACCTCGGCGATCGGCCGCGGGCCGTAGGGCGCCCGGGCCGTGTCGCCGAGGTAGAAGACCGGCTCGTGCGGCAACTGGTCCAGCACGGCCCTGGCCACGGTCAGTCCGCCGTAGCCGCTGTCGAAGATCCCGATCGGTGCGTCTGCCACTGGAAAACTGTAACGCTACGCCCAGAGCTGGCCGGACAGCCGGTCTTCCGCCTCATCGAGCGTGCCTTCATAAGCGCCCGTTGACAGGTACTTCCACCCGCCGTCGGCGACCACGAACGCGATGTCCGCGGTGCCGCCCGCCTTGTGCGTCTTGGTCGCGATGCCGATCGCGGCGTGCAGCGCGCAGCCGGTGGAGATGCCCGCGAAGATGCCCTCGGTGGTCAGCAGCTCCCTGGTGCGGCGCAGCGCGTCGGCGGAGGCGACGGAGTAACGGGTCGTCAGGACGGACTCGTCGTAGATCTCCGGGACGAAGCCCTCGTCCAGGTTGCGCAGGCCGTAGATGAGATCGTCGTAACGCGGCTCGGCGGCCACGATCTCGATCCCCGGGACCTTCTCGCGCAGGTACCGGCCGACGCCCATCAGCGTGCCGGTGGTGCCGAGCCCGGCCACGAAGTGCGTGATGGTGGGCAGGTCCTCGAGGATCTCCGGACCGGTGCCCGCGTAGTGCGCGCCCGCGTTGGCCGGGTTGCCGTACTGGTAGAGCAGCACCCAGTCCGGGTTCTGCTCGGCCAGCCGCTTGGCCACCCGGACCGCCTCGTTGGAGCCGCCGGCGGCGGGCGAGGGCACGATCTCGGCGCCCCACATGCGCAGCAGCTGCCGCCGCTCGGCCGAGGTGTTCTCCGGCATCACGCAGATCAGCTGGTAGCCCTTGAGCTTGGCGGCCATGGCCAGCGCGATGCCGGTGTTGCCGCTGGTGGGCTCGAGGATGGTGCAGCCCGGCCGCAGACGGCCGTCCCGCTCGGCCTCCTCGACCATGGCCAGCGCCGGACGGTCCTTGATGGAGCCGGTGGGGTTGCGGTCCTCCAGCTTGGCCCAGATCCGGACGTCCGCGGACGGGGAGAGCTTCGGCAGTCCGACCAGCGGGGTGTGGCCGAGGGAGTCGAGCAGCGATTCGTAGCGCATGGCGGCGGGCGTCAGCGCATTCCGCCGGCGACGGCCGGCAGCACCGTGACGTTGTCGCCGTCGGCCAGCTCCGTGTCCAGGCCGCCGAGGAAGCGCACGTCCTCGTCGTTCTTGTACACGTTCACGAAACGGCGCAGCTGGCCCGCGTCGAGCAGCCGGTCCCCGAGGCCGGGGTGCCGGGCGTCGAGGTCGGTGATGAGGTCCTTGAGGGTCTGGCCGCTGCCCTCGACGCTCTTGGCGCCGTCGGTGTAGCTGCGCAGGATGGTCGGGATGGAGACCTGGACGGCCATGAAGGCTCCTGGGGGGATCGGGGCGTTCTCGCCCGGGGATTGGGGGTCGTCAGCTTGCGTGATGTCAGCGACACAGCGCGCTGGCCAGGCGGCCCAAGTCGACGTGGCGGCGCGCGACGAGCAGCACACTCGTGTCCTGGGCCGTCATCACATCGGGGGAACGCATGCGACCATTCTAACGATTCCCGCCAGGTCCGTTCAGGGGCGTCCCGCTGAGCGGACAGCCCGTCTCAGTTGTTGGCCCAGGTGGCCGGTCCGCCGCCGGAGCAGTGCATCAGCGCCAGGTACGCCGTGGCCAGGGTGAGCCAGCGGGTCATCGGGTTGCGCGGGACCAGGGCGAGGATGACCCAGGCGATCGCCGCGTACCAGGGCAGCGACCAGGGCGCGACGAGGATCCAGGCGAAGCAGAGCGCGAAGGGCACGGTGACCACGGCCGGCTGGTCCTCGCCGAACTTGCGGTAGATCGCGTACGCCACCAGCAGCATCAGCACCGGCCAGGTCAGCGAGATGATGTCGCTGGAGACCCGCTGGCCCATGGACTGCGCGCCGAACAGGCCGAACACCCATTCGACGGCGAGCTGGAAGGCGCGCCAGGGCGAGGGCGTGGCGACCAGGCTGGAGGCCTGCAGCACCTGTTTGAAGGCGTGCATGCCGAAGAACGAGTAGAACGCCGTGACCACGCCGAGGCCGCCGGCGGCCAGCCGCAGCAGGTTCACCCACTCGCGCCGGGTCAGCAGCACCCAGCCGACGGCGACGCCCGCGAGCCCCGCGTTGATCTTGAAGCAGCAGCCGACTCCGATCGCCGCGCCGACCCACAGGTAGCGCCAGCCGCTGGTCCGGCTGCGGGCGATCTGGATGCCGACGACGGTGGCCGCGGCCACGTAGGTGTCCAGGTGGCCGCCGCCGACGAGCTGTTGGATCAGCACCGGGTTCGCGGTCCACATCAGCGTGGCGCGCACCGGGTCGTCCGCGGTGCGCATCAGGAAGTAGCCCACGCCGAGGAAGACCAGCCCGTTCATGATCATCAGGAACGAGACGGCGGCGGCCGGGTTG
The DNA here is from genome assembly GCA_035493475.1 of Actinospica sp. Classification (GTDB taxonomy): domain Bacteria; phylum Actinomycetota; class Actinomycetes; order Streptomycetales; family Catenulisporaceae; genus Actinospica. The sequence continues at coordinate 4,159 of DATJIF010000144.1, forward strand.
GAGCTGCCGCCGAACAGCGCGGCGAGCTGCTGCAGCCAGGTGGCCAGCGGACCGTAGACCGAGGGCGTGCGCCACCACATCTGGCCGATGGTCTGGGTGTAGATGTCGGAGGGCCCGAGCGCGTTGGGGCCGTTGTTGTACGGGTCGATGCCGAGGTTCGCCATCCGGCCGTACGCGGAGTAGCTGACGGTGTCCGAGGAGCCGACCGGCGTGGTGAACACCAGCAGCGCGACGATCACCGTGGCGGCTAGGAACAGATGCCGCGGGTTCGGCCGCCAGCCGCGGCTGTTCGTCCACAGCAGCGCGGCCAGGCCGACGCACTGCAGCAGGATCGCGAGCCAGGTCAGCGTGATCGAGGCCCAGTCGGGCAGGTGGCCGAGGTGCCCGGACAGCGGCAGCACGATGTAGGTGTAGCCGGGCTTGCCGTTGAGGTTGCCGTAGACCCGGGAGAGCGTGTTGTAGTTCGGCGAGAAGATGCCGACCACCATGATCAGCAGCAGCCCGGTGAGCGAGACGAGCACCGCGCTGCGCGGGGTCGCCAGCTTCGAGTTGGCGAGCCGGTAGACCAGTTCGATCCCGCGGCCCACCAGGCCGCGCCGGCCGCCCTCGTCCGGACGCGGCTGATCTGCGGGCGGGCGGTCGCCCGCTCCGCCGACGACGGCGGCCCCTCGGCCCCCGCCCGTGCTCATCGGCTCCGTCACTGTTCCTCGTCCTGCTCGAATCCCCGTGGCGATGCTAGTGCCACGTCAGTTGGTGTGCGTAGCCGAGGCGGCCGCCTTGACCGGTTCCGGGTGTTCCTGCGGCTCACGGGCGCCCGCCTGCCAGAGCCTGCGCAATGCCTGCGCGCAGGCGACCACCAGGATCAGGTTGCGCGCCGCCACCACCATCGTCCCCCAGAACTGCCCGCCCATGACCTCGCCGAACAGCAGCGGGAACTCGACCTGGGTGATCAGCGCGCAGAACACGACGAGGCAGGCGGGCCTGGCCATCACCGTGCCGCGGCGCATCGGGCCGTTCTCGGTCAGCACCAGCGCGGCGAGGCCGAGCAGCCAGATGAGGTACTGCGGGCTGAGCACCCGGCTGGTCACCACGAGCACCAGCACCACGGTGAAGGCCGTGTCGTACATCAGGCCGGGGGTCCAGCAGCGGGCCCGGAAGCGCATCAGCCGCCACCAGAGCACGATGCCGACGCCGACCACGGTGAGCAGTTCGGCGAAGGAGGCGACCGCGGAGATGCCCGGCCCGGAGATCTGGAAGGAGCCGTAGCTCATCGCGACCTTGGCCGGGTAGCCGAACCAGTGCAGCACCATGAACACCGAGGCGAGCACCGACTCCACCTCGATGCCGCGGTTGGACTGGCCGGACAGGAAGGACAGCGCGCCGGTCATGGTCAGCGAGAGGATCGCGGTGAGCGCGAGCGCGGTGCCGACCGCCCAGGCCACGGCGCGCCGACCGGGACCCTTCGGCGGCAGTCCGAGGATCAGCGCGCCCGGCCAGGCCTTGACCAGCGTGCCGACGCCGAGCAGCGCGCCGCGCACCGACCAGCGCAGCTTCACCGAGCGGGCCGGGAAGACCAGTCCGGCCACGGCGAGCGCGGTGACGATCACGTCGTAGCGCATCAGCAGCAGCGGGCCCATCGCGAAGCCGCCGACCACCCACACCCACACGCCGGTCAGGTGCGGCTCGGCGCCGTCGGCCGCGGCGTTCCGGTCGGCGTGCCCGAGCAGCAGCAGGAGCACGGCCAGGTCCGCGAGCAGCGCCAGGAAGAAGAACGTGACCAGGTAGCTGGCCCCGAAGTGGGTGGCCAGCAGCGGCGCCAGGAAGATCAGCGCGGCCGCGGGCGGGTACTGCCAGCGGTTGTCGTGCACCGGGTACGAGCCGTGCTCCAGGATCCGCGCCCAGCCGTTGTAGATCTTCACGTCGCCCAGGACCGCGCCGTGCGAGAACCACGGAATGACCGTCGTCGCCATCAGCATGAGCAGCAGACGGCTGACGAACCAGGCCGCCAGCACGCGGCGGTACCTCGGTCGGGCGACGGCGAGATTCATTCCTGGTCGTCCACTACCTCGATCTCCTCCTCGGAGACCACGCCGTCGACGATGCGGAAGGAGCGGAACTGGAACTCGCCCAGGCCGTCGGTGTCCCGGGTGGAGACCAGGACGTAGTGCGCGTCCGGGAACGAGGCGTAGGACACGTCGGTGCGCGAGGGGTGCGCCTCGGTCGAGGTGTGCGAGTGGTAGATGACCACCGGCTCCTCGTCCCGGTCGTCCATCTCCCGGAAGACCTTGAGCTTCTCGGCCGAGTCGAAGCTGTAGAAGGTCGGGGAGTGCTCCGCGTTCTCCATCGGGATGAAGCGCTCGGCCCGGTCCGAGCCGAGCGGCCCGGCCACCATCCCACAGCACTCGTCCGGGTGGTCGCGGCGGGCGTGTTCGATGATGGCGTCGCGGATCGCCTGTCCTATGGTCAGCACGGACACAGGGTAACCGGTCAGGTGAAAGCAGGCGTCGCGGATCGCCTGTGCTGACCCTCTGGTCAGCACAGACACAGGGTAACCGGTCAGGTGAAAGCAGGCGCTCACACACTCACCGCGGCAGCGCCTCGAGCAGCGTCTCCTGCAGGTAGCCGAGGTAGTGGTAGGCCGGGACGTAGGCGCGCAGCGGGTCGTCGCCGGGCAGGTCGGCGCCGGGCTCCTGGCCGTCGTCGGTCAGCCCGAACCGGGAGCCGAGCACCAGCCGCAGGTCGTTGAGCGCGCCGAGCCAGCACTGCGCCTGCTCCTCGTCCAGGTCGAAGCGGCCGCCCTTGTCCTCCGGCAGACTCTCCAGCGCGCACTGGGCCCGGCCGCGCTTGCCCGCGCGCAGCTCGCCCTCGGTGAACCGGCGGAACTCGGAGGCGGCCGCCTCGTCGTCCGGGTAGGCGTCCGGGAAGAGCCGGGCGAGCGCCGGGTCGTCCGGCGGCGCGACGTGCTCCGGCTCGGCGGCGAGGTCGGCCAGGCCGAGCTCTATGGCCAGCGGGTCGGCGCCGGCCGCGGGGGGCTCGTCCGGGCCGATCAGGTCGAGCAGCTGCCCGAACAGGTACGCGAGCAGCTGGGCCTCCACCGCCTCCAGGTTCGCCTGGACGGTGCGGTGCGGGCCGGCTCGGAAGGTGAAACTCACGGCGGGTTCTCTCAGGGTCGGCGAGTGACGCGGCGTCAGTCGTGTTGCAGCGTGGCCCAAAGACCATAGCCGTGCATGGCGGCGACGTCGCGCTCCATCTCCTCCCGGGTCCCGGTGGAGACCGCCGCCTTGCCGCGCTGGTGCACGTCCATCATCAGCTTCTCCGCCTTCGTGCGCGGATATCCGAAATAGGTCTGGAAGACGTAGCTGACGTAACTCATCAGATTGACGGGATCGTTCCAGACGATGGTGGTCCAGGGCCGGTCCGCGGACTGCAGCGGGTCGGCTTCGGCGGCGTCCGGCTGTTCCAGTTCGATGGGCGCAGTGCTCACGGTCCTATCGTCGCACTCTTTGAGACGACCCTCACATGCCAGGGGGCGAAGAGTGCGGTACCCTTAGCGTCATGGTGACGATAAGTACCCCGGCCCTGCTCACCGATCACTACGAGCTGACCATGCTGCAGGGCACGCTGCGCAGCGGCGCGGCCGAGCGGCGGTCGGTGTTCGAAGTGTTCACCCGGCGGCTGCCCGAGGGCCGCCGGTACGGCGTCGTGGCGGGCACCGGCCGGGTCGTCGAGGAGGTGGAGCGCTTCCGCTTCACCCCGGAGCAGCTGGCCTTCCTCGAGGAGTCGGCGATCGTGGACCGGGCCACGGTCGACTGGCTGGCGGACTACCGGTTCCGCGGCTCGATCAGCGGCTACCGGGAGGGCGAGTGCTACTTCCCCGGCTCGCCGATCCTGACCGTCGAGGGCGGCTTCGCCGAGTGCGTGGTGCTCGAGACGCTGGTGCTGTCCATCCTCAACCACGACTCGGCGATCGCGGCGGCGGCCTCCCGGATGGTCTCGGCCGCGGCCGGGCGCCCGTGCATCGAGATGGGCTCGCGGCGCACCCACGAGGAGGCCGCGGTGGCCAGCGCCCGCGCGGCGTACCTGGCGGGCTTCGCGGCCACCTCGAACCTCGAGTCGCGGTTCCGCTACGGGGTGCCGACGGTCGGCACGGCGGCGCACGCGTTCACGCTCGTGCACGACAGCGAGCGCGAGGCCTTCCAGACGCAGGTGGCGACCCTCGGCAAGGGCACGACGCTGCTGGTCGACACGTACGACGTGGCCAAGGCCGTGCGGGTGGCGGTGGAGGTGGCCGGACCGGACCTCGGGGCCGTCCGGCTGGACTCCGGGGACCTGCTCTGGATGGCGCACCGGGTGCGCAAGCAGCTCGACGAGCTCGGCGCCCGCAACACCAAGATCGTGGTCACCAGCGACCTCGACGAGTACGCCATCGCCGCGCTGGCCGCGGCGCCGGTGGACTCGTACGGCGTCGGCACCCAGCTGGTGACCGGCAGCGGTGCCCCGACCTCGTCCATGGTCTACAAGCTGGTGGCCCGCGCGCAGTCGGCCGACCCGAAGGCACCGCTGCTGCCGGTGGCCAAGCGGTCCACCGGCAAGCCGAGCCTCGGCGGGCGCAAGTGGGCGTACCGGAAGATCGACGAGGACGGCGTGGCGACGGAGGAGATCGTCAGCACCCGTCCGGACCCGGCGCTCGGGCGCCCGCTGATCACCCCGCTCGTCGTGGACGGCGAGGTGGTGGAACGTCAGAATCTCGCCGAGGGACGGCGGCTGCACCAGGACAGCCTGGCCCAGCTGCCGGTCTCGGCGACCCAGTTGTCCCGTGGGGACGCGGTGATCCCCACGGTCTACGCGAAGGTGGACTGACACGATGGCCAAGGCACTGATCGTGGTGGACGTGCAGAAGGACTTCTGCGAGGGCGGCTCGCTCGCGGTGGCCGGCGGGAACGCGGTCGCGGCGAAGGTGCGCGAGTACGTGCTCGACGGGGACCGGGGCGGGGCCGACTACGTGGTCGCCACCCGGGACTACCACGTGGACCCGGGCGCGCACTTCGGCGAGTGGCCGGTGCACTGCCGGGTCGGCACGGAGGGCGCCGACTTCCACCCGGACGTCGCCGACCTGCCGTTCGACGCGGAGTTCCGCAAGGGCGAGCACGCGGCGGCGTACTCCGGCTTCGAGGGGGTGGACGCGGCCGGGTCCGGGCAGAGCCTGGAGCAGTGGCTGCGCGGACGCGGCGTGACCGAGGTGGACGTCTGCGGGCTCGCCACCGACTTCTGCGTGGCGGCGACCGCGAAGGACGCCGAGACGCTCGGCTTCACCACCCGGGTGCTGCTGGAGATGAGCGCGGCGGTCAACCCGAGCTAGCGGGAGAGCCGAGAGTGGATCAGGGCCCGCACGCGAGAGTGCGGGCCCTGACTCATGCCTTGACGGTGACGGTCGAGGACGCCTTCTCGTGCACGCCCTGCCGGTACGGCCGTCCCCAGAACACCCCGCCGAGCGCGAGCACGTCCACCACCGGGATGAGCGCGCACACCCAGAACACCAGGGACCGGCGCAGCCCGGCGCCGCCGCGGGCGAGCGGGATGCCGTCGGACAGCCGCACCACGCGCACCCCGGCGAGCCGCTTGCCGAAGGTCTGGCCGCCGCGGCCGAGCCGGTAGCCCTCGTAGACGATCGAGACGAGCAGGAAGGCGAGCAGCGCGCCCGCCCACAGCGCGATGCCGAGGCCGTCCATGCCGAGCGTGGTGTACGTGCTCGTGGCCTCGGCGTCCAGCTTGAGCACGTACTGGTGGTCGTGCCGGTGCGCGACGAGCAGCAGGGTCACGGTGATCGGCGCCGAGAAGATCGCCGCGATGCCGAGGTCGATGATCCGGCCGAGGATGCGCGAGCCAGGCGTGGCCAGCTGCACCACGGTGGCCTCGCGCTCGTCCTCGTCCTCCTCCAGCGCGGCGGAGTTGAAGCCCGGCGCGCCCGGCAGCCCCGCGAAGGGGTTGTTGATGTTGCCCGGGAGCCGGTACGTGCCGGTGCGCTGGCTCGGCGCGAAGGCCGAGGGCACGATCATCGTGGCGACCGACTCGGGCACCTGCGCCGGTTCCGGCTCCGCCTGCCGCGGGATCGGCGCGGCCGCGGGCGCCGGAGCGGGCCGCGGCGCGAACTGCTGCGGCTGCTGCTGCACAGCGGGCTGCGGCTGCGCCTGCTGTGGCGCGAACTGCTGCTGCGGTTGCGGCGCCGGTGTCTGAGCCTGCTGCGGCGCGAACTGCGGCTGCTGCTGCGGTACCGGAGTCTGCGGCCGGTCGGCGACCGGCTGCGGCTGGGCCTGCTGCTGTTGCCCCGCCGCCGACGTCGCAGGGTTCTGCGCGTAGCCCCGTGCCCCGCTCTGCGACCGCCCCGACGAGCGCTCGAGCGGATCCGGCTGCCCGGCCGGGGAGGCGGCGGCCGCGGGCTGCGGCTGCCAGGTCCCCGACGAGGACTGCTCCGCCTGCCCCGCGACCGCGTCCGTCTGCGAACTCGCGAGCACCTGGTCCGACACCTCGTCCGGCGCCGGCCTGCTGGTGCCCGCCACCCACTCGGTGCCGTCCCAGTACCGGATGTACCCCGGGATCGACGGGTCCGCATAGTACCCCGCGGGCGGATTTCCGGTGCTCAAGGTCCCCTCCCCCGAAAAGCTTTCAGTCCACGGGAGAGATTAGCCGAGTTCAGAGATTCCCGCGACGCTCCTGCTCCCGCTCGATGGCCTCGAACAGGGCCTTGAAGTTGCCCTTCCCGAAGCCGAGCGAGCCGTGCCGCTCGATCAGCTCGAAGAAGACGGTCGGCCGGTCCTGCACCGGCTTGGTGAAGATCTGCAGCAGGTAGCCGTCCTCGTCCCGGTCGACCAGGATCTTCCGGTTCTGCAGCTCCTCGACCGGCACCCGCACGGTGCCGATCCGGGCGCGCAGTTCCGGGTCCTCGTAGTAGGAGTCGGGGGTGTCCAGGAACTCGACGCCCGCGGCGCGCATCGCGTCCACGGTGCGCAGGATGTCGTTGGTGGCCAGCGCGATGTGCTGCACGCCGGGGCCGCCGTAGAACTCCAGGTACTCGTCGATCTGCGACTTGCGGCGGCTGACGGCGGGCTCGTTCAGCGGGAACTTGACCTTGCGGGTGCCGTCCGCGACCACCTTCGACATCAGCGCCGAGTAGTCGGTGGCGATGTCGTCGCCGACGAACTCCGCCATGTTCGTGAAGTGCATGACGTGCTTGTAGAACTCGACCCACTCGTCCATCCGGCCCAGCTCGACGTTGCCGACGCAGTGGTCGACGGCCTGGAAGTAGCGCTTCTCCGGCGCGGCGACGATCGGCTCGCGCGCGACGTAGCCGGGCAGGTACGGGCCCTGATAGCGGGAGCGGTCCACCAGGCTGTGCCGGGTCTCGCCGTAGGTCGCGATGGCCGCGCGCACGACGGTGCCGTGCTCGTCGGTCAGCTCGTGCGGCTCCTCCAGGCCCTTGGCGCCGTGCTCGAGCGCGTACTTATAGGCCGCGTGCACGTCCGGCACCTGGATCGCGAGGTCGGTGACGCCGTCGCCGTGCGCGGCGATGTGCGCGCCGAGCTCGGTGCCCGCGGTCACCGGGCCGTTGAGCACGAAGCGGGCCGAGCCGGAGGTCAGCACGTAGGAGGCGACGTCGCGGCTGCCGGTCTCCGGGCCCGCGTAGCCGACCAGGCGCATGCCGAAGGCGGTGGCGTAGTAGTGCGCGGCCTGCTTCGCGTTGCCCACGGCGAAGACGATCGCGTCCATCCCCTTGACCGGGAACGGGTCGGCGGAGGCGGCGGTGGCGGGGGTCTCGTGCATCACGTCGGTCATGTCCGTGATCGTGCCCGCACTCGGCATAGTGGTCAACAGTTTGCGATTCTGCTATACAGAATGACCAGTGAGACGATTAATTCATCGGGCAACTTGTACAGAATGCGAGGGCGGTTGACCATGGCGGTGGACGAGCTCGACGCCCGGCTGATCCGGCTGCTGAACGACGAGCCGCGGCTCGGGGTGATGGAGGCGTCGCGGCGGCTCGGCGTGGCGCGCGGCACCGTGCAGGCGCGGCTGGACCGGCTGCAGGCGGACGGCGTCGTGCGCGGCTTCGGGCCGCAGCTGGACCCGACCGCGCTCGGCTACCCGGTGACCGCGTTCGCGACGCTGGAGATCCGGCAGGGCCGCGGCCGGGACGTGCGCGCGCACCTGGCGACCGTGCCGGAACTGCTGGAGATGCACACCGTGACCGGCTCCGGGGACATGCTCTGCCGGATCGTGGCGCGCTCCAACCTGGACCTGCAGCACGTGATCGACCGGCTGATCGACTTCGACGGCATCGTGCGCACCTCGACGATGATCGCG
>DATJIF010000145.1:0-13660 GCA_035493475.1 Actinospica sp.
GCGAAGGAGGTGGCGACCAAGACCAACGACATCGCGGGCGACGGCACCACCACCGCGACCGTGCTGGCCCAGGCCATGGTCCGCGAGGGCCTGCGCAACGTCGCCGCCGGCGCCCAGCCGGTCGCGCTCAAGCGCGGCATCGACGCGGCCGTCAAGTCCGTCTCCGAGGCGCTGCTGGCCTCCGCCAAGCCGGTGGAGACCAAGGAGGCCATCGCCCAGGTCGGCGCCCTGTCCGCGCAGGAGAAGGCGATCGGCGACCTGATCGCCGAGGCCATGGACAAGGTCGGCAAGGACGGCGTGATCACCGTCGAGGAGTCCAACACCATGGGCCTCGACCTGGAGTTCACCGAGGGCATGCAGTTCGACAAGGGCTACCTGTCGCCGTACATGACCACCGACCAGGAGCGCATGGAGGCCGTCCTCGAGGACGCCTACATCCTGATCAACCAGGGCAAGATCTCCGCGATCTCCGACCTGCTGCCGATCCTGGAGAAGGTGGCGCAGGCCCGCAAGCCGCTGCTGATCATCGCCGAGGACGTGGACGGCGAGGCGCTGTCCACCCTGGTGGTCAACAAGATCCGCGGCACCTTCAACTCGGTCGCCGTCAAGGCGCCGGGCTTCGGCGACCGCCGCAAGGCCACCCTGCAGGACATCGCCACCCTCACCGGCGGCCAGGTCGTCTCCCCCGAGGTGGGCCTGAAGCTGGACCAGGTCGGCCTCGAGGTGCTCGGCACCGCCCGCCGGGTGACCATCACCAAGGACGACACCACCATCGTGGACGGCGCGGGCGACGCGGCGGCCGTGGCGGACCGGGTCAAGCAGATCAAGGCCGAGATCGAGAACTCGGACTCCGACTGGGACCGCGAGAAGCTGCAGGAGCGGCTCGCGAAGCTGGCCGGCGGCGTGTGCGTGATCCGCGTGGGCGCGGCCACCGAGGTCGAGCTCAAGGAGAAGAAGCACCGTCTCGAGGACGCGATCTCCGCGACCCGTGCCGCCGTCGAGGAGGGCATCGTCTCCGGCGGTGGCTCCGCGCTCGTGCACGCCGCGGCCGCGCTGACCGACGGCCTGGGCCTGGAGGGCGACGAGGCGACCGGTGTGTCGGTCGTGCGCCGCGCCATGGTCGAGCCGCTGCGCTGGATCGCCGAGAACGCCGGTCTCGAGGGCTACGTGGTGACCGACAAGGTCTCCCGCCTCGAGGTGGGCCACGGCCTGAACGCCGCCACCGGCGAGTACGTGGACCTGGTCGCGGCCGGCGTCATCGACCCGGTCAAGGTGACCCGTTCGGCCCTGGCCAACGCCGCGTCGATCGCCTCGATGCTGCTGACCACCGAGGCGCTCGTCGTCGAGAAGCCGGAGCCGGCCGAGGAGCCCGCCGGACACGGCCACTCGCACGGCCACGGCCACAGCCACTAGGCAGCCGACCACGAGGCGCGCGCCGCGGTAGCCACCGGCTCCGGGCGCCCGCCGCAGCGTGAACGAAGGCCCCGACTCCGCTGGGAGTCGGGGCCTTCGCCGTGCCGCGGAGGTCACACCTTCGCGGGCGTACGTTTCTTCGAGTTCGCGGGGCTCTTCGCAGGGCTCTGCTTCGCCGGTTTGGCCGCGGCGACCCGCTTGCGCGGCAGCGCGGGCTTCGCGACGACGGGCGCCTTCTTCTTCGCGGACAGCTTCGGCGCGAGCACGTCGTCCGCGGGCACTGCGGGCACGGCGGCCACGGTGGGCTCCGGCCGGGCCGCGGCGGTCTGCACGGCCCGCTGCTTGGCCGCCTCGTGGTCGCGCAGCAGCTTCTCCTTGAGCAGCGCCTTCTCGGCCAGCGCGGCCTTCTCCCGGACGGCCCGCGCCCTGGCCAGCGCCTTCTGCCGCTGGTAGTGGCCCTCGCGCTCCTCCTCGGTCATGCCGCCCCACACGCCGTAGGGCTCGCGCACCCGCAGGGCGTGCTCGGTGCACTGCTTCTGGACCGGGCAGTTCAGGCAGATCTCCTTGGCCGACTGCTCGCGCGCGGCCCGTGCCGCGCCGCGCTCGCCCTCGGGATGGAAGAACAGCGAACTGTCCTGCCCGCGGCACAGCCCGCGCAACTGCCAATCCCACACATCGGCGTTCGGACCCGGCAGCCGGGAGTAGTCCGCCATGAGTGCTCCTTGAGGTGGTCCGGTGATTGGACGACCAGGTAACGAGGCGTTCCCTGGATCGAGTGGATTTGTCGGTATGGGCTCTATACCCACCCGTTGCTTCGGTATGAACCCGGTATGGCGACGCAGTTCGAACGGCTCAGTCCCGACCCTCCGAATGGTGGAGCGGGCCAACCGGCGCGCGGGCCGCGGATTCCCGCCCCCAGGCGTGCTGACCAGGCTTTTCCGCGCTGCCGGCGGTCCGCGGCGGCGCCCGAGTGCGGCCGGGCCGAGGCGGCCAGGAGGGCCGGAGTGGCGCCGAGCACGCTGCGCGGCTGGGAGGCGCGGCGGCTGGCCGGGCCGAGCGGGGCGGCGGGCTACACGCCGTACGACATCGTCCGGTTGGAGGCGCTCTCCCGGCTGGTGCGCGCCGGTCTGCCCGCCGCCGCGGCGGCCCGGCGCCTGGACGAACTCGCGGCCGGCGGGGGGCGCGCGGCCGGATGATCCCCGCCGGATCCGGGCTTCCCCTCCCCGAACCCGCCCGTCAGGGGCTATGTTGGCTACAGCGCACGGTGATCGATCACTCGCACGGCGTAGTGGGCCCTGGGGGCCGTCGCTCGAAAAGGTGATCACCGCCACACGCACAAATCGATCATGAGCAGCGGCGAACGGAAAAATTCGGTGAGCCGGTGCGTAACGCTTTCGGGTGACGCTCGTTGAGTCTGACGGATTCTGGTCCGCAGTGCGTGGAGGCAAACCCCTATGACGTCCATCTTGGTCTGTGACGACTCACCCCTGGCCCGTGAGACCCTGCGCCGCGCGGTCGCCACCGTGCCCGGCGTCGACCGGGTCACCACCGCGAGCAGCGGGGAGGAGGTGCTGCGCCGCTGGACGGCCGACCGGGCCGACCTCGTCCTGATGGACGTGCGGATGCCCGGACTCGGCGGTGTCGAGACGGTGCGGCGGCTGGTCTCCAGCGACCCCACTGCCCGCGTCGTGATGCTGACGATGGCCGAGGACCTCGACGGGGTAGCCCTCGCCGTGGCCTCCGGCGCCCGCGGCTACCTGCACAAGGACGCGTCCCGCGCCGAACTGCGGGCCACCGTCTCGCAGGCGCTGGCCGACCCGACCTGGCGGCTGGCCCCGCGCCGGCTGCGCCCGGCCGAGGTGGGCTCCGCGCCCACCCTGACCGCGCGCGAGATCCAGGTGCTCGAGGGCATGAGCCACGGCCGCTCCAACGCCGAGATCGGCCGCGACCTGTTCCTGTCCGAGGACACCGTCAAGACGCACGCCCGGCGCCTGTTCAAGAAGCTCGGCGCGTCCGACCGGGCTCACGCCGTCGCCCTCGGCTTCCGCTGGGGTCTGGTCAGGTGAGGGCGACCCCTGCAACATCGGGGCAACGCTTCGCGGCCCGCGGATTCCGCTGGGGCCTGGTGCGTTAGCCGAAGTGGTAAGGGGCAGCCTGCGGCGACGTTAAACTTGAGTGCATCCCTTCACGTCGCCGCTCTGGGAGGCCACCGAAGTGTCCGCATCCGACGCATTCACTGAGAAGTTCGCGCTCGAGGGGCTGACCTTCGACGACGTCCTGCTCGTACCGGCGGTCTCCGACCTGGCGCCGGGCGATTCCGACACCACGTCCCGGCTCACCCGGAACATCTCCGTCCGCACGCCGCTGATCTCGGCGGCGATGGACACGGTGACCGAGGCGCGGATGGCGATCGCGATGGCCCGGCAGGGCGGCGCCGGCGTGCTGCACCGCAACCTGCCCCCGGCCGACCAGGCCGCGCAGGTGGACCTGGTCAAGCGCTCCGAGTCCGGCATGATCACCCAGCCGGTCACGATCGCGCCGGACGCCACCCTGCGCGAGGTGGACGCGCTGTGCGCCAAGTACCGGATCAGCGGCCTGCCGGTGATCGACGAGGCCGGGCTGCTGATCGGCATCGTCACGAACCGCGACCTGCGCTTCGAGCACGACATGGGCAAGCGCGTGCACGAGGTGATGACCAAGTCCCCGCTGGTGACCGGCAAGGTCGGCACCACCGGCGCCGAGGCGATGCGGCTGATGGCGGCGCACAAGATCGAGAAGCTGCCGCTGGTCGACGACGAGGGCAGGCTGCACGGCCTGATCACCGTCAAGGACTTCACCAAGACCGAGCAGTACCCCCTCGCGACCAAGGACGCGGACGGCCGCCTCGTGGTCGGCGCCGCGGTCGGCGTCGGCGAGGACGCGTACCGCCGCGCGCTGACCCTGGTCGACGCGGGCGTGGACTTCGTCGTGGTGGACGTGGCGCACGGCCACTCGCGCGGGCTGTGCGAGACCGTCGCCAAGATCAAGGCGAACGCGAGCATCGAGGTCATCGCGGGCAACGTGGTCACCGCCGCGGGCGCCCAGGCGCTGATCGACGCGGGCGCGGACGCGGTCAAGGTGGGCGTCGGCCCCGGCTCCATCTGCACCACCCGGGTGGTCGCCGGCGTCGGCATGCCGCAGATCACCGCGATCTTCGAGGTGTCCAAGGCGGCCAAGCCCGCGGGCGTGCCGGTGATCGGCGACGGCGGCCTGCAGTACTCCGGCGACATCGCCAAGGCCATCGCCGCGGGCGCGGACACCGTGATGCTCGGCTCGCTGCTGGCCGGCTGCGAGGAGTCGCCCGGCGACCTGATCTTCATCAACGGCAAGCAGTACAAGCAGTACCGCGGCATGGGCTCGCTCGGCGCGATGTCCACCCGCGGCAAGTCGGACGGCGTCTCCTACTCCCGCGACCGCTACGCGCAGCAGGACGTCAGCTCGGACGACAAGCTGATCCCCGAGGGCGTCGAGGGCCAGGTGCCCTACCGCGGCCCGCTCTCGGCCGTCGCGCACCAGCTGATCGGCGGCGTGCGTCAGGCGATGTTCTACGTCGGCGCGCGCGGCATCGAGGACCTGCAGCGGGCCCAGTTCGTCCGGATCACCTCGGCGGGCCTGAAGGAGAGCCACCCGCACGACATCCAGATGACGGTCGAGGCGCCCAACTACCACTCCCGCTGAGTAGGCTGAGGTGTAAGCCGAACCAGGCGAGAGGACGAGGGCGTTGACTGAGGTGGAGATCGGCCGGGCCAAGCGGGCCCGGCAGGCGTACGGTCTGGACGACGTGGCGCTGGTGCCCGCGCGGCGGACCCGCGACCCCGAGGGCAGCTCGATCTCCTGGCAGATCGACGCCTACGAGCTGGACCTGCCGTTCCTGGCGGCGCCGATGGACTCGGTGGTCTCCCCGGCCACCGCGGTCGCCATCGGCCGGCTCGGCGGCGTCGGCGTGCTCGACCTCGAAGGCCTGTGGACCCGGTACGCCGACCCGGCGCCGCTGCTCCAGGAGATCAGCGAACTGCCCGCCGAGCGGGTGGTCGCCCGGCTGCGCGAGATGTACGCGCAGCCGATCCAGGAGGAGCTGATCGTCCAGCGGATCAAGGAGATCCGGAACGCGGGCGTGATCGCGGCCGGCTCGCTCACCCCGCAGCACACCGCGCAGTACGCCAAGGCCGTGGTCGCTGCGGGCGCCGACCTGTTCGTGATCCGCGGCACGACCGTCTCGGCCGAGCACGTCTCGCAGCGCGCCGAGCCGCTCAACCTCAAGCAGTTCATCTACGAGCTCGACGTCCCGGTCGTGGCGGGCGGCGTGGCCACCTACAAGGCCGCGCTGCACCTGATGCGCTCCGGCGCGGCGGGCGTGCTGGTCGGCTTCGGCGGCGGCTCCTCGCTGACCACGAAGAACGTGCTCGGCATCGCGGTCCCGATGGCCACCGCCATCTCGGACGTGGCGGCGGCCCGGCGCGACTACATGGACGAGTCCGGCGGCCGCTACGTGCACGTGATCGCGGACGGCTCGATGGGCGGCAGCGGTGAGATCGCCAAGGCCATCGCGTGCGGCGCGGACGGCGTGATGATCGGCTCCCCGCTGGCCCGCGCCACCGAGGCCCCGGGGCTCGGCTACCACTGGGGCCACGAGGCCTTCCACGGCGAGGTGCCGCGCGGCAACCGCACCCGCCTCGGCACGGTCGGCACCCTGGAGTCCATCCTGGTCGGCCCGTCGAACTCGGCGGACGGCACGATGAACCTCTTCGGCGCGCTGCGCCGGGCGATGGCCACCACCGGCTACTCGGACCTCAAGGAATTCCAGCGCTGCGAACTCACGGTTCGCTAGGGAGTGTTTGAAAAGCAGCGTCGGATCAGGCCGCGGTGTCTGACGCGTGCGCTCGCAAGGCGCAGGGGCGGGCGCATACTCGGTCGTCTGTAACCGTCCCTGCAACGCCGCGAGCGTGCGTGGCAGGCGCCGCGGACCCGGCGATGGTTTTCAAACACGACCTAGACCGTCCGCTGATTCGCCCTGCGTCGTCGGGATCCCGGACCTAGACTCGTGCCATGCAGCTGAGCGCGAAGCTAGGTCCGGACCAGCGGCTCGAGGCGCTGGAGGCAATGGCACAGCACGAACTCGACGTGCTGGTCGTCGGCGGGGGAGTGGTGGGCGCGGGCAGCGCCCTGGACGCGGCCACCCGCGGGCTGACCGTGGGCATCGTGGAGGCGCACGACTGGGCCGCCGGCACCTCCAGCCGGTCCTCCAAGCTCATCCACGGCGGCCTGCGCTACCTGGAGATGCTGGACTTCCGGCTGGTCCGCGAGGCCCTGAAGGAACGCGGCCTGCTGCTGGACCGGCTGGCCCCGCACCTCGTGCGCCCGGTGCCGTTCCTGTATCCGCTCAACGGCCACGTCTGGGAGCGCGCGTACGCGGGCTCGGGTGTCGCGCTCTACGACGGCATGAGCGTCTCCTCCGGGCACGGCCGCGGCCTCCCGGCGCACCGTCACCTGACGCGTCGCCACGCCCTGCGCATCGCCCCGTCGCTGCGCAAGGACTCCCTTGTCGGCGCGATCCAGTACTACGACGCGCAGGTCGACGACGCCCGCTTCGTGGCCACGCTGGTGCGCACCGCGGCGACGTACGGCGCCCACGCGGCGAACCGGGCCCGCGTCGTGGCCTTCCTGCGCGAGGGCGAGCGCGTGGTCGGCGCCGTGGTCCGCGACGAGCTCTCCGGGCGGGAGTACCGGATCCGCGCCAAGCAGGTCATCAACGCGACCGGCGTGTGGACCGACGACGTGCAGGAGATGGTCGGCCAACGCGGCAAGTTCCACGTGCGCGCGTCCAAGGGCGTGCACCTCGTCGTCCCGCGCGACCGGATCCAGTCGGAGTCGGGCATCATCCTGCGCACCGAGAAGTCAGTGCTCTTCATCATCCCGTGGGGGCGGCACTGGATCATCGGCACCACGGACACGGACTGGAAGCTGGACAAGGAGAACCCCGCCGCCACCGCCGCGGACATCGACTACGTCCTGTCGCACGTCAACAAGGTGCTGAACACGCCGCTCTCCCGCGAGGACGTCGAGGGCGTGTACGCGGGTCTCAGGCCTCTGCTCGCCGGGGAGTCCGAGGAGACGTCCAAGCTGTCCCGTGAGCACGTCGTGGCCCACGTGGTCCCCGGCCTGGTCGTCGTCGCGGGCGGCAAGTACACGACGTACCGCGTGATGGCCGAGGACGCGGTCAACGCGGCGGTGCACGGCCTGGACCAGCGCGTCCCCGCCTCGTGTACCGACAATGTGCCGCTGCTCGGCGCCAGCGGCTACCCGGCCCAGTGGAACTCGCGCGCTCGGCTCGCGGGCAGCAGCGGTCTGCACGTGGCCTGGATCGAGCACCTGCTGCGCCGCTACGGCACCGTGGCCGGCGAACTCGTCGAACTCGTCGAGCAGAACCCGGACCTGGGCCAGCCGCTGGACGGCGCCGACGACTACCTCAGGGCGGAGGTCGTCTACGCCGCCACGCACGAGGGCGCGCTGGACCTGGAGGACGTCCTCACCCGCCGCACCCGCATCTGCTTCGAGACCTTCGATCGCGGCGTCCGTGCCGCCCGTCCCGCCGCCGGACTCCTGGCCGACGCCCTCGGCTGGGACAAGGAGCACACCGAAGCCCAGATCGCGGCCTACGAAGCCCGCATCGCCGCCGAGCGCGCCGCCCAGGAGCAGCCCGACGACGAGGCGGCGATGGCCGCAGCCGCCGCCGCGACCGGCGCTCCGGAAGCCTGAGGCCCGGTCCGCCCGGTCAGTGCAGCACGCCCAGCGTGATCGGCAGCACGGCCGCGAGGGCGAGCAGTCCGCCGAGCAGCCAGACCGAGCTGGGTCGCAGGGACCTGAGATGTCGGGCGGGGCGGACGGTCCACGCCACGCCCGGGGCCGGGGTGCGCGGAGTGATCCGCGCCTGCGCCTCGGCCTCGTGGCGGCGCCAGGTGGCCTCGAGCGCGCGGGTGCGCGCGCAGGCCTCGTGGACGTGGGCGGCGCGGACGAAGGATTCGTCCAGCGGAACGTAGTCGATCTCTTCGGTCCACGGGGTCACCGTGGCGGCGGGCGCCTGAGCCCATACGAAGTCGCTTTCGGGGGCACCGCAGTGTCGGCTGCGCTGCCCGGGAATGCGGCCTGGCTCCGAGGCGCCGTTGCCTGAAAGCTCGCTGTCGGCCATTGCCGCACTGTAACCGAATTGTTGCTAGATCAGTAGAGTCACGCGCACGGCTGGCGTGTTCCCGCACCCAGGTCGAACCGTTGGACTTCGGGCGATCCGATCACGTGTTGGCGTTCTTCGCCCGGGTCTGCCCGTCGCCGATCACGATGTACTTCGTGCTGGTCAGTTCGGGCAGTCCCATCGGGCCCCTGGCGTGCAGTTTCTGCGTGGAGATGCCGATCTCCGCGCCGAAGCCGAACTCGCCGCCGTCGGTGAAGCGGGTGGAGGCGTTGACGATCACGGCCGCCGCGTCGACCCGTGCGGTGAACGCGCGCGCGGCCGCCTGGGAGCGGGTGATGATCGATTCCGTGTGCGAGGTCGAATACCGACGGATATGCGTCACGGCGTCGTCGAGCGAGTCGACGATCGCGGCCGCGATGTCCAGCGAAAGGTATTCGTTCTCGAAGTCCGCCTCCCCGGCCGGGACCACGTCCGCCGAGTACGCCGCGAACCGCGCGTCGCCGTGCACGGTGACGCCCCGGTCCTTCAGCGCGGCCAGTGCGCGCGGCACGAACGCGTCCGCGATGTCCTTGTGCACCAACACCGTCTCGGCCGCGTTGCACACGCTCGGCCGGTGCGTCTTCGAGTCGATCAGCAGCTCGATCGCGAGGTCCGGATCGGCGTCCGCGTCGACGTACACGTGGCAGTTGCCCACGCCGGTCTCGATCACCGGCACGATCGCGTTCTCCACGACGTTCTTGATCAGCGCCGCGCCGCCCCGCGGAATCACCACGTCCACCAGACCGCGCGCACGCAGCAGTTCGGTCACCGACTCGTGCGTGTCACCGGGTACCAGCTGCACGGCGTCGGCCGGGAATCCGCTGTCCACCAAGGCTTCGCGCAGCACGTTCACCAGCGCCGCGTTCGACTCCTTCGCGGACGACGAGCCCCGCAGCAGCACGGCGTTGCCCGACTTCAGGCACAGGCCGGCGGCGTCCACGGTCACGTTCGGCCGCGCCTCGTAGATGATCCCGACGACCCCGAACGGCACGCGCACCTGCCGCAGTTCGAGCCCGTTCGCCAGCGTGGAGCCGCGCACGACCTCGCCGACCGGATCGGCCAGCGCCGTGATCGCCCGCAGCGCCTCGGCGATCTTGCCGATCCGCTCCACGTTCAGCGTCAGCCGATCGACGATCCCCGCATCCGTCCCCGCCTCGACCGCGCGCCGCACATCCGCCGCGTTCGCCGCCACGACGTCCGATGCGCGCTTCTCCAGCGCGTCCGCCATCGCCCGCAGCGCCCGGTCCTTGTCCGCGCGGGTGCGCACGGCCAGGTCCGCCGCCGCGATCCGGGCGGCGCCCGCCGCCTCCGTCACCGTCTGAGCCACTGTCGTTTCCTTCATCGAATGCATCACCTGAAGGCCACGAGGTCGTCCCGGTGGACCACCTCGCGCTCGTACTGCGCACCGAACTGCGCCGCCAGATCCCGCGTCGAACGCCCGAGCAGCGCGGGAAGCTCGGCCGCGTCGTAGTTCACCAGGCCGCGCCCGATCAGCGCGCCGTCCGGCCCGCACAGATCCACCGGCTCGCCCGCCGTGAAACTGCCCGACACGCCGGTGATCCCGGCCGCCAGCAACGACGACCCCCGCTCGGTCACCGCACGCACCGCACCCTGATCCAGCGTCAGCACACCGCGCGCCGTCGTCGCGTGCGCCAGCCACAGCCTGCGTGCCCCGCCGCGTTCGCCGGTGCGGTGGAAGTACGTGCCGACCTCCTCGCCACGCAGCGCCCGCGCGGCGTACGCGGCCGTCGTCAGTATCACCGGAATGCCCGCGCCGGTCGCGATCCGCGCCGCCTCCACCTTCGTGACCATGCCGCCAGTCCCGACACCGGCCTTCCCGACCGATCCGATCGAGACGCCCTCGAGGTCCTCCGGCCCGCGCACCTCGCGAATAGGCGACGTCCCCGGCGTACTCGGATCCCCGTCATAAAGCGCCGTCACATCGGACAGCAGCAGCAACAGATCCGCGTCGACGAGATGCGCCACGAGCGCGGCCAGCCGGTCGTTGTCCCCGAACCGGATCTCCTGCGTAGCGACCGTGTCGTTCTCGTTCACGATCGGCACCACGCCGAGCTCCAGCAGCTTGTTCAGCGTGCTGACCGCATTCCGGTAGTGCGACCGCCGCGTCACGTCGTCGGCCGTCAGCAGCACCTGCCCCACCCGCCGCCCATACCGCGCGAACGAGGCCGTATACCGCGCGATCAGCAGCCCCTGCCCCACACTCGCCGCCGCCTGCTGCTTAGCCAGATCCCGCGGCCGCTTCGCGAACCCGAGCGGCGCAAGACCGGCCGCGATCGCCCCCGAGGACACCAACACCACCTCGGCCCCCGGCACGTTCTCCGCGATCGCGTCCACCAACGCGTCCACCCGGCTGCCGTCCAGCCCGCCCGCCGTCGTGGTCAGCGACGAGGACCCCACCTTGACCACGATCCGGCGCGCCCCGACGACCTCTCGCAACGTGCTCACGTGCATATTCTGCCCGGTCACGGGAGGGCGCCCAAACCGGTTTCATACTCTGAGCCCGATGATGGCATTATGCAGCTACTGCAGGTAGATTAGAGGCATGGCGGCGATCACCATCCGCGATGTCCCTGAGCCGGCGCTGCGCGGCCTCAAGCGCAAAGCGGCGGAAAAGGGCATGAGCTTGCAGGCTTATCTACTGGACCTTGTCACGCGTGACGGGACCACCCCGTCGCTCGCCGAAATGATGGAGCGGCTCGGCCGCGAGGCCGACGCCACGCTGTCCACCAGCGACATTCTCGAAGCGATCGACGGCGGACGGGAGCACCGGTGGTAGTCGCGTCAGCGGTGATCGACTGTTCCGCACTCGTGCGTGCGCTCGCGGATGAGAGCGCCAAGGGCGAGGCCGTGCGGTCGAGGTTGGCCGGCGAACTCGCCCTGGCCGCGCCTTCGCTGCTCGACTACGAGCTGATGTCGGCATTGCTCGGCATGATACGCGGAGGCAAACTCACGCCGCGTCAGATGGGCAGGGTGATCAACAGCTACCGGGCCCTGAATGTGGCGCGCCACGAGACTTTGGTCATGTGGGAGCGCGTGCGGGACCTGAATCACAACCTCAGCTCGTACGACGCGCAATACGTCGCGCTCGCCGAGGCGCTTGAGCTCCCGCTGATCACCTGCGACGCCCGGATCGCGCGCAGCGGTGCGGCCAAGTGCGCCGTCGAGGTCTTCGACTGACGCACTTGCCGCGGCGTGCCTCAGCCGTACAGCCGGTCGTCGCTGCCGCGGGGGCCGAGGTGCTCGGCGCCGCCGGAGAGGGTGGGGCGCCAGTCGAAGACGACGGCGTCGTCTCCGTCGCCGATGACGACCTCGTCGCCCTCGTGCGCGCCCATCTCGAGCAGGGCCTGCTCGACGCCGAGCTTGTAGAGGCGCTCGGCGAGGTAGCCGACGGCCTCGTCGTTCTGGAAGTCGGTCTGCTTGATCCAGCGCTCGGCCTTCTTGCTGTGCACGACGTAGTGCTCGTCCTCGAAGGTGAGAGTGAAGGGCACCTCGTCCACGGCCTTCGGGCGCAGGATGACGCGCTCCTGGACTACCTCGGGGCGCTCGGCGCGGGCCTGCTCGACGATCTCGGACAGGGCGTAGCCCAGCTCCTTGAGGCCGGCGTGGCTCACGGCGGAGACCTCGAACACGCGCAGGCCGCGGCCCTCGAGCTCGGCGCGCACCATGTCGGCGAGCTCCTTGCCGTCGGGGATGTCGGTCTTGTTCAGCACGACCAGGCGCGGGCGCTCGGTGAGCTTGCCGTACTCGCCGTGCTGGTCGTCCGGGATCTTCGCCTCGTACGCGGCGAGTTCGGCCTCGATCGTGTCGAGGTCGCTGATCGGGTCGCGCTCGGACTCCAGCGTCGCGCAGTCCAGGACGTGCACCAGCACGGCGCAGCGCTCGATGTGGCGCAGGAACTCGTGGCCCAGGCCCTTGCCCTCGCTGGCGCCGGGGATCAGGCCGGGCACGTCGGCGATGGTGAAGACGTGGCCCGCGGACTGCACCACGCCGAGGTTCGGCACGAGGGTGGTGAACGGGTAGTCGGCGATCTTCGGCTTGGCCGCGCTCATCGCCGCGATCAGCGAGCTCTTGCCCGCGCTCGGGTAGCCGATCAGCGCGACGTCCGCGACCGACTTGAGTTCGAGCACGTACTCGCCGCCCTCGCCCTCCTCGCCGAGCAGCGAGAAGCCGGGGGCCTTGCGCTTGGTCGAGGCCAGCGCGGCGTTGCCGAGGCCGCCGGTGCCGCCCTGCGCCAGCACCAGCTGGGTGCCCGCGCCGACCAGGTCCGCGACGAGCTCGCCGCCGCGGGTCTTGACCACGGTGCCGCTGGGCACGGGCAGCACCACGTCGGCGCCGTTCGCGCCCGCGCGGTGTGCGCCCGCGCCGGGCTTGCCGTTGCCCGCGGTGCGGTGCGGCGAGAAGTGGAAGTCCAGCAGCGAGGTCACCCCGGCGTCCACGACCAGCACGACGTCGCCGCCGCGGCCGCCGTTGCCGCCGTCCGGGCCGCCGAGCGGCTTGAACTTCTCCCGGTGTACGGAGGTGCAGCCGTGGCCGCCCTTGCCCGCGGCGACGCTGAGCACCACGCGGTCGACGAAGCTGGCCATCGGAACACTCCTTGGAAGAACGGGTCTGTGAAAACGATAAGCCGGGTCCGACGGACCCGGCTCACCGTTGAAGCGTGAAGCTGTGTGCGCTGCGGACGCCGAGGATCAGGCGACCGGCACGATGTTGATGACCTTGCGGCCGCGGTACACGCCGAACTGGACGGCACCGGCGGTCAGCGCGAACAGCGTGTCGTCGCCGCCGCGGCCGACGCCCTCGCCGGGGTGGAAGTGCGTGCCGCGCTGGCGCAGGATGATCTCGCCGGCGTTGACGACCTGGCCGCCGAAGCGCTTGACGCCGAGCCGCTGAGCGTTGGAGTCGCGCCCGTTCCGGGTGGACGAGGCGCCCTTCTTGTGTGCCATGTCGGTTACTTCTTCCCGG
>DATJIF010000146.1:0-19915 GCA_035493475.1 Actinospica sp.
AGCCTTCGGCCCGCTACCTACGCTCCCTCGTACCTCGGTCACTACGTCCGCAGGCCTACGGCGTTTGTGTGTCTCTCACCTTCACCCGGGACCAGAAACGATAAAGGTCAAAATCGCCTCCGGCGGGCCGGCTCAGACAGCACCCAACAACACTGCCCGGCTGCGGTTGTCCTGTTGTCTGGGGTGGGGTCCGGTTGGGGTGCTCTCCTCGCCTGGCACCGAAGGCGACCAGGAACCCGCCGGGGCCGCAAACAGCGGTGGCTCCCGCTGGTGTAAATATCTGCTCCGCTGTTTGCAGCCCCGGCAGAACCCTGGTAACCGGGCTACGCCTGCCAGGCGAGGAGAGCACCCCAACCTCAGGGGATTTTCTGCCGCTGCGCTCGGCCCGAGTCCTGGTCGGCGCGGTTTCACGTGCGATGTAAAAAATCCCCTCAACGCATCAGCTCGCCTATTCGGTAAACGGACGCCTGGCTGTTCGAGTTCCCGAGAAGTATGTGAATAACTCACATGGAATATCCGCCGGAATCGCGTCCTTTTGTCACCCCATCCATCTATACTGTAAGTATTGGGTCAGATGCTTAACGTAGCGTATCGGGGTGGGGTAGATGGGATTGTTCAGTGCGCAGCTCGCGGAGTTGAGCCAGGCGAACGCGCGGGCGGATGCGGCTCTCGTGCGGATCCTGGATGCGGCCCGGGAGTTGCGGCCGTCGGATCGTGCGGGTGCTGTTGAGTTGTTGGCGGTGGCTGAGGTGGTCGGTCGTCGTGAGCAGGCGGATCACGGGCAGCTGCTGCAACTTTTGGCGCAGGTGGATCGGGTCAAGGCCGCGCGTGGTGGAGTCGCGGCCTGGGTGGCCGGTCATCTGGATGTGACCGATGGCCGTGCGCGCGGTATCGCGCAGTCGGCGCGCCGGATCGGAGCCGTTCCCGAACTGGCCGAGCCGCTGTCGTCGGGTGCGGTGGGTTCGGGGACGGTCAGTGTCCTGTCGCGGACTGCGAAGGCGGTGCGCAACACCAGCCGGGACACGGTCACCGCACTGACCGAAGTGTTGGAGACGGCGCAGGGCGTTGGTGTCGCGGCGGCGAAGAAGCAGGTGCGAGTCTTGGAGGAGACTCTCGAGCCCGGCACTGGCGAGCAGGTGGTGGCTCGGCAGCGGGCGCGATCGTTCCTGCGGGTGACCGAGCTTGAGGATGGGTTGTGCCGATTCGAGGTGCTGCTGGATGCGGCCCGTGCGACGGTGTTGCGTTCGGCGATTGATGCGCAGGCGGCGGATTGGATCCGGCAGGCCCAGTTCGATCACGCGCAACCGCTGCCGGAGGATGTGCGCTCGACGGAGCAGATTAATGCGCAGGCGTTGGTGCGTCTCGCGGAGGTGTTCTTGGCGGCGCCGGTCCAGGTGCGGGAGGCGGCGTTCACAGCGCCGGTGCTGTTTTTTACCTCGGCCGACACGGAGGATCTGTGGGCGGAGTCGGTGTATGGGGGTCTGGTGCCGCGTTCGCATCTGCTGCAGTTGGACGAGGCCGGGGTGCCGGTCAGGTTGGATGGGCGGCTCGTGGATGCGGCCCCGAGTGCCCGGTTGGCCTCGCCCGCGCAGCGGATCGCGCTGGCGTATCGGGATCGGCACTGTACTTATCCGGGATGTGCGCGGCCTACGACGTGGTCGTTGCATGCGCATCACCGGATTCCGCACAGTCGGGGTGGGGCGACGGTGCTGGGAAATCTTGCTTTGCTGTGCAGTGAGCATCACACGCTCGCGCACCGACGTGGGGAGTGAGCCGAGCGCAGCGCACACGTTCCCTGTGAGGTTGGGGTGCTCTCCTCGCCTGGCAGGCGTAGCCCGGTTACCAGGGTTCTGCCGGGGCTGCAAACAGCGGAGCAGATATTTACACCAGCGGGAGCTACCGCTGTTTGCGGCCCCGGCGGGTTCCTGGTCGCCTTCGGTGCCAGGCGAGGAGAGCACCCCAACCGGACCCCACCCCAGACAACAGACCAAACCGCAGCCGGGCAGTGTTGTTGGGTGCTGTCCGAGCCGGCCCGCCGGAGGCGCTTTTGACTTTCATCCAGCGGAACGTAAGCAATATGGGAACGCCGAAGGCCCGCTGACGTAGTGACCGAGGTACGAGGGAGCGTAGGTAGCGGGCCGAAGGCTAGGGCGGGTGGGCGGGGTAAGTAGTAGGTAATCGGCCCGGACGTAGGCGTGGTGCGGAGCGAGGAACGAGCGCAGCACCACGCCGGAGGTAGGGCCGAACGACAAACCGCAGCCGACTCCTATGCGCTCACCGAACGGTACTTCCTTACCGCCAGGGGGACGAAGAGGGCGAGGATCAGGATGGACCAGGCCAGGGAGACCCAGGCCGGGTGCTGCATGGGGAGGACGTTGGGGAGCTTGCCGGGGGCGTAGCCGGTGGGGTTGCCGAAGAGTTGGCGCAGGGCGAGGACGGTGGAGGAGATGGGGTTCCACTCGGCCACGGGTTGGAGCCAGCCGGGGAGGGAGGAGGTGGGGACGAAGGCGTTGGAGACGAAGGTCACCGGGAAGAGCCAGATGAAGCCCGCGGTGTTGGCGGTTTCGGGGGTGCTGACGGACAGGCCGATGACGGCGCCGATCCAGCTCATGGCGTAGGAGAAGAGCATGACCAGCAGGAACGCGGCCACGGCCTTCCAGAAGCCGCCGTGGATGCGCCAGCCTACGGCCAGGCCGCACAGGGCCATGATGAGCAGGACGAAGAGGTTCTGGATCCAGTCGGCGACGGTGCGGCCTAGCAGCACGGCGGACCTGGCCATCGGGAGTGAACGGAAGCGGTCGACCAGGCCTTTGTGCAGGTCGTCGGCCAGGCCCACGGCGGTGGTGCCGGTGGTGAACGCCAGGGTCTGGGTGAAGATGCCGGGGAGCAGGTATTCGCGGTAGGCGTGGGTGCCGCCGCCTCCGGAGACCGGGATGGCGCCGCCGAAGACGAAGGCGAACAGCAGCACGAACATGATCGGCTGGATGGTGGCGAACACGACCATCTCGGGGATGCGGGTCATCCGCCGCAGGTTGCGGACGGTGACCACCCAGCCGTCGTAGAAGACGCCGGTCAGGCCGGGGAGGTGGCGGGCCACGGGGGCGGGGCCGGGGGACGGTGAGGGGGAGGACGAGGGCGACGGGGTGCGGCCTAGGGCGGCGTCGTTGGTGGTCACTGGGCGGCCTCCTCGTTCGCGGTGGGCTCGGCGGCCTTGCCGGTGAGGGTGAGGAACACGTCGTCGAGGGTGGGGCGGCGCAGTGCGAGGTCGTCCACGGCGATTCCGGCGTTGTCGAGTTCGCGGACGGCTTCTACGAGGAGTTTCGCGCCGCCTTCTACGGGGGCGAGGAGTTCGCGGGTGCGCTCGTCGATGCTGGGTTCGGACAGCGCCAGGCGGGTGAGGATGGCCGCCGCGTCGGCTAGGCGGTCGCGGTCGTGGACGACGATCTGCAGGCGTTCGCCGCCGACCTGGGTCTTGAGTTCGTCGGCGGTGCCGCGGGCGATGATCTTGCCGTGGTCGACTACGGCGATCGAGTCGGCCAGGCGGTCGGCTTCCTCTAGGTACTGCGTCGTGAGGAGCAGGGTGGCGCCGCCTTGGACGAGGTCGTTGATGACGTCCCACATGGCGATGCGGGTGCGCGGGTCCAGGCCGGTGGTGGGCTCGTCGAGGAACATGACCGGGGGGCGGACTACCAGGGCTGCGGCCAGGTCCAGTCGGCGGCGCATTCCGCCGGAGTACGTCTTGGCGGGCCGGTCGGCGGCGTCGGTCAGGGCGAACTGGTCGAGGAGCTGCTCGGCTCGGCCCAGGGCGTCTTTTTTGCCCAGGTGGTACAGCCTGCCGACCATGACGAGGTTCTCGCGGCCGGTCAGGTTCTCGTCCACGGCGGCGTACTGGCCGGAGAGGCCGATCCGCTCGCGTACCTTCTGCGGTTCACGCAGGACGTCCAGGCCGAGCACGCTGGCGCGGCCGGAGTCCGGGGTGAGCAGCGTGGTGAGCACGCGCACGGTCGTGGTCTTGCCCGCGCCGTTCGGTCCGAGCAGACCCAGCACCGTGCCCTCGGGCACCTCGAGGTCCACACCGTCCAGCGCCCGGACGATCTTCTCGCCCGAGCCGTATGTCTTGACCAGGCCTTCGGCCTCAATCGCCGCCATGCTCCGAGACTAGCTAAAGCCACCCCTTCGTGCGCGCCAGAGTGAGCGCTTCGGTGCGGTTGCGGGTGCCGGTCTTCTGGATGCAGGCGGAGAGGTAGTTGCGCACGGTTCCCTCGGACAGGAACAGCTTCGCGGCGATCTCCGCGTTCGTCGCGCCGCCCGCCGAGGCCTCGAGCACGTCGCGTTCCCGGGACGTCAGCGGGTTGACGCCGTCGGCGAGCGCGGCGGCGGCCAGGTCCGGGTCGATCACCCGCTCCCCCGCGACGACCCGGCGGATCGCCGACGCGAGCTGCGCGGCCGGGGCGTCCTTGACCAGGAACGCGCTGGCCCCCGCCTCCATTGCGCGGCGCAGGAAGCCGGGCCGCCCGAACGTGGTCAGGATGACGATGCGCAGCCCCGGGTACGCCGCGTGCGCCTTCTCGGCCGCGCAGATGCCGTCCATGCCGGGCATCTCGATGTCCAGCAGCGCCACGTCCACCTCGGTGCCCGCCGCCTTGGCCGCGGCGAGCGCGTCCAGCACCTCGTCGCCGCGGCCGACCGAGGCGACGACCTCGAGGTCGGCCTCCAGGTCGAGCAGCGTCGCGAGCGCCTCGCGAATCATCGCCTGGTCCTCGGCGAGCAGCAGTCTTGTCACGCGTCGAGCCTAATCGGCACGGTGGCCGTGAGGCGATATCCCGAGGGGCTGACGGGTCCGGCGGTCAGCGCGGCGTCCGGCGATATCGCGTGCAGCCGTTCGCACAGGCCGTTGAGACCGTTGCCCGGGACCGTGGCGGCGCCGGGGACGATCGGGCCGTCGTCGAGGACTTCCAAGGTCAGCGAGGGTTCGCCGTCCACGCGCGCGTCGATGAGCCGGACGCGGCAGCTGCGCGCGCCGGAGTGCCGCACGACGTTCGTCACGGCCTCGCGCAGGCACCACGCCAGGGCTGACTCCGCGTCAGGGTCGATCGTTCCGGAGCGGGCCACGACCGTCGGGTCGATGTCCGATCTGATGTCGGCCGCGCGCAACGCCGTGCGCGCGGAGGACGCCTCCACCGCGAGCGTGGCGCGCCGGTAGCCGGAGACGGCCTCGCGGATGTCGGCGAGCGCCTCGCGCGAGACGTGTTCGAGGTCGAGGATCTGCTGCTCGCTGCGGTCCACGTCCACCCGCAGCAGCTTGCGCGCGAGCTCGGCCTTGAGCGTGATCGTGGCCAGCGAGTGCCCGGCGAGATCGTGCAGGTCACGCGCCATCCGCAGCCGTTCCTCGCTGGCCGCGAGCCGGGCCACCTCGGCGCGGGCCTGCTGCAGCTGCCGGATCAGGTCCCGCATGCCGCGTACCGCGATGACGCCGAGGCAGGAGAAGAGGCAGGGCAGCAGGAGCAGCAGCCACGTCCCGGTGTCGACGTCGAGGAGCGAGGCTTCGACGGCCATCGCGGCGGTCGCCGCCAGCCCGCCGCGCATCGCCGGGGACGGGGGCTTGCCGAGCGGGAGCGCCGCACCGCAGGCACTGGACACGTAGATCCACAGCACCACCCACTCCCGGTCGACCGTCAGCGGCAGCAGCAGCGCGATCGCCGTGAGCACGCCGATCAGCACGAGCTTGCGCCGGTCGCCGAGCTCGTTCGGCGGCAGCACCCCCGCCTCGCGCCGGATGACCATATTCACCGTTATGTACGCGGCGGAGAAGACGGCGACGAGGACGAGCGTGACGGCGATCGCCGCGGCGCTGTGCGTGTGCTGCCCGCCGAACAGGTCCCCCAGCGGTTCGCCGAGGTAGATCAGCCAGATCGCGGCGAACAGCCATCCCGCCCGGCCCTTTCCGGGGCCGAGCGGGACGTCGTCGCCGTGGGCGTTGTTCTTCGTGCTCACGAGGAGTCGGCTCAGTCCTCGGCGCGCTTCTGGTACATGACCGCGGCGAGGATCGCGCAGCCGACCACCCAGCCCGCCAGGATCGCCACGCCGTTCCAGTTCACCGGGTTCTTGCTGATCACGTCGGTGGCGATCTGCCGCACCCAGTACGTGGGCAGCGCCTTGCCGATGTTCTGCAGCGTGCCGCTGACCGCGAAGAACTGGCCGCCGAGGAAGGAGCCCGCGACGTAGATGATCAGCGTGACCGGCTGCACCGCGTCCTGCGGCACGCCGTAGCCGATCGCGATGCCCAGCGCGGTGAAGGCCAGCGAGCCGAGCCAGATCACCAGGAAGGAGGAGACCCACTCGTTCGCGTCCAGCTTCACACCCTGCGTCGTGCCGACCAGGAAGGTCACCACGATCGCCGGGATCACCACCAGCAGCGAGGCGGCGATCTTGCTGGCCACGTAGCCGTAGCTGGGCAGGGCGGTCAGCCGCAGCTGCCGGATCCAGCCCTCCTTGCGCTCCTGCGAGATGCGCATCGCGTTGTTGTTGAGCGACGCGGCGATCACACCGAAGGAGGCGTAGGCCACCAGGAAGTAGTCCACGTACGGGGTGTTCGTCCCCGGTACGTTCTTCCCCTTCACGCTGCTCGCGCTGAGCAGGAACAACAGCACCGGGTAGAGGATCGTGAAGAACATGATCCGCCGGTTCCGCAGCGCTCTGCGGATCTCGAGCTGTCCGAGTGCCAACACGCCGGTCATCGCGCGTCCTCCAGGTCTTCCACTGCGTCCCCGTTGTCCCGCTCGGTGATCGCGACGAAGGCCTGCTCCAGGCCGAGCGCGCTGATCTCGATCTCGAGCGGGCGCAGGCCCTGGTCGAGCAGGGCGTAGAAGGTCTTGTCCGAGTCCGAGGTCTGGATCTGCACGCGGTCGTGCACCACGTCCAGCGAGACCACGTGCGGCAGGTCGAGCAGCTGCTCGCGGGTGATCCCGGGCAGCCGGAAGGCGATCCGCTGGAAGCCCGCCATCGACTTGATGTCGGCGACGGAGCCGTTGGCCAGCAGCCGGCCCTTGTTGATGACGACCACCTGGTCGGCGATCTGGTCCGCCTCCTCCAGGTAGTGCGTGGCGAACAGCACGGTCTTGCCGCGCTCCGCCTCGCCCTTCATGGAGTTCCAGAAGATCTGCCGGTTCTCCACGTCCATGCCGGTGGTCGGCTCGTCCAGCACGATCAGGTCGCTGTCCCCGGCGATCGCCACGGCGAAGCGGACCCGCTGCGTCTGCCCGCCGGACAGCTTCCCGGCGCGCCGGTCGGCCAGGTCGGCGATGTTGGCGCGATTGAGCACCTCGTCGACCGGCAGCGGCCGCGGGTGCAGCTTCGACATCAGCTGCAGCAACTCGCGCACCGTCACATCGGCGGGCAGGCCTCCGGACTGCAGCATCGCGCCCACGTGCCCGGCCGTCATGGCCTGCCGCGGCGTCTTGCCGAACACCTGCACCCGGCCGCTGGAGGCGTGCTTGAGCCCCAGCAGGATCTCCATGGACGTCGACTTGCCCGCCCCGTTCGGGCCGAGGAAGGCGATGGCCTTCCCCTGCGGCAACTGCAGGCTCAGCTCGCGCACGGCCTGCACCTGGCCGTAATGCTTGGAGACCTGCTCGAAGGAGACGGCGGGTACGTCCGGACCCCCTACGAGCCTTTCGTTGCTCATCCTCAACTCATCCCCAGTCACTTGACGTGCGTCCCCCCGTGAGCCCTACCCAGGGCCCGGGAACGCTACGACTATGTAACCGGGAACCACCCGCTCGGCGTCAGTGTGCGTAGTCGTGACGCCGGCATGACAACTGTCATATGCGGGCTAGTGCAGCAGGCCGCCGAGCACTCCGGTGCTGGTCGGAGCGGGTGAAGACGTCGTCGGGGCCGGAGTGCCGCCACCGCCGGAGCTTCCGCCACCCGAGTGCGTGGACCCTGCGGTCGGCGTGGCGGAACTGCCGGTGGAACCGGACTGGCCGGACGTCCCCGTGCCGGAGCTCGAGCTCTGCGTCGAGGAACCGCAGGTGGTCCCGGCGAACGGCTCGTAGCTGACGTGGAACTGCTCGGTGCCGACCTGGGCGCCGCCGCGGGTGAGCACGCGGGTCACGGTCACCTGGAAGCCGTTGGACGCGGCCTCCGCGGGGCAGCCGTAGTGCGTGCCCGAGGTCGGCGCCACGACGCTCTGCTGGTTCGAGACCGACACGCTGACCTGGTCGTACACGGTCTGGCCGAGCAGCGCGACGGTCAGCGAGTTATCGGCGTACGTCGCGTAGACGTAGACCGGG
Source organism: Actinospica sp. (assembly GCA_035493475.1). Taxonomy (GTDB): domain Bacteria; phylum Actinomycetota; class Actinomycetes; order Streptomycetales; family Catenulisporaceae; genus Actinospica. Next base: position 8,292 of record DATJIF010000146.1, read on the forward strand.
TGGCTGCCGCTGTTCGTCCACTGCAGGTCGGTGCCGGGGTAGACGACCGCGGCGTCGAGGCCGACCGGGTAGCGGCTGAAGTACGCGGCGTTCGGGTGGTGCAGCGTGTCGCCCATCCCGGCGCGGAAGGCCGCGTCGAACACGGCGGTGGCCACGAGGTCGTCGGCGCCGGACTCGTCCACGCCGTCGGCCGAGGTGCCGCCCGACTCGGTGAAGCCGTTCGCCTTCGTCGGCGCGCCCACCACCTTGTCGAAGGACCACACCGCGTCGGGCTGCACGACCGAGCCCATGACCAGCGACGTGGCACGCTGGGTGTCCGCGGCCCGGTCGGTGGCCTGCGGGATGGCGATCGTGCTGGTGCCGAGGACGGCCTGCACGTCGAGGGCCTGCGCGTCCGCGGTGGTGAACGACGGGGGCAGCGGACCCTCCGACACGTTCACCGAGCGCTGCGACGTGCTGGTGAGCACGGACCCGACGGCCGAGCTGAGGGCCTGCGGCGAGTAGCCGACGCCGTCCTTCTCGGCCACCAACTGCGGCTGTCCGTTGACCACGGTGAACGACGCGTTGGTGCCCGGCTGCTCGGCGGCGAGCGCGGACGGGTTCAGGTCGCCGCGCAGCAGGTTGCCGTCGAGGTTCGCGACCATCTGGCCGTTCTGGTTCGGCGCGATGGTGAGCGCGTCGCCGATCTGGGCCGGCGTCAGCGTGCTGCTGATCTTGCCGGTGACGACGGTGATCGGCCCGCTCACGGCCGGGCGGGCGATCTGCTCCAGCGCGTTCTGCAGCGCCTCGGCCGTGGCTTTCGGCATCAGTGTATTGATGGGGAGCACGATCGGCCCGCTCAACCGCAGGTAGCCGGACTTCACCGCGTTGGCGGCCGCGCCGACGTCGAAGCCGCGGCCCTCCTTGGGCGCCGTGACCACCGGCTGCCCGTTGTTGAAGGTGATCTTGCCCTCGACCAGCGGACTGTCGTACGAGGTGGCGATCGCGTTCAGCGCGGCGGTCAGCGCGGCCTGGTCCACGTCGATCACCGGATCCACCTGCCGGTGCACGCCGAACAGCGCCGGGATGACCGAGAACGGGTCGGTGCGCGAGGCCTCGGCGGACGCGACCGTCTGCACGACGTCCAGCGACAGTCCTGCCTTCGCCGGGTCGAGGGTGACCGGTGTCTGCCCGACCAGCAGCTGGATCGGCCGTGTGGACAGCGGGCCGAGCTGCGTGGCGATCGCGGTGCGCGCGCCGTCCTGGCTCATCCCGCCGATGTTCACGCCGTCCACGCTGACCCCGGCCGGGACCTTCCCGGTCAGCACGCCGCCCGCGGCCAGCAGCGCGACGCCGTACAGCAGCACGATCGCGGCGATGATGAGACCGACGACGGTCAGCGTCTTGCCTCGCTTGCCCTGCCCGACCTTGGCCTGCTCACTGGTGTCAGCGTGCTGATGCGTGGGTCGGGCGGCGGGGCGCGTGCCGCGGCGTGATCCGGCGCGGCCCTGCGCGGTGGCGGGCTCGGCGGACGGCTGCGCGGGCAGCACCGTGGTGGCCGTGATCGCCTGCTGCACGACGGTCGGCGCGGAGGCCGAGAAACCCGGACCGGGCTCCTGCACGGGCTCGGCCGGGATGCGCGCGATCTGCTCGGTGGGCGCGTCCGGCGGGACGGTGCCGAACGCGGACGGGATCCAGCCCTGGTCGATCTCCTCGGGATCCAGGAACGAGGACTCGCCGCTGGAGTCGTGGAAGATGCCGCCGAGGTAGCGCAGTGCGAGCGCGTGCCGGTTCGGATCGGCGACCACGCGCTGGTAGCCGAAGGGGTCGGCCGGTTCCAGCACGCCGCCGAACGGGGCCCGCGCGGTCGGCACGCCGTACGCGCCGCCGAAGACCTCGGCCGGGACCGGGCGCGGCAGCGGCATCGGCGGGAAGGCCTGCGCGGCCAGTTCCTCGGCCCGGTAACCGGATTCCGGCTCGACCGGCAGCGGGTAGCTGCCGGAGACACCCGCGTCGAGGTCGGTGCCGGACTCGTAGTCGTCCGGCGCGTCGTAGTCCTGCTCCAGGTCCGACGCGTATCCGGGCTCGACGACCACGCGGTCCGGCGTCTCGGCGCGCGGCGCCAGCCCGATCTCGGCCGGGTCGACGGTCTCCAGGTCGACGCCGAAGATCTCCTCGATCGTGTCCCGGAACGCGTCGCCGATCTGCGCCGCGTTGGCCTGCGCGGCCTGGTCCGGCGGCAGCGTGGTGGTGAGCAGGCCGGAACCGGGGCGCACCGAGGGCGGCAGCGGGATGACCATCGTGGCCGTCGTCATCGCGGCCAGCTGCGAGGGCAGCGTGCTCGGCGAGGCGGGGGACGCGGCCACCTGCAGGAAGGCCTCGACCGCCGGCTCCTCCGTGGTGTGCGTGTCCTCCCACACGTGCTGCGGGCGCAGCGCCGTGGACGGGGTCGGCGAGTGCGTCGGCAGCATGATGCGCAGCCGCGCGGTGGCCTCGGCCTCGGAGACGACCCGGATCGGGCTCTGCCCCGAGTCCCCCGGACCGGGCTGCTGCGGCACACCGCCACCATCAGGGACCTGATAAGGGTCCTCCGGGTGGCCGTGCCCCGGATCCGGCTCGCCGCGCCGGCCGGACTGCTGCGGCAGCGGCGGGAAGTCGAGCAGGTCGGTGGGCGCGGGCTCGTTGGGGTCTGAGGATGCGTCGGTCACTGCGCCGGTCCGGCCTTCCGCTCCGCTGACGGACAGTATTTCGCCGATCACCATACTGTGACCGGCGAAGGCCCCGTGGCGCTTTCCCCCACTACACCCGGTAGTCCTGTGCGTACGCAGGGAGCTTCCAGGCGAATTCACCCTGTCGGGTGAGACCCCTGATGCGAACAACCGGACGCCGATCGTCCGGAATCGGTCCTACCCTGCGAGTCATGAGCAGAACGACCCATACCGTCCGCCCCCTCGACGCCGAGACGTGGGACGCCTTCGCCGAACTCGTCGAGCGCAACAACGGCGTCTTCGGCGGCTGCTGGTGCATCGGATTCCACCCCGAGCGCAACCAGACCGGCGTCAGCCACCGGGAAGCGAAGGAGGAGCGCGTCCGCACCGACCGCGCCCACGCCGCCCTGGTCTTCGACGAGGAAGGCGTGGCGCAGGGCTGGTGCCAATACGGCAGCCCCGAGGAACTCCCCTCCATCAAGCACCGCCGCGAGTACGATAAGGACGCGCCACCCCGCCCCGACTGGCGCATCACCTGCTTCTACGTCGACAAGAAACACCGCGGCCAAGGCGTCGCCCGCGCTGCCCTCGAAGGCGCCCTGCACCAGATCGCCGCGGCCGGCGGCGGCCGCGTGGAAGCCATCTCCGAAGTCACCGCCGGCCGCGACGCCCCCGGCCGCTTCCTCTTCAGCGCCACCGTGGAACTGTTCGCGGACCACGGCTTCGAGAAGGTGCGCCAAGTCGGCAAACACGCCTGGATCGTAAGCAAGAACGTTGATGCACTGTAGTACCCCGCCATCCCCGCGACCGCCCCGGAAATACCTTAGGCTCCCCGGCCCGCGTGCGGCATGATCAGCTCGTGGACAACTATCTGGAGACCGAACGCCTGGCCCTGCGCCAGTTCACCGCCGACGACGCGGAACTGCTCATCGAGCTGGACGGCGACCCGGCGGTGATGCGCTACCTGTCCGGCGGCATCCCCACCGAGCCCGACCTCGTCCGCAATCGCGACCTGCCCGGCATCCTGGCAGGCTACGAGCGCTGGGGCGGCGACTTCGGATTGTTCGCCGCATACGAGACGACCGGCGGCGCCTTCGTCGGCTGGTTCTGCCTACGCCCGAACCGCCAAGGCCCCCTCGACGAAGCCGAACTCGGCTACCGCCTACGCCAAGCCGCCTGGGGCAAGGGCTACGCCACCGAAGTCTCCCGCGCCCTACTGCGCAAGGGCTTCACCGAACTCGGCCTCCGCACGGTCTTCGCCGACACCATGACCGTGAACCTCGGCTCGCAAAACGTCATGAAGAAGCTCCAGATGACGTTCACGACGCACCTCGACACCCCCGAAGACATGATGGCGGTCGAAGGCTCCGAACACGGCGGCGTGCGATACGAGATCACCAAGGAGCAGTGGGAGCAACTGCAGCAGTAAGCAGGAGCGGGGTGGATGTGAGGGGATTTTTCCCATCGCCACGGTCCGTGATGCTCTCTGGGCCAGCCCGCCGGAGGCGCTTTTGACCTCCACGTCCAGCGAAAAAGGGCGTGGACCAGCAACGCCGAAGGCTCGCGGACGTAGCGACCGAGGTACGAGGGAGTGAAGGTAGCGGGCCGAAGGCTCCCGAAGGAGCGCAGCGACTGTAGGGCCGGTTGAGTAGGGCGGGTGGGCGGGGTATGTAATCGGCCCGGACGTAGGCGTGGTGCGGAGCGAGGAACGAGCGCAGCACCACGCCGTAGGTAGGGCCGAACGGCAAACCGCAGCCCTACGAACACGATCCCAGTACCACAGCGCCGCAGGCTCGCGGACGTAGCGACCGAGGTACGAGGGAGCGAAGGTAGCGGGCCGAAGGCTAGGGCGGGTGGGCGGGGTAAGTAGTAGGTAATCGGCCCGGACGTAGCCGCCGCCACGAAGCGAGGAACGAGCGCAGTGGCGGCGGCGTAGGTAGGGCCGAACGCCGACCGCAAGCTGGCCGACGAACCTCTAGCCTCTGGCCTTCGCGAGCTTGGCGTCTAGGGAGGCGATCCAGGCGCGGTAGAGGAAGTAGGTGGCCAGGGCCATGCCTACGATCAGGAAGGTCATCGAGATCCAGTCGTTCGCGAGGATCACGTCGCCCTTGCCGGCGAAGGTGAAGGGCGGGCCGATGTAGCTGAGCCAGATGACGGCGATGACCCAGCCGGCTGCTGCCAGGCCGATGCCGGGGAGGCGGGCGGGGAGGGCGCGGCGGGGGGCGGGTTGGACGGGGAGCAGCTCCGACGCGCCTAGCAGCAGGCCTACGAGGGCTCCTAGGCTGAGGAGGAGGCCGTCGGGCCATTGGGTGGAGCCGGTGGCGAACTCGGCGCGGTGCAGGAAGCTGCCTACCACCCCTACGGCGAGGCCCGCGGCCAGGAGCATCGCGGACAGCAGGATGCGGGCCGCGAGGTCCAGGGCGGTGGGGGCGGGGGCCGCGTCGGCGGGGGACGGGGTGGGCGTGGGCGTGGTCACGGCGGACATTCTCGCGGCTACCCGGCCAGCCCGGCGAACAGGTCGGTGCGCACCGGCGCGCCCGGTTCGGGGAGGTCGCCCCTCGCCTGCCGGTAGTACTCGGTGCCGAGCACGGCCATGCCCACGTTGTCGGAGAGCGCGTAGAAGGGTTCTTCGACGGTGATCTGGGTGACGTGGGCGCGCATCGCGGCGGCCTTGGCCTGGGCGAAGTCCTCGGCGCTCACGGCGGCGGAGATCAGCGACTCGTCCTCCAGCACGACGGCGACCTGGTCCAGCGAGTCCGGGACGATGAAGTCTGTCGCCTCGCCGTCGGTGCGCAGCGCGTCGAGGGCGCCGCTCATCACCGAACGGGGCATCAGGTTGTAGTACACGCGGTCCACGGCGTGCTCGGTCCCGGCGACCAGGTCCACGGCGCGCAGCGCGACGCGGTGCGCCTGGATGTGGTCGGGGTGCCCGTAGCCGCCGATCTCGTTGTAGGTGACCAGGATCCGCGGCCGTACCTCGCGGATGACCCCGGCCAGCCGTCCGGCCGCCTCGTCCACGTCGGCTTTCCAGAAGGACTCGGGTACGTCGTTGCCGTCGGCGCCCATCATCCCGGAGTCGCGGTACTCGCCGGGCGCGCCGAGGAAGCGGTGGTCGTCGACGCCGAGTTCCTTCATCGCGGCGGCGAGCTCGGTCTCCCGGTGCGCGCCGAGCCGGTCCTCGCGGTCGGCGGCCAGGTGCGCGTAACGCTGCGGGATGATCTCGCCGAGTTCGCCGCGGGTGCAGGTGACGAGGGTGACGGGGGTGCCGTTCGCGGCGTACTTCGCCATCGTCGCGCCGTTGTTGATGGACTCGTCGTCCGGGTGCGCGTGGACGAACAGGATGCCGCCGGTTCCGGCGGGAAGCGGGGCTGCTGCCGTGTCGCTGGTCACCACGTCAGGTTAACCCGTACCCCGGTGACCGGATTAACCCGTACCCGGGTGACCGGACCTGTCCGCTAGAAGTCCGGTTCGCAGCCCTCGCCGAACCGTGTCCGGATCGTTTCACTGCGTAGTGGCGGGACCTACCACCACCCACGCGGCGAGCCGTCGCGCGGAGGCTCGCGAATCCACGTTCGGGGAGAGGACACACACCGGTGATGACGGAGACCCAGCGAGGCGTGAACGGCCGGACCGTGCGCGCGGCGGCGAACGGATGGGGCGGGCGCGGGGCGCGTCCGGCCGAGCCGGAACCCGTGGCGCGCCGGGCGCCGGCCGGGGAGCAGCCTCCCGGGCCCGCGGCGCTGGCGGCGATCGGCTACGCGGAGCGGCTCGGCTGGCCGCTGACGCCCGGGTTCGCGGTGGACGGCGAGGGCTGCGACTGCGGCGAGCGGGACTGCGCGGCGTACGGCGCACACCCGGTGCCCGGCGCGTGGCGGCTGGCGGCCTGCGCGACGCCGACGCTGGTCCGGGTGGTGTGGCGGATGTGCTCGGACGCGCCGGTGCTGGCCGTGCTGGGCCGTCCGGTGCCGGGCGCCTCCCGGCTGGGCGCGGTGCAGGCGCCCGCGCTGATCGGGGTGGCCGCGCTGGAGCTGCTCTCGAAGCGCTCGGCGGCGGAGGGTCCGGCGGTGGACGGCCACGGCCGGATCACCTTCCTGGTGGATCTCGGCGTCGGTCCGGAGGACGCGGACGCGGCCGAGGCGCAGCTCGGGTGCTGGCGGCGGGCCGGGCTCGACCTGACGGTGCTGGGCGCGGGCACGGCGGAGCGCAGCTTCGTGCCGCTGCCCACGCCCGGGTTCAGCGGCCGGTCCGGGGTGGTGTGGGCGGTGCCGCCGACGCCGGGCCGCGCGCTGCCGCCGCTGGCCGCGGTGGTCGAGGTGTTCGACCGGGCGGTGCGCTCGACCTATCCGAGCCTGTGGCGGACCGTGCACGCCCGGACCGCGTAGGGGGCCCGGGCGCCGCGATCGTTCCTCACCTGCCGAGAGCGTCCTTGAGGAAGGTCATCTGCAGGTTGAGCAGGTTCTCGGCGACGATCTCCTGCGGGGTCATGTGCGTGACGCCGGACAGCGGCAGCACCTGGTGCGGCCGGCCGGCGGCGAGCAGCGCCGAGGACAGCCGCAGGGTGTGCGCCATCACGACGTTGTCGTCCGCGAGGCCGTGGATGAGCAGCATCGGGCGGTGCGGTTCGGCCCACTGCCAGGATCCCTCGCCCGCGTCCGGGAACAGCGAGTTGGCGTTGTAGACCTCGGGCTGCTCGTCGGGGTGGCCGAGGTAGAGCTCGGTGTACGCGGTGTCGTACAGCCGCCAGTCGGTCACCGGCGCGCCGACCACGGCGGCGTGGAACACGTCCGGGCGCTTGAGCACGGCGAGCGCCGCGATGTAGCCGCCGTAGGACCAGCCGCGCATGGCGACCCGGCCGAGGTCGAGGTCCGGGTACTGCGCGGCCGCCGCGTGCAGCGCGTCGATCTGGTCGTCGAGCGTGGCCCCGGCGAAGTCGTCGCGGACCGCGCGCTCCCACCCGGGGCCGCGCCCGGGGGTGCCGCGGCCGTCCACCACCAGGACCGCGAAGCCCTGGTCGGCCAGCCACTGCGAGGTCAGGTAGATGTTCTGGTAGCCGAGCACGCGCTGGGCGCCCGGGCCCGCGTACGGGTCGAGCAGCACCGGCAGCTTGGTTCCGGGCTTGTGGTTGTGCGGGAATAGCAGCGCCGCGCGCAACTCCCGCTCGCCGAGCACGAGCTCGATCGGACGGGTCGTCAGCACCGGCTTCTCGGACACCGACTCGATCAGCGCGAGCCGCTGCGGCTGCTCGCCGGAGACGTCGATCACCGCGCTCTTGCTGTTCGGCTCCTCCAGCGTCGCGGTGGTGAGCACGGACAGGTTCCCGCCGATCGCGGCCGAGCTGACCCCGGAGAAGCCGTTGAGCCGCTTCATCGCGCCGTCCGCCCAGGCCACGCGCAGCACGTGGATCCGCGTCGGGTCGTCCATCGAGGCGGTGACGAAGCCGTACTCGGGACCGGCCGCGAGCAGCGAGCGCACCTGCACGCCCTCGGGGGTGACGGCCTGCTCGTCCAGCAGCAGCCGGTGCGAGTCGCCGCGCGGGGCGATCCGGGCCAGCCGGGCCGCGCCGCCCTTCGTGCTCGGCGGCGCCCAGACCGGGGCGCCGGGGAAGAACTCCACCCAGACCGCGTCGCGCTCCTCGGCGGCGACCGTGGTGGAGCCGTCCGCCGCGACCGCGAGCACCAGGCCGGCCCGCTGGTCCCGGTTCAGCACCGCGACCAGCGCCGGGCCGTGCTCGTTCCAGCTGACGGCGGCCACGTACTCGTATCCGGCGCGGTCCCACTCGACCTTGCGCCGGGTGCCGTCCACGTCGATGAGATAGAGGTCGACCACGGCGTTCGTCGTGCCCGCGGCCGGGTAGCGCACCGGACGCGGGGCCTTGGCCGGGTTGGCCGGGTCGGAGATGTAGAGGACCGGGACCGGGGATTCGTCCACCCGGGCGACGAGCAGCGAGCCGCCGTCCGGGGACCACCAGTGGCCGCGGAAGCGGTGGAACTCCTCGGCGCCGATGAAGTCCGCGGCGCCGTACGCCACGTTCTCCGGCTCGGGGCCGTCCGGCTCGGCCAGCGCGCGGTCGCCGGAGCCGTCCACGCCGATCAGCCGCAGCGAGCCGCCGGAGAGGTACGCCACCTGCCGTCCGCTGGGGTCGATCCGCGGGTCCACGACCGGCCCGGCGGCGGGCAGTTCGCGCACGCCGCCCTTGGCCAGGTCCGCCGCGAACAGCCGGCCGGACAGCGCGAAGACCGCCGTGGCCACCGCCGCGTCCGCCGAGTAGTCCACGATGCCGGCCGCGCCCTGCCGGGAGCGCTCGCGCCGGGCCTGCTCGGCCTCGGTCAGCTCCTCGGCGCGGCCGCCCGCGAGCAGCTCCACCGGATCGGCTATCAGGGTGAGCGCGCCGGTGGCCGGGTCCGCGGTCCACAGGCAGGTCGCCGAGTCGGCCCCGGTCTTCGTGCGCAGCAGCGCGATCCGGCTGCCGTCCGGCGCCGGGGTGAAGGCGCGCGGGGCCCCCAGGGTGAGGCGCTGGGTACGCGCGTGCTGCCTGGGGAAGGTGGTCTGCTCTGCGTCGGTCATGGGTTCATTCTCGCCTCGACCCCCGACAGCGCGCAGACGGGGGTCCAGGTCACGCACGGCTCACCGCGCCGTTGCGAATTCGTGACAACCGATACGCGAACCGGACGTCTTAGACATCGTGAAGTGCGCGAGTGGGCATCGCCCCCGAGATCAGGGCAGACTGGCTCCTGCGCCTCGGACGGGAGGCGCGGGTAAGTGAGCACTGTCTTGTGTGGGGTGGGTGTGGAAGAGACCAGCGGAAGCTGGCCCGTGCTTGCCGACGAACTGACGCCGGGCAGCAAGATGCGGCTGTCCGACGACGCGGTGGCCGCGGAGCTGTTCGCGGCGCACTACGGTCGGCTCGCCGGCTGGTGCCGTCGCCTGCTGGACGACGACAACACGGCCAGCGAGATAGCCATGGAGGCCTTCACCCGCCTGCTGGGCCGCCTGCGCAAGGTGGACGACCCGGTCGGCTACCTCTACGTGATCGCGGCCAACCTGGTGCGCGACCACTGGCGCAAGACGAAGCGCGAGCGCGACGGCATGCGCGTGCTTCAGCAGGAGCGGCCCGCCGAGCACGAGTCCGGCGACCCCGAGCTGCGCCGACTGGTGGAGCAGCTGCCCGAGCGGCTGCGCATACCGGTACTGCTCTATTACTACGCAGGATTCCCGATCGGAGACATCGCGCGGTTGACGAACCGACCGACGGGAACCGTCAAGAGCGACCTGTTCCAGGCAAGGGCAGTGTTGCGCAAGGCATTGGAGGGAACGCGATGACGTCCCCTTTCGACCCCGAAGAGACGCACGACGGCAACGAGAACACCGAGCACCACCTGTTCGACGACCCCAATTCGATGACCTGGGGCGCGGCCGATCCGGACTTCGACGCCATGCTCCGCGAGCGGCTCGGTCCGATGCCGACGATGCCCACGCCGCCGTACGCGTTCGAGCGCGTGCTGGTGGCCGGGCGTCGCCGTCGGGCACGCAAGGTCTGGGCCGGGGCCGCGGCCGCCGCGTTCGTCGTGATGGCGGGCACGGCCGGGACCACGGTGGCGCTGAACACGGGCAAGACCGGCGGCACGGTGATGGGCGAGGCGAACTCGGGCAGTTCCTCGCCGTCCGCCGCCGCGAGTTCGTCCCTGGTGTCGGCCTCGCCCTCGGTGAGCGCCTCGCCCTCGGCGACGACGGCCACCAGCAGCACGGCCGCGGCGACCACGAGCAGCGCGTCGCCGAGTTCGAGCACCCCGGAGTGCGCCAGCGACAGCTTCACGCTGACGGTGAGCACCGCGCCCGGCAGTTCGGGCAGCACGGCCGACGAGCTGATCATCGTGCTGACCAACACCTCGGGCCACGCGTGCACCACGTACGGCTACCCGGGGCTGCAGCTCGAGACGGAGTCCGGACAGCTGCAGAGCACGACGGTCACCCGGATCGACAAGTCCGCGGTCAAGCATCTGACGGTGCCCGCGAACGACACGATCTCGACGACGGCGACGTTCACCGCCACGGCCACCGGCGCGACGTCGGGGGCCGGCTGCGCGATGCCGTCGTACTCGCTCGCGGTGATCCCGCCGAACCAGAAGCAGCAGATCGTGCAGTCGATCGACGGCGGCCCGGTCACGGTCTGCGGGAACGGCGTGCTGGACACGACGCCGTTCGTACTGGGCTCGACCGGCAGCTGAGCACGAAGCACCGAAACGCCGAACGGCCCGCCTCCTCGAAGGGAGGCGGGCCGTTCTGTCACGAGCGGCCGAGCGTCAGTTGCCGTGCTTGGCGCGGGCCGCGGACCGGCCGCGGGTCGAGGCGTCCAGCACGACCTTGCGGATGCGCACGTGCTTCGGGGTGATCTCCACGCACTCGTCCTCGCGGCAGAACTCGAGGGCCTGCTCCAGCGAGAGCTTGCGCGGCGGGATCAGGTTCTCGGTGGTGTCCGAGGTCGAGGCCCGCATGTTCGTGAGCTTCTTCTCCTTGGTGATGTTGACGTCCATGTCGTCCGAGCGCGAGTTCTCGCCGACGATCATGCCCTCGTACACCTCGGTGGTCGGCTCGACGAACAGCGAGCCGCGCTCCTGCAGGTTGATCATCGCGAACGGGGTGACGGCGCCGGCCCGGTCCGCGACCAGCGAGCCGGAGGCGCGGGTGCGCAGTTCGCCGAACCACGGCTCGTAGCCCTCGGAGTTGGTGTTCGCGATGCCGGTGCCGCGGGTGTCGGTGAGGAACTCGGTGCGGAAGCCGATCAGGCCGCGCGAGGGCACCAGGAACTCCATCCGGATCCAGCCGGTGCCGTGGTTCGACATCGACTCCATCCGGCCCTTGCGGACCGCGAGCAGCTGGGTGATGACGCCCAGGTACTCCTCCGGGCAGTCCACGGTCAGCCGCTCGACCGGCTCGTGC
>DATJIF010000147.1:0-4613 GCA_035493475.1 Actinospica sp.
GCCCGCTTCAGCGAACATGTCGCGGAGCGTTTCGGACGCGCCCATGCCGCCCTCGTGTGCGCCCGCTTCGGCGTCGAGCCAGTCGGCGACGAGCAGCATCACGCCCGGCGTGCACGCGCCTGCAAGCACTCCCGCAGGGCCACCGAGGCCGTTCTCCACGCCTGCCCGGTAGAGCTCGTCTTCGGTGCAGTCGGGGTGGTGCCGCGCCTCCCAGTACTCGTTCATGGGAATGTCACGGAGCGCATCGTTGGCGACTGCGCGCAGCTTCTCGGCGGCGCGGCGCAGCGTCTGGGCGGGCGTCTCGGCCATCACACCGACCCCCGCAGGAACGTACGGGCTGCGGCCGTCGCGTTGGTCACGTTCGACTCGTCGCCGCGCTCGATCCGCGCGGCCTCCAGGTCGAAGCGCGTCGCCAGGTTCAGCGCCCGCGTCCGGGCAGCGGTCGTACGGACGGTCGTGGAGTGGCGTCGGGCACGCTCGGCGGCACGACGCAGGACGACGGCAGGGGGCTCGGGGGCGGTCATCGCGCACCGCTCCTTCCGGCACGCAGCCCCCGCAGGTACATGCGGCACAGCGGGCAGTCGATGTCGGTGTCGTCCTCGTCGAACGAGGCGCGGAACAGGTCACCCCCGACGACGAGGCGCGTGCCGCAGACGGCGCCCCCGTCGCGGGTGAAGTGCAGCGGGGTAGCAGGGGATTCGTCAGGCATCGGTCGCCACCTCGGCGCTCGGCTTGCCGAAGTGAAAGACCGTCGCTTGGACTCGCGGGTGGTACTCAGACTTCGCCGCCCACTCCTCGCCGAGCCGGTTGAACGCCGCCGCAGTGTCGCGTGCGTCCTTCTCGGTGAACGGTTCCGTCCCGAGCTCGTCGCGGTGGGTGAGGATCTCGTCGGGTCCGGCAACGTGAACCATCCATTCGGTGCCGCCGTAGTTCTCGGCGTACCAGGCGAGGTCTTCGGGGGTGTACGAACTGGCCACGTCGGGCCTCCTTCGTGAGATGGTGGTCACCCGTCCGCGCCGGGATGAGCGACGCGGACGGGGACAGGTGAGAGTGGGTCAGGCGGGCTGCGTGTGGGTCGGGTGGTTCTTCTCGATCTCGGCGATCAGGTCGCGGACCCGCTGGTACTTCTCCGGAGTCGAGTGGCCGTCCCACTTCGCGTCCCCGTGCGGCACGCACGCGAAGATCCACCAGTCTTCGGGGCTGATGTGCCAGGTGGCCTGACCGGTCGGCAGGTCGATGTAAACCACGAACCAGTCCGGGCACTCGTCGTCGCCGTGGTTCCAGCTGGACGGGTAGAGCTGGGCGAGCAGGGCGACAAGGTGAGCGCGCTCGGTGTAGAGCTCGGTCATCGGGTCGATGTCGGGCACGGGTCCTTCTTTCTGGGATGGTTGGTGACGGGTGCGCGGCAGTGAAGGGGCCGCGCACCCGCAGGGGATGGTCAGGCGCGGTCGGTCGCGTGCTCGCCGGCCGCGTCCCGGGTGATCCGGTCGGCTGCGGCCACGACACGCCGGGCGAGGACCCAGTGGTGTGCGGCGACAAGGCCGGTCCAGGCGCCTGCCACGGCACCGATGAGGGCGCCTCCAATGGCCATGCACAGGATCAGCCAGAGGAAGTCCTCGCCGAAGGTGAGCAGCAGGGCAGTCACAGCAGGTCCACCTCTCGGTGATCGCCGTACTGCCACGCCTGGCAGCGAGTCAGCGGCTGCCCGCACTCGCCGCAGTAGTCCGCCGGGTCCGGAGGCGCCTCGCCTACCGGCGCCGCATCCTGCAACTGGCGGCCGCCGAACCATGCGCGGCGCCCACCCTCGCGCTCCAGCTCGTACTGCAGTTCGTCATCGGCGGAGTCCACCGTGACGACGCGCGCCTGGCAGCCGACCCAATCCGATGCCTGGTGGTAGTAGTCGAGCGCGGATAGGACCTTCACCTGGGCACCGATGTCGAAGCCGCTCATGCGACACCGTCCTTGACCCATGCGGCGATCTGCTCGCCGGTCGGTTCCAGCCAGAACGTGGTGCCGTGCGGGCAGACGTACGGGTCGGTCGTGTACGGGCCGACGACGAGCGGCGGCAGCGTGCTGGCGACGACCTCGACACCCATGTCGCGCATGCCACTGATGAGGGTCTGGCGGCAGGTGCTGTGCGGCTGGCGCTTCACGAGGCACCGTCCCGACACGCGGCCCGCTCGAACTCCAGCAGCTGATGGATCAGCACCAGGTGCGGATGCGGCACCACCCGGTCCTCACGCAGCTGCGCGTACAGCTGGTCGAAGCAGTCCTCGAGCGACGCGAAGTACAGCCAGAACAAGCCAGCCGAGGCGCCGACCTCGGCGCTGAGCTCGCGCACGCTCACCGCCCGCCACGGGCGGTCCAGCAGGGCCCGATTGAGCGCGGCGAGGAAGTCCTGCCGCCTCCCGTTGCCAGCGGAGCCGATAGAGCGCCCGTCGCGGGCGCGCACTCCGCCGCTGTGCGCGTAGCTGGAGGCATTCCTGCTCATGCCGCCACCCCGTGTCCCGCGTACGCCTGGTCGGCTGCCGCCTCGTCGGCCGTCCGCTGCGCCTGCCGCACCTCGGCCTCCAGCGCCTGGGCCCGCAGCTTCGCGGCCTGCTTCAGCGCGGTCAGGTGCACCGTGCCGATACGCCCCGCCTTCACTGCCGCCTGAGCGTCAGCCAGAATCGGCGCCAGCTCCGACGGATGCCCCGCCGACTCGATCCGGTCACGCAGGTCCGACTCGATCCGGTCCGCATCCGGCTCGGCGGTGGCCGCGAGCTCCTCGGCCTGCACACGAGCCGTGGCCGCCTGCTGTTCCTCCGGCGACGGCGGCGGCGTGTAGTCCGACGCCTTCCGGAACGCCTCGATCATCGCCTGCGCCTCCTCAGGCAACAGCTGCTTCGCCGACGTGATCTCGCGCTTGCAGAACTTCGAGAACCCGGCGTAACGCTCCTCGTCCGTCTTCGGCCCCGACTTCTGCGCGATCAGGGCGTGCAGCACGGTGAGGCGGTGCTTGCCGTCGTCGGTCTCCCAGAACGGGTGCGTCTCCGGCACGATCTCGGCGTCGTCGATCTGCTGCGTCGGTGCGGGCTGCGTCCACTCGTCCTCGGCAGGCTGCTGCGGCTTCGAGCGCTGGGCACCGCGCGGCTTGGCCGGCGTCGGCTCCCGCAGCGGCGCGGGCTGCGCCAGCTGCTGCGGCTCGTTGTCCGCCTGCGCCATCTCCTCGGCCGTGTAGATGCCGCCGAGGTCGTTCGGGAACGCCTTCCTGAGAGCCAGCGCCTCCGCGCACTTCGCGAGCTGGTTCGCGGGCATCCGCGCCCACATCCCCTTGAGCTTGCCGTCCCACATCTCGGCGTACTCGTTGAGCGTCGCGATCGCCGGGAACGGCTCACCGTTGCGGAAGACCGTCACCTTCGCGGCCAGCGGCGGCTTGTCCCACAGCCACGCCTCGCGCCACACCCCGTCCGGTCCGCACCACATCGTGTCCGAGTAGCCCAGGGTCACCTTGTCGCGGCGGGCCGCCCGGTGCGCGACGACGCGGTAGCCGTCGATGCCGGTTTGGGAGCGGAACACCTTGCGCCCGGCCTGCCGGTCGTTGCGGCCGATGAGGTAGATCTGCTTGCTGAACGGGTCCAGGCCGGTGCGCTGGCACTCGTGCAGGAACACGGTCAGCTCGGCCTCGGTGACCTCTTCGCTGACGCCCGCCGACGCGAGTGCGGCCCGCTGCTCGGGTGCCCATTTGGTCTGCTCGCCGGAGACGGCGAGCGCGCCGCCGGTCCGGACTTCGATCTCAGCGGCCATCGGACACACCACCCTCAGCAAGCTCGATCGCCCGATCCAGCAGCGCGTAGACCTCTTCCACGGTGCGGCCACGCTCGTCGTTCCAGCCCGCGATCAGGCCACGCCAGCGCTCCGGAAGCGCGTCGTTCACGGCCATCAGCGCGTCGCCGCACGCCGCAGGACTGCCCGGGTGCTCAGCGCCCGCCGAAAGGTTCAGCGCGCCCCGCAGGCACACCGCGCACTCGGCCGGGTTCGCGCCGGGGTCGTCGTCGCGGAAAAACCAGCCCTGGTTCCAACCGTTGCGCTCCAGCACCTCGCGCGCGCCGCGCAGGATCTCCACCGTTGACTTGCTCACAGTCCCCTCCTCGCTGCGGCGCGCGCGTTGTGCACGTCCACCGCGTCCAAATAAGCCGTCTGCTCCAGCGGCGTCCGCGTCTTCACCAGCGCCCTCGCGTGCAGCAGCACCAGTTCCGGATCCAGATCCGGGTAGTGCCGGTGCGCGGCCGTCAGCACCGGGACCTGCAACTTGCCGAGCCGCACGCGCTCCGGCCGGGCACTCACGACCACCTCGCGCACGTTGCCGAGGCCGTCGTCGAGCCGCAGGCGCATCCCCGGCTGCACGTCAGCGGCCTGACGCCGCGCCCACATGCGGTCCGGGTGCACGTAGTCGGTGGGGATCTCGCCGACGGTGGGGAGGATGCCCGTCGCGATCGTCATGAGGACTCACCCGCCTCGGCGCTCCGCAGCGGCACAAGCTGCCTGAGCGGCGCCCAGGCCCATTCGGTGAAGCCGTCGAGCCGGATCCTCGCGAGGTTCGCGCTCCCGAACGACAGGAGCGTTGCGGGGCG
>DATJIF010000148.1:0-106389 GCA_035493475.1 Actinospica sp.
CATCAACCCGAGCCGTCGCCGTGTGCGGCCCCGCCAGGTTCCTGATACGCCTCCGGTGCCCGGGCGAGGAGAGAGACCCACCCCCAACCCCACCACCCACACATCCCGACCCGGCCACGCGTCACTCTCCGAGGGAGGGCCTGCCGGAGGCGACGTTGACGTTGACTTTCAGATTGAAACCGCAGGCGGGGCTGCTACGCAACGGGTGGGAGGGTGGGCAAGCGCAAACCGGGGAGCGGAGCGAAGCGACGCCCGACCGCAGGCTGACCACGAACCCTCGCGAAGCGACGTAGCCTGTGGCTTTTGTTACTAGGGCAGTACGGCTACTCGGCCGGTGGTGGTGCCTTGGGCTAGGGCGGTTAGGCCGTCTACTGCTTGCTTTACGGGGAGGCGGTCGCTTATCAGGGGGGTGATGGCGTGCTGGTCGGCTAGGCGGACTAGAGCCTCGTGGGCGGACCAGACGGAGCCGGGGTCTTTTTGCTTGTAGAGGCCCCAGTGCAGGCCGAGGATGGAGTAGTTCTTCACCAGGGCGTGGTTGAGGGCGGGGGTTGGGATGGTGCCTCCGGCGAAACCGACTACTACGATGCGGCCTTCGAAAGCAATGCACTTCGCGGAGCCGGTGTAGGCGTCGCCGCCTACGGGGTCGAAGACTACGTCTACGCCACGGCCGTCGGTGTATTGCTTGACGGCGGCTACGAAGTCTTCTGATTTGCGGTCGATGACCAGGTCGGCGCCTTGGGCTCTGGCGACCTCGGCCTTGGCTGCTCCGCCTACTACGCCGATCACCTTGGCGCCGGCGGCCTTGGCCAGTTGTACGGCGGCGCTGCCTACGCCGCCGGCCGCTGCGTGGACGAGGACTGTCTCGCCTTCTTGCAGGTGGGCGCGGCGGTGCAGGGCGAACCAGCCGGTCTGGTAGGCGATGTGCAGGGCGGAGGCCTCGGCGTCGTCCAGGGATTCGGGGGCGGGGTACGCTTCGGCGGCGGTCATGAGGGTGTACTCGGCCAGGGCGCCCTGGGGTAGGACGGGGTTGCCGATCACGCGGGTGCCCAGGAGTCGGGTGTCCACTCCGGGGCCCAGGGCCGTGATCTCGCCGCAGAGTTCTACGCCGGGGACGAAGGGGGGCTCCAGGCGGATCTGGTACTGGCCGCGGCAGAGCAGCACGTCGGGGAAGTTCAGCGCCGTGGCTCGCACGCGGACCAGGACCTGACCGGGGCCCGGCTCGGGGAGCGGGATGTCGGTCAGGGTCAGGGCCTGGTCCGGCTCGCCCAGGGTGGTGGCCTGCCATGCGTACACGGGGTCGCGCCTTTCTGCCTTTGGTGCTGTCGGGAGGGCGGGGGTGGGTTTCCTAGAAGGAGGCGTCGGCTACGGTCATCAGGGTGTTGTCGGTGTGCTCCAGGATCGCGCGGCGGGCGGTCAGTTCGGGGAGCACCGTGGCGTTGAAGAAGCGGGTTACGGCCAGCTTGCCCTGGTAGAAGTCGGTGTCCGCGGGGGTGGCGCCGGTGTCTAGGGCCTTGAGGGCTACGGCGGCCTGGCGGGTGAGGAGCCAGCCGATCATCAGGTCGCCCACGCTCATCAGCAGGCGGGTCGTGTTCTGGCCGACCTTGTAGACCTCTTCGGCCTGCTCGCGGGACGACTTGCTCCAGTCGAGCATCGTGGCCAGCATGCCGCGGACGTCGGCCAGGGCGGCGGCGAGTTGGGCGCGCTCGGTCTTGAGGCGGTCCTCGTTCTCGATCTCGGTGAGGAAGGCCTCGATCTCGCCGCTCAGCGCGGTCCACGCCACCTGGCGGTCGCGGGCGATCTTGCGGAAGAAGAAGTCCTGGCCCTGGATGCCGGTCGTGCCCTCGTACAAGGTGTCGATCTTCGTATCGCGGATGTACTGCTCGATCGGGTAGTCCTGCAGGAAGCCGGAGCCGCCGAGGACCTGGAGGCTGGTCGAGAGCAGGGCGTACGAGCGCTCGGAGCCGAAGCCCTTGACGAGTGGGAGGAGGAGGTCGTTGACGCTGTGGGCGAGGGCCGCCGCGTCCGTGTCGCCGGCGTCTTCGGCTAGGAGGGCTCGGTCTAGCCACGCGGCGGTGTAGATGTAGAGGGAGCGCAGTCCCTCGGCGTACGCCTTCTGCTGCATGAGCATGCAGCGCACGTCCGGGTGCTGGTTGATCGTCACGCGCGGGGCGGTCTTGTCGGCGGCGCGGGTGAGGTCGGGGCCCTGGATGCGGGTGCGGGCGTAGTCGAGCGCGTTCAGGTAGCCCGTCGAAAGTGCGGCGATGGCCTTGACGCCTACCTGCATGCGGGCCGACTCGATGACGCGGAACATCTGCGCGATGCCGTCGTGCACCTCGCCGAACAGCCAGCCCACGGCGGGCTCGTCCTGACCGAACGTCAGCTCGCAGGTGGTGGAGACCTTCAGGCCCATCTTCTTCTCGACGTTGGTCGTGTAGACGCCGTTGCGCGCGCCGAGTTCGCCGGTCTCCGGGTCGAAGTGGTACTTCGGCACCACGAACAGGGACAGGCCCTTGGTGCCCGGGCCCGCGCCCTCCGGCCGGGCGAGCACGAAGTGGATGATGTTGTCCTCGAGGTCGTGCTCGGCGGAGGTGATGAACCGCTTGACCCCCTCGATGTGCCAGCTGCCGTCCGGCTGCGCGATCGCTTTGGTCACGCCCGCGCCCACGTCGGAGCCCGCGTCCGGCTCGGTGAGCACCATCGTGGCGGTCCAGCGGTTCTCCACCATCCGCTCGGCCTCGAGCTGCTGCTTCGGCGTACCGAAGCGGTAGAGCAGTCCGGCGAACGCGGGGCCGCCGCCGAACATGAACACGGGGGCCTGCGCGCCCTGCACCATCTCGATCAGCGACCACCACAGTGCACGCGGCGCCGGGCTGCCGCCGAGCCCGCTGGGGATCTCCAGCCGCCAGAACTCGGAGTCCATGTACGCGTTGTACGAGCGCTTGAAGCCCTCCGGCATGGCCACGGTGCGGGCCGCGCGGTCGTACACCGGCGGGTTGCGGTCCGAGTCGGTGTAGGACTCGGCGATCGGGCCGACGGCGAGCTTCTCGACCTGCGCGAGGATGTCCCGGGCCCCCTCGACGTCGTGGTCGCCGAAGGGTCCACGGCCGAGCGCGTCCGCTGTGTCGAAGACCTCGAACAGGTTGAACTGGAGGTCGCGCAGATTGCTGCGGTAGTGGCTCATCAGATTCCCTTCGGCACCAGGACGGACAGGTCGACGGCGAGCAGGTCGCTGAGTTGGCCCAGCGTGTCGGGCACGGAGGTGTGGTGTACGACGGCCATGCCGAGTTCGCGGGCGGGCTTGAGGTTGCCGCGCAGGTCGTCGACGAAGACGCACTGCTCGGGGCGCAGGCCGATCGCCTGGGCGCCGAGCTCGTAGATTTCGCGGGAGGGTTTGCGCACCTTGGCCTCGCCGGAGATGACGACGCCGGCGAACATCTCGGCGAACTGTTCGCGCGGGTATCCGCCGGAGCCCCAGGAGTTGGAGACCAGGCCGGTGACGACGCCGGCGCGCCGGGCCAGCCGTACGGCCTCGGTCATCCGGGGTTCGGGGCGCACGTCGCGCATCAGCCGTTCGATCAGGCCGGGGGCGGGCACGTTCAGCAGTTCGGCCAGGCCGCGCTCGAACTCCTCCTCCGTGACCGCGCCGGTCTCCAGCCCGGCGAGCAGGCCGCGCGCGGTGAGATCGGAGCGGAACAGCTGGGTGACGGCGTCCTCGGCCAGGCCCTCGCGGGTGCAGAAGGCGGCGAAGGACGTGAAGACGTCACTCGTCATCACCCCGCCCCAGTCGACCAGCAGGCCGGGGCGCCCGCGTTCCTCGTGCGACACTGCAGACTCCCTCGACTAAGCGCCCGCTTAGTATTTCCGGCGCCGCCCCGGGCCGTCAAGGGCGGCGCGCGGGCGGCCTGGATGAAAAAGTACGACCGTGCTTTAATGATGCCATGGGTAAGGGTGAACAGACCAGACTCGCGGTGCTGGAGCAGGCGGCGGACGTCGCGGCGCGGCAGGGCCTGTCCACGCTGACCATCGGAGACCTGGCCGCCCGCACCCGGCTGTCCAAGAGCGGGCTGTTCGCGCACTTCCAGTCGAAGGAGGCGCTGCAGCTCGCAGTGCTGGCCTTCGCGCGGGACAAGTTCACCGACGAGGTGATCCGCCCGGCCACCCGCACCCCGCGCGGCGAGGCCCGGGTGCGCGCGCTGTTCGAGAACTGGCTCGAGGTCAGTCAGCACTCGAACGCGGAGTGCCTGTTCGTCTCGGCCTCCTCGGAGTTCGACGACCAGCCGGGGCCGGTGCGCGACCAGCTGGTGCGCGACCACCGGGACTGCAGCGACTCGATCATGCAGATGTTCCGGACCGGCGTCACCGGGGGCGACTTCCGCGAGGACGCGGACGCCGAGCAGTTCTCCTACGATCTGCACGGCATCATGCTCAGCTTCTTCCACACGCACCGGCTGCTCGGCGACCCGCGCGCGCCGGAGCGGGCCCGGCGGGCCTTCGAGACGCTGCTCGCCGCCGCCCGCGCGCACTGACCAACCCCGAGAACTGGAGCCCACGGTGGTCCTGGCGAAGGAAAAAAGCACGATCGTTCGTGCTGAGAACCGGAGTCGCGAGCTGCGCGCGGCGAACGGTCGGGCCGTCCGGATGCGTCCGGTGTTCGGCGCCCTGGAGCGGACGGCGCCGTGGGTCGGCGCCCGGATCGCCTGGCAGCTGTGGGCCACCCCGACCCGGCCGAACCCGCAGGCCGTGGCCCGCTCGCGGGAGGGCGGGATGGGCGAGGTGCGCCGCGTGCGCGTGGAGCTGCCGGACTGGACCGGACGCCGCCCGACCCGGCGCGACGGCTCGCCGAAGCCCGCGCAGACCACTGACATCGTCGTCGAACTGCTCGGCCCGGCGGACGGGCCGGTCGTCTACCTGCTGCACGGCTGGGGCGGCTGGCGCGGGCAGTTCGCGCCGCTCGGCCGGGAACTCGCGCAGCGCGGCTACCGCGCCGTGCTGGTCGACGCGCCGAACCACGGCGACTCGGGGCCCGGCGCGCTCGGCGGCAAGCAGAGCCTGCTGCCCGACTTCAGCCAGGTGCTCGCCGCGGTGATTCGTCAGTTCGGCCCAGCGCACGCAGTCGTGGGTCACTCGCTCGGAGCAGCGTGCACCGCGACCGTGCTGCTGGACGGCGTGTCCGCGTCGAAGGCCGCGTTCATCGCGCCGCCGATCGACCCGGTGGCGTTCACCCGGATCCTGGCCCGGATGCTGGGTTTCGGCGAGCGGATCAGGTCCCGCATGGTCGGCATCGGCGAACGGCGCGCCGGGGTACGGCTGGCCGACCTCGCGCTGCCGACGCGGCTGCGGGCGGCGCACGATGCGAAGCTGCCGGAGGCCCTCGTCGTGCACGACACGGACGATCCGGTGGTGCCGGTGGCGAGCGGACGGGTGCTCGCCGACGCGTGGCCGGACGCGCGAATCGTCGAGACCACGCGTCTCGGGCACAACAAGATCCTGCGAGACGCTGACGTGGTCACTCTCGTCGCAGAGTTCATCGACGGCACAACCGCAACACACGCCGCAGCCATGTCAGCTAGTTGCCAGACAGCTTCCTGCCAGCCCTGATCTCTGGTTCCCGGGTCGATCCCGCGGCGAGACTCGCAAACGAGTTCGACGGGGAATCGAGTTCGGGGAATCGGGGTGTGTGGCTTTGCGGGCGCCTGACTATGCGCGTTTCTGCGTGCTCGACCGCGCATTCTTCGAGGATCCGAACCGGGAGCCGGACGCGCGGGACCGCTTCCCGCTGACTGGCGCCGAGCTTCCGGCCGGTTGGCGGCGGCACGAGTCCGGCATCTGGGTGCAGTGCCTGCCCGCGGGCGGCAAGCAGCTCCCGGAGCAGGGCTGGAAGATCCACGTGTCGGCGGCGTACGGCGCGTACGAGGAGACCGTCCAACTGGTCGCGGACTACTGCTTCGCGCACGACGTGCACTTCAAGTTCCTGCGCGGCCCGGCGACGGCGCTTCAGCAGAACGCGAAGTACGCGGCGCGCGGTTCGAGCGGCAAGCTGCTGACGGTCTATCCGGTGGACGAGGCGGAACTCGCCGCGATCCTGGACGGGCTCGGCGAGCTGCTCGAGGGCCGTCGCGGGCCGTACATCCTCAGCGATCTGCGCTGGCAGGACGGTCCGCTCTACCTGCGCTACGGCTCGTTCGTGCGGCTGACCTGCCTGGACGAGCAGGAGAACCGCGTCCCGGCGCTGCGGCTGCCGGACGGCACGCTGGCTCCGGACCGTCGTCAACCGGGCTTCGAACTGCCGGACTGGGTCAAACCGCCGCCGTTCGTCGCGCGGCAGATCGAGGCGGCCGACGCCGAGGATGAGGATCCGGACGCGTTCCCCTTCGACGTCGAGAGCAGCCTGCACTACTCGAACGGCGGCGGCGTCTACCTGGCCACGGACCGGCGCGACGGGCGCACGGTCGTCCTGCGCGAGGCCCGGCCGTACGCCGGGGTCGATCCGGACGGACGCGACGCCGTCGATCGGCTGCGCGACGAGGAGCGCGTGCTCGAGCGGCTCGCGGGCTGCGACTTCGTGCCCGAGGTGTATGAGCACCTTGAGGTGTGGGAGCACCACTTCCTCGTCGAGGAGTACGTGGCCGGTTCGCCGCTGAACCGCTGGCTGTTCGGCGAGGGCGACGAGGAGGACAACTACCCGCTCTCGCACGAGGACCCGTCGCCCGCCGACCTCGCCGCGTACGCCGAACGCGCCCTGGGCCACGCGCGTGAGCTGGAGCGGATCGTCAGGGAGTTGCACGCGCGCGGCGTCGTGTTCGGCGACATCCATCCGTCGAACATCATGGTGCGGCCGGACGGTCGGCTCTGCCTCGTCGACTTCGAGTTCTCCTATGACCTCGCCGAGAAGCCCGCGCACGCGGGTCGCGGCGGCGCGCTCGGCTACGTGCATGCGAAGGCGCGTGTCGGGGCGGCTGCGGACATCTACGGCCTTGCCTGCGTGTGGCTTTTCCTGTTCCTGCCGCTGACGCAGCTCGCGGCGTTGCATGGCGGGAAGATCCGGCAGTTGGCGGACGCGGCTGCGGAGCTGTTCCCGTCGCTGCCGGAGGACTATGCGGCGCACGTCGTCGAGCTCTTCGAGGAGGCGTTGGGCGAGCCGGTGCCTGAGGCGTTCGATCCTCATCTGCCGGATCTTGAGGACGTGGACGGCTGGCGACGCTTCACCGACGATCTCGCCGAGCTGATCCTCGAATCCGCGACGCCGGACCGCGCGGACCGGCTGTTTCCGGGCGATCCTCGGCAGTTCCAGACCGGCGGCATCGACCTCACGTACGGCGCCGCGGGAGTGCTGTGGGCGCTCGCGGAGTGTGGGTACGCGGTGCCCGACGAGCATGTGGAGTGGCTTGAGAAGGCCGTCGCGCAAGCCCGTGATCCGCTGCCGGGGCTCTGGTCCGGGCTGCACGGCACGGCGCTCGCCTTCGATCGGCTCGGCCACGAGGCGCAGGCGCGGATGGTCTTCGCTGAGGCGCAGGAGCGTGCGCTGGTCCAGGACGAGCGTGGCCAGACGACTGCCGGATACGCCGACGGTCTGGTCGGGATGGGCCTGACGCGGCTGCATTTCGGGCACGTGTGGGACGACGGCTCGCTGATCGAGCAGGCGCTGACGGTCGGCGAGCGGTTGACGCTCGTGCTCGATCCGGAGCGGTGCGCGCAGCCCGGTCTGACGCCGCCGGTGCCGGTCAGCCGCGGCGGGCTCTTCAACGGTCCGGCGGGCATCGCCGTGTACTTCGCCGCGCTGTTCGAGCAGACCGGCGAGGAGCGCTGGCTGGACCTCGCCGAGCTCGCGCTGGCCCGCGAGGCCACGCAGGCGCAGGTCAGGGACGGGGCGCTTTATTATCGGCGCGCAAGCCGCATTTCGTTATACGTTGAGACCGGAAGCGCGGGCATCGGATACGCGATGCGCGCGCTGGCCCGGCACCGGCCGAGCGACGAGCTCGCACGCGACCTCGCGATGATCGACCGGGCCTCGGCGGCGCCGTTCGTGGTGCTGCCCGGGCTGCTGGACGGACGCGCCGGACTGATCGGCGCGCTGGCCGCGTCGGGCGTTGACAATCGAATCCGGGTCACCCGACACGTGGAACGGCTCGCCTGGCACCTGCTCCCCTACCGCGGCCACGCCGCCGTACCGGGACGACAGCTGCTGCGGCTGTCCATGGACCTCGGCACCGGTGCCGCGGGCGTACTGCTCGCGATCACGGCCGCCACCTCCGAACGCGGCGCACTGCCGCTCCTCGACTCCCGGCGGCCACGGGGCCACGCCGGGTTACCCCACACCCGAAATGAGAAAGGAGGTGCTGCGCCTTGAAGACCATCCTCAAGCTGCAGACCCTGAAGCCCGTCGACGTGGTGGACCCCGATGCGGAGCCCACCACCACGGTGATCAGTCACCTCAGCGGTCTGGAGTGCTGAGCACCCGTCGTTCTCGGCCCTGATACGACGGGGCTCGGATAAGCCCCGGCTCCGGTCGATCCCGCGAGGGACCGGCCGGAGCCGAGGTCTTTCATCCGGTGGATCAGCTGGATCGGATCACTGCGCGAAGCCGATCGCGAAGACGTGGAAGTCCCCGCTGTCCGGGCTCGGCAGCGTCACGCTGGCCACGGTCTTGCCCGCGGTGAGCGTGCCGTCCACCGCGAACAGGTACGTGTCGACCGTCTGCTTCGACGAGCCGCCGTCCGCGTTGCGGTAGGAGGTCTGCGCGATCGTCTGGTCGCCGGCCGGCGGCTGCTCGCTGCCCGCGCCGAGCGTCCAGTCGCCGAAGTTCACCGGGATCTGCTGGGTGCTGCCGTCGGTGTAGGTCACCGTCAGCGTTCCGGTGGTGCCGGTGGCGGGCGCGTTGGTGGCGCTGCCGATCAGGCCGATCTTCGTCGCGCTGGTCGGCGCGAGCGGGATCGTCTGGCCGTTCGCCTCGATGTTGTCGAGTTGTCCGGCCTGGACGTTCGGCCACGTGTAGGTGACGCCGTCCGAGGTGATCGTGCCGCCCGGCGTCACGTTCTGCGCGGCGAGGGCGTTGGCGGAGTAGCTGTAGCCGTCGCCGTCGTAGTCCGCGGCGCTGGAGCCGCCGTCGGTCGAGATGCCGGTGTTGGTGTAGTAGGGCCAGAGCTCGCCCGGGGTGGCGACGTCCACGTTGAGCGTGCTCGGCAGCAGGGTGGTGCTGCCGGACGTCATCGCGAACGTCACCGGGTAGGAGCCCTCGGTCTGACCCGCCGTCACGGTGAGCGCGACGCCGGCCGTCGAGTGCGCCGGGACGCTCAGCGTGCCGGAGGACGGGCTGACGGTCACGCCGCTGCCGGTCTCCGACCACTTCACCGAGGTCGCGCTGCCGGTCAGGTTCGACGCGACGAGCTTGGCGCTGCCGGCCGCGCCCGGGGTCAGGATCAGCCCGGAGCCCGGCGAGACGGCCGCGACGACGGAGGCCTCACCGGTGCCGTCGGACGGCGGGGCGTCGGTCGGCAGGCTCGCCCAGCTGGTGTTCGGGGTGGTGCCCAGCGTGAAGGAGAGCGTGCCGCCGCTGGTCAGGGCCTTGGTCGGGGCGTACGCGTCGGTCCACGAGGTGCTGTTCCACTTCGCCGACTGCACGTACGGGGCCGCGGCCGCCGCGCCGGTGCCGTTGATCGTCAGGGTCTTGCCGCTCGGCAGGGCGATGACGGCCTTCGGGAACAGCGGGCTGCCCAGCGCGAGGGTCGAGGTGCCCGGGGTCTCCGGGTACATGCCCAGCGCGGACCAGACGTACCAGGAGCTCATCTCGCCGAGGTCGTCGTTGCCGGCGAGGCCGCCGGGCGCGTCGGTCCAGATCTGGTTCTGGACCTGGCGCACGATCTCCTGCGTCTTGTAGGGCTGGCCGGTGTAGTCGTACTCCCACGGCAGTTCGAGGCTCGGCTCGTTGCTGAAGTCGGCCTCGTTGCCGCTGCCGCCGAGCAGGCCGGACAGCGACTTGTCGAGGTAGCTGCTCGCGTAGTTCGCGGTGCCGCCGTCGGCCGCCGCGAGCCCGGCGATGTTGAAGGGCACCATGCCGGTGTACTGCCAGGACGTGCCCTCGACGAAGTCGGTGCCGCTGGACGGGTTGAACCCGGTCAGCCAGGAACCGTTCGCCAGCCGCGGCTGCATGAAGCCGGAGGCCGGGTTGTAGACGTTGGTCCAGTTGTTGGCACGGCTGGCGAAGGTCGTGTAGTCCGCGGTGTCGCCGGTCGCCTTGGCCAGCGCGGCGATCGCGTAGTCGGCCGAGTCGTACTCCAGTTGCGTGGACACCGGGCCGTAGAAGTTGCAGCAGCCGTAGGTGCCGTCGGCGGGCAGGTAGCCGACCGCGCCGGAACCGCTGATGTAGTTCAGGCCGGGCCGGTCGTTGTTCTTGGTGGTGGCCTCGGCGATCATGTCCTTGAGCGCGGTGGACTGGCTCCAGTTGCGCGCGCCGAAGGAGTAGTAGTCGGCGAGGATCTCGTCGGACGGGTCACCGACCATGACGTAGGTCTCGCCGCTGTTGTTCGACCACTTCGGGAACATGCCGGTCTGCGCGAAGTCGTCGAGCATGGACTCGGCGGTGTCGGACGCGACCTGAGGCGATATCAGGGCTTCGAGCTGCGCCTGAGATCGGTATATGTCCCAGCCGGAGTAGTTGCCGTACACGGCTGAGTGGCCGGAGTCGACGGTGTGCACCTTCCCGTCGAAGCCGGGGTACTGGCCGTTGACGTCGCTGACCACGTTCGGGTGCAGCGAGGCGTGGTAGAGCGCGGTGTAGAACACCGTGTCCTGGTCGACCGTGCCGCCGGAGATCCGGATCTGGCCGAGCTGCTTGTTCCAGGCGCTGGCGGCCGCGGCCTTGGTGGAGTTGAAGTTCCACGCCTTGTTCTCGGCCTTGAGGTTGGCGGTCGCGTTCGCCGTGGAGACGTACGAGACGCCGACCTTCGCCTGCACCACCTGGTTGCTGGAGGTGTCGAAGGTCAGGTAGCCGTCGTTGACCGACGAGGTCGCCGCGGCCTTTGACAGCGTTGTCTTGGGGACCGCGCCGTGCAGGGTCGGCTTGTTCTTGGGCTCCGCGGAGTTCTTCGTCGCGCCGCCGACTGCGGGCGCCTTGAGCGTCGCGGCGACGGCGTCGGTCCCGTCCGTGGTGAACGGGTGGTCGAAGACCATGTCGAAGTACGCGGTGTACGTGTTCGTCGCGCCGCAGAAGTAGCCGCTGGTCACCGAGCCGGTGACCTCGGTGTCGCTGACGACGTTGAACTGCGTGGCCGTGTCGCCGTTCGCGCTGTCGTTGAGCTTGAAGATCAGGTTCGCCTGCGTGGTGGCGGGGAACGTGAAGCGGGCCATGCCGGTGCGCGTCGTGGTGGTCAGCTCGGTGGTGACGCCGTTCGAGGTCTGCACCGAGTAGTAGCCGGGCGACGCGCTCTCACTGGTGTGCGAGAACGAGTCGGTGGCGCTGGTGTCCACCGCGCCGACGGTCGGCAGGATCGGCACGTCGCCCTCGGCCGGGCAGCCCGGTCCGGACATGTGCGTCAGGCTGAAGCCGGTGATCGACGAGTCGGTGTACTCGTAGCCGCCGCCGTCCGGGCGGCTCGGGGTGTCCGGGCTCCACTGGACCATGCCGTACGGCACGTCCGCGCCCGGGAAGTCGTCCGCCGCGTTCGTCGTCCCGATGAACGGGTTGACGTACGAGCCGGGGTCGCTGACCAGGGCGGTCTTCGAGATCGGGGTGCGCGTGACGGCCGAGGCGGCGGGAGCCAGGGTGCCCAGGCCGAGGGTGAGCGCGGCCACGACGGGCAGCGCGGCGTGTATTCGAGTCCTGCGGTTTCGGGTCGGTTCGTGCGTGGGTCGCAGCGTTGACACGAGGGTGGTCTCCTCAGGGATCTGACAACGTTGTCATGCTCGCGTGTGACGATCCCGCAGATCCAAGGCGCTGTCAAGAGACCTTGCGCGAACCCCTATCCGGGCGGTGTCCGGTTCCGGAACCTGTCCAGGTAGTTGACTAGACCAATTCTAGGCCCGACGATGCGCCGTAAACGCTTACGGAGCCTCGGGATCCGGGACGCCGGGGCGTTACCCACACCCCTTCGAGAAGGCGAACAGTGCGCATGCGCATATCCCGTGAGAGAAGTACCCGAACACCGCGGCTGCGCCGCGTCCTGGCCTGGATCGCCGTCCCGGCCATGGTCGTGGCACTGTCCGACGCCGTCGTCGTCTCCTCCGCCTCCGCCGCCGTGCCGGGCGCGCCGTCGGGCTGGTCGACCGTCTTCAGCGACGACTTCAGCGGGTCGTCGGGCAGCGGCATCGACTCGCAGTGGATGTACGACACCGGCCAGGGCGTCTGGGGCACCGGCGAGATCGAGAACATGACGAACTCGACCTCGAACGTGCACCAGGACGGCAACGGAAACCTGGACATCACCGCGCTCGGCAGCGGCAGCAACTGGACCTCCGGCCGCGTGCAGACCACCAGCGCGAACGTCGGCGCCCCGGCCGGCGGCGAGCTCGAGGTCACCGCGTCGATCCAGCAGCCCACCGGCGGCCTCGGCTACTGGCCGGCGTTCTGGATGCTCGGCCCGGGCCAGTGGCCGGAGAACGGCGAGATCGACATCATGGAGGACGTCAACTCCCTGTCGGAGCTCTCCGGAACCGTGCACTGCGGCACCGATCCGGGCGGACCGTGCAACGAGACGAACGGCATCGGCAGCGGCCTGGTCGGCTGCGGCGGCTGCCAGTCCGGCTACCACACGTACTCGATGATTCTGAACCGGACGAACACCGCGGCCGAGTCGATCACGTTCTACCTGGACGGCAACGCCTACTTCACGGTGAACGAGAGCCAGATCGGCACCAGCACCTGGCAGGCGGCGTTCGACCACAACCTGTCGATCATCCTGGACAACGCGATCGGCGGCGGCTACCCGAACGGCGTGTGCGGCTGCACCACGCCGACGAGCGGCACGGCGTCCGGCGGCACGATGAGCGTGCAGTACGTCGCGGCGTACACGACGACCGGCGGCACCTCGGGCGGCGGCGGTGGCGGTGGCGGCGGCAGCGGCCAGTGGACCGGCCAGATCACCGGCTACCAGGGCCTGTGCCTGGACGACCGCGGCGCGAGCACGGCCCTCTTCAACCCGGTGCAGGTCTACACCTGCAACAACACCGGCGCGCAGCAGTGGACGGTGGTCGAGGCGGGCAGCCTGATCAAGGTCTACGGCATGTGCCTCGATATCAACGGCGGCGGCACAGCCGACGCCACCAAGGTCGATCTCTACACATGCAACGGCACCGGCGCCCAGGTCTGGGAACCACAGTCGAACGGCCAGTTGTACAACCCACAATCGAATAAGTGCCTTGACGATTCAGGCTATGGCGGCTCGGGCACGCAGTTGCAGATCTACGACTGCACCGCGAACGACGCCGCGCAGGTCTGGACGCTTCCGGCGGGCGCCGTCTAGCCCGTGAACGATCAGGTGTGCCCCGGCTCCGTGCCGGGGCACACCTGTCGTGATTGACTGTCGGCATGTCCTACCTGACCAACTCCGCAGCGGCTGAGCGCGTCGGCCTGATCGGCTACGGCACGGCCGGGCGCTTCTTCCACGCCCCGCTGCTCGCCGCGACGCCCGGTCTTGAACTCGCCGCGATCGTCACCTCGGACCCGGCCCGCCGCGACGACGCCCTCGCCACGTACCCGGGCGTGCAGGTCGTCGCCAAGCCCGAGGACCTGTGGCCGCTGCGGCTGGATCTGGTCGTGGTCGCCTCCCCCAACAAGACGCACGTGCCGCTCGGTATCGCGGCGCTCGAGGCGGGCGCCGCGGTGGTGGTCGACAAGCCGATGGCCATCACGTCGGCGGACGGCCGCGCGCTGGTGGAGGCCGCTCGCACGCACGACAAGCTGCTGAGCGTGTTTCAGAACCGGCGCTGGGACGGGGATTTCCGCACGGTCGCGCAACTGATCGAGGACGGCCGCCTCGGCACGGTCCAGCGGTTCGAGTCGCGCTTCGAGCGCTGGCGGCCGAAGCTCAAGGGCGGCTGGCGCGAACTCGGCGGCCGCGACGAGGGCAGCGGTCTGCTGTACGACCTCGGAAGCCACCTCGTCGACCAGGCGCTCACGCTGTTCGGCCCGGCGTCCAGCGTGTACGCGCAGGCGGACGTGCGGCGCGAGGGTGCGAAGGCCGACGACGACACCTTCATCGCGCTGACTCATGCGTCGGGCGTGCGCTCGCACCTGTGGGCCAGCTCGACGGCCGCCGCGTACGGCCCGCGCTTCCGGGTGCTGGGATCGCAGGGCGCTTACGTGACGTACGGACTGGACGGCCAGGAGGACGAGCTGCGCGCGGGCCGCACGCCGCGCGACGAGGGCTTCGGCGTGGTCCCGTCCGAGCGGTACGGCAAGGTCGGCGCGGAGGGCGAGTTCGAGACGTGCCCCACGCTCGACGGCCGATACGCGGACTACTACGCGCAGATGGCACGTGCTCTGCGCGGCGAGGGCCCGGTTCCGGTCGACCCGAGCGAGGCCGTGGCCGCGCTGGAGGTCATCGAGGCCGCACGGATCTCGGCGGACGAGGGCCGCGTCGTCGGGCTCTAGGGTTTCAGGCCCTTGACCACGAGGTCGAGGGCGTCCTCGAGCGCCTGCGGGATCTCGTCTTCGGGGATCATGCCGACCGAGGCGAGGTTGGACACGCCGTGCACGGTGAAGAAGGCGGCGAACGCGATCCGCTCGATGTCGCCCTCGTGCACGTCGCCGGCGCGCTGCCCCTCGGCGATCGCGGCGTAGACCGGGGCCGCCAGGCGCATCCAGGCCTCGTGCATCTCGTCGAACGCGTCGGTGTCGTACTTGCGCGAGTACATCAGGCCCATGAGTTCGGGCTCGGCCATGGCGAACTGCACGCTGGCGAGGCCGAACGCCGCCATGCTCTCGCGGAACGAGGCGTCCGGACCGGGGTCGGCCTTGGCCATCGCCGCGCCCATCCGCTCGAAGCCGACCATGGCGAGGGCGTCGAGCAGCGCGCGGCGGTCCTTGAAGTGCCGGCTCGGCGCGGCGTGGCTGACGCCGAGGTCTCGGGCCAGCTCGCGCAGCGACAGCGCCGCCGCGCCCTTCTCCCGCAGGGTGCGCCCGGCCTGTTCGAGCAGGGCGGCCCGCAGGTCACCGTGGTGGTAGGAGGAGTGTCCGCGCATCTGATCAGGATACGGGACCGCGAGCCGTGTTGTCATTGACAACTTTGTAGGCAGTGGCTACATTGGTGGCATGAACCGATGGACTGCGAACGACATCCCCGACCAGACCGGCCGCACGGTGATCATCACCGGAGCCAACAGCGGACTGGGCCTGGTCGACACCCGCGCGCTGGCCGCCGCCGGAGCGCACGTGGTGCTCGCGGTGCGCGACGTGGAGCGCGGCCGGGCCGCCGCCGCGACCGTGGCGGGCAGCACCGAGGTGCGCCGCCTGGACCTCGCCGACCTCGCGAGCGTGCGCGCGTTCGCGGACGGCTGGGACCGCGACGTCGACATCCTGATCAACAACGCGGGCATCATGATGGTGCCGGAGGGCAAGACCGCCGACGGCTTCGAGCGCCAGTTCGGCACCAACCACCTCGGCCACTTCGCCCTGACCAACCTGCTGCTGCCGCACGTGACCGACCGCGTGGTCACGCTCTCGTCGCGCGCGCACGAGTGGGACCGCGGCCGGATGTACTTCGACAACCCGAACCTGACGGGCAATTACACGCCGACCCGCGCGTATGCCCAGTCGAAGCTCTCGAACCTGCTGTTCATGAGCGAGCTGCAGCGGCGGCTGACCGCGGTCGGCTCCACCCTGCGTTCGTACGCGGCGCACCCGGGCTACGCGGCGACCTCGCTCCAGTCGCACTCCGCGAGCCGCGTGATGGGCGCGCTGATGAAGGTGGGCAACGCGGTCTTCGCGCAGTCGGCCGAGGCGGGCGCGCTGCCGACGCTCTACGCGGCGACGCAGGACCTGCCCGGCGACACGTACGTCGGCCCGGACGGCTTCGGCGAGATGCGCGGCGGCCCGAAGGTCGTGGACCGCTCCGACGCCGCCAAGAACCAGGAGTACGCCGCGAAGCTGTGGACGCTCTCCGAGGAGCTCACGGGCGTCAAGTTCCCGCTCTGACCTGCTCCCCCGTCAGGTGCGCGAAGACGATCGTGTTGCCGAGATACTCGTGCGCCTTCTTGTCGTAGTCCCCGCCGCAGGTGATCAGCCGCAGCGACGGATACGGCGTCGGCGCGTACACGTCGGTGGTCGGGAAGTCAGACTTCGACGCCACCCGCACCTCATCGATGGTGAAGATCGCGATGCTGTGGTCGGCGCGTGTGACGTCGATCCGCATGCCCGGCTTGGCGAGTCCGAGGTAGAAGAACGCACCACGGTAGTCGGACATCAGCGACGAGTCCACGTGCGCGTCGAGGACCGCCGCGCCCGGCTGCCCGGGTGCGGGGCCGCGGTCGTACCAGCCGGCGACCTTCGCGTTCGCGAGCGAGGGCGTGCCGATCGAGCCGTCGCCGTTGAGATCGACGCTGATCACGTCGGCGTCGAGGTTCACGGCGCGGATGGCGATGTGCGTCGGCACGGAGTACGACATCGACGCGAGCGCGGCGCGCGTGGGAGCCAGGGCCGGGGCCGCGGTGGTCGGCGGCAGCGTGCCGAGGACGATCGCCGTCGGACGCGGCGGGCCACCGTTACTCACGTTGCGCGTCAGTTCCGCGACGCCCGCGGCCGCCAGAACCATCGCCGCCATCACCAGGAACCTGTTGCCACGCGGTGCGTTCCGGGCATCCTTCGCCGCCATGAGGTGCTTATCACCTGCGGGCGAGCTCGATGAACTCCACGTCCCTCGCATGGGCCAAGATCTCGACCTCGTCGCCCAGCGACCATTCGGCCACCCGAGCGACGTGATGCGCGGGCACCGGCTCGGCCAGTCCGGCGGCGGCGGGGATGTCGTAGGTGCCGTGCGCGTCGTGCGGGAGGGTGACGCGGTAACCGCGCGCAATCGCGCCCCGGGCCGTGGCGGCGACGCACATCTCTGACTGCACGCCGCACACGATGAGGCGGTCCACGTCGTACTCGTGCAATCGCTCGTTCAGCCCAGTGCCGTCGAAGCCGTCGTCCTTCGTCTTGCGTACTACGAGCTCTGTGTCACCCAGCTGGACGGGTAGTACGAGTTCCCAGCCGGGCGTCCCCGGCTCGTCGGCCGCGCCGTCCGCACCGTCGTTCTGCAGATGCACGACCAGCGCTCCGGTCGCCCGGGCCCGGCCGAGCAGCAGCCTGATGTTCTCCAGCACGAAGTCGGCGCCGGCCACCGCACCCTCGCCGAACACGAACGCCGCCTGCATGTCGACGACGATCAGCGCGTCCGCCATCAGAACGCTCCCTCTGCCTTGAGCGACGCCGCGAGGACCGCGATCTGCGTGCGGCGCTCCATCGCGAGCACGGTGAGCACGTGCGAGACGTGGTTCTTGATCGTGCGCTCGGACAGGCCCAGCTGCTCGCCGACCTGGCGGTTCGTCATGCCCTCCCCGATCAGGTGGACGATCTCGCGGTCCGTCTCGCTGAGCCCCTTCAGCGGGTCCGCCCTGGCGACCTCGCCGGGCCCGCAGAGGATCCCGCCGTCCGCGACCTTGCGCACCGCCTCGACCAGCTCCGAGCCGTGCACCGACTTCAGGACGTAGCCCGCGGCGCCCGCTTCGAGCGCGTGCACCAGCGCCGGATCGTCGCCGGACGCGGTGAGCATCAGGCACGCGGCGGGACTCGGCTCGGAGCGGATCTCGCGGCACAGGGTCACGCCGTCGCCGTCCGGAAGGTGCGTGTCGAGGAGCACGACGTCCGGCCGCGTCGCCTGGATCCTGGCCAGCGCGCCGGCCGCCCGGCCTGCCTCGCCGACGAACTCCAGGTCGCTCTCCGGCTCCAGCACCGCCGAGACGCCGACCCGCAGCAGCTCCTGGTCGTCGACGACGAAGACACCGATCGCCATGCCGCCTCCGCCTTCCGAGCCCGTCGCACCGTCAGCCCTCGACCTTGCAATACGGGCCCGGATATCGTCAAGCTGACACGCGGGCGGCGCGCCGGGATTCAGTGCGCCGTCCAGCCGCCGTCCAGCACCAGCGTGGCGCCGGTCATATAAGACGAGTCGTCAGAGGCCAGATACGCGCACGCCGACGCCACCTCCTCGGGGCGCCCGAGCCGGCCGAGCAGCGTGCGCTCCTCGAAGGTCCGGCGCAGCCGGTCCGGATCGGACGCGGAGACGACGACCTCCTGCAGCAGCTGCGTCGATATCGGCCCGGGGCACAGCGCGTTGACGCGTATCCCGGCCTTCGCGTGGTCGGCCGCGAGCACCCGCGTAAGCTGCACCAGCGCCGCCTTCGACGTGCTGTACGCGGCCGGGCCCGGCGAGCCGATCAACGCCAGCTCCGAGGACATGTTCACGATCGACCCTCCCCCGGCGCGCTCCATCGCCGGGATCGCCGCCTTCGCGCACAGGAACGCGCCGCGCAGGTTGACGCTCATCAGTTCGTCCCACACGTCCCCGCCGCCGTCCAGCACGCTGCCCGCGAAGGCGAACGTCGCGTTGTTCACCAGCACGTCGATCCGGCCGAACTCGGCCTCGACCTCCGCGAACAGCGCCATGACGTCCGCCTCGTCCCCCACGTCCGCGTGGATGTACCGCGCCGGCGAGCCCGACTCCACCAGCATCCGCGCCTCCGCCGACGCGTCGTGCACGTCGGCCAGCACCACCCCCGCCCCCTCCGCGGCGAACCGGCCGGCCGTCGCCAGCCCGATGCCGCCCTTGGCCCCCGTGATCACGGCGACTCTGTTGCTCAAACGCATGTACTCGTCCTCCCCGGACCGCAACGCACCCCGGACCGGTGTGGGTTAGTGGGTGTCCGTCCCGTCACCATATCCGTACTCCGCGTTCACGGGGCGACCGGAATCCGCGCGAACCGGCGGGTAGCGCGTTATGGTGCTGACATGCTCGCTCCGCCTAAGGGCCTGACTGAGGACGCGCTGGCCGCGACGCTCTCCCGCGGCTGGGGAATCGAGGTCGCGGGGCTCGAGTACCGGGCCGTGGGATTCGGCAGCCATCACTGGGAGGTGGTGGAGGCCGGCGGCGCGCGCTGGTTCGTGACCGTGGACGAGTTGGCGCGCCGGCGGATGGCGCCGGACGAGACGAACGCGCAGGTGGAAGCCCGGCTGGCGGCGGGGATCGGGGCGGCGCGGGCGCTGCGGAATCTGGGCGTGCGCTACGACTTCGTGGTGGCGCCGGTCCCGTCGCTGGACGGCGCGGTGCTGATTCCGGCGCGCGAGGGCTTCTGCGTGGCGGTCTATCCGCTGCTGGAGGGCGAGAGTTTCCGGTGGGGCGAGTTCCGTTACGAGGATCAGTTGCCCGCGGTGCTCGCGATGATCATCGACGTGCACGGTGCTCCGCGGGACTTCGCGTCCGGGGCGACGGCCGATAATCTCGCGATCCAGATGCGGCACGAGCTCGACGAGGCGCTGGCCGAGGGCACGGACGTGGTGGATCACGGCCCGTATTCGGTGCCGCTCGGGGCGTTGGTCGCGCATCACGGCCCGGCGCTGGCGGCGGCCGTGGCGAAGTACGACCGCCTGGTCGCGCAGGTGGGGTCGGACGCGCGGCGGGTGCTGACGCACGGCGAGCCGCATGCCGGGAACACGATGTTCACCGCGGACGGCTGGAAGCTGATCGACTGGGACACCGCGCAGATCGCGCCGCCCGAGCGCGACCTGTGGAATCTCGATCCCGGCGACGGCTCCGTGCTGCGCCAGTACGCGGAGGCCACCGGCTACCCGCCGAACCGCGACCTGATCGAGCTGTACTCGCTGCGCTGGGACCTCACCGACCTCGCCGTGTTCGCCGCCGAGTTCCGGTGCGAGCACGGCGACGACGCCAACACGGCGAAGGCGTGGGCGGCCGTGCAGAGCGTCGTGCACAGCCTGGCCACGTCGGGCTGACCGGATCGGTCCGCTCCCGGACCGGATTCGATCTACCGGACTGAAGCGTCCGCCGGACAGAATCGCGGCATGACATCCACGAGAGCATTGATCGTCATCGACGTCCAGGAGTCCTTCCGGCAGCGGCCGATCTGGGCCACGATCTCCAATCCCGACATCGTGCACGACGTGAACCGGCTCGTGGCGCACGCGCGCGCGGCGGGCGACCTCGTCGTGTGGGTGCTGCACTCGGAGCCGGGCAGCGGCGGCGTGTTCGACCCCGCGTCCGGCTTCGTGCGCTACCAGGACGGCCTGTCCCCCGAGGCCGGCGAGCCGGAGGTCCGCAAGACCTCGCACAACGCGTTCACCACGACGAACCTCGGGCAGATCCTGACCGAGCACGGCGTGCGCGAGGTCGCGGTCTGCGGCATCCGGACCGAGCAGTGCTGCGAGACCACGGCGCGGCTCGCGTCCGACCTCGGGTACGCGGTCACCTTCGTCACCGACGCGACGGCCACGAACCCGATCCCGCACCGCGATCTGGTCGATTCCCTCGACGACCCGGACGAACTGACGGCGGAGCAGCTCGCCGCGGACCCGCGCACGCTGTCCGCCGCGGACGTGATCGAGCGGGTCGAGTACGCGCTCGCCGGCCGGTTCGCCCGGATCGCGACCGTGGACGAGGTGGTCTCCGGCACGCCGGCCGACGCTGGGGTACGCTGACCGGATCGTGAAGGTGGTCTTCCTGCTCGTCCCGCGTCTGCACCTGCTCGACCTCGCCGGTCCGGCCCAGGTGTTCTCGACGGCTGCCGATTTCGGCTATCCGTACGAGCTGTCGTACGTGGCGGAGCAGCAGGACGTCCGGACCGCCCAGGGGCTCCGGCTGCGCGCCGAGACCACGTGGCCGGAACTGGCCGCCGAGGACCTGATCCTGGTGCCGGGCAGCGGCCTGCCCACGCTCGCGACCGGGCCGCGCCCGCAACC
The DNA here is from genome assembly GCA_035493475.1 of Actinospica sp. GTDB lineage: Bacteria > Actinomycetota > Actinomycetes > Streptomycetales > Catenulisporaceae > Actinospica. The sequence goes on from DATJIF010000148.1 coordinate 20,945, forward strand.
GGCCACGCTGGACCGGCTCGTCGCGCACCACGCCGCCGGGGGCTCCGTCGCGAGCGTGTGTTCGGGTGCGGACATCCTCGGCCAGGCCTGCCTGCTGGACGGCCGCCGCTGCACCACGCACCACGACCTGCAGGACGAGCTCGCGCGGCGCTATCCGCGGGCCCGGGTGGAGCGCGACGTGCTGTACGTGCTCGAAGACCGCGTCGTCACCTCGGCGGGCATCGCGAGCGGGATCGACCTGGCGCTGCACCTGCTGGCGACGCGGCACGGACCGGCCGCGGCCGCGCGCGTGGCCCGCGACATGGTCGTCTACGCGCGGCGCACCGGCGACGAGTCGCAGAACAGCGCGATGCTGCGGCACCGCTGGCACCTGCGCGACGCCGTGCACCGCGCGCAGGACCAGATCGACACGCACTACGCGGAGCCGCTGCGGCTGACCGAACTGGCCGCGGTCACCGGCGTGAGCGAGCGCACGCTGACCCGGCAGTTCATGGAGAGCACCGGCCTGACCCCGCTGCGGTACCAGCAGATGCTCCGGGTCGAGCGCGCCGAGCATCTGATCAGCCACGGCGAGACGGTCGAAGCCGCAGCTCACGCGGTGGGCTTCGCGGACGCCCGGATGCTGCGCCGACTGCGGGCGCGCGCCCCCTTGCGGGAAGAAAAGTGATATCACTATGCTAGCTCTCGACGGGGCGTAGCGGACGCTCCCGAGTTCTCGAACGAGGGCGGCGAGTCACCATGAGCACAGCGACGAGCACGACCGGCCGGGCGCCGGTGGTCCCGGTCAGCGAGCGCGAGCAGCCGAGCGCCGCGGGCATCCCGATGCTGGTCCTGGGCATCGTGCTGCTCGCCGGCGGGATCACCCTGCTGACCTTCCACAAGCCGGCCACGGTCGCGCCGGGCATCGTGCTGCTGGTGCTCGCCGTGCTGACGCTCAAGGGCCTGACCCCCGTCTCCCCGGGCCAGGCGCGCGTGGTGGCGCTGTTCGGCCGCTACCTCGGCACGATCCGCACGACCGGCCTGCGCTGGGTGAACCCGTTCACCACGCGGCAGCGGGTCTCCACCCGGATCCGCAACCACGAGACGCAGACACTGAAGGTCAACGACGCGGACGGCAACCCGATCGAGATGGCCGCGGTCATCGTCTGGCAGGTCGAGGACACCGCCAAGTCGGTCTACTCGGTCGAGGACGCGCGCGACTTCGTCACCACGCAGGCCGAGACCGCGGTCCGGCACATCGCGGGGCACTACCCGTACGACGCGCGCGGCATGGACCGGATCTCGTTGCGGGACAACGCCGACGAGATCACCTCGCAGCTCTCGACGGAGCTCGCGCAGCGGGTCGCGGCGGCCGGAGTGAGCATCATCGAGTCACGGATCACGCGCTTGTCCTACGCTACGGAGATCGCGCAGGCGATGCTGCGCCGCCAGCAGGCCGACGCGGTCGTCGCCGCGCGCGAGCGGCTGGTGGAGGGAGCCGTGGGCATGGTGCGCTCGGCGCTGCGGCAGATCGACGAGGAGAACCTGGTGGACCTGGACGAGGAGCGCAAGGCCTCGATGGTCAGCAACCTGCTGGTGGTGCTGTGCAGCGACCAACCGGCGTCCCCGGTGGTGAACACCGGCACGCTCTACCAGTGAGCTGAGATGGCCGAGCGCAAGAGCATCCTGCTGCGGCTCGATCCGGCGGTCCACGACGCGCTCGCGCGCTGGGCCGCCGACGAGCTGCGCAGCACCACGGCCCAGATCGAGTTCCTGCTCCGGCAGGGGCTCGCCTCGGCCGGCCGGCTGCCCCGGGAGGTCGGCGGCATGCCGCGGCGCGGCCGTCCGCCGAAGCCCGCGGAGCCGGAGGAGTCCGAGCAGACCCCGGACGCGCCGCCGTGACCTGCGGTGTTCGACAGACGGCCGGTCCGCTGCGAGAATAGTGAGCGGAGGGGAGTATTCCCCCGACGATCTGGTCGTCACCACGGATCGGCCCCATGGCCGGTCCCGGCCGGTCGGCCCGCGTCTCGTACGCGGGTGGAAGAGACCTCCGGCGATGACTCGTACGCCGGAGGAACACCATGCACATCCCCTTCTGGGTCTGGGCGGCCACCGTCGCCGGCCTGCTCGTGCTGATCGCCGTGGACTTCCTGGTCGGCCGCAAGCCGCACCGGGTGAGCCTGCGCGAGGCGGCGCTCTGGGGCGTCTTCTGGGTCGTGGCGGCGGGCGTGTTCTGCGCGGGCCTGTGGTACTTCGGCGGCTCGCGCGAGGCGGGCGAGTTCCTCGCGGGCTACGTGACCGAGAAGTCCCTGTCGGTCGACAACCTCTTCGTCTTCGTGCTGATCATGACCCGGTTCGCCGTCCCGGCCGAACTGCGGCAGCGGGTGCTGCTGGTCGGCGTGCTGCTCGCGCTGGTGATGCGCACGGCGTTCATCGCGCTCGGCGCGGCCGTGGTCGCCTCGTTCACCTGGGTGTTCTTCCTCTTCGGCGCGATCCTGGTGTGGACGGCGTGGAAGCTGGTCAGCGGCGGCGGCGACGAGGAGGAGTACCACGAGAACGCGCTGCTGCGCCGGGTGCGCCGGACGCTGCCGAGCACGGACGACTACCGCGGCACCCGGCTGACCGTGCGCGAGGGCGGACGGCGGCTGGTCACTCCGCTGCTCGTGGTGATCGTGGCCATCGGCACCACGGACCTGCTGTTCGCGCTGGACTCGATCCCGGCGATCTTCGGCCTGACGAAGGACCCGTACATCGTCTTCACCGCCAACGCCTTCGCCCTGATGGGGCTGCGCCAGCTGTACTTCCTGATCGGCGGGCTGCTGGACCGGCTGATCTACCTGTCGTACGGGCTCGCCACGATCCTCGGCTTCATCGGCGTGAAGCTGATCCTGGAGGCGCTGCCCTCGGTCGGCGTGCACGCGCCGCACATCTCGACGACGGTCTCGCTGGCCGTCATCGGCGGCGTCCTGGCGGTGACCGCCGCCGCGAGCCTGATCGTGGCCCGGCGGCGGTCCGGCTCCGCTACGCCGGCAGACCGACCCAGTCCGGCAGCAGTTCACAGCGGTCCAGCCACTCCCCCGGCAGACCGCGAATCCCCGTACGCGCAGCGGTGATCCCGCCGACGATCGCGCAGTTCGTGTCGATGTCGCCGCCGACGCCGGCCGTGGCCCAGAAGGCGTCCACGTAGTCGTGCGGGTGCTTGGCGGCGACCCAGAGGCAGAAGGGGACGGTGTCCTGCGCGGAGATCTCCCGGCCGTTGCCCAGGGTGGCCGAGGCGCTGCGCGGATCATCGAGCGTCAGGAGGCTGATGGCGGTGTGGATTCCGTCCCGGACCAGGCCTTCCGGGGTGAATTCGACCACTGTGCGAAGGAGTTCCTCGCCGACGAGTCCGGGCCGCGCGACCGCCAGCGCCGCCGCGACGGCCACCGCGATCGCGCCCGCGACCCCCTCCGGATGCGTGTGCGTGACCTCGGCCGACGCCTTCGCCTCGGAGGCTACATACTCCAGCGGTTCTTCACTGAAGTACGCACCGAGCGGAGCGACGCGCATCGCCGCGCCGTTGCCCCACGAACCGCGTCCGTCCCACGCCTCGGCGACCAGCTTCCGCCAGTCGGCGCCCTCCTGCCGGATGAGTCGCAGCATTCTGTTGACGCCGGGTCCGTAGCCGCGGTCGAAGTCGTGGTGCCGCGCGAACGAGGCGGCGAGCGCGTCCTGGTCGATCCGGCCGAACCGCTCCAGCACGGCGAAGACCGAGCACGCCATCTCGGTGTCGTCGGTCCAGTACCAGGGGTCCTGCGGCAGTTCGCGGGCGTTGAGCGCGTAGAGGTTCGAGGGGATGAAGAAGCAGGATCCGAGAGCGTCGCCCACGGCCAGGCCGCGCAGCGACGCGGCGGCGGCAGCTCGACGGTCGTTGTCCATGCCCTGAGTGTGGCACGGCCGCAGCGTGCGCGTCGCCCCAACGGAGTAGTCCCGTTCGTGCCCGGGCGGCGGGTCGCGCAGCATCGTGATCATGGCTATGACGAGGTGTCGGCGAGCGATCGCCACCGCGACGACGGTGTTCGGCGGGGTCGTGCTGGCGGGGGCGATGGCGGGCGGAACTGCGGCCGCCGCGGGCCCGAACCCGATCATCATCCAGCCGAACCCGGTGGCCCCGGGCGGCACGATCTCCGTGTTCGACGGCGGGAACTGCGATTTCCCGTCCACCGGCACGGCCACGTTCCAGTCGTCGGGCAGCGTCTCGATCCCGTCGATCAGCCTGAGCGCGCTGCGCAACATGATCGGCGGCCAGGGGCAGGTCCCGGCGAACGTGCCGCCGGGCAGCTACCAGGTCTCGATCAGCTGCACCACGTCCGGCGGCAAGACGCAGGGCCCGTTCACCGGCACGCTCACCGTGCAGTCCGGCGCGAGTACCGGCGTTAACCCGAACGGCGGAGCGAAGACCGGCGACGGCGCCTCGCTCACCACGCCCGGCGGACTCGCCGAGGGCATCGCGCTGGTCGTGGTCGGCGGCGGCGCCTGGTTCCTGCTGCGCAGGCGGCGCTTCAGCTCGTGAGCTCCGCGATCTCGGCGGTCACGTTCGCGCGGGCGCGGGACTCGAAGCGCTCGCGCGCGGACGGCGTGCGGTAGAGCGTCGGCGCGCTGAGCAGTTCGCCGAGGATGCGCGCACGAGCCGGACGGAACACGTCGTCGGGGACCTCGGCGTACTCGGTGCGGACCGAGTGCGCGTACTCGGCGTAGCGCGCGGGATCCGCCGCCAGGATCGCGAGATCGGCGTCGAAGAGCACTGACGCGTTACGGTCGCCCTCCTCGGCCGCGTGCTTCTCCGTGAGCCGCACCAGCCGCGCCGCCTCGGCGACCCGTGCCGCGGGAACGCCGAGACCGGGCAGGATCCGCTCCGCGAGCCGGGCGCTCGCCTCCTCGTTGGAGACCTCTGACACGGCCTCGTACACCGCGTCGTGGAACCAGGCCGCGAACCGGACCGCGTCGGCGTCCTCGGCCTCGTCCGCGAGCTCGTCGACGAAGTCCAGCACCTCTGTCAGATGCCTGACGTCGTGGTACGCGCGGTGCGGCTCGGCATAGCGCGCTATGAGGTCGTGGCCCGCCGCCTCCGTGTCCACGAGCGTGAGCCAGCGTTCGATGAGGCTCACGATGCGACACTCCGGGGTTCTTCATTCAGGAACGGCAGCGCCGCGACGAGAGCGTCCGGCGCCTCGTCCGGGATCCAGTGGCTGACGCCTTCGAGTTCGACGAAGCGGTACGGCCCCGCCGCGTGCTCCACGCAGCGCTCGGCGGCGTCCCGCGAGATCGCGATGTCGCCGGTGGACCAGACGAAGACGGCCGGGACCTCGACCGGCGGCACGGAGGTGCCCTCGCCGAACTTCGCCGCGCGGTACCAGCTCAGCGCGCCGCGCAGCGCCTCGGGCTCCCCGAGCAGCGCCACGTGCGGGGCGATCGCCTCGTCCGAGAGCGGCTCGTACATGGCCCGCAGCCGCCGGGCGTCGTCTTCCAAAAGGACCGGAATCGCCTTGTCCAGATCACGGAAGAGATAGACATATTCGGACATTCTCCGCTGATCCGCGCTTTCTCCGAGAGCTTCGGCGAAAGCGGCCGGATGCGGAACCGAAACGGCCGTGAGAGTGCGCACGCGTTCGGGATGACGCACCGCGAGATACCAGGCGACCATCGCGCCCCAGTCGTGCCCGACGATGTCCGCGTGCTCGATGCCATAGGCGTCGAGCAGGCCCACGACGTCGGCGGCGAGCGCGGGCAGCGCGTAGGCGGCCGGGTCCGTCGGACGCGCGCCCGGGGAGTATCCGCGCTGGTCGGGGGCGATGAGCCGGAGCGGGACCGGCGCGGCGGCCAGCCGGGCGGCCACGCCGTCGTACGCGCGGTGGGACTGCGGGAAGCCGTGCAGCAGGATCACCGGACGGCCGTCCGGGTCGCCCTGCTCGGCCACCGAGAAGGTCAGGTCGCGGACGGTGACCTGCCGGACGCCCCAGCCGCCGGCCGGGTCCGAAGCGCCGACACCGTGTCCGGAAACCGGCTCCGCGCCGCCGGGCGCCGCCTCGGTGTTCTCATCGTCGCCCTGCGTGTCGAACTCCGCCACGAAAAGCCGCCCTCTCGCCCTCGGTCGTCACCGGTTCGCCGTCCTCGGGACGACCTTACGCCACCGCCGCGGACCGGCGGGAAGATCATGCTCAGTCAGCTGATGCGCCGTCAATTCCCGGAAATTGTCCGAATTATTCATGAATATCGAAGTCTGCGCTCAGCGGTTTGCGGAGTCGGTTGACCACGGAAAGCATCGTTATCATTCAGTGACATTCTCAGCTGGAGCGCGGGGTCCGTTTTGGCCTAGTGTGCTCATCCAGTCGCTGGTGTCCAGTTACGTATTCGCGTAACGGCAGCGACTCCGCCGAGTTCACGCGGGCCCCGAAGCGGTCCGCGAGGAGCCGGGGACCCAATCCCCCTGGGGTGAATCCGCGTCCGCGCGGTAGGGCGACCTCTTGCGCCCGAACCCGTCAGCTAACCCGGTAGGCGGCTCGAAGAGGAAAGAGCAAGCATGTCTTCGCACCGCAAGCCCCGGCTTTTCGGCGCCCGAAAGCGGGCCCGGGCCGTCACGCTGTGTGCCGCCACCATCGGCGCCGCCGCCATGCCCGCGCTGGCCCAGGCGGCCACCGGCGGCGCCGCGGCCACCGCCGTGACCGCCCAGCCCAAGACCACCGTCCACCTGGCCGGCGCCGCGCTGCAGTCCGCGGCCCTGCGGGCGGCCAAGGCCACCAGCACCGGCACCGTGGTGGCCGTCTCGGACACCGTCAAGACCGCGTCGAGCTCGTCCTCGTCGTCGAGCGACAAGACCTACACCGTGGTCTCCGGCGACACCCTCTCCGGCATCGCCGAGCGCGCGCTGGGCAACGGCGACGACTACCCCGAGCTGTTCAAGCTGAACAAGGACCGCTCCGAGCCGGACGGCCGCACGTTCACCGACGCGAACCTGATCGTGACCGGCTGGACCATCGAGCTGCCCTCCGGCTCGTCCTCGGCCACCACCTCCAGCAGCTCGGACTCCAGCTCGTCGAGCTCCTCGTCGTCGGACAGCTCCAGCAGCTCGTCCAGCAGCACGACGACCGCGTCGAGCTCCTCCGACTCGTCGTCGTCCTCCTCGTCGTCCTCGGCGTCGTCCGACTCCTCCTCGTCCTCGTCCACCTCCTACGCGGACAACCTGGACGGCTGGATCAACGAGGCGATCTCGATCCTGAGCGAGCACGGCTACACCGTCTCGTACAACGCGATCTACGAGACCGCGATGAACGAGTCGAGCGGCAACCCGGACGCGGAGAACGACTCGGACTCCAACGCGGCCTCCGGCGACCCGTCCAAGGGCCTGATGCAGACCACCACGGCGACCTTCGACGCGTACGCCCTCTCCGGCTACGACGACATCTGGAACCCGGTCGACAACATCATCGCCGCCGCCATCTACGCGCAGGAGACCTACGGCGGCCTGGACGTCGTCGTCGCCGACCGCTGCGGCGGTTCCTGCTGGTACGGCTACTAAGCCGGCACAGCCGCATAATCGCTGACACCGACACGCGCGGTACGCGGCGAGGCCCCGGGGCCTTCCTCTCCCGACTCCCGGGGCTTCGCCGCGTACCGCGCGCTGTTATACGTGGACGCATGGCGATCGACGGCACCACCGCGCACGAGGCGCGCGCGGCCCGCGGCGAGCTCCCGGAGCTGGTCCACGCGGCCGTGGCCCTGGCGCGCGAATACGGGTTCGAATACAGCTCGCTGCCCGAGCACGGGGAACTGCTGCGGGTGCTGGCCCGCGGCGTCGGTCCGGGCGTGATCGGCGAGACGGGGACGGGATGCGGCGTCGGGCTGGCCTGGCTGGCGAGCGCGGCACATCAGGACGCGAAGATCATCAGCATCGAGCGGGACGAGGCGCTTGCACGTCGCGTCGCAGAGCTCTTCCGCGACGTGCCGCAGGTCAGGGTTCTGCGGGGCGACTGGAGCGAACTGCGCGGGCACGGGCCCTTCGACCTGCTCGCGCTCGACGGCGGCGGGCAGGGCAAGGGCGCTGATCCGGCGATCGATCCGGCCGAGTGGCTGCGGCCCGGCGGGCTGGTCGTGATGGACGACTTCGCGCCGCTCACCGGCTGGCCGCCGCTGTTCCAGGGCGAGGTGGACGAAGCGCGGCGGCACTGGCTGGAGCATCCGCGGCTGCGCGCCACGCAGGTCAACGTGACGCCGGAGTGGTCCACACTGTTGGCCACCTACGTGGGCTGAGAGGGAAAATGGATGCCCGCCGTGTCGGGTTACGACACGGCGGGCTGCAGGGATCCATCTTCATCTCAGCGCTCTTCGATCAAGTACCTCCTCTTCGAGATCGGTGAGCAACCGCGACCTGATCATGAATCGCACGCCCTCGGGAGCCTCCAGCGAGAAACCGGAGCCGCGCCCTGGGACGACGTCCACGGTCAGGTGTGTGTGGCGCCAGCGTTCGAACTGCTCGGCGCCCATCCAGAAGGAGACCGGCTCGGTCACGCCCGGCACCTCGAGCCGTTCCAGGAGCACGTCCGCCGCCCCGGTGCGGAACTCCCCTTCGAGGTAGCACATCGGCGAACTGCCGTCGCAGCAGCCTCCGCTCTGGTGGAACATCAGCGGCCCGTTGGCCTTCGCGAGGCCGCGCAGCACTGCGGCGGCCGCCTCGGTCACGGCCACCCGGTGGACGTCCGTCCCGTCCGTCGTCACGTCCTGCTCCCTCCTCGCGTCCGGGCCCGGCCGGCGCCGCTGCCTCGGCGCCGGCCCTCCGCTCCCCAAGTTCTCAGACCACTGTGATACCCGGTCGGGCTCAGAAGAAGCCCATCGCCTTCGGGCTGTAACTGACCAGGAGGTTCTTGGTCTGCTGGTAGTGGTCGAGCATCATCTTGTGGTTCTCCCGGCCGATCCCGGAGCCCTTGTAGCCGCCGAAGGCCGCGTGCGCCGGGTAGAGGTGGTAGCAGTTCGTCCACACCCGGCCGGCGTGGATCGCCCGGCCGGCCCGGTACGCGGTGGACGCCTCGCGGGTCCACACCCCGGCACCGAGGCCGTAGAGCGTGTCGTTGGCGGTCTTGACCGCGTCGTCGAAGTCGTCGAACGGGGTGACCGAGACGACCGGGCCGAAGATCTCCTCCTGGAAGATGCGCATCCCGTTGGAGCCCTCGAAGATGGTCGGCTGCACGTAGTAGCCGCCGCTCAGCTCCCCGCCGAGGTCCACCCGCTCGCCGCCGATCAGCACCTTGGCGCCCTCGGCCTGGCCGATGTCCAGGTACGACAGGATCTTCTCCAGCTGGTCGTTGGAGGCCTGCGCGCCGACCATCGTGTCGGTGTCCAGCGGGTGGCCCTGCACGATCCGCTCGGTGCGGGCGACCGCGTCGGCCAGGAAGTCGCCGTAGTGCCCGCGCTGGATCAGGGCCCTGCTCGGGCAGGTGCACACCTCGCCCTGGTTCAGGGCGAACATCGTGAACCCCTCGAGCGCCTTGTCGTAGAAGTCGTCGCGGGCCCGGGACACGTCGTCGAAGAAGATGTTCGGGCTCTTGCCGCCCAGCTCCAGCGTGACCGGCTTGATGTGCTCGCTGGCGTACTGCATGATCAGCCGCCCGGTGGTGGTCTCGCCGGTGAACGCGATCTTCGCGACCCGGGCGCTGGACGCCAGCGGCTTGCCCGCCTCGACGCCGAAGCCGTTGACCACGTTGACCACGCCCGGCGGCAGCAGGTCCGCGATCAGGCCGAGCAGGAAGTGGATCGAGGCCGGGGTCTGCTCGGCGGGCTTGAGCACCACGGCGTTTCCCGCGGCCAGCGCCGGGGCGAGCTTCCAGACGGCCATCAGGATCGGGAAGTTCCACGGGATGATCTGGCCGACCACGCCGAGCGGCTCGTGGAAGTGGTAGGCGACCGTGTCCTCGTCCAGCTCGGCGAGGCTGCCCTCCTGCGCGCGGACGGCGCCCGCGAAGTAGCGGAAGTGGTCGATGGCCAGCGGGATGTCCGCGGCGAGCGTCTCCCGGATCGGCTTGCCGTTCTCCCAGGATTCGGCGAGGGCGAGCTCGGCCAGGTGCTCCTGCATCCGGTCGGCGATCCGGTTGAGCACGTCGGCCCGCTCGGCCGGCGAGGTGCGGCCCCAGGCGGGGGCGGCGGCGTGCGCGGCGTCGAGGGCCCGCTCGACGTCCCCGGCGGTGCCGCGGGCGATCTCGCAGAACGTCCGCCCGGTGACCGGAGTCGGGTTCTCGAAGTACCTCCCTCCGGCCGGCGGAACGTACTCACCGCCGATCCAGTGGTCGTAGCGGGACTGGTAGGCCATCAGCGCGTCGGGCTGGCCCGGCGCCGCGTATCGCGTCATCGTTGCGCCTCCACGGAACTCTTCGGCCGCTCGCCGTTGGGCGGCCTCGATGGGAGGCTAGTTCGCGGGACGTTACCTCAACGTTGCATCCGCTTGCGTACGCGTTCGGCCGTGCGCCTCCCCGCGCAGCCGCCGCACCTCGGCCAGCGCCTCGGCCCGGCGCACGCTCGGCGGCAGCAGCGGCACGAGGCGCTCCCAGGCGTCGAGGTCGTCGGCACCGCAGCGTTCGAGCCAGTCGTCGAGCAGCGCCGCGCTGCCGGACTCGAGCACCGCGGTGCGCAGCCGGGCGTCGATGAAGTGCCGCTCCTCGACCACCGACGGCGCCTCGGAGCGCGGCAGCAGCGAGCCGGTGTACGCGGCGAGCGCGGCCTCCAGGTTCCGTTCCCGCAGCGCCCGGGCCACGTCCAGGAAGTCGGCGCTGACCGGCGCGGTCAGCCGGTACGGCCGGGAGCCGACCAGCGCGCCGAGCACCCGGCGCAGCCGCGCCACCTCCACCCGCACGGTCGCCTCGGCCGCCGCGTCGTCGTCGTACAGGGCGGCCGCGAGCTGATCGCCCGTCAGCCCCTCGGGACGCCGCGCGAGGATGACCAGTATCTCGCTGTGCCGCCGGTTGAACCGGGTCTCCCGGCCGTGCTGCGCCAGCACCGCCTGGTCCCGGCCGAGCGCGAGCAGCCGCGCGGCGGTCCGGCGGCGCGGCCGGTCCCCGCCGTCCTGCTCCGGCACCCACAGCGCGCCGCCGTCCTCGCGCCGCCAGACCTGGGACGCGGCGAGCAGCGCCTCGGCCGCCTTCGCCGCCGCGTTCACCAGCGCCAGGCTGTGCGGGTGCGCGACGATGTCCCCGCCGGTCACGTCCACGATGCCGAGGATCTCGCCGGTCACCGGGTCGTGGATCGGCGCGGCGGCGCAGGTCCAGGACTGCACGGCGGGCCGGAAGTGCTCGGAGGCGAAGATCTGCACGGCGTGGTCCACGGCGAGCGCGGTGCCGGGGGCGTTGGTGCCCGCGCTGGCCTCGTCCCACACGGCGCCCTCGACGAAGTTCATCGCCTCCGCGCGGCGCCGGGCCCACGCGTGCCCCTCGACCCACAGCAGCCGCCCGCTTGCGTCCGAGACCGCCATCAGGTGCTTGCCGTCCTCGGCGACCGAGCCGACGAGTTCCCGCAGCAGGTCCACGACCAGCGAAAGCGGGTGCTCGGCGCGGTAGCTCTCCAGGTCGCCGCCGGTCAGCGTGACCGGGGCTGCGTCGGAGGGGTCGAGGCCGGCGCAGCGCTGCCAGGACTGCGCCACCACCGGCCGGACCCGCGGCCGGCCGCCGCGCACCTCCGTGCCGGACAGGAACGCGTCCTTCACCCGGGCGATCCCGCGCGCGGTCTCCGCGGGATCCGGGCCGGTCTGGGCCAACCAACCGTCGCTCGTCACAGTGCGCCATCCCCGCCGTCGGCTTCTGGTTGCGACTATACGGTCGCGCGGCGCATACGTCAGCGGTTACGCGCCGTCGGCGCCGGTCCGGAAAACCCCGCGCGCCAGCGGATCTGACGCCGTCTCATACCAGGGTGGTACGCCGATGACGACGCTCGTCGTAGTCGACGGTGCGTAATCAGCAGTGTGGCGGACGCGACCGTACCAACCGCGGCCTAGGGTGAGGTGCGTCCAACGGGTGGAACCAGCCCCTTCGCGCCCCGGGACCTCCGGTTGCCCGGCCTTGTGGGGGTCACGGCTCCCGGACCGGGTGGTGTTCGCCCCGCACCACGGCCGCGGGGCGGACACCGCTTCGGGCGTGTCCGCGCAGGTCAGCGCGCATCCCCGGCCGAGTCGGCGACCTAGATGGCCGATGCCGGGGTATGCCGGGGCGAAACGGCTGATCGGCGGCGCCTGGACGCACGCCGCGACCCTCCACAGACGACCGGGTATGCGCCGGGCCGCGGCGCACGCCCAGGCTTGCCGCTGAGCCGTTTCGCCGTGCCCCACGAGTCGCGCAGGTCAGCGCGACTTCCGGCGCGCGCGGCTTACCGGCCTACCCCGGCATCGGCCATCTAGTGCCAGACTGGTGGGCATGATGGACCCCGTCGACCGGGCCGAGATGGCCCTCAGCCTGGGCGAGATCGACCCGGACACCCCGAGCCCCGCGCGCATCTACGACTTCTGGCTCGGCGGCTCGCACAACTTCGCGGCGGACCGCGAGGTGGGGCGGCGCACCGCGGAGGCGATGCCGCACCTGCCGGTCGCCGCGCGGGCGAACCGGGCGTTCCTCGGCCGCGTGGTGCACCACCTGGTGGCCGACCTGGGCGTGGACCAGCTGCTCGACCTCGGCTCCGGGGTGCCGACCGCCGGGAACGTGCACGAGGTGGCGCGGGCGGCGAACCCGGAGGCGCGGGTGGTCTACGTGGACGTCGACCCGGTGGCGATCGCGCACGCCCGCGGCCTGCTGGAGGACGTGGACGGCTGCGAGGCGATCCTCGCCGATCTGCGCGACGTGGACGCGGTGCTCGACCATCCGCTGCTGCGCGCGACCATCGACCTCAAGCGCCCGGTCGCGGTGATGATGTTCGCGGTGCTGCACTTCGTCCCGGACGACGGCGGCCCCGAGCTGATCGTGCGCGACTTCATGGACGCGGTCGCGGACGGCAGCTATCTGGCGTTCTCGCACGGCGTCCCGGACGTGCACGACCCCGGCACGCAGCGCGACGCGGCCCGCTCCTACGCCGCGCGCACCGGAATCCCGTTCATCGCGCGCACGCCGGAGGAGCTGGCCCGGCTGCTCGGCCCGCTGCGGCCGATCGCGCCGGGCCTGGTCTCCATCGACGAGTGGCTGCCGGACCCGATGGTGACCCCGCGGGAGAACCCGCTGCTGTACGGCGGGATCGCGCACAAGGCCTGAGCCGGCGGGCGCGGCCCGGCTACTCGGCCGGGCCGACCTCGACGCCGTGCCAGAAGGCCACGTGGTCGCGGATGTTCGCCGCCTCCGGCTTGGGCTCCGGGTAGTACCAGGCGGCGTCCGCGTTGCTCGCGCCGTCCACGGCCACCGTGTAGTAGCTCGCGGTGCCCTTCCACGGGCAGATCGTGTGGGTGTCGCTGTCCTCGAACAGTTCGCGGTTCACCGCGTCCGGCGGGAAGTAGTGGTTGCCCTCGACCACCACCGTCCGGTCGCTCTCGGCCAGCACTTTTCCGTTCCAGACCGCCTGCATCCTCATGGACCTCAGCCTACGCCGCCGGGTCGGCGCGCGGCGGCGAGCAGGTACTCGGCGAGGCTGACCAGCACGGACCGGGAGGATTCGCGGTCCCGGGCGTCGAAGTTGACCACCGGGACCGCGGCGGGCAGGTCCAGGGCCTCGCGCAGCTCCTCGGGCCGGTAGATGGGCGAGCCGGGGAAGCCGTTGGCCGCGACGATGAACGCGCAGCCGCGGCGTTCGAGCCGGTCCAGCACGTCGAAGCTCTCGGCCAGCCGCCGCACGTCGACGATCACGACCGCGCCGAGCGCCCCGTCCACCAGCCCGTCCCAGAGGAACCAGAAGCGCTCCTGCCCGGGCGTGCCGAACAGGTAGAGCACGATGCGCTCGCTGACCGTGATCCGCCCGAAGTCCATCGCGACGGTCGTGTGCGTCTTGGTCGAGGAGGGGCCGAGCGCGTCGATCGGCACCGACTGCCGCGACATCGTCTCCTCGGTCGTCAGGGGGCTGATCTCGCTCACGGAGCGGACCAGGGTGGACTTCCCGACGCCGAGCGGGCCGACGACGGCGATCTTCAGCGCTATGGCGGCGGTGGGTTCCAGGGTGCGCACGCCCGTCCGGAGATCGCCCGGCGATTCAGAGCCGTTGAAGCCCACGCAGCACCTCCTCGATCAGTTCGGGGTCGGGGACGACGGGCATCACGGCGGCCCGGGTGCGCACGAGCTCGGCCTCCAGCAGGTCCTCGATCAGCACGGCCGTGGCGCTGAACGGCAGCCGCAGGTGGGCCGAGATCTCCACCACCGACAGCGGGCGGCGGCAGTAGCGGATGATCGCCAGGTGCTCCGGAAAGAGCCTGCGGTGCTCCCGGATCGCCGCCGACACCGCCGAGCTCTGCCAGGGCTTGCCGACCGCGACCACGAGCGTGACCAGGTCGAGCCGGGTCCGCGCGTGCGGGCCGCCGCGGCCGCCGGTGAGCACGTAGATCCGCTCCGGTCCCGTGTCCTGCGCATCGTCCGCCGAGGACCCGACGTCTCTGCCGTGTCGGCGCGTCACGGTTCGACGACCTCCGCGCGCTGGGCATGTCGGCGCGTCACGGTTCGACGACCTCCGCGGCCGGGTCGTAGCGCCGTCGCCGCGGCAGGCCCTGGGCGGTGAGTCCGGCCGGTTCCGCCAGTTGCGGGCCGCGGTGCGCCGGGCGGCGTCGGACGTGCGCGGGCTGCATCCCCTCGGCCTGCGGCGTGTCAGGCTGCTGCTCCGGCTCGGTGTACAGCAGCGACTCCGGCACCCGGATCGAGGCCCGGATCCCCCCGGCGTTCGAGCGCTGCAGGGAGACCTCGAACCCGGTCGCCTGCGCCAGCCGGCCGACGACCGCGAGCCCGAGCCGCGGCGCGTCGCCGAGCGCGGAGATCTCGAAGCCGAAGTTCTCCGCCCGCAGCGCGAGGTCCGCGCGGGCCAGCGCGTCCGGGCCCATGCCGACGCCCGCGTCCAGCACGTCGACGACGACGCCGTTCGGCACCTCGTACGCGCCGACCTCGACGCGCGAGTCCGGCGGCGAGTAGCGCGCGGCGTTGTCCAGCAGTTCGGCGAGCGCGTGGATCAGCGGCTCCGCGCACTCGCCGTCGACGGCGGCCTGGTCCGGCAGCCGTCCGATGTCCACGCGCGGATACTCGGTGATCCGCGACATGGCGCCGCGCAGCACGCCGAGCACCGGGATCGGCCGCGACCAGCGCCGCTCCGGAGGCTCTCCGGCGAGCACGGCCAGGCTGTCCGCGAGCCTGCCGATCAGGGCCGTGGCATGGTCGATGTGCAGCAGGTCGCCGAACACGTCCGCGTCCGCGCCGTGCCGCGACTCCATGTCCCGCAGTTCGCGCAGTTGCCGGTTCACGATCGACTGGATGCGGCGCGCCAGGTTCACGAACGCGCGCCGGGTGCTCTCCCGCGGATCCCCGCTCGGTCTCAGCCGCGTCGCCTCCTCGAGTTCCGCCTCGAACCGGGCGCGGAGCCGGCGTCCGCGCAGCCGCGCCGCGTACGCCGCGACGCCGAGCCCGACCGCGAAGGCCAGGACCGCGGGAAGCACCAGGGCGGCCGGAAGGTGGGCGGATTCTGCGGGCGACCGCGTAGCGAGCATCAATGTCCTTGGAAGCCGGGGGCGGTGGGCGTACCGCCCAAGCATTACCCCGGACGAGTGAACGCGCGGGCCCGCTCCGGCCATTCGCCCAGCGTGCGCCAGGGGGTTGGCCCGCGCCGTGGCGCACGCCCTCGAACGGACTTTCGGCGGACTTCCGGTCCGGTTCCGCCACCGCGCGCCCCGGAGGTTGGGACAGTGGCCGGGTCCGACGGAGCAGGCAGTCGAAATGAGGTTCGCGGCTGAGGTGGAGAGGCGTGCCATCGCGCAGAAGGAAGAACGAGCCACCGGCCGCGCAACGCGGCCCGGAGCCCGGAACCGAGGGTCGGCACCGGCCGGCCGAAGACAGCAGACCACCAGCTAAGGAGCAGTCCATGTCCATGACCGTAGACGCAGCGCTCAAGGAGGCGATGAGCGTCGATGGCGCGATCGGAGCGGCGCTGGTCGACTACAGCAGCGGCATGTCGCTCGGCGCGGTGAGCTCGTCCAAGGAGCTCGACCTGACCGTCGCGGCGGCCGGGAACACCGAGGTCGTGCGCGCGAAGATGCGCACGATGGAGATGCTCAAGATGAACGACGCGATCGAGGACATCCTGATCACCCTCGGCCGCCAGTTCCACATCATCATGCCGCTGACCTCGCGCGCGGGCGCGGGCCTGTTCCTCTACCTGGCCCTGGACAAGACGCGCGGCAACCTCGCGCTCGCCCGGCACCAGATGCGGACCGTCGCGGACAACATCGAGCTTTGAGACGGTGGGGCGGCGGCCGCTCCGCCGGCCTCCGCCCCACCGCTCGGCTCGCCGCCGTGCGCTCCGTGCCCCGCGGCGCCCTACTCGGCCACCGCGGTCACGGTGCCCGCGCCGACGGTGCGCCCGCCCTCGCGGATCGCGAAGCCGAGCCCGACCTCGACTGGGGTCGGGCGGCCGAGCGCGACCCGGACCTCGACCGTCTGGCCCGGCAGCGCCGTGCCGGCCTGGCCGAAGTCCATGTCGCCGACCACGTCCGCCGTCCGCAGGTAGAACTGCGGCCGGTAGCCGGTGGCCATCGCCGTGCGGCGGCCGCCCTCCCGCGCGGAGAGCAGGTACACCTGCGCGGTGAACGCGCTGCGCGGCGTGACGCTGCCCGGCGCGGCCACGATCATGCCGCGCCGCACCTGCCCGCGCTCGACCGAACGCAGCAGCAGCGCCACGTTGTCCCCGGCCTGCGCGAACTCCATCGGCCTGCCGAAGGTCTCGACGCCGGTGACGACGCTGTGCAGCGTCTCCCCGGCCGCGCCGATCAGCTCGACGCGGTCGCCGAGCCGCACCACGCCGCGCTCGACCGCGCCGGTGACGACCGTGCCGCGACCGGTGATGGTCAGCACGTTCTCCACCGGCAGCAGGAACGGCGCGTCGGTGTAGCGCACCGGCATCGGCACCGCGTCGTCCACCGCGTCCAGCAGCGCGCCGGTCGCGGCGGTCCACTCCGGGTCGCCCTCCAGCGCGCGCAGCCCGGACACCCGCACGACCGGGACGAGCTCGCCGGGGTAGCCGTGCGCGCTCAGCAGCTCGCGGACCTCCAGCTCGACCAGGTCCAGCAGCTCCGGGTCGGCGCCGTCCGCCTTGTTCAGCGCGACGACCAGGTGCTCGACGCCGACCTGACGGGCCAGCAGCACGTGCTCCGTGGTCTGCGGCATCACGCCGTCCTGCGCGGAGACGACCAGGATCGCGCCGTCCAGCTGCGCGGCCCCGGTGATCATGTTCTTCACGTAGTCGGCGTGCCCCGGCATGTCCACGTGCGCGTAGTGCCGGGTCGCGGTCTCGTACTCGACGTGCGCGATGTTGATCGTGATCCCGCGGCGCGCCTCCTCCGGCGCCCGGTCGATCCGGTCGAAGGGCACGTACGCGCCGGACCCGCGCTCGGCGAGCACCTTGGTGATGGCCGCGGTGAGCGTGGTCTTGCCGTGGTCGACGTGCCCCATGGTGCCGATGTTGACGTGCGGCTTCGTGCGCACGTAAGGGGTCTTCGCCATGATGGTCGTTCCCTGCCTGTCCTGTTCCGAGGTGGATTCCCGCGGAGTCCCGAAGCCGCCACCGCCCCCGCACGGGACTCCGTCAGGGGTCGAGGTCGGGAACGGTCAGCTTCGGACGCCGTCGAACAGCGCCGCGTCGGCTGCGACTGCGGCTGCGGCTGCTGCGACTGCGGACAGGACCAGGGCAGCCTTCGGCGCGCCCGCGACTGCGGACGTGAGCGCGAAGGAGTGCCGGAACATGCCCCCTATGCTCCGCCGGCGCTCGCGCACCGGCAACCGATTTTCCGGGGCGCCCGCGCTCGGCTCAGCTCAGCTGCTCGGCCAGCGCCAGCACGATCCCGCTCGGCCCGCGCAGGTAGCACAGCAGGAAACTGTCCTCGAACCGGGTCACCTCGCCGATCAGCTCCGCCCCGTGCGGACGCAGTCGGGCGAGCGTGTCCTCGATGTCGTCGACCGCGAACATGACCCGATGCAGCCCCACCGTGTTCGCCGGCGCGACCGCGGGCTCCGGCACGATCGCCGCGGGGCTGTGATACGTGCAGAGTTCGAGCCGTCCCGGCGCCCCCGGGATCCGCATCATCGCGATCTCGCTCCGCATGCCCTCGAGCGCGACGATCCGCGCCGCCCACTCCCCCTCGATCAGCGTCCTGCCCTCAAGCTCCATCCCGAGCTCGGTGAAGAAGGCGACAGCCGCGTCGAGGTCGTCGACGACGATGCCGACGTTGTCCATCCGCTGAATCGTCATGCTCCGCGCTCCCGTCACGCGTCCGTGGAAACGTCCGCGGAGACCACCGTGCGGTAGTACTCGATCTTCTCGCGGATCCGGCCGCGCTGGCGTTGCAGCAGGGCGATCTGGTCGGCGACGCCGCGGTCGTGCTCCTCGAGCAGGGCCAGGCGGTGCGCCACGGTGCCGTCCCCGGCCCGCACCTGCTCGGCGAACTCGCGCATGCGGGCGATCGGCATGCCGGTGTCGCGCAGGCAGCGCAGCACGCCGAGCCACTCCACGTCCTGCTCGCGATATCTGCGCTGGCCGCCGACCGCGCGGTGTACGGGCTCGATCAGGCCGATCCGCTCGTAATACCGCAGCGTGTCGAGGCTGAAGCCGGTGAGCTGGACCGTCTCGCCGGGCGAGTGCGTGGGGGTGGAGTCGGCGCCGGACATGAAGGCAGCATGTCACAGAGTCGATCAGGGCGCTTGACCTGGAGCGCGCTCCAGCTGTGAGAGTCGTGCCCATGGAATACACCGCTCTCGGCGGGCCGGACGGCCCGCGTGTCAGTACCCTGTGTCTCGGAGCCCTGCCCTTCGGCAGCGCGCTCGACGAGGCGACGTCGTACGCGATCCTCGACCGTTTCCGCAAGGCGGGCGGCACCTTCCTCGACACCGCGAACTGCTACTCGTTCTGGCGCGAGGGCTGCACCGGCCGCGAAAGCGAGTCCCTGCTCGGACGCTGGCTCGCCGCCCGGGCCGACGCTCGTACTGAGATGGTGATCGGCACGAAGCTCGGCGCCCAACCGATCACGCCGACCACGCCGGGCTCCGGCTCGACCGAGGGCGCCCTCACCTGGTCGCGCACCGCCGAGGGCCTGTCCCGGAAGTCCGTGGCGGCCGCGGCCGAGGGAAGCCTCGCCCGGCTCGGCGTCGAACGGCTCGACGTGCTCTTCGCGCATATCGAGGACCGCAACGTCGAACTCGCCGAGACCGTGGCGGCCTTCGCGGAGCTGATCGCGCGCGGAACCGTCGGGACGGCGGGCGTCTCGAACCATCCGACCTCGCGCATCCGCCAGGCGCGGGCCGCGGCCGTCGAACTCGGCGTGCCCGGCTACCGCGTCGTCCAGCAGCGACACAGCTTTCTGCGCCCCAAGCCCGGGGCCAGCTTCACCAACCAGGAAGCCGCCGACGACGAGCTGATCGCCTACGTCGCCGAACAGCCGGACCTGTCGCTGATGTCCTTCTCCTCGCTCCAGGAAGGCGCGTTCGTCCGGGACGACCGGCCGGTCGCCCACCAATATCAGAGCAAGGAGAACGAGATCAGGATCCGCGAGCTCAAGTACGTGGCCGCGCAGGCGGGCGTCACCCCGAACCAGCTCGCCCTGGCCTGGCTGCTGCGCGGCGCCCCGGCCGTCATCCCGGTCCTGGGCGTGTCGTCGGTTGCCCAGCTCGACGAGGCACTCGGCGCGTACGACGTGCCGGCCGACGCGATCGCCGTGCTAGCGGATCGGCTCCTCGAAGCCGATCCGCAGTTCACCGAGGATGCGCGTCAACAGGCGTGAGACCTGCATCTGCGAGACGCCCAGTTCCGCGCCGATCTCCGACTGCGTCATCCCGCGGAAGTAGCGCATCAGCAGAATGCGTTTGTCGCGTTCTCCCAGCTCGGCGACCAGTCCCTTGAGCACCTGACGGTCTATCATCAGGTCGAACGCCGGGTCCTGGTCGCCCAGCATCTCGCCCAGCAGCGCGCCGTCGGCCTCCTCGCCGACCGGGTGGTCGAGCGAGGCGGTCGTGTACGCCTCGGACGCGTCGATGGCCTCGACGATCTCCTCTTCCGTCGCCTCGAGGCGTTCGGCGAGTTCCAGCACGGTCGGCTCGCGGCCCAGCTCCGAGACCATCTCCTCGACCGCCCGACGCAGCGCGCCGGTGAGCTCCTGCAGACGGCGCGGGACGTGCACCGACCAGGTCGTGTCGCGGAAGTAGCGCTTGATCTCGCCGACGATCATCGGCGTGGCGTAGCCGAGGAAGCCCGTGCCGTACGACGGATCGAAGTTGTCGACCGCCTTGATGAGCCCGAGGTACGCGACCTGCTCGAAGTCCTCCTCCGAGCCGCCGCCGCGCACGTAGCGGTGCGCTAGGTGCCGCGCGTACGGCATGTGGTCCTCGACGACCTCGGCACGCAACCGGTCGCGGTCCGGGTCGTCGGGGGCGAGCGTGGCCAGGTGCCGCAGCACCCTCATCGTCTCGGCACGCTGCTGCTCGCGTGCGATCGTGTTCGTGTTCATCGCCCGGCGCCGGCCACCGGAGAAAGCGGCTCGAACATCGTGAGCGTGCCGATTCCGTCCCGGACCGCCCAGGCGGGACGGCCGACGAGCGCGCACAGCATCAGCCAGCCGATGTCGTCGCCGTCCGGGCGGCGGGCGGGCTCGGGTCCGCTGACCGCGATCCGCAGGTGGTCCGGGAGCCGGTCGAAGCGCAGCGTGAGCATCGCGCCGGGCTCCGCGCCGACCGCCGCGGCCAGACCGCCCAGGAACAGCGAGCACGCCTCGTCCACCGCGAGCCTGATGTCCGTCACCCTCCCGATCGGCAGCCCGGCGAGCCCGGCCACGTGCATCGCCGTCATCCGCGCCAGCGCCAGATGGTCCTTGTCCGCCGCGAAGCTGAGCAGCGCGAGCCGCCGCGGCCAGGCCGTGTCGACCGCCGACTCCGGCCCCGACGCCGCACCCGGCTGCCCGGCGGGTTCACTCCCCTGCTCCGGCATGCCGAGCCCCTGCTCGTCCAAGGACGTACCACTCATCGATCCGCTTCACTTCCGGGTCACTGGAACCATCGTCGCGCGGACGACCGGGTAACCGGGAAGGCGCGCGCTAAACGTCCGAAAGACCCCCGACCGGATACGATGACCGGGAACGCACGCGCCGAGCGGCCGGGAGAACGACCGGATGTCTCAGATGCAGTCTCACCAGCAGCCCGTGGAAGTCGAGACCGCCTTCGTGCTCGGCGGCGGGGGTGCCTGGGGCGCCTACGAGGTCGGCATGCTGCGCGCCCTGCTCGAGGCGGGGATCGAGCCCGACATCGTCATCGGCACGTCCGTCGGCGCCATCAACGGCTCCGCCTTCGCCGCCGACCCGGGCATGGACTGCGTGGACCGCCTGGAGAAGGTCTGGACCGAACTCGACTCCGGCGGTGTCTTCGAAGGCTCCCTGCTCACCCGCCTAGGCACCGTCATCCGCAGCCGTACCCACCTCTTCTCGAACGAGACCCTGCGCAAGCTCCTCGCCGAGGAACTGGGCGACGCATGTATCGAGGACCTCCCCCTCCCCTTCCAGTGCGTGGCCGCGTCCATCGAACGCGCATCAGAACACTGGTTCACCGCGGGCCCCGTCATCGACGCCGTCATCGCCTCCTGCTCCGTCCCCGGCCTGCTGCCCCCGGTGGAGATCGACGGCGAGCACTACCTGGACGGCGGCCTGGTAGACAGCGTCCCCCTGGGCCGAGCCGTGCACCTAGGGGCGAAACGCATCTTCATCCTGCACGCCGGCCTGGTGGAGAAGCCCCTCACCGCCCCCAAACAGCCGTGGGAGGTGGCCTCAGTGGTCTTCGAAATCGCCCGCCGCCACCGCCTCTCCCGCGCCTTCGCCGACCTCCCCCCAGGCGTCGCCGCCCACCTGATGCCCACCGGCAACACCCCCGACGACCCCGACGAAGGCATCGGCCGCTACCTCCGCTACCGCGACTACAGCCAGGCCCACGACCGCATCCAGCGCGCCTACCAGGCCAGCGCCACCTACCTCGCGGCCCTGAACACCGAAGACGACGCCCTCGTCGAGTCGACCTGAGGCGCGCCGGCGACCGAACTCGGCCCCGTTACGCAGTCGCCGAAGCCGCTGCCCGACCAGCCGCCCTGCCCGTGAAGAGGCAGCTGCCCAGGAAGGTGCCTTCCAGGGCGTTGTAGCCGTGGACGCCGCCGCCGCCGAAGCCGGCTACTTCGCCTGCGGCGTAGAGGCCTTGGATGGGGGTGCCGTCGGCGGTCAGGACGCGGGAGTCCAGGTCGGTTTGGATGCCGCCCAGGGTTTTTCTGGTGAGGACGTGCAGTTTCACGGCGATGAGGGGGCCGGCTTGGGGGTCGAGGAGTTGGTGGGGGGCGGCTACGCGGCCCAGGCGGTCGCCGATGTAGCGGCGGGCGTTGCGGATGCCTTGGACTTGGGCGTCCTTGCTGTAGGGGTTGGCCATCTGCAGGTCGCGGGCCTCGATCTGGCGGCGGATCAGGTCGGGGTCGAGGAGGGGCTCCGGGGTGAGGGCGTTCATCTTCTTGACGAGTTCGCCGAGGTCCTTGCTGACCACGAAGTCGGCGCCGCGCTGGACGAAGGCGTCTACCGGGGCCGGGGCGCCCTTGCCGAGGACGCGTTCGCGCAGCACGCCCTTCTTGTCCTTGGCGGTGATGTCCGGGTTCTGCTCGGAGCCGGAGAGGGCGAACTCCTTCTCGATGATCTTCTGGGTGAGGATGAACCAGGAGTGGTCGTACGGCGCGATCTCAGGGGTCGTACGCAGGTGGCGGAGGGTGCCCAGGGTGTCGTAGCCGGGGAGGCAGGGGGACGGCAGGCGTCGGCCGAGTGCGTCCAGCCACAGGGAGGAGGGGCCGGGCAGGATGCGGATGCCGTGGCCGGGCCAGATGGGGTTCCAGTTCTGGATGCCCTCGGTGTAGTGCCACATCCGGTCGCTGTTCACCAGCCTGGCGCCGGCGGTCTCGGCGATCTCCAGCATCCGGCCGTCCACGTATGCAGGGACGCCGGTGACCATCTCGGACGGCGGGGTGCCGAGGCGTTCGGGCCAGTGGCGGCGGACGAGGTCGTGGTTGGCGCCGATGCCGCCGGTGGCGATGATCACGGCCTGGGCGGTGAGTTCGAAGTCGGCGGTCTCGTCGCGGTTGGACTTCACGCCGCGCGCGGATTCGTCGTCGGCGAGGATCTTGCCGCGTACGCCGGTGGCCGCGCCGTCGGTGACCACGAGTTCGTCCACGCGGTGCCGGTGGTGGAAGGTGAGCAGCCCGGCGGCGGCGGCCTGGCGCGCGTACCGGACGAAGGGTTCGACGACGCCGGTGCCGGTGCCCCAGGTGACGTGGAAGCGCGGGACGGAGTTGCCGTGGCCGTCGGCGCGCAGGTCGCCGCGCTCGGCCCAGCCGACGGTGGGCAGGAAGCTCATGCCGTGGCCGATCAGCCAGGAGCGCTTCTCCCCCGCCGCGAACTCGACGTACGCGCGGGCCCAGCGCTTGGCCCAGGAGTCCTGGTCGTCCTCGCGGTCGAACCGGGCGCTGCCGAGCCAGTCGTTCCAGGCGAGGTCGAGGGAGTCCTTCACGCCGAGCCTGCGCTGCTCCGGGGAGTCGACGAAGAACAGGCCGCCGAAGGACCAGAACGCCTGGCCGCCGAGGTTGGCGGCGTTCTCCTGGTCCACCAGGGCGACTCTCCGGCCGCGCGAGGTGAGCTCGTGGGCGGCGGTGAGTCCGGCCAGGCCTGCTCCCACGATGATGACGTCGGCGTCCACGGGGCTGCTCCTCCTCGGTGGGGTAAGCGATCGCTCAGCGCATCGTACGGCACGGGGGCCCGCCGAGTCTCAGTCCCGCGGCGCCACGGCGAGATGGGCCCGCACGGAGGTGCCGGAGGCCTCGGCGGAGCGGATCAGCAGCAGGTCGCACAGCCGGTTCGCGGTCCACAGCCCGGCGCCGCCCACGTGGTGCGTGAAGTCGGGGCGGCGGCGGCCGACGAGGGGGTCGGTGATCACGCCGTCGTCGTGCACCTCACAGATCGCGTACGAGCCCTGCTGCCAGAGCCGCAGGACGCCGCCGCCCCCGCCGTGCCGCACGCTGTTCGCGGCGAGTTCGTCGGCCACCAGCACGAAGTCGCAGACGCGGTGCTCGGCCAGGCCGAGCCGCGCGGCCTGGGCCCGGACCGCGGCGCGCAGGTCGGGCAGGCCGGCGAGGTCGAAGCGGAGTTCGATGATCGGCGGGCCGAGGTCGGGCAGCGGGTCGACGAGGACGTTGCCGGCGGTCACGCCTGCGTGGGCGCGGTGCGCCGCGGCTATGACGTCCACGGGCAGCGCCTCGAGGTCGTACGGGCACAGCAGCGACCAGCCCGGGCCGCCGGTGAACGCGGTGCCGAGCAGCTGCTCGTGCTTCTGGCACTCCCGGATCTCGGCGCCGGTCCGGCCGGGCCAGATCGGCTCGCTCACGCCGCGGAACCTGCGGCCGAGACCCAGGTTGCGCTGCACCCAGTCCTGCCAGGCGGGGATGATCCGCGCGGGGTTGCGGCCGACCCGCTCCATGTCCAGGAAGTGCACGGCGTCGGCGTCCGGGCCGAGCTCCTCGCGCAACTGCCCGGCACGGGACTCGACGACGGCGACCAGTACCGGTTCCGCGGCGGCGAGCGCCTCGCGGACGTAGCGGGCCGTGCGCCGGACGAACTGCTCGACCCCCGCGTAGAACAGCGCCTCGTGCAGGAAGCGCGCGCTGTCCAGCGTCAGCGGACCCGGCGTTCCGCGGGATTCGGTGAGACTCATCGACGGCTACTCCACCTTGGCACACGCGAACCGACGCCTGATGTGGACGCGGCGGTCGCCGGCCGCGGTTCCCTCCACCGCGGCCGAGCAATCAAGTGACCGTTTCGCACGCGCGCAAACGCACCATCGCGCCACTGATTCGATCACGTCGCGACTAGGACGCGGCCGTGGCACGTACGTCGTCATGCGTCCGTCGCATCGGTGCACGTCCCGCGGGTTGGCCGGGCGCCGGGCGCTCCTTGGGGGGCGTCAGCGGACGAGTCTCGGGTGTGTCGGGTTCCAGCCGCAGCAGCGTGTCACCGTGACGCACTTCGAGCGGTTCCTTGCCCGCGTACGTGTAGGTGGCGCCGTCCTCGCGGATGTCGACGCGCAGGTGCCCGTCGCCGAGCACGAGGCCGAAGCACAGCCGCGTCCAGCCCTTCGGCAGCTGCGGTGCGAAGGACAGGCCGTCGTCGGTGTGCCGCATCCCGCCGAAACCGGAGACGAGCGCGATCCAGGCTCCGGCCAGCGAGGCGAGGTGCAGTCCGTCGGAGGTGTTGCGTTCGAGGTCGTCGATGTCCATGAGCGCGGCTTCGGCAAGGTAGTCGTACGCGAGTTGGGCGCATCCGACCTCGGCGGCGACGACGGACTGGCTGCATGCCGAGAGCGAGGAGTCCCGGACCGTGAGCGGCTCGTAGTAGTCGAAGTCGCGTTCCTTCTCCTCGAGCGTGAACGCGTCAGAGCGCATGTGCAGCGCGAGGACGAGGTCCGCCTGCTTGACCACCTGCTTGCGGTAGAGCTGGAAGTACGGGTAGCGCAGCAGCAGCGGATAGTTCTCCGGCGGCGTGTTGTCGAAGTCCCAGACCTCATGGTCGGTGAAGCCGTCCGACTGCGGGTGCACCTCGCGCAGTTCGTCGTACGGGATGAACATGGCGTCGGCGGCCTCGCGCCAGGAGGCGGCCTCCTCGGCGGTCGCGCCGAGCGTGCCGGCGTGCCCGGGGTGGCGTTCGACGACGCGGGCGGCGAGCCGGAGATTCTGTTGCGCCATCAGGTTCGTGTAGATGTTGTTGTCGACGATCGCGCTGTATTCGTCCGGACCGGTGACGCCGTTGATGCGGAAGTCCCCGGCTTCATCCATATGGCCGAGTGAATACCAGAGCCGCGCGGTCTCGACGAGCAGTTCCATCCCCTCGCCGTGCGCGAAATCGACGTCGCCGGTCACGCGCAGGTAGCGCACGACGGCGTCGGCGATGTCGGCGTTGATGTGGAAGGCCGCCGTGCCCGCGGGCCAGTACGCCGAGCATTCCTGCCCGGTGATCGTCCGCCAAGGGAACGCGCAGCCGTCCAGGCCAAGCTGTGCGGCACGTTCGCGCGCGTCGGGCAGCGTCGAGTGCCGCCAGCGCAGCGCGTGCGCGACGGACGGCGCGTCGACGTACGTCAGCACGTGCAGCACGAAGGATTCGGTGTCCCAGAAGGCGTGTCCGTCGTAACCGCTGCCGGTCAGCCCCTTGGCCGGGATCGCGCGCTGCTCGGCGCGCCGGGCCGCCTGGAAGAGTTGGAAGAGCGCGAAGCGGACGGCCTGTTGGATCTCGGCGTCGCCCTCGATCTCGACGTCGGACCGGCTCCAGAACTCCGCGAGGCAGTCGCGCTGCTCCGTGCAGAGCGCGTCCCAGCCGCCGTGCGAGGCCGCGGCCAGCGCGCCGTCGACCTGGTCGCGGATCGCGGGCAGCGAACGGGTCGCGGACCAGCCGTAGGCGACGTACTTGGTCAGCCGCACGGTGTGCCCCGGCGGGACGACGCCGCCGACCGTGTACCGGCCCAGATTCTCCTCGGCCTCGACCCGCACGCCCATCGCGTTGGGGTCGTGCCAGTCTCCGGCCTTGTCGTTGACGAGTTCGAGGTCGTGGTCCATCGCGGCGGCGACGCGCAGGCCGCTGTGCCGCACGGTGTGCACGAGAGTGATGCGCGTGCTGCCGATGTTGTGGATGTCGTTGACCAGCGGGTCTTCCAGTATCGCGGCCGCGCGCGGGTCGTCGTGCCGGCTCGGCAGCTCCTCGTTGGCCACGAGCTCGGACTGCAGCACGATGCGCGCGGGACCGTCCAGCGGCTCGACCTCGTAGCGCACGGCGGCGATCGAACGCTGCGTCAGCGAGACGAGGCGGATGGAGCTGATGCGCACGGTCCGGCCGGTCGGCGAGGTCCACACGACGTCGCGGCGCAGCACCCCGGCTTTCAGGTCGAGGCGCCGCTCGTGCGAGACCAGGGTGCCGTAGCGCACGTCGAAGGGCTCGTCGTCCACCAGAAGCCTGATGATCTTGCCGTTGGTGACGTTGATGACCGTCTGCCCGGACTCCGGGTAGCCGTAGCCCGCCTCGGCGTACGGCAGCGGGTGCAGTTCGTGCACTCCGTTGAGGTACGTGCCGGGCAGTCCGTGCGGCTCGCCCTCGTCGAGCGTGCCGCGCCAGCCGATGTGGCCGTTGGAGAGCGCGAACAGCGACTCGGTGTGCGGCAGCAGGTCCAGCTCTAACTTGGTCTCCGGAAGGCTCCACGGATCATTGTCGAAGCCGCTGTGCCCTATCAACGGTCGCCCTCCGCCTTCGCGCCGCCGAGCAGCTCGCTCAGATCCTTGACGACCACCGTCGCACCGTGCTGCTTCAGGTGCGCGCCGTGCTCCCCGCCGATCCGGTCCACGCCGACGACGGTGCCGAACGCGCCCGCGTGGCCCGCCTCGACTCCGGAGAGCGCGTCCTCGAACACCGCGGCCTGCGCCGGATCGATGCCGAGCGCCTTGGCCCCGGCGAGATAGCTGTCGGGGGCGGGCTTGCCGCGCAGGTGCTGGTCGGCCACGTCGTGCCCGTCCACGGTCGCGTCGAACAGGTCGGTGATCCCGGCCGCGCGCAGGATGTCCTTGCAGTTGGTGCTGGAGGTGACCACCGCGCAGCCGAGCCCGGCCGCGCGCGCCGCCCTGGCGTAGCGCACCGAGCCCTCGTAGACCTGCGGGCCGTGCTTCTCCAGCAGCGACATGAAAGCCCACTGCTTCGCCTCGGCGATGCCGCGCACGGACTCGGTGCCCGGCGCGTCGTCCGCATCGCCCTCGGGTATCTCGATCTTCCGCGACGCCAGGAAGGAGCGGATGCCGTCCTCGCGGGTCTTGCCGTCCACGTAGTTCTCGTAGTCCGCGTCCTGGTCGAAGGGCGGGTCCTCGCGGCCGGTGCGCTTGTCGTAGGCGTGCAGGAAGGTGTCGAAGGTCTTCTTCCAGGCCTCGGCGTGGATCTTCGCGGTCTGCGTCAGCACCCCGTCCAGGTCGAACAGGCAGCCTCGGGTGCCCGGCGCCAGTCCGAGGCCCGGTGACACGTCGGAATCGTCGTCTCCCATGAATCCGCCTCCTCAGGCTCCGCTTCTCATTGTGGATCGGTAACCGGCAAACCCCGACCCAAACCTCGGACCCCCGGTGAGAGGAAGATCACAATACGCATGCTTCGGGCGGAACGGGTTACCCGGCCGAACCGTTCGACAGCCGACGAAAGGACCCGCCTTGACCCTCACCGAGCCCGCCCCGAGCGCCTCCATCCGGGTGCTCCCCGAGGCGGCGCCGGGCCCCGGCGAGCCGCTCGTACTGACCGTCGAGGGGGAACTGGAACTGTCCACGGCGGCCCCGTTCAGCGCGGCGCTGACCGACGCGGTCGGCGCCCCGGACGGCCCCGACGTGCTGCTGGACCTCGGCCGGCTCTACCGGCTCGACCCGACCGGACTGGACGCGATCGCCCGCGCGGCGGCCGAGCTGGCGCGCGACGGACGGCGGCTGGTGCTGGCCTGCGTGCGGCCGCGGGTGCGCGAGTTCCTCTCGCTCGCCGGGGCGGAGGCGCTGGTGCCGATGTTCCCGACTCTCGAGCAGGCCGGACTGCATATGTAACCGCAGGTCGGAGCGCCTCGGTGTGCTTTTTCGCGCCCTGCTGCGGTACGGTGCAGCAGGGTTTACGAACTGACGAGCACCCGAGGAGAGGCTTAGCGACGTGCACGACAGCGTGCGGCCGGGAGGCCAACTGCCTCGGGCGAGGGCCGCCGCCGAGGACACCTTGCGAATCCTGTTGGCCGAGGACGATCCGGCCGACGCCCTGCTGACCACCGAGCTGATCGCGGACAGCGGACTGCCGGCCTCGGTCACCCGGGTCGCCAACGCGCACGACGCCGCCGACCTGCTGCGCGCGGGCGGGGTGGACTGCCTGGTGCTCGACCTGCACCTGCCCGACCTGCAGGGCATCGGCGAACTGAACGAATTCCTGCCGACCCTGCCGTCCACCGCCGTCGTCGTGATGACCGGGCTCGACGACCGGGCCGCCGGTCTCGCCGCGGTCCGCGCGGGCGCGCAGGACTACCTGGTCAAGGGCCAGGTCGAGGCCGAATGGCTGGCCCGGACCATACGGTATGCCGTGCAGCGCAAGCGGGCTGAGCGGGCCGCCTCCGACCTGCAGGCCGCGCGCTGGCGGGCCGCGGAGAACGTGCGCCTGGAACGCGGCCTGCTGCCGAAGCCGCTGCTGCACAAGGCCCCGGTCAAGGTCACCTCGCGCTATCTGCCGCACCGCTCGGGCGCGCTGCTCGGCGGGGACTTCTACGACGTCGTGGAGACCTCGGACGGCGCCGTGCACGCGATGATCGGCGACGTGTCGGGGCACGGCCCGGACGAGGCCGCGCTCGGCGCCGCGCTGCGGGTGGCCTGGCGCACGCTGGTGCTGGTCGGGCGGACCGGCCCGGAGCTGCTCGACGCCCTGGAGCAGCTGCTGCTGGCCGAGCGCCGCAACGACGAGATCTTCACCACGCTGGCCACGCTCAGCTGGTTTCCGGGCGACGAGCACGCGCGGCTGATCCGGGCCGGGCATCCGGGCGTGCTGCTGCGCCAGCGCGGCTCCGTGAAGCTGCACGAGTCCGCGCACGGACCGGCGCTCGGCATCGTGCCCGGCCTGTCCGACTGGCCGGTCGTGGACATCCCGATGGAGCCGGGCAGCGAGCTGCTGTTCTACACGGACGGGCTCTACGAGAACCGGGACGAGGACGGACGGCTCTGGGGCATCGACCGGATGGTGGACAGCGCCAACGAGCTCGCCCATCTGGCGGACCGGCAGTTCATCGACGGGCTGATCGCAGCGACCAGGGACCGCACCGGGCGGGGTGACTGCGACGACGTGGCCGTGCTGCACCTGCGGCTGGGGGGTGCGGTCACGTGAGTCGTCGCGTGAACGTCGGGGTGAGCTCGGGCAGGCTCGGCGTCCGCGGGTGGTTCTACTCGGTCATCGCCACGATGGTCGTGCTGGTCATCGCGTGCAGCGTGGTCGGCGTCATCGTGTTCGCGCGCGCCTCGCAGGCCTCGAACAACCTCATCACCAGCCTCGGCCCGGCGCGCACGGCGCTCGTGGACATGCAGAGCGCGCTCGTGGACGAGGAGACCGGCATCCGCGGCTACCTCCTGACGCACGAGGCCGACTTCCTGCAGCCGTACTACGTCGGCGAGGGCAACCTCCAGCGCGACCTCGGCAACGTGAAGACCCAGCTCGTCGGGCACGCGCGGGCGCTGGGCGAGGTGCAGCGCCTCGAAGAGCAGATCACGACCTGGAAGACCGAGTACGCGGTGCCCTTCATCGCGGCGGCGCAGAAGGGGCAGAGCGTCAGCCTGGCCCGGCTGGAGGCGAGCAAGGACTCGTTCGACCGGCTGCGCGGCACCTTCACCGCGGTCGAGAACGAACTCGACGCCGAACGCGGCCAGGCGATGCAGAAGCTCTCGCACATCAACGCCGAACGCGACTGGACGTTCGTCGGCATGCTCGGGGTCTTCCTGCTCAGCGTGTGCTTCCTCGTGCTGCTCGTGCACATCATGGTGCTCAGACCGCTGCGCAGGCTGCGGCGCGAGGCGCTGACCGTCACCGGGGGCGCCTTCGACACGCCGCTGACCCAGAGCGGCCCGCAGGACATCCGGGACCTGAGTTCCGTGCTCGACGCGATGCGCGCCAAGCTGGTGCGCTCGATCGACAACACCGAGCGCCAGCGCGTGGAACTGCTGCGGCAGAAGGAGACGCTCGACACCCAGGCCGAGGAGCTGCGCCGCTCGAACGAGGAGCTGGAGCAGTTCGCGTACGTGGCCTCGCACGACCTCCAGGAGCCGCTGCGGAAGGTCGCGTCCTTCTGCCAGCTCATCGAGAAGCGGTACGACGACGCCCTCGACGACCGCGGCAGGCAGTACATCCACTACGCGGTGGACGGCGCGAAGCGGATGCAGGTGCTCATCAACGACCTGCTGACGTTCTCCCGGGTGGGCCGGGTGAA
The DNA here is from genome assembly GCA_035493475.1 of Actinospica sp. Lineage (GTDB taxonomy): Bacteria > Actinomycetota > Actinomycetes > Streptomycetales > Catenulisporaceae > Actinospica. Next base: position 52,153 of record DATJIF010000148.1, read on the forward strand.
CGACCGGCGCGAGCGGGTCGAGCTGCAGGCCTGCCTGGACAGCGCGCTGGACCGGCTGGAGTACGCGGTGCAGGAGAGCGGCGCGCGGATCAAGCAGCGGCCGCTGCCCGCCGTGACCGGCGACCCGACGCTGCTCAGCATGCTGTGGCAGAACCTCGTGGGCAACGCGCTGAAGTTCCGCAGCCCGGAGCGCGAGCCGGAGATCTCGATCAGCTGGGCGCCGGACCCGGACCAGCCGGGCTTCGTCCGGGTGTCGGTGGCCGACAACGGGATAGGCATCCCGCCCGCGTTCGCCGAGAAGGTCTTCGTGATCTTCCAGCGGCTGCACAGCCGGGAGGCCTACTCCGGCACCGGCATCGGCCTGGCGCTGTGCAAGAAGATCGTGGAGCACCACGGCGGCCGGATCTGGATCGACCTGGAACGCGAAGTCGGCACGCGCTTCACCTTCACGCTGCCGGCCGCCCCGGCGGGCGACAATGACCAGGACGCCGACGACGCGCGGACCCGCGCGCTGGAAGGAACCACCCCGTGACCCAGGAGTCCCCCGTGCCCATCCATGTTCTCCTGGTCGAGGACGACCCGGCCGACGAGCTGATCACCCGCGAGGCCTTCGAGCACAACAAGATCGGCAACACGCTGCACGTGGTGCGCGACGGCGAGGAGGCGCTGGACTTCCTCTACCGCCGCGGCGCCCACGCCGAGGCCGTGCGGCCCGACCTGGTGCTGCTGGACCTCAACCTGCCGAAGTACGACGGCCGCGAGGTGCTGCAGCGGATCAAGACGGACGAGGACCTCGCGGCGATCCCGGTGGTCGTGCTGACCACGTCCTCCGCCGAGGAGGACATCATGCGCAGCTACCGGCTGCACGCCAACGCGTACGTGACGAAGCCGGTGGACCTCGACCAGTTCATGGCCGCGATCCGGCAGATCGACGAGTTCTTCCTCACGGTGGTCAAGCTGCCGAAGGGCGAGAAGGCCTAGCCCAGCGTCCGCAACGCGATCTTCGCGGCGTCCGCGATCAGGGCGTCGTTGGAGGTCGCGTTCTGGTTCGCGCCGCGGTTGCTGAGCACGGCGATGACGATCGGCGCGGCGTTGTCCGGCGGCCAGACGACGGCGATGTCGTTGCGCGTGCCGTAGTCGCCGTTGCCGGTCTTGTCGCCGACCTTCCAGCCGGTCGGCACGGCGGCGCGGATGTACGGTCCGCCGGTGGTGTTGGCCTGGAGCCAGCTCACGAGCTGCGCGCGGCGGCTGCTGCTCAGCGCGTTGCCGAGGACGAACGCGCGCAGGTCGGTGGCGAAGGCGCGCGGGCTGGTGGTGTCGCGCGGGTCGCCGGGGGTCGCGGTGTTCACGGTCGGCTCGTTGCGGTCCACGTTCGTCGTGGTGTCGCCGAGTCCGCGCAGCGCGGTCTGCAAGGCCGAGGGGCCGCCGAGCTGTTCGAGCATCAGGTTGTTGGCGGTGTTGTCGCTGACGTCTATCGCGGCGGCCATGATCGCGGTGAGGGTCATCCCGGTGCCGACGTGCAGGGACGTGACCGGCGAGTAGTCGACGAGATCGGACTTGCCGTACTTGATCACCTGGTTGAGCTGCTGGTCCGTCTCGCGCTGGAGCAGCACGGACGCGGCCATGGCCTTGATCGTGGAGCAGAAGGCGAAGCGCTCGTCGGCGTTGAAGGCGACCGTGCGGCCGCTGCCGGTGTCGAGCGCGTACAGGCCGAGGTTCGCGTGGAACTCGGACTCGAGCGCGGCGAAGGCGGCGGTGGTCGTCGCGGACGTGCTCGGGCTCGCGGCCGGGCTCGTGCTGGTCGCCGTGCCGGACGCCGCGGGGCTCGTCTTCGTGCTCGAACATCCGGTCAGCAGGCTCGCGGTGAGGCTGGCGGCGGCCGCGAGCGCGATCACGTTCTTGGTGGGATTGAGCATGATCCCGAGCATGCCGCCGTCATTTCATGCGGTCAAAGACGGAAACGGCGAGATTCATGCGGGTTCGGCATATGATCACACGCGTGGATCTCGTCAAGGCCTGCCAGGTGTTCGTCGCGGTCGGCGAGCACGGCAGCTTCACCACCGGCGCGGCGGCCGCGCGGGTGCCGCAGCCGGTGGCCAGCCGTCGCGTCGCCGCGCTGGAGGAGCACTTCGGGCAGCCGCTGTTCGACCGCTCGGCGCGGCGCGCGGCCGTGCTCACCGCGTTCGGCCGGGACATGCTCGCGCCCGCCAAGCGCCTCGTGCAACTGGCCGAGTCGCTGGAGCACCACGCGGCGGAGGCGAGGCTGCGGCCGCTGACGCTCGCGATGCCCGAGACCTGCGACGTGCGCGACCTGGCCAGGCTCGACGCGGCGGCACGTGCGGCCGGGCTGGTGCTGGACATCCGTGGCGCGGACCCCTCGCAGCGCACTGAACTGCTCCGCACGCGGGACATCCGGGTCGCCGTCGAGGCTGTTCCGGCGGCGGACGCGGCGTGGACCGTGCAACTGGGGTTCGCGTCGGCGGCCGCACGCGCGGAGAGTCCCGTGCGGCTGTCCACCCTGCGGCCGTCGCGCACCGAGGACTCGTACCGCCGGATCTGGATTCAGCCGGAGGACGACGTGCCGCACATCCGCGACGTGCTGCGGCACGCCGGTCACCGCGCCGCCCTGCTGCCCGCGCAGATCGCCGTGGCCACGTCGCTGGTCGCGGCGGCCGGAGCCGTGCTGCGTTCGCGCGATTTCCTGCTGTGCTCCGCGCGGCAGGCCGATGATCTAGGGTTGGGGTGGCGGCCGATCGCCGGGACGCCGGTCGCGCGCGGCTACGCGGTGGCCGCGCTGACCGGGGACGACGCGGCGCGGGTGCGCGAGGTGCTCGGCGCGGACATCGGCCGGGCGTTGGGGGCGTGATGAGGATCGAGACGCTGCGCAAGCGGCTGGCGGAGGCCGGCCTGTCCGGCGCGTTCCTCGTGCGCGAACTCGGCGGCGGCCGGGAGATCGGGATCGATCCGGAGGCCGTGTACCCGGTCGCGTCGCTCGTGAAGGTGCCGCTGGCCGTCGCCGTCCTCGACCGGATCCACGCCGGGAAGCTGGACGGCGCGATGATGATCGACGTGCCGCCGGGGCCGCCGCCGACGGGCTTCGAGGCCGGGCTCAGCCAGTTCCGGCACGCCGCGCGGATCGCCGTGGACGACCTGCTCTATCTCGCCGTGGCGATCAGCGACAATCCGGCGGCCGACGCGCTGTTCGACCTAGTGCCGCCCGCCGAGGTCACCGAGGTGCTGCGCGGATACGGGATCGGCGGCATCGTCGTGCGGCACCCGATGCGCGAACTCTCCGGGACGCCGACCGACGCGAACGTGGCGCAGACCCTCGCGATCGGCGCGCGCGAGGCGGAACTCGGCAACGGACTGCCGCAACTCGACGTGACGCGCGCGAACATCGGCTCCGCGCGCGCGTACGTCGATCTGCTCGAAGCGCTCTGGACCCCGTCCGCGATCCCGGGCCCGGTCGCCGAGCGGATACGGCATCTGATGCGCGCGAACATCATGCGGCACCGGCTCGGGCCGGACTTCATGTCGGACGCGTCGATCTGGTCGTCGAAGACCGGCACGCTGCTCAACCTGCGCCACGAGGTCGGTGTCGTCGAGCACGAAGACGGTTCCGCGTTCGCCGTGGCCGCGCTCACGGAGTCCTCGGTCCCCGCCGCCTCGCAACCGGCCGCCGAGGCGCTGATGGGCCACGTCGCCCGCGCGCTGCACGATCTTCTCCGCGACTAGCCGTCGTACCATATGATCCACCGATGCCGGGTACTGCGAAACCGATGAAGATGCCGAGCGGACAGGTCATCTGGGTCCGCGTCGAGGATGACGAAGACGAGGACGAGCACTCGGGTCCCGATCTGCCGGTGCCGTACGGGGCGCCGCCGCCCCCGCCGCCGGGAAGCCCGGCTCCGGGAAGCCCCGCTCCGGGCGGGTACGGGTACGCGCCGCCGCCCCCGCCGGTCGACTACGGTGCGCCGCCTCCGCCGCCGACCGGCTACGGTCCGCCCCCGCCGTCGCCGTATCCGCCGGTGGAGCCGCCGCCGTATCAGCGGCCTGGTTTCCGGAAGCGGCGCGGGCCCAGGCCGATCGAGTCCATCGACAACGCCCAGCAGCTCCAGGGCTTCACGGAGGCGGTCTCCGGCATCGCGGACTCGGTGCGCGAGAGCCTGCGGCACGCGGCGCCGGACACCGTCGAGATCGAGTTCGGGCTGGACATCGACGTCTCGTCCGGTGTCGCGGTGAGCCTGATCGCCGACGCCAGGGCGAAGGCGGCCGTCCGGATCACGCTCGGCTGGGACAACGCGGCGCGGCGCGAGCGGCGGGAGATCGCCGCCGCGCCCGACCGGGCCGAGGACAGCGCGACCGTGGTCCGGCCGGGCTACGCGTGGTCCGACGCGGTACCGGAACTCCCGGCGCCCACGCAGCCGTACGAACCGCCGCCGTTCGCACCGCCCGCCGGGGCGTAGTACGCGTCATCAGCCGTACTCACCGAGGGTGAAAACTGACCAACCTCGGTGAGTACGGCCAATCCGCTGCCTGCGCTTCCCGTCCTAGGTTTGCGGCATCTGAACCACCACGACTGAATCGAGGTCAGCGCGGATGACGATGCAGCCCTGGTTCCCGGACGCCAAGCTCGGGATCTTCATTCACTACGGGATCTACGCCGTGGACGGCGTGCCCGAGTCCTGGTCCATGTTCACCGGCCAGGTCTCGCGCGACGACTACATGCGCCAGCTCGACGGGTTCACCGCGAGCGCGTACGACCCGAAGGCGTGGGCCGACCTGTTCGCGCGGGCCGGAGCACAGTACGCGGTGCTCACGTCGAAGCACCACGACGGCGTCGCGCTGTGGGACGCGCCGTACAGCGACTACAACGTCGTCAAAAGCACCCCGGCCGGCCGCGATCTGCTCGGGCCGTACGCGGAGGCGCTGCGCGAGAAGGGCCTCAAGGTCGGCTACTACTTCTCGCACATCGACTGGACGCACCCCGACTACGCGACCGTGGGCAACGACGACGACGCGGACGGGGACGCGCGCGGCTGGAACGCGTACGCGCACCCGCCGAAGGGCCATGAGGACCGGGCGCGCTGGGAGCGGTTCCGCGAGCAGTACCACGCGCAGGTGTTCGACCTCGTGGACCGCTACCGCCCCGACCTGCTCTGGTTCGACGGCGAGTGGGAGCGGTCTGACGAGCAGTGGGGCGCGACCGAACTCGGCGACGGCATCCTGCGGCGCAACCCGGCCACGATCATCAACGGCCGCCTGCGCACGCACGCCGACTACGCCACGCCCGAGCAGGCACTACCGGTCGTCGCGCCGGGCGGTGCCTGGGAGCTGTGCCTGACGGTGAACGACTCGTGGGGTTTCCAGCATCAGGACACGCACTGGAAGAGCGTGCGCCAGATCGTCCGCTACTTCGCCGAGACGATCGGCCTCGGCGGCAACCTCCTGCTCGACGTCGGCCCGCGCGCGGACGGCTCGATCCCCCAGGAGGCCGTGCAGCGGCTCGAAGCGCTCGGCGGCTGGATCGCCAAGCACACCGAGGCCGTGCATGGCACCGTCGCCGGGCTCCCGGCCGGCCACCACTACGGCCCCTCCACGCTCTCCGCTGACCGCCGCACTATCTACCTGGTCTGCGTCGACGACCCGCGCGAGCACCTCGCCGTGCGCGGCATCAAGAACGCCGTGCGCCGGGTGCGCGTCGTGGGCACCGGCACGGAGCTCGGCTTCCGCAAGAACGAGGCGCCGGACGACGTCCCCGACCACACATGTGGATCGAGGCCCCGTCCGCCGCCGACCTCGACCCCGCCGCGACCGTGATCGCCGTCGAACTCGAGGGCGAACTCGACCTGTACACCGGCGCGGGGCGTTCTTAGAGCGACCGAGGAATGGGGGCCGGATCAGGGAGCGGGTCGAGGGCCGAGTCTGGCAAGGCCGAGGAGGGAGCCACCCTGGGTTTGGGTGGCGACCGACGAGAACGCCGCCAGGCGAGAGCCATCGGCCCGCGAGCCCGGTCCCCGTTCCTCGGTCGCTCTTAACGTCGGGCGGGAGGACGTAGCCGGTCGATCAGGACGCAGTCGCCGCAGCCCTGGCCGCGGCGATCCGGGGCCGCGCGGTAGATCAGGCAGCAGCTACGCCGCTGGAACCGGCCGTCGAACGACGTGCCTGCTGTGCCGGTGAGAGTATCGCTGGTCAGCAGGCCGTCGAGGACACGCTGCGCGGCTGCCGCGTGCTGCGGCGCGGCGGAGCTCAGGGCTACTCGGGCGCCGTTGAGTGAGGATGCGATATTCCCCCGCAGCACGTGCCTTGATACGCCGAATGGACGCATGATTTCGCAGAGTTCTTCGGCCAATTGAGCCATCTGAGGGATATCGATCTCTGCTGCCGGCTGGTCGAAGGCGGGCATCGAGAGCGGGAACATGCTGCCTGCGGCTGGCTGCCAACGCAGAGCCCGTAGGCTCAGCGGCGGCGCGGGGCGACCTAGGACGGCCAGGCCGTAGAGCGGGGAGAGTACGCGTGCGGAAAGGCCGAGGTGCATCACGGAGGCGGCCACGCGTAGCTCGATCGACTCCGGCGCGAGGCCGCCCGCTCCGGCGAGGAACGTGCGCACGGCCGTCACGCGCTCCTCGACCATCGTCGGCTCGTCGAGCAGCTCGCCCATCGACCGCCACGGCGCACGCGGCTCCGTGGCCGGGTCGTGCGCGGCGGCGGCGAAGTACGGGCCGAGCGCGGCGAGATCGTCGATCATCTCGCCGAATATAGTCAGTCGGCTCCGGCGTCAGCTACCGGCCGGGTAGGTCTTGAAGACGTGGCCGTGCACGTCGGCGGCAAGGTATCCGCCACCGTACGCATTGGCGCAGTAGACGAGGATCGAGGTGCCGGTCCCGAAGGCCCAGTTCGGGTCCACGATCACGTAGTGGTCGGTCGGGTTCGTCACGTCGAGGTCCTCGTTGGACTGCTTGACCAGGCCGGGGATCGGGTCCCAGTTGATCGTCTTGAGGTCCACCGAGAGTTCGCCGTCGTCGAGGTCGCCGCCCGCGCTGTCGGAGGTGATGACGCCGTTCTGGTACGTGACGTCGTCGTAGCCGCCGGGCTGGCTCTTGCTCGCTATCTCGAAGTTCGCGTAGTCCGGATAGAGGTCGAGCTCGTAGACCTTCGTGGTGCCGACCAGCGACGGCAGGGCCTTGACCATCGCGTTGATCCCGGCGGGCGTGAGGAGGCTGCCGGAACCGCCGGAGCTCGCGCTCGTGGTCGAGTTGGTCACAGCGGCCGCGCTCGCCGCGACGGAGGCGGTCGGGGACGACGTCTGCGAGGCCGTCGGGGTGCTGTCGCCGGAGGCGGTGTTCGCGCTCGAGGTCGCCGAGTGCGTCGCCCAGAGGACCGCGCCGATCAGGCCCGCGGCGGCGGTGAGCCCGACGGCGATGCCGAAGCGGGTCGCGTTGCCACTGCTGCGGCGGGGCGCCGGAAAGGGCGGCGGGGTCGGGATCGCGTCCCAGATCGGCGCGCCGAAGCTGCCGGTCGGCGCGGCGATCTCGGCGAGCATCCGGTCCGCCTCCGGGGCGCGCAGCCGGGCGGCCGGGTCGCGGTGCAGCAGTCCGCCGAGCACGGGGGTGAGCGGACCGGCGTGGACGGGCGGCGGGATCGGGGCCTCGAGCACCGCGGTGAGCGTGGCCACCGTCGTGGGCCGCCGCATCGGGTTGTGCCCCTCGACCGCGAGGTACAGCATGATCCCGAGCGACCACAGGTCGGAGGCCGGGTCGCCCTCGACGCCGCGCAGCCGCTCCGGCGCGATGTACTCCGGCGAGCCGATGATCGAACCGGTGGCGGTCAGCTGCGTCGAACCCTGCAGGGCGGCGATGCCGAAGTCGGTCAGCACCGGCGTGCCGTCCGGGCGCAGCAGCACGTTGCCCGGCTTCACGTCGCGGTGCTGGATCCCGGCCCGGTTCGCGGCGTCCAGCGCGGCGAGCACGCCCCGGCCGATCCGCGCCATCTCGGCCGGCGGCTGCGGACCACGGCGCAGCAGGTCCTCCAGGGAGCCGCCGGTGACCAGCTCCATGACCAGCCACGGATGCCGCAGCTCCGGCGTGTCGACGACGTGGAAGATCGTCACCACGTTCGGGTGCTGCAACCGGGCCAGCGCGCGGGCCTCGCGCAGCACCCGCTCGCGCTGCCGGGCCGCCTCGGTGTCGTCCGGGCGCGTCGAGTCGTCGGACCGGACCTCCTTGAGCGCCACCTCGCGCTGCAACGCCAGGTCGTACGCGCGCCAGACCAGGCCCATCCCGCCGCCGCCGAGCTTGGACAGCAGCTGGAACCGGCCGTCGATGACGGTCGGCTGCACCGACTCCTCGAAATTCACGGCTGTCATTGTAGGGAGGTCCGGTGACAGGTCCGCCCCTTGTCCGAAACCCGTGCCGCGCCGATTGTGGTGAGGTGGTCGTGATCTATTGGTGTCGAGGGGAGCTGACGGTATGGCAACGTTCCAAGCCGACCGCTATGTGCTGGGTTTCGAGGAGATCGACAGGACACTGATCGCTCTGGCCGGGGGCAAGGGCGCGAATCTGGGCGAGCTGTCCCGTGTTTCGGGGACCCGGGTGCCGGCCGGTTTCTGCGTCACGACGGCCGCGTTCCGGCGAATCGCGGCGGACGCGGCGTCGCTCGATGACCGTATGGACCGTCTCGCGCAGTTGAAGCCCGACGATCGGGACGCGATCCGCGCGCTCAGCGCCGAGATCCGGGAGACGATCGAGGCGATCACTCTTCCGGCCGATTTGTCGGACGAGATCAAGGCGGCGATCGAGCGCATCGGCGGTGACGCGGCGTACGCGGTGCGATCGAGCGCGACGGCCGAGGACCTGCCGACGGCGTCGTTCGCGGGCCAGCAGGACTCCTACCTGAACGTCGTGGGCGCGGCGGAGATCCTGCGGCACGTCAGCCGCTGCTGGGGATCGCTGTTCACCGAGCGCGCCGTCACGTACCGCCTGCGCAACGGGATCGACCACGGGCAGGTGCAGATGGCCGTGGTCGTGCAGCGGATGGTGGCGGCGGAGGCGTCCGGCGTCGTGTTCACGGCCGACCCCGTCACCGCGAATCGCACGATCGTCTCGGTGGAGGCGGTCGCCGGGCTCGGCGAGGCGCTCGTCTCCGGGCTCGTGAACGCGGATAACTACAAGGTCCGTGACGGCGAAATCATGGAGCGGACTCTTCAGCAGCAGGAACCCGTCCTCACCGACTCGCAGGTGACGCGTCTCGCGGCGTTGAGTCGGCATATCGAGGCGCATTTCGGCTCTCCGCAGGACATCGAATGGTGCTTGGCCGAGGACGAGTTCCAGATCGTGCAGAGCCGACCGATCACGACGCTTTTCCCCATTCCACAGCGTGACGACGACGAGAACCACGTCTACATCTCCGTCGGTCACGGGCAGATGATGACGGACCCGATGAAGCCCTTGGGCCTGTCCATCTGGAAGCTCACTGCGATGCCGCCGATGCACGTCGCGGCCGGTCGGCTGTTCGTGGACGTGACGCGTGCGCTGGCGGCCCCGGCGAGCCGGACCGGTCTGCTGGAGATCATCGGCCGGGGCGATCCGCTGACGCGGGACGCGCTGCAAACCGTCGTCGACCACGGCGATCTCCTGCCGCCGCCCCCGGAAGACCCGCCCGCCGCGCCGCGTCCGGGCGGCCTGCCGGCGATGATCGAGACCGACCCGGCCATCGCCGCCGACCTCATTGAGCGTGCGCAGGAGTCCATCGCGGCCGCGCGAGGCGAGATCCGGTCGAAGCAGGGTTCCGCGCTGCTGGACTTCATCGCCGAGGACATCCCCGAGATGAAGCGCGTCCTGTTCGATCCGCAGAGCCAGCAGGCGATCATGGCGGGCATGGAGGCCACGTGGTGGCTCAACGACCAGTTGCTGGACTGGCTCGGCGAGAAGAACGCTGCGGACGTGCTCACGCGGTCGGCGCCGGACAACATCACGTCCGAGATGGGGCTCGATCTGCTCGACGTCGCGGATGTCATTCGCACGTACCCGGACGTCGTCGAGTTCCTGGCGCGCGTGCAGGACGACACGTTCCTGGACGACGAGGCGCTGACGAAACTGGAGGGTGGGGCCGAGTCGCGTGAGGCCATCTGCGGCTACCTCGACACGTACGGCATGCGCTGCGTCGGCGAAATCGACATCACGCGGCCGCGCTGGAGCGAGCACCCGTCCGCGCTGGTGCCGGTGATCCTCGGGAACATCAAGGGTTTCGAACCCGGCGAGGCGGAGCGGCGTTTCGAGCAGGGGACGCGGGAGGCGCAGGAGAAGGAGGCTGAGCTTCTGGAGCGTCTTCGCGAGCTGCCCGACGGCGAGGAGAAGGCGGCCGAGACGAAGCGGATGATCGACCGCGTGCGCACGTTCATCGGGTATCGGGAGTATCCGAAGTACGCGATGATCAACCGCTACTTCATCTACAAGTTGGCGCTCCTCGAAGAAGCCGACCGGCTCGTCCGGGACGGCGTTCTCCGCGATCGGGAGGACATCTTCTTCCTGTCCTTCGACGAGTTGCGGGACGTCGTGCGCACGCAGCACGTGGACGACGAGATCATCCAGCAGCGCAAAGACGACTTCGCGACGTACGACGCGCTCACCCCGCCGCGCGTGCTCACGTCGGATGGCGAGGCGATCAACGGCTCGTACCGACGTGACGATCTACCGGACGGCGCATTAATAGGACTGGCGGTCTCGGCCGGAACCGTCGAGGGGCGGGCGCGGGTGATCCTCGACATGGCGGATGCTGCCCTCGATGAGGGCGACATCCTGGTCACCGCGCACACCGACCCGAGCTGGTCGCCGCTGTTCGTGGCGATCAGGGGTCTGGTCACCGAAGTCGGCGGGCTCATGACGCACGGCGCGGTGATCGCCCGGGAGTACGGCCTGCCCGCCGTCGTCGGGGTCGGGCAGGCCACGCGGCTGATCCGGGACGGCCAGCGGATCCGCGTGCACGGAACCGACGGCTACATCGAGTTGCTCGACAACTCCTGACGCGCGCCGCGCTCGGTGCCGGTCGCGGCCTCGAGCGCGGGCCGCGCGGCCGCGGCCTCCTCGGCCCTGGCCTGCTCGGGGTGGCGCGCCTGCCAGTACGGATTGTCGTGCGGCAGGCCGCCGCTGACCCGGCCGTACGCGCCGAAGGTCATCAGCATCACGCCGACCGCGAAGCTGAACATCACGTTCTGCATCCGGAACGCGAGGAAGTTCGCCTGCGTGTCCAGCAGCCCGAGGTTGACGAAGCCGCTGACGTAGAACACGAAGCCCATGACCAGGTTGATGTTCGACGCGATGTTGCCGCCGACCGCCGCGCCCGCGACCAGGATCGCCGCGGCCACGATCGAGATGACGCTCAGCAGCCCGTTGCTGGACAGGCCGAGCACGCGGTCTCCGTGGGTGCTGAAGAACGAGAGCTGATCGGTCAGGCCGAGCAGGCCGAACACCAGCAGCAGCAGGCCCATCAGGCCCGCGCCGTAGCGGTAGACCCGACCGAGGCGGTGGTCCTTCGGAAGGTGGTTGTGGAACTTCATTCCGTGTTCCTCCTGTCAATCGGGTTCACTGGTCACTCGGGTTCAGCTGGTCGAGGGCGCGGCGGTTGAGGTTGCGGGCCATCGCGCCGAAGACCAGGCCGTGGAAGGGCTTGATCGACCACCAGTAGAGCTGGCCGGCCAGGCCGCGCGGATAGAAGACGGCGCGCTGCCGGTAGCACGAGCCGTCGGGTACCGGGGCCACGCCGAGTTCCAGCCAGGCGAGGCCCGGCAGCCGCATCTCGGCGCGCAGCCGCAGCATCCGTCCGGGCAGGACCTCCTCCACTCTCCAGAAGTCCACGGCGTCGCCGACCCGCAGGTTCACCGGGTCCCGGCGGCCGCGGCGCAGCCCCACGCCGCCGAAGGCCCGGTCGATCAGACCCCTGGCCTGCCACGCGACGGGCAGCGAGTACCAGCCAGTCTCGCCGCCGATGGCCTCGATCGCGTGCCAGACGGCGGCGGGCGGCGCGGGCGTGATGCGCAGCCGCAGGTCGGTGTAGAGGGAGCCGCCGGACCAGGACGGGTCGGTGGGCAGCGGATCGGAGGGCGCGCCGGGCAGCGAGCCGGAGGACCAGCGCGTGACGACGGCGGCCTCGCGGACCCGGCGCAGTGCCAGGTCCACCGCGTCGTCGAACCCGATCAGACCCTCCGGCGGGTCCGGGATCACCGTGGTCACGGCGCGGTCGCGGCATACCGCGTCGTGCCGCAGAGAGTCGATCAGCGGACGCGCGAGACTGCCGGGGATCGGCGTGACCAGGCCGACCCAGTGGCTCGACAACCGCGGGCTGAGCACTGGCACCGGGATGATGCGGCGCTGACCGAGTCCGGCGACGGCCGCGTAACGCTGCATCATCTGGCGGTACGTCAGCACGTCGGGCCCGCCGATGTCGAAGGACCCGGTGACGTCCTCATCGAGATCGGCGGCCGCCACGAGATAGCGCAACACGTCGCGGACGGCGATCGGCTGCACCCGGCTGTCCACCCACTTGGGCGTGACCATCGCGGGCAGGCGTTCGGTCAGGTAGCGCAGCATCTCGAAGGACGCGGAGCCGCTGCCGATGATGACCGCCGCACGCAGCACCACCGTGGGCACGCCGCTGTCGAGCAGAATCCGGCCGACCTCCCCGCGCGAACGCATGTGCGCCGAGAGCGTCTGTCCATCGGTCGGCGCGAGACCGCCGAGATAGACCAGGCGGCCGACTCCGGCCTTCGCCGCCTGCGCCGCGAAGTTGCGCGCGGCAGCCCGGTCGGCCTCCTCGAAACGCGGACCGCCGAGCATCGAGTGGATCAGGTAGTACGCGCTCCGCACGCCGTCGAGCGCCTCGGCCGTCGCGACGGGGTCGGCCGCGTCCGCCTCGACGACCTCGACCTGGTCGAACCACGGCTGGTCGCGCAGGTTGGCCCGCGAGCGCGTCATGCAGCGCACCCCGTAACCCGCTTCGAGCAGGCGCGGCACCAGGCGTCCGCCGACGTAGCCGGTGGCGCCGGTCACCAGACACAGCGACTTCATCCCGAGCCTTCCGCCACGCGCACCCGAGTGAATGCGACATTTCGGATCCTCCCGGCAGCTATGCTCAGGTACAAGTCGCACAGGTTCTGCACGGGATATTCCGGCGCGGCACCGCGTCGGCGCCGGGCAACCGGGTACTGGAGCAGATGAAGGCGACGACACCAGGCGCGCAGGTGGAAGGAGCGGAACATGTCCGAGTCCGACGAGCGGGACCCCGCGCAACTGACGGTCCCCGACCCCACCCCCGAACAGCCCCCCGGCCCGGACACCGCTCCCCCGTCCCTGCCCCCAGCTCCCGCCCCGGCAGCCCCCGAGCCCGGCCCGGTGCCCATCCCGCAACACTCCCGGCTCAGCGCGGTCTGGGTCCTGCTGGCCGCCGGCGCCGTCGTGCTCATCCTGCTGCTGGTCTTCATCCTGCAGAACTCGCAGCACGTCGAAGTGCACATCTACGGCGGCCACTGGAACGCCCCGCTCGGCGTCGCCCTCCTCATGGCCGCCGCCCTCGGCGTACTGCTCGTCGTCATCCCGGTGACCGCCCGCATCCTCCAACTCCGCCGCGCCATGAAGTCAGGAAAGCGCGGCAGCCGACGCTAAGCCGACTGCCGCCCCGGATCTGGCGTCAGGAGGCGTAGACGGCCATCACCTTCGCATCGCGCGCAGTTCGGCCACGCGGCGGTGCACCTGCCGGGCTTGCGCGTTCGTGCGGAAGGAATGAGTAGCCAGGTACGCAGCTTCCAACGCCCGCCGCGCACGTCCGCTGTGCACCTCGGGGTAGGCGTCGCAGAACGCGTTCCAGGTGGCGCAGGACGCTTCGAGGTGTCCGAGGGCCGCCTGCTCGCGCGCCAACTGCGCGAGCGTGATGATGCGGGACCTGCGTTCGTCGGGCGGGCGGTGGCGCAGGGAGGTCTCCAGTTCGGAGATCGCCCCGACGTGGTCGCCGAGGCGCGACGCGATCGCTGCGCGTTGGTGGGCAAGCGCGGCGTGGTGGTAGATGCCGACGTCCGGGAGCTCGCGTCTGTTGTCAGCCTGCTCGAAGGCCTTCTCGGCACGGGTCAACGCGGCGAACGCGGCGCGCCGATCCCCGGCGGCGGCCTCGGCCACGCTGACCTGCCCGAGCAGGAACGCGGTGTGGTCGGGCGGAGCGTGCACCCGGCAACTCGCCTCGAGAGCGGCGTAAGCGAGCTGAGTCGCCTGCATGCGATGACCGAGCGACTCCGCCTGGACGCTCATCCCGCGCAGTGTGATCGCGCGCAGTTCGCCGCTTCCTGCTTCGTCGGAGAGCTGGAGCGCGATCAGGTAGTACCGCTGCGCGGCGCTGTGGCGACCGTCGTCGAAGTTCATGAAACCGCAGAGATAAGCCAGTTCAGCTGCCACGACCCGCATCGCGGCGCGGGTAACCGGGCCCCCGGGAAGGTCCAACGCGGGACCGACGAAAGTGCGCAGATATGAGGCCAGCGCCCTGCGTCCGTACCCGCCGCCCCACATCCGGTCGCCCCGGGAGAACACGGTCAGCATGCTCCTGGCCGCTTGTACATGGTCGTGTGTCAGTCGCTCCGGCACGACCGGCGCCGGAGGGTCCCCGGGCACCGCGATATGCGCGGCCTGCGCGAGGACGTGCAGCGAATACGGCCGGGGCACGGCCGTTTCCGGCTCCTGCTGGTGTCCGTCCGCGAGTCCGGCCTCGGCCAGGGTGACCCGGCGCCCCAGCCTGCGGCCGAGCGCTTCGAGGATCAGCGGGGTCGTGGCGCGGCGCGGCGACGTGCCGGCGAGCCACTGGCCGACCGATGCCCGGCTGTAGTTCAGCCGCAGGTCGTTCTCGGCGCCCAACACGTTGACGGCGCGAGCCAGCTCGGCACCGGACCAGGTCGCCTCGCCCAGCAGGGCACGTAGTTGCTCGTTCGGTACTCGCGTGCCCTGCATCCGCCCTCCCACAGCCGCGTGGCCCTTGTGCGCGATCACATCCGCTCTGCCAGGAAACGATTCCAGGCCCGCGCCGCACAAGATCGCTCGGGAGCGATCACAGCGCCCGTACGCCGCAGGACGCACGCCAGCGCACGCCGAACCGCAGGTGGCGCGCCGTCCGGGAATTTGACGCCGCCGCTCTCTTGACGCGGAGACACGGTTCCGGTGGTTCTCAACAGCCCCGCGCACGGACGGTAATGGATCTACCGGGCACACATCACGACTCAAAGGAGGGCTCTGATGCTTCTGCTGACAGGGGCCACGGGCTTCCTCGGCTCGCGCCTGTGCGCCGAACTGCTGCGCCGCACGGATCGCGACGTCGTCTGCCTGGTGCGCGCCGACACCGCGGCGCACGCCGACCGCAGGATGCGCGAGCGCTTGGCCGCGCGGGACCCGGAAGTGGCGGACTCGCCTCGGCTGCGCACCGTCCCCGGCGACATGACCGCGCCGCGCCTCGGGCTCTCGCGGGCCGGATACGCCGACCTGGTCGCGAGCGTCACCGACGTCTACCACTGCGGGGCCTCGGTGAACATGGCCGGCTCGCACCGGCGCCTGGCCGCCGTCAACGCGGCCGGAACGTCGCGCGTCATCGCGTTCTGCGAAGCACCTCGGTCCGGCGGATCCGCGCGGCTGCACCACGTCTCGACGCTCAGCGTGTTCCTCGCCGCGCGCGGGACAGGTTGGCACCGCGTCCCCGAACGCGCGATGCCGACCGCGCGCACCTGCGGCGACTTCGGATATCCGCGTTCGAAGTACGACGCGGAGATGCTCGTGGCCGAACGCGCCCTGCACGGCCTGCCCGCCGTCATCTACCGGCCGGGGCTGATCCTCGCCGACTCGCGGGACGGAGTTTGTCCGCACGACGACTTCATCGCCTGCCTGTTCGCCGCCGCCATCGCCACCGGCCGGTTTCCGGAGACCGACAATCCGCTGCCGGTGATCGCGGTCGATCACGCCGCGCGGATGATCGCCGCGCTCTCGCTGTCCGCACGCACCCGGCCCGGGCTCGACGTGTTCCCGGTGATCCAGCCCGAGCCGCTGCGCGTGCGCGAGTTGTCCGACCACGTCCGGCGCCACGGGTACGAAGTGGCGGCGGCGGACGCGGCGGAGTGGCTCTCGGCGCTCAAGCGATCCGGCGACGAACGCTCCGCGCGGGCCATGCGGGCCCTGACGATCTCCCGCTACCTGCTCGGCCTGTCCGCGGACACGCGGCTGCCGGATCTCGAATGCGCGGAGACTGCAAAAGCCTGCGCCGAGGCCGGAATCACCGCGCCGCTCATGGACCACGACTACTTCTCACGTGCTCTGCGACACCTGGCCGAGCACGGAGTCATCCCCCACCCCTCCCCCGCAAGGAGCCTCGCATGACCATCGCCACCTCCGTCCGCGACCACTTCGAGCACACTCTCGTGCACACCTTCGAAGTCCAGGCCGCCGCCCTGCGCCCCGGCCTCACGCTCGACGAACTCGGGCTCGACTCCCTCGCCATCGTCGAACTGATCGACATCATGGCCGCGGACCTGGGCGTCACCCTCGAGGACGACGCGATCCGACCCGGCATGACCGTCGATGAGGTCGTCGACACGCTGGAAAGCGGACAACGCTGATGACCGTGCCGCCGTCGCAGCCGATCGACATAGCGGTCACCGGCCTCGGCGTGGTCAGCGCCGCCGGCGTCGGTGCCGAGGCCGCCTGGAAGTCCGTCGTCTCCGGCCAGCCGAGCGCGCGTGTCCTGCCCGAACTGCGCGGACTGCCCGCCGACTTCGCCTGCGTGGTCGACGAACTCGACGTCGGCGTCAGGCTCGGCGCCAACCTCGTGCGCCGCACCGATCGCTTCACCCAACTGGCCCTGATCGCCGGGGCCGAAGCGCTCGACGCCGCCCGGCTCGACCCGACCGACTGGGACGGCGCCCGCGTCGGCGTGGTCGTCGGCACCGCGTTCGGCGGCGTCACCACCCTCGCCGGGCAGGCGGTACGCGCGCACGAGGGCTCCCCGGTCTCCCCGGTCACCGTCCCGGCCGTGCTGGCGAACATGGCCGCTGGAGTGCTCAGCCTCGAATGGAACGCCCGCGGACCGAGTTTCGCCGTGAGTACCGCATGCGCATCCGGTGCCACGGCGATCGGACTAGCGGCGAGCCTGCTGCGCGACGACTCCTGCGACATCGTCATCGCCGGAGGGGCCGAGGCGCCGGTCAACCGACTGCTCTCGGCCGCGTTCGCCCGCATGGACGCACTCTCCGTCAACCGCGCTCGCCCCGCGGCCGCATCCCGACCCTTCGACGCCGAACGCGACGGATTCGTCCTCGCCGAAGGCGCCGCGATGCTCGTGCTCGAACGCGCGGCGGACGCCTCGGCCCGCCGCGTCCCCGCCCTCGCACACCTGGCAGGCTTCGGTGCCTCCGCCGACGCCCATCACCTCACCTCCCCCGACCCGGAAGGACGCGGACTCGAACGCGCCGTCATCCAAGCCCTGCGCGCCGCCGGAGCCGCGCCCGCCGACGTGGACCACGTCAACGCGCACGCCACCAGCACCCCCAAGGGCGACCTCGCCGAAGCCGCACTCCTGAAGCGCCTGTTCGGCCATGGCGTCTCCGTCACCGCACCGAAGGGCGCACTCGGCCACACCCTCGGCGCCGCCGGTGCGATCGAGGCCGCGCTGACAGTGCTCTCCATCGCCGAGCAGACCGCTCCCCCGACCACCAACCTCGAAGAACCTGATCCACGCATCGGCCTAGACCTCGACCTGGTGACCGGCGCCGCGCGAACCCAGCGAATCGGCCTGGCGCTGAGCAACTCGTGCGGATTCGGCGGCCAGAACACCGTCCTCGCCTTCACCCCGGCACAGCCTCCGAAGGCCGCACGGTAGCGGACGGGCCTGTCATGACCCGGCGACGAGGCCGGTCGCGAGCAGTGCGGGGACGGCTTCTCCGACGCGGTCGAAGCCCTCGCCGACGGTGAGTCCGGCCGTGAACCTCTCGTGGATGCCCTCGGCGATGACGGCGAGCTTGAAGTAGCCGAGCGCGACGTAGAAGTCGAGTCGGCTCAGGTCCCGCCCCGAGGCGCGTACGTACTGCTCGGCGAGTTCGTCGGGCGAGGGCATCGCGTCGCTGGTGGCGGCGGAGGCGTGGCCGAGGACGAGATCGACCACCGGGTCGCGGTAGACGAGCATGAGGCCCACGTCCGCGAGTGGGTCGCCGATGGTGGCCATCTCCCAGTCGATCAGGGCCTTGATAGAGCTCTGATCGTCGTGGGCGAAGATGGCGTTGTCGATGCGGACGTCGCCGTGCACGATGGCCGCCGCGCTGTACTCGGGCACGGTCGCAGTGAGCCGGTCGTGCAGGGTGTCGATGTCGGGCAGTTCGCGGGTGGCGACCCTCGACCACTGATCGCGCCAGCGGCGGACTTGGCGGCGTAGGTAGCCGTCGGGACGGCCTGCATCAGCGAGGCCGACTTGCCGGTAGTCGACCTGGTGTAGGCGGGCCAGCACGTCGACGAGCTCGTGAGCGCTGTCTCTTACGGCTTGAGGCGCGAGCTTTGCCAGGTCTCCTCGGGTTCGCAGTGTCCTGCCGTGCACGTACGAGACGAGCGAGAAGGGGACGCCCAGAACATCCGTGGCCTCATGCAGCGCGATGGTCTCGGGCACTGGCACGCCGGTCTGCCCGAGTGCGGCCATGATCCGGTATTCGCGGCCGACGTCGTGGGCCGAGGGCGTGAGAGTACCGAGCGGCGGTCGGCGCAGTACCCAGGACGTGCGGCCGTCATCGAGCCGGTATGTCAGGTTGGATCGACCGCCGGGCAGCAGGCTGGCCTGCAAGGAGCCTGAATATCCGGGGACGCGGTCTGTGAAGTACTCGTGCAGGCGTGGCAGGTCGAGGCCGGGTACGTCGGCGGTCACGGGCGCGCCTCGGCGGCTTCGGCGCGGCGGGTGACGCGTTGGGCGATGGCCCATCGGTGCACCTCTGACGGGCCGTCGTAGATCCGGAACGGTCGCACCTCGCGCAGGAACCGGGACAGCGGCAGGTCTCCCGAGATTCCCGCGGCGCCGCAGATCTGCACTGCGCGGTCCACGACCCGCCACACCGCCTCCGCGACGAACGTCTTCGCGATCGAGGTGGACTGCGCGGCGGAACGGCCCTGGTCCAGTTCCCAGCACGCCTGGAGGATCAGTCCGCGCGAGGCCGCGATGTCGATCTCCGAGTCGGCGATCATTGCCTGAGCCATGCCCAAGTCGGTGAGCCGGGAGCCGAACAGGCGCCGTCGTGCTGCGTGGGCGACCGCGAGATCCTGCGCCCGGCGAGCGATGCCCAGCCAGCGCATGCAGTGCGTCATCCGGGCGGGGCCGAGCCGGATCCGGGCGCCCTCGAAACCCTCGTCCACCGCGCCGAGTACGGCTTCGTCGGGAACGACACAGCCCTCGAAGACGACCTCGCAATGGCCGCCGAACAAGCTCTCGTCCAGGGATTCGACGTGACGCGTGATGGTCATGCCCGGATTGTCGACGTCAACGAGGAGCATCGTCGCGCCGCCGCGGTCCCCAGGCTGGCCGGAGGTTCGCGCCATACAGATGGTGAACGCCGCGCCCTCGGCTCCGGTGATGAACCACTTGCGGCCGTCGATGCGCCAACCGCCGGGGACTCGGGTGGCCGTGGTCGCGAGGGCCGAGGGGTCGGAACCGGCGCCGGGTGCTGGCTCGGTCATCGCGAAGCACGAACGGTGCAGGCCCGATGCGAGCGGACGCAGGTACGCCTCCCGCTGAGCCGGGTTGGCGATCGCCTCAAGCAGGTGCATGTTGCCCTCGTCCGGTGCGGCGCAGTTCAAGGCCAGCGGGCCGAGAAGCGCGTAGCCCGCCTCCTCGAACACTGCGGCCCGGCCTCGCATGTCGAGCCCGTGCCCGCCGAATTCGGCGCTGACGTGCGGCGCGAACACTCCTGCGGTCTTCGCAGCATCCTGAAGCCGCGTCCGCGTCAGCTCGCCGCCGTGCACGACGGAGACTCCGGACGCCTCCTCCTCGGGAATCACCACGTCGCGCACGAACTCGGCAGTGCGGCGGGCGAGATCGGCGGCCCGGGAATCGTGTGAGAGTTCGATGGTCATGCGGGCTCCCTGCGTCCTCGCCAGGCCAGTGCGCCTCCGTCGATCGGGAAGGCGTGTCCGGTGGTGAAGGCGGCCGCGTCGGAGGCCAGGTAGCAGACCAGTGCGGCGACCTCCTCCGGCAGGCCGAGCCTGGGGATCAGTTGTTCGCTGGCCATCTCGCGTTCCCGCTGCACGGGATCGTCCGCCGCGGCGATGAATCCGGCCGCCATCGGGGTACTGATCACGCCCGGGCACACGCAGTTGCAGCGCACGTCGGGCGAGAGGTCGACGGCCGTCACCTTGGTCAGCTGGATGAGACCGCCTTTCGTGGTGCAGTAGGCCGGTCCGTTGCGGAAGCCGGTGAGCCCGGAGACGGAGGCCAGATTCACGATGGACGGTCCGCGCCGGGAGCGGCGCAGGTGCGGCGCGGCGTACTTGGTCGCCAGCCAGGGAGCACGGAGGTTGACCTGGTAGACGGCTTCCCAGACGTCCTCGGGCAGGGTGTCGACCGCGCAGTCGTCGGTGAGCTGGGTCTCGATGATCCCGGCGTTGTTGACCAGGACGTCGAGCCCGCCGAAGGTCTCCGCGCACCCGTCGACCGCCGTCCTGAGCTGACCGGGGTCGCGCACGTCGCAGACCACTGCCTCCGCCTTCGCCCCGTGCGCCCGGACGAGTTCGGCGGTCTCGGCCGCGGAGTCCGCCGACTTGTCGAGGACGGCCACGGCCGCCGCCCCGGCCTCGGCGGCCGCCAGCGCGACGGCGCGGCCGATCCCGCTCCCCGCACCCGTCACCAGGACGATCCGCTCGACCGGGCCGACACGCATACCGGGCTCCAAATCAACTTGAGTTCAGTTCAACTCGAACCTAGCGCCTGCACATAGAGTCGGCAATACTGCGAGTGTTCGAGTTGACTTCATTTCTGTGGCGGAGGAGCGGGCATGTCCGGACGGCTGGCGGGACAGGTGGCGTTGCTGACCGGGGCGACCGGCGGCATCGGGCGGTCGATCGCGCGGCGGCTGGCCGCGGACGGGGCGGCGGTCGTGGTCACCGACGTCGATGCCGAGGCGTGCGAGCGGTTCGCCAAGGAGCTGGACGGGACGAACGTGCTCGGCATCGGGCTCGACGTCACCGACGAGGACGCCTGGCGCGACGCCGTCGGACGGGTCGTCGAGAGATTCGGCGGGCTCAGCGTGCTGGTGAACAACGCGGGGATCGGCGAGCCGACGACGGTCGAGAGCGAGACGCAGGAGACGTGGGATCAGGTCGTATCTGTCACGCAGAAGGGCGTCTGGCTCGGCATGAAGCACGCCGGACCGGTGATCGCGGCCGGGGGCGGCGGCTCGATCGTGAACATCGCCTCGATCTTCGGCACGGTCGGCGGCTTCGGGACCCATTTCTCGTACCACGCGGCGAAGGGCGCTGTGCGGCTGATGACGAAGAACGCGGCGCTGCACTGGGCCGCGAGCGGAGTACGCGTGAACTCCGTACATCCCGGCTTCATCGAGACGCCGCGGGCCCGCGCGTTGTGGGCCGGCACGCCGCGGTTGACGGCGATGCTCGACGGTACGCCGCTCGGTCGGCTCGGCACCTGCGACGAGGTCGCGGCGGCCGTATCGTTCCTGGCTTCCACCGACGCGAGTTTCATCACCGGTTCTGAGCTCTACGTCGACGGCGGCTGGACCGCGCGGTAGCGGTTGACGCCGTCGGCGCTGGAGATCTCGACGACGCCGCGCGCCACCAGCACGTCGAGGTGCGCGGCGGTCTCGTTGACCGCGAGCATCTGCGCGAAGTCGTCGAGGTCTGCGAACGCCACGGAGCGTCGGGTCCAGGCGATGCGTCCGGCGACGGCGAAGGCGTCGAGGTGCTCGGTCCCCAGGGCGGTGAGCGTGTGCGCGAGGCGGTCGTCATGGTGGGCGAGCAGTTCACCGACGCGGACGTGCACGCTGTCGGTCACCGGACCGTGCGCCGGCAGCAGTCGGGTGTCGGCGAGCGTGGTCATCAGGCGCAGCGACTCGAGGTACCGGCCGAGCGGGAGATCGGGTTCGCCGAGTTCGAAGCCGATGGACGGGGTGATGTGCGGGAGCACGTGGTCTCCGGCGAACAGCAGGCCGCGCGCCTCGTCGAGGTAGACGACGTGGCCCTTGGTGTGCCCGGGAGTCGGCAGGACGCGCAGCAGCCTGTCGTCGTCGAGGCGCAGTTCGCCCGGCCCGAGCCAGTGGTCCGGGGCCTCCCATTGGCTCGGGTCGAAGCCGCCGTGGTCCAGGCGCTTGACCCGCTCGGCGAGTTCCGCGCCGCCGTTGGTCCGCAGGATTCCCAGCGCGCTCGCGGGCTCGTCGTGGCGCTGGGCGTTGATGAGTTCGAGTCCGCGCTTCTCGCCCTCGCCCAGGTAGACGGCGGCCCCGGTCAGTCTGCGCAGCTCGACGGCCTGGGTGTAGTGGTCCCGGTGGATGTGCGTGACCAGGATGTGCCGGATCTCACCGAGGTCGTGACCGATGCCCGCGAGCGCTGTCTCGAGCACGGCGCGTGCCTCGGGAATGGCCCAACCGCCGTCGATCAGGACGAGGCCGCCCGGTTCTTCGAGTACGTAGACGTTGACCGCGCGCAGCCCGTCGTTAGGCAGCGGCAGCGGGACGCGGTGCACGCCTGGTCCGACCGTCTCCGGCTCCGGCCGCGCCCAGCGGCCCCGATCGAGACGGTCGGGCGCTGGGTTCGCGGCGTGGGCTTCGGCGGTCACAGGTCTCCTGGAGGTTGATCTCGTTCGAGCCGTGCGTGCAGGTTCCGCGCGAGCTCGCGCGCGGCGCCTCGATCGAGTTTACCCACCGTGGTCTGCGGGAGATCTTCGACCACGAACACGTACTCGGGCCACTTGGCCTTCGCCACGCCGACCTCGGCCAGGTAGGTGCAGACCTCGGGCAGCGCTATCGGGCCGCCGTCCTCGGAGACCGCGAGCAGCGCCACCCGCTCGCCGAGCAGTTCGTCCGGCACCGGGGCCACGCACGCGCGGGCGATCCGCGGGCACCCGGCGATGGAGCGTTCGATCTCGGTCATGTCGAGGTTGCGGCCGCCTCGGATGATGACGTCCTTCTCGCGGCCCATGATCGTGACGCTGCCGTCCTCGTGCACGGCGAGCAGGTCGCCGGTGGCGAAGAAGCCGTCCTCGGTGAGCGTCGGCGGTTCGACCCGCCCCTCGCGGGCGTAGCCGAGGAAGAGCGACGGTCCGCGCACCTCGGCCCGTCCGGGCTCGCCGACCGGAAGCCGCGTCCCGTCCGGAGAGACTGCGCGCAGCTCCGTCCCCGGGAAAGGGCGTCCGTCACGGCCGAGCCGCAGCTCGACGGGGTCCGCAGGGTCGGGCGAGGTGTGGCCCAGGCATTCCGACATACCGAAGACACGCAGGATCCTGGTTCCCAGCGACTCCTCGGCTCGGGCGAGTGCGGTCCGGTCCATCGGCCCGCCGCCGACGGTGATCGAGCGCACGCCGCTCAGCACGCCGGATCCGGCGGCCGTCTCGCCCATCTGCAACGCCATCGTGGGCACGCACATGGTCCAGCGCACGCCGGTCGCGGCCATCCGTTCGAGCGCCGCGGCCCGGTCCCAGCGTCGTTGCAGGACGAGCGGTCCGCCGAGCAGCAGGGCGAAGTAGACCCCGAAGCAGAAGGCGGCGGTCGAGGACAGCGGCACGATGGCGGCCACCGCGTCGCCCGATGCGAGGCCGTTGATCTTCATGGTGTGCTCGCAGGCGTAGCGCAGCGCCTCCTCGCTCTGCACGACGCCCTTCGGTCTCCCGGTCGAGCCGGACGTCAGGCCGACCACGACGCCGCCGGACCAGCGCGCGGCGTCCTCCGGCCGTGGCGTGCAGATGGCGGACCAGGAGTCGAACACGGTTCGGCTCGGAAACGGCATCCGCTGCTCGACGTTCCACTCCTCGACGGCGTCGGGCTCGGCGACGACGGCGTCCGGGCGCAGGTCTTCGTATGCTGCGGCGAAGTCGTCCTTCGTCGCATGCCGGTTGATCAGCGCGAGGGTGCCCCCGGCCGAGCCCACCGCGAGCGCGGCGGCGACCGTGTGCCACGAGTTGTCCGCCTGGAACAGCACTGTGCCCCCGAGGCCCGGCAGCGCTGCACCAAGTTCGTCAGCCCGCTCCAGCAGCGCGTGGGCCGAGTGCGTACCGGCGTCGTCGATCACGGCGACGAAGTCCGCCTCCAGCGCCCGCCGCCGGAAGTCTTCGCTCACGCGTCTCATCCGAACTCCGGGAAGAGGTGCTGTTCGGTTCCCATGACGGCGATCCGACGCCCCTTCATGTCGCCCACCTGGGCCACGGCCGCGGCCCACTCGGGGCTCTTGAGCGCCGCGCGCAGGTCGTCGGGCGAGTCGAAGCCGAGCACGGACATCCCGTCCCAGCCCTCTGACCTGGCTTCCAGGGCGGCGTCGAGTTCGGTGTGCCGCCAGTCGCGCAGGCCCGGCAGTAGGCGGGTGAGTTCGGCGTGCTCGCTGCGCCACCAGGCGATGAACCGCTCGTGGGTCCAGTCGGGCGGACGTGATGCCAGCAGGATCAGGTTGTACACGCGGCTCCCCTAGTCGAAGCGGATCTCGGATGAGCGGCCGATCAGGAAGCGGTGCAGCCGGCCGGCGTCGTCCAGCCGGCCCTGCGCCACGAAGCTGGCCTCGACCTGCGTGCCGCGCCGCACCTCGCCGAGGTAGAACTCGTCCGAGCCGCTGGAGGCCGTGGCCAGCGGATGGTGCGTGCGCACGCCGCGCTCGCGCTGGTCGAGGTACGCCTGCATCGCCTCGCGGCCGCCGCGGAAGTCGGTCGCGGACTCGGCGCCGGTGGAGAACAGGATGGAGAACCGGAAGTCGTCGCTGATCAGATCGAGGATGCGTTCGGGCGTGTCGGTGTCGAGGATCGCGAACCACGCGGTGAGGAAAGGGGCGCCGCTCATGCCGCGCCGTCCAGGTCGACGAGGGCGAAGTCGGTGGTGAACGTGGACTGGTAGCGGGCCATCAGCCCGGCCGGGGAGACGGTCACCGCGGACAGGAACGCGCCGCTCGGCCGGCCGTCGTCCAGGACAAAGCCCTGCGCGGTCTCGAAGTCGCCGTCGCGCGCGTGCCGCAGGACCCGGTGTTCGCGGGTGACGGCGGACCGGCCGCCGAGGTAGGCGGCGAAATCCGCCCGGGAACTGCCCCGGCTGCGCCCGCCCGGCAGGACGATGCAGAACGCGAAGTCGGGCTCCAGCAGTGCGAGCACGCTCTTCGGGTCCGCGTCCATCCGGGCGAGATAGTCGAGAAGGATCATGGTCTGCTCTCCCTTGAGCTGTCCGCGACCTAGCAACCAACCTGAATTCGGTTCAGTTTCAATGTACACGCCGGGGGCCGGTTTGACGAGAGCGGCGCCGGAGTCGAGTACGACTCCGGCGCCACCGAGACTACGTGTTGATTCCGCGGCGGAACAGGCCCTCAGCCCGCGGCCATCCGGACGCAGCAGCCCTCGATCAGGGCGCCGACCTCGGCCAGCGGGGTGGCGCCGGTGGGCCGGTACCAGCGCCAGACGCTGACGATCAGGCCGAGGATGGCCAGGCCCAGGGCGTGCGCGTCGCGCAGCGGGAAGGCGCCCTCCGACATGCCGCGCACCAGCAGCTGGGTCCAGTCGCGCTCGATGACCTGCACCAGCTGGCGCGCGGCGACCCGCTCGGCCTCCTCGCGCTTGGACACGCGCGGGGTGGCGAGCAGGGACATGTTGTTCTGCAGCACGCGCATCTGCAGGATCTCCTGGTCGGAGACGTCGAAGGCGGCGTGCACCGCCGCGCGCAGCGCCTCGACCGCGTCGGGCTGGTCGGCGGTCGCCTCCACGAAGCGCTCGTGCGAGCGCTCGAGCTCCAGCCGCATGATCGTGAGCAGGCAGTGCGCCTTGGACTCGAAGTAGTGGTAGAGCGCGGTCTGCCCGATGCCGACCACGCCGGCGACCTCGGACCACTTGGTGGCCTCGTATCCGGCCTCGCCGAAGCGCTCCACCGCGGCGGCGAGGATGGCGGGCCGCTTGGACCGCGGGCCCTCGTCCGGCGCGGCGGCCTTCGCCGCGCCCGTGGTCTTCGCCGTCGCCATGCCGCCGCCTCCGTACGCTCGCCCGGCGGTTCGTGGGTTGCCGGGTCCCCCAGCCTAAACCAAACCGAACTCGGGTACTAATCCGCCACGGTACGCCGTCCGGTCAGACGGAGGCCAGCACCGTGGCGTTCGCCATCCCGCCGCCCTCGCACATCGTCTGCAGTCCGTAGCGTGCCCCGGTACGCCGCATGTGGTGGACGAGCGTGGTCATCAGCCGGGCGCCGGTGGCACCGAGCGGATGGCCGAGAGCGATCGCCCCGCCGAGGACGTTGACCTGCTCCGCGGGCACGCCGAGCTCGCGCTGCCAGGCCAGCACCACGGGCGCGAATGCCTCGTTGGTCTCCACGAGGTCGATCTGATCCACCGTCAGCCGCGCCCGACGCAGCACCTTCTCGGTCGCCGGGATGGGGCCGGTCAGCATCAGCACGGGGTCGGAGCCGACGACGGCCTGCGCGTGCACCCGGGCCAGCGGTTCCAGTCCGTACCGAGCGACGGCGTCCTCAGAGGCGAGCAGCAGCGCCGCGGCACCATCGGAAATCTGACTCGACACGGCGGCGGTCAGCCTACCGCCCTCGGTCAGCGGCTTAAGTCCGGCCATCTTCGCGAGGGTGGTCTCCGGGCGCGGCCCCTCATCGGCAGCGAGACCGAAGCCGGGCACGATCTCGTCGTCGAACAGGCCCGCATCCCGAGCCGCGACGGCCCGCTGATGGCTCGTCAGCGCGAACTCCTCCATCTCCGTACGTTCAATGCCCCACTTGAGCGCGATCAGTTCCGCGCCGGTGAACTGCGTGATCTCCTGCTCGCCGAAGCGCTCACGCCAGCCGTCACCGCCGAACGGGTGACCGAGGCCCGCACCGTGGCCGACGGTGACCGGGGAGGCGATCGGGACCGAGCTCATGGTCTCCACTCCCCCGGCCACGATCAGGTCGGCCTCGCCCGCGCGGATCGCCTGGGCGGCGAAATGGACCGCCTGCTGCGAGGAGCCGCACTGCCGGTCGATCGTCGTTCCGGGCACGCCGTGCGGCAGACCGGCGGAGAGCCAGGCAGTGCGTGCGATGTTCGTGGACTGGGCACCGATCTGGCTGACGCAGCCGAACAGGACGTCGTCCACGGCTTCCGGGTCCACGCCGGTGCGCTCGATCAGGGCACGAAGGACATGCGCACCTAGGTCCGCCGGGTGCACGGACGCGAGCGTGCCACCGCGTCGACCCACGGGTGTGCGAACGGCGCCGACGATGAAGGCGGCTGACATGGCGTGGTCCCTTCTCTGGCTGATCAACGCGCGGTCCAGCCGCCGTCGACGACGAGGGTCTGGCCGGTGCAGTACGAGGAGGCGGCGGAGGCGAGGAACAGCAGGGCGCCGTCGAGCTCGGCAGCGTCGCCGGGCCGCCCGAGCATGGTGTTCCGCTCCACCCAGCGTGCCGAGCGCTCGTCCGCGAACAGTTCGTCGGTCATCTCGGTGCGGAACCAGCCGGGTGCCAGGGCGTTGACCCGCACGCCGCCGGCTCCCCACTGCCCGGCGAGTTCCCTGGTCAGCCCGATCAGCCCGGCTTTCGACGCCGCGTATCCGGCGCCCCCGAGCGGTGCGCCGGATACCAGCCCCAGGATCGACCCGACGTTCACGATGCTGCGATCGGTCGCGCCATCCGGCCCGCTCTCCGCGAGCAGCCGGGCGAGATGGAAGGCGGCCACGAGGTTGACGGCCAGCACCTCGGCGAAGGCGTCGGGGCTCTCGGCGTGCGCATGCGGGGCGCCCGGAATCCCGGCATTGTTCACCAGCACGTCGAGGCGGCCGGTGGCGTCGAGCGCGGTCGCGGCGAGGCGGATCCGATCGGCACCGTTCGCGACGTCGCACACGACCGGATGAATACGCGGATCCTGCTTCGCGAGCGCCTCCAGCCGGTCCACGCGACGTGCCGCGGCGAATACCGTGGCCCCGGCTCCGGCGAGCACCCGCGCGAAGCGGGCGCCGAGCCCCGACGACGCTCCGGTGACCAGCGCAGTCCTGCCTTCCATGGAGAACAGCTCCGCGATCGGCGTGAGCAGGTCGGGCATCAGCCCTCGACTCCGATCGGCAGGACCGTGGCGCCGCCGTCGAGCACGAGGGTCTGCCCGGTCATCCAGGACGAGGCCTCGCTCGCCAGGAACAGCGCGGCGTTCGCGACGTCCTCCGGCGTGCCGAGGCGGCGCAGCGGGAGCTTCGCCGTCAAGATCGGCTCACGCGGCTCCCACACCGCTCGGGCCAGCTCTGTCTTGATGAGACCCGGGGCGATCGCGTTCACCCGCACCTTCGGCCCGAGTTCGTAGGCCAGTTGCCTGGTCAGGTGCAGCATCGCGGCCTTGGTGGCGTTGTAGTAGCCGATGTGCGGGTCGACGACCAGGCCGCCGACCGACGCGATGTTGACCACCGCGCCGCCGTGCTGCTTCATCCACGCGTACCAGGCGTACCGGGTCCAGCTGATCATCGCGTACTGATTCACGCGCGCGGTTTTCTCGGCGCGGGACAGGTCGAGGCCGATCAGCTCGCCCATGTACGGATTCGTCGCCGCGTTGTTCACGAGCACGTCCACCCGGCCGAAGCGCTCCATGACCTGCTCGATACACGCGTCGGCCTGGTCGGGTTCGCCCGCGTTCGCAACGACGGTGAGCACGTCGCCCTTCGCCTCGAGCTCAAGCAGTTCCGCGCGCGCTGCGGCGAGTCCCTCGGGCTTGCGCGCGGCGATCACCACGTTCGCGCCCGCCTGCCGGTACGCCGTGGCGATGCCAAGGCCGATTCCGCGCGAACCGCCGGTGATGACGGCCACCCGGCCATCGAGAGTCAGGGCACTCATAACTGCTTCTTCCCATCCTGATATGAGGCGAGCTCGCGGCGCGCGACGGTGCGCAGGTGCACCTCGTCCGGGCCGTCGGCGATGCGCAGCGCCCGGGTGATCGAGAACATCCGGGCCAGCACGGTGTCGTCGCTCACCCCGGCCGCGCCGTGTGCCTGGACCGCCCGATCGACCACGCGGTGCGCGACATCCAACGCGGCCACCTTGATCGCGGCGACCTCCGTACGTGCCGCCGCGTTGCCGACGGTGTCCATGAGCCACGCGGATTTCAGCACCAGCAGCCGCAGTTGCTCGATCTCGATCCGGCTGCGCGCGATCCACTCGCGCACCACTCCCTGCTCCGCCAGCGGGCCGCCGAAAGCGCTGCGGGCCACGACGCGTTCGCACATGAGCTGCAGCGCGCGCTCGGCGAATCCCACCGCGCGCATCGCGTAGTGCATTCGTCCTGGTCCGAGCCGTCCCTGCGCGAGCGCGAAGCCCTCCCCTTCTCCGCCGAGCAGGTTCTCGGCGGGAACGCGTACGTCCTCGAACAGCACTTCGCCGTGGCCGAGCCGGTCCGTGTAGCCGAACATCGGCAGGTCGCGCACGACCGTGACGCCGGGCGTGTCGCGCGGTATCAGAACCATGCTCTGCTGCCGGTACGTCGCGGCCTCGGGGTCTGATACGCCCATCAGGATGATGAGTTCGCAGGCGGGGTCGAGGATCCCGGAGATGTACCACTTGCGGCCGTTCACCACGTAATCCGCGCCGTCACGGGTGATCCGGGTACGCAGATTGCGCGGGTCCGAGCTGGCGACCTCGGGTTCGGTCATCGCGAAGCAGGAGCGGATCTCGGCGGCGAGCAGTGGCCGCAGCCATCGCTCCTGCTGCTGCTCGCTGCCGTAGAGCGCCAGCAGTTCCATGTTGCCGGTGTCCGGCGCCGAGCAGTTGAACACCTCGGGACCGATGATCGAGCGCCCCATCAGCTCAGCCAGCGGGGCGTATTCGAGGTTAGTCAGGCCCGCACCCCACGCACCGTGAGCGAGGAACAGGTTCCAGAGTCCCTCGGCGCGCGCCTTCGCCTTGAGTTCCTCCATGATCGGGGGCAGCCGATGCCCGTCCAGTTGCCGGTCGTACACCGCCTCAGCCGGGTATACGTACTCGTCCATGAACGGCTGGAGCCGGGCTAACAGCTCCAGTGTGCGCGGTGAATGGGCGAAGTCCATCAGTGGCCTGCTCCCTGGTCGAGAATGTGATGCCCGGCGCGGATCATCGCGGCGATCGTCGGGGGCAGCCGCTCCTGGTCCGGGTCGTGTCGGCGGCCGGACCGGTGCCGGCCCAGGTTGTGGCCCATGATCGCGGCCATCTTGGCCCGGCTCAGCGCACGAAACCAGTCGAGGTCGAGTGGCACGGTCGCGCCGCCAAGGTAGACGTCGAGCAGCTCGCGCTCCGTAGGCAGACCCGGCACGGGACTGCCCAACTGCGGGAACCGGCGGTGATCGGTGAACAGCAGGAACCAGGCCAGGTCCGCGCGCGGATCACCGAGGCTCCAGATCTCCCAGTCGATCACGGCTCGTACCTGCGGACCCTGACATAGCGCATTGCCGAGCCGGAAGTCCCCGTGCACCAGGCATGGAGCCATCGCCGCAGGAACGTCCGCGCCGAGCCGCTCCATCAACTCCGCGCCGCCGACGCGCAGATCCTCCGGCACTGCGTGCATCGTGCGGCTCCATCGCTCCAGCTCGGCGGCCGTGTCCAGTGGCACGTCGGCGAGTGCGGTCGCGTCGAGCCGGTGCAGTCGGGCGAGCACCGCCGCGAGGTCGAGCATGCGTGCGCGCAGCAGTTCGCCGGGTAGTTCGTGCTCGTCGAGGACCGGCTCCACGGCGTCGCCGGGCACGTATTCCATGGCGAACCAGCCCGGCGCGCTCTCGTCCAACGTCGCCAGGCCCGGCACCGGAACATCAGTGCCCTGAAGCGCTCGCAGTACCCTGGCCTGCCGCAGCATGTCGTTGCGTCCCACCGGGCGTTCCGATGCGACGGAGGCCTTGACGACGTACCGCGCCGGGCCTACGTCGACCGCATACGTCAGACCGGAGTGACCGCCGGGCAGCGGCACGAGTTCACCGACCGACTCCCCCAGATGCAGCGCCGACAGCCTCTCGCCGACGCGCTTGGCCAACTCGGTCACTTCGGCTCCTTGGGCAGGCCGAGGACGCGTTCGGCCAGGATGTTGCGCTGGATCTCGTCCGTGCCGCCGGCGATGCTGTAGCCGGGAGCGCCGAGTAGATGCTCGGTCCACGCGAACGTGCCCCACTCCCCCGTGTCGGCGATCAGCCGACGGCCGAGCAGACGGGACATCAGGTCGGTGGTGCGGCGCATGGTCTCGGTGGCGTAGAGCTTGCCGACGGACGCCTCGGCTCCGGGTTCGCGCCCGGCTTGGAGCGCGGCCGTGACCCGCAGACCGATCAGCCGCTGCACGAGCGTGCGCGCGAACAGGTCCGCGACCTCCTGCCGTTCAACGGCGTCCAGCGGATACGGGCTGCGCCTCGCCTGCTCCACCGCCCGCAGCGCGTTGTCGAGGCCGAGCGAACCGGAGTCGAGCCGCTCGGCCGCCAGCACACTGAGCGTGACCCGCCAGCCCTCGCCGACCGGCCC
Organism: Actinospica sp.; assembly: GCA_035493475.1. Taxonomy (GTDB): domain Bacteria; phylum Actinomycetota; class Actinomycetes; order Streptomycetales; family Catenulisporaceae; genus Actinospica. Next base: position 83,810 of record DATJIF010000148.1, read on the forward strand.
GAGGCGATCCGTGTCGGGTACCCGGACGTCGTCGAGGTAGACCTCGTTGAAGCTCGAGCCGCCGGTCATCTGCCTGATGGGCCGCACGGTCACGCCCGGTGCGTCCATCCGGACCAGGAAGACGGTGATGCCCGCGTGCTTCGCGACGTCCGGATCGGTGCGGCACACGGCCACGCCCCAGGTCGCGACCGTGGCACCGGACGTCCAGATCTTGTGCCCCCGCAGCACCCATCCGTCGCCGTCGCGCACAGCCCGCGTGCGCACGGCCGCGAGATCGGAACCGGCCTCGGGCTCGGAGAAGAGCTGGCAGGCGAGTTCGTCCGTCCGCAGCATCGGACTGAGCCAGCGGTCCCGCTGCTCCTCCGTCCCCCAGATCCGGACCGCCGGTGCGGCCAGATGGGTGGTCACCGGGAAGATCTCGGTACGGCCCGGAACATCGAATGCTGATTCCTCGACCCGATAAAGCTGCTCGTAGAACGCTGGCAGCTCACGACCGCCGTACTCCTTCGGCCAACTGAGCGCGCCCCACCCCTCGTCGAAGCGGGTCCGCTCCCACGCTCTGATCCGAGCGGTGTGCTCGCGTTCCTCTTCAGCGGTCCAGTTCTCGAACACGGCCACCGAATCGTCGCCACTCCCCCACGCCTCCTCTGCGCCACGCGGTCGGGCCACAGAGGCGAGCCACGCACGCGCCTCGGCACGGAACTCGTCCGCCTCGGGTATGTCGCTCATCTCAATCACCTGACCAGGACGGCGCACGCGCTGACCCCGGGCGCGCCGTAGACGTGGGTGAATCCGACCCTCGGCGCACCGGCCACCTGCCGAGCCCCCGCGCGGCCGCGCAGTTGCGTGACCACCTCGTGCACCTGTCGAAGCCCGGAAGCGCCGATCGGCTCCCCATTGGCGATGCATCCGCCGTCAGTGTTCACGGGCAACGTGCCGCCGATCCCAGTGGCGCCCGCGGCAATCAGCTTCTCCTGCTCCCCGTCTTCGCAGAACCCGCATTCGGCCAGGTGCATCACCTCGGCGCCGCTCTCGGTGTCCTGGAGCTGGCAGACATCGACGTCTCCCGGCGCGATCCCGGCCTGCTCGAAGGCGGCCCGCGCCGCAGCACGACTCACACTCGCCGGACTACCCGCCGGAAACGCCGGACTGAACACCTCGAAGGACTCGAAGGCGCGCGTACGCACGGCCACCGAACGCAACGTGACCTGCGGCTCAACTCCACGGCCCATGACTTCGGGCGAGCAGAGCACCACCGCCGCCGCCCCCTCACCTGGCGAGCAGAACATGTAGCGCGTCAGCGGATCATTGACCATCCCCGAGCCCAAGATCTCCTCCGCGCTCAACGGTTCGCGCCGCCACGCGTTCGGATTGAGCGCGCCGTTGCGATACGCCTTCTCCGCGACGAGCGCCAGCGTCCGCGCCGAGATCCCGTAGTCATGCATGTAGCGCTGGATCTTCATGGCGAAGAACTGCGTGGTGACCATGAGCCCGTCCCGGCCGTACGCCTCGTCGAGCCCCCAGTCCGCCGGTTTCGGGTCGAACGCCCCGCGCGGATGCTTGTCGAACCCGACCGCCAGGGCCACGTCGGCACGCCCCGCCCGGATCGCGTCTACCGCACACATCAGGGCACTGCCGCCGGTGGCACAACCGTTGCGCACGTTGACGAACGGCAGCCCGGTCAGCCCGAGCTCAGTGACGAGCGTGTCCGCGAGCCCGGCGGAATCACTGCCGCCGAACGCCGCACCGACCCGTGACCAGGGCAGCTCCGCGTCGGCGAGGGCCGCACCGATCGCGTCGAGGGCGAGCCGCCGCGCCGGGAGCCCGGTGCGTCCGAAGGCTGACATACCGACGCCCCGCACGATAACGTCCGTACTCACGAGGCGCCCACCTGCACGAGTCGGCCACGTGGCACGCCGTCACCCGCAGCAATCCGGACCGCCGCGCCGATGACAAGCCCGTCAGCCAAGTCCTCCTCATCGAACACGGCCGCGACCCGCACGCCCTCCGGCAGTTCGACGTAGCCGAGCGCGAAGGGCACGAAGCCGCCGGGCGGCGCGACGTAGGGCGGCGACTTCGGCGCGAACCGCTGCACGGTCCAGCTCCACAGCGTCCCCTCGCCGGTCAGCACCACGTCAGCCGCCGCCGACCCGCAGCGCGGACAGGTATCAGCCCGCGGATACGTCGTCGTCGCGCATTCGCCGCAGCGCGAGCCGTGCAGCGCCGTGCCCACCGGAGTCAGCGCCCCTTCCAGGTCGGCGTGCGCTTCTCCAGGAACGAGGCGACACCCTCGCGTGCGTCCTCGGAGTTGAGCATCACGCCGACCGCGAGGTGCTCCATCACCATCAGCGACTGCGTGTCGGCGTCCAGGCTGCGATCGATGGTCATCTTGGTGATCCACATGGTGAACGGGCTCTTGTCGGTCAACTGGCCCACGAACTCCTCGACCGCCTCATCCAGCTGCTCGGCCGGGGCGGAGGAGTTGATCAGCCCGAAGTCGGCGGCCTCGTCACCGGACAGCAGCTTGCCGGTGAGCATCAGCTCCTTGGTCTTGCGCACGCCGATCATCCGCGGCACCCGGTAGATCGGCCCGGCGCCGCCGTAGAGCGCGCGGCGGATGTGGAAGTCGCCGATCTTCGCGTCGGACGCGGCGATCGCGAAGTCGCAGGAGATCATCAGCTCGAAGCCGCCGGCCGTGACGTAGCCCTCGAGGACCGCGATCGAGGGCTTGCGCATCGAGTAGAGCCGGTCGCAGACCTTCGCGGACTTGACCGCCACCTCGATCGCGGTGGAGCTGCCGACGAAGTCGGACTGCAGGCTGTCGAGGTCGAAGCCGGAGCAGAAGGTGCCGCCGCGGCCGCGCAGCACCAGGACCCGCAGCTCGGGGTCCTCGTCGACCTCGGTGATGATCTCGTCGAGCCGATCCAGGATCGGCACCGTCACGCAGTTCTTCTTCCACGGCCGGTTCAGCCACACCCGCGCGACGTACCCGTCCCGCTCGAACTGGATCTCTTCCTCGTCAGCCACCGCGACTCCTCAGGTTGATGAACTGAATTCAGTTTTAGTCCACGGCCCGAAGGCTGTCAACAGACGACCGCGCGCCGCGGAAGCCCCAGCAGATCCGCCAGCCGATCCCGGTGCTCGGCGCCGGTCCCGAGCAGCACCTCGTCCGCGCGGGCCCGCCGCAGGTACAGGTGCGCCGCGTGCTCCCAGGTGAAGCCGATCCCGCCATGCAGCTGCACGTACTCCGCCGCCGCCCGCTGGTAGGCACCCGAGCACACCACCGCCGCCACCCGAGCCGAGACCGCCGCCTCATCCGGCGCACCCACCGCGCAGGCCACCGCATACGCAGCCGCCGACCGCGCCGCCTCGACCTCGACAAGCAGGTCGGCCAGCCGATGCTTGACCGCCTGAAACGACCCGATCGCCCGCCCGAACTGCCGCCGCCCCGCCACGAACCCGACCGTCGCCTCCAGCGCATACCGCGCCCCGCCCACCTGCTCAACCGCAAGCGCCGCCAGCCCCCGATCAACGGTCGGCGCAAGGATCTCCGCCGTCGTATCGCAATCCCCGACCACCGAGGCAGGCGCCCCCCGAAACTCCACCAACGCCAGCCGACGCGTCTCATCCAGCACCCGCCGCGCCGTCCGCACGCACGTCCCCTCGGCGGGCTCGCACGCAAACAGCCGCACCCCGCCATCAGCCGTACGCGCCGGAACGAGGACAAGGTCAGCGCCCTGGCCATCAATCACGAAGTCCACCCGCCCACGCAGCACCCAGCCACCGCCTCCGCCCCCGCCCCCGCGTTCGGCCCGAACGTCAGCGAGCTCCGACACGCCTGCGACGGTGGCCGTCAGGGATCCGTCGGCGATGCGCGGGAGGTATCGGGCGCAGGCTGCCTCGTCGCCGCTGCTGAGCAGGGCGGTCGCGGCGAATACGACTGTGGGCAGCAGCGGGCTGGGGGCCAGTGCGCGGCCGGCTTCCTCGAGCGCGACGGCGAGTTCGGCGAAGCTGTAGCCGGAACCGCCGAAGCGTTCCGGGATCGCCAGGCCCTGCACTCCGACCTCGGCGGCCATCCGGCGCCACGACGTCTCGTCGTAGCCGCGCGCCGATGCGGACTGTTCGCGCACGTCGTCGTGGGCGCAGGTCTCGGCGAAGAAACCGCGCAGCACCGCGCGCAGTATTCGCTGCTCGTCGGTCTCCAGCAGCAGCGAGGTGTCGACCTCCAGATAGCGCATCCACCATCACCTCTCTCTTCATTCGGACTCTATCGAAGTGAATTCACTTCTACTAGTATCGAGGCATGCGAGCAATCCGCCTGACCGGCCGGGACCGCGGGGCGCCGGTGCTCACCGAGGTCGACCGGCCGGTGCCGCGTGGCGCCGAGGTCCTGGTCCGGGTCGAGGCCGTCGGGATCTGCCGCTCGGACATCCACGTGATCGACGCCGCGTCCGGTGCGCTGCCCTTCGAGCCGCCCTTCACGCTTGGTCACGAGATCGCGGGGCGGGTGGTGGAGGCTGGACCTCTGGCGCTTCTCCCGAGCGTGGGCCTTGATGAACGTGTGGCGGTGTACGGCCCCTGGGGGTGCGGCACGTGTCGCAACTGCGCAGCCGGGGCGGAGAACTACTGCGAGCGTCGCGGGGCGGTGGGCTGGACGGCGGGGGCTGGACTTGGCCGCGACGGTGGGATGGCCGAGTTCATCCTCGTCCCCTCGGGTCGGCATCTGCTGCCGATCGGCGAGCTGGATCCGTGCCAGGCAGCGCCGCTGTGCGATGCGGGTCTGACCTCGTATCACGCGATCGCCGGGATACGCGCCGCGCTCGGGCCGGACTCGACCGTCGTCGTGATCGGGGTCGGCGGGCTCGGGCACGTGGCGATTCAGATCCTGCGGGCGCTGACCCCCAGCCGAGTCGTGGCCGTCGATACGCGGGAGGAGGCGGTCGCGCTGGCGTACTCGGCGGGGGCGCACGCCGCGCTGCTTGCCCCGTCCCCCGGCGCCAGTGCGTTGAAGGCGGACGGAGTCGATGCGGTCCTCGATTTCGTCGGGACGGATGGCACGATCGCGCTCGCGGCAAGCGTCCTTCGTCCACGTGGCGAGTTGGTCCTGGTGGGCAGCGGTGGCGGCAGCCTGACCGTCGCGAAGTCTGGGCGCTTGCCGCAGGGGTTCCGGCTTGCATTGCCGTATTGGGGAACGCGCTCGGAACTCGTTGATGTCCTTGACCTGGCACGTTCCGGCGCCATTGAGGTCGAGACCGAGACTTTCCCGCTGTCCGAGGCCGTCGATGCGATCGAACGCCTCCGCGCGGGGACGGTGAACGGGCGCGCGGTCATCGTGCCTGACTGACTCAGGAGACGAGGAATCCAATGAAGACGGCTGATACCGCCGTTCGCGTCGTGCGGCACTCCGACGGAGTCGTGGAGCTGCTGCTGGACGACGCTGAGCACGGCAATGCTCTGAATCTTGAGACCGCTGAGGCGTTGCGCACGGCCGCCGCCGACATAGCGGACGAACCCGGCGGGGCGGTGTTGCTCCGGGCGCGCGGCCGGAACTTCTGTGTCGGCGGCGATCTTCGCGCGTTCGCGTCGCAAGGCTCTGGGCTCGCAGGCTACGTGCACAAGGTCGCGCAAGCGGCTAGCGATGCGGTCGAACTGCTCTACGCGTTGCCGGTTCCGGTCGTCACTGCAGTCCAGGGTGCGGCGGCGGGGGGCGGTGTCGGGCTGGCGTTGGTCGGCGACGTCGTGTTGGCCGCCGAGTCCGCGAAGTTCCGGCTCGCCTACTCCGCGATCGGGCTCACTCCGGACTGCGGTGCGTCGTGGCTGCTGCCCCGGCTGATCGGTCAGCGCAGGACGCTCGACCTCGCACTGACCAACCGGACCCTGACCGCGGCGCAGGCGGAGGACTGGGGCTTGGTCTCAAGGGTGGTCACGGAGCTTGAGCTCGGGGATTCGGCCAGGTCCATGGCCGCGAGTCTGGCGGCGGACGGGGCGGGCGCCGCGTCGTGCGCGACCAAGCGGCTGGTCCGCGACGCCGCCCACGCGGGCCTGCACGAGCAGCTCGCCGCCGAGGCGCGGAGCATCGCCGTACTCGCCGGCACGGCACACGCCCGCGAGCGGATCTCGTCGTTCCTCGCGCGGTGAACGCGTCCCGCGCAGGCTGTTGACACCTGTTGCGCGGGCTGCCAGATTGGCGGCAGTCGAACTAAATTCAGTTTAACTCAAGCTAGGGGTGATCATGAACCATCGGCTACGACGCTGTACCCTGATGGCGCTTTCGGCTCTGCTGGCGGTGACGGTCGGGGCGTGCACCAGCTCCGGCGGTTCGACGACGGCGGGCGGCGGCGCCGGGAACGCGGCGGCCGTGAGCTCCGTCCCGGCCCCGCTCACCACGCCGCCGACGAAGATCACCATCACCACCCCGCTGGCCGCCGCGCCGACGCCGGGCAAGACCTTCTACTGGCTGGACTGCTCGCTCCCGATCTGCGGGAAGATCACCACGGGCGTGAAGGCGGCGGTCGCGGCCGCGGGCTGGAACTACAAGAGCCTCGTCTTCAGCTCGGACGACCCGGGCAGCGGGCTGTCCGCGGCGATCGCGAGCAAGCCCGACGTCATCGGCATCACCGGCATCCCGTCCGCCGCCGTCAAGTCGCAACTGGCCGCCGCCGCGGCCGCGGGCATACCGGTGGTGACCTGCTCCCCCGGCCCGGAAGCCCCATCGCCCACGACGTTCCAGGCGATCTGCAACCACACGACCGCGCCGGACGGAAAGAACCTCGGCCTGTGGGCGATCCGGGACTCCGGCGGCAAGGCGAACATCGTCTCGGTGACCGTCCCGAGCTACCCGTCGCTGAAGACCACCACGGACGGGCTGGCGCAGACGGTCGAGCAGTACTGCTCGGGATGTTCGACGAGCGAGCTGGACGTGACCGTCGACGACCTCGCGAGCGGCCAGATCGCCGCGAAGCTGGTGGCCTACCTGCAGTCGCATCCGAACGTGGACTACGTGCTGTTCACCTTCGCGGACCTCGAGGTCGGCGTGCCCCAGGCGCTCAAGGCGGCGGGCATGTCCAGCCGGGTCAAGCTGATCGGCGACGGCGCGGGCTCGGCGCAGTTCCAGGGCATCATCAGCGGCGACGGGGACGCCTCGTGGGTCGCCTTCCCGGCCGAGTATCAGGGCTGGGAGATGGTGGACGCGGCGCTGCGGCTGGTCGGCGGCGGCACGCTCCCGGCCGGCTACCAGACGGAACTCGACGCGCTGCCGACGTACATCGTCGACAACACCGCTGCGGCCAAGCAGCTGGCTCCGGCCTTCGACTACGCCGGCCCCGTCGGCTACGAGGCGCAGTTCAAGGCCCTCTGGAAGCTCGGCTGACCATCGCGCCGGTGCGGCCGGTCCCTGCGGGGGCCGGCCGCACCTTCGGTTCTTCACACGGTGAACCGGCCGCCGTTGCTGAGCAGGACGGCCCCCACGACGTTGGAGGCGCCGGGCGAGGCGAGATAGAGGATGTTGTCGGCCAGCTCCTCGGCGGACGCGTAGCCCACCGGCCCCTCCGCGGCCATCGCCTCACGTACGGCCGCGGGGGTCCGCGCGGCCATCGGGGTGTCGACCGGGCCCGGCGCCACGATGTTGACGCGTACGCCGAACGCCGCCGCCTCCTTCGCCACCGACTGCGCGAGCGCGTGCACTCCGGCCTTGGACGCGGCGTAGTGCGCATAGCCGCTGAGCGTGTCGAACGCGGCGGAGGACCCGACCGTGACGATCGTGCCGCGACCGGCCGATGCCATCGCGCGCACGGCCGCGCGCAGCACGTGGAAGGTCCCGTCGAGATTGACCGCCATGACCCGGCGCCACTGCGCGTCGGTCAGGTCTCGGAAGACGTCGATGGGCTCGCCCGACTGCCGCGCGGCCAGGATGCGCTGCTTGGCCTGCGGATCGTCGACGCCCGCAGTGTTCACCACGACGTCGAGCCGCCCCTGCTCGGCGAGGATCCGGCTCACCAGTCCGTCCACGTCGGCGGCCGCGGTCACGTCCACGGCCACCGCGTGACCGGACTTGGTCTCGTCCGCCACCGAGCAGGCGCCCGCCGCGTCGATGTCGGCGACGTAGACCGCCGAGCACCCCTCCCGGTCGAGCTGCCGCACGACCGCCGCGCCGATGCCGGACCCTCCGCCGGTGACCAAGGCGATCGCGCCACGGAATCTAATCGAGTTCACTTCACTCATCGGATGCCGCCCTCGCCGCGGTGTCGGCAGCGGTCAGTCCGAACACGAGAGCCGAGGCGAGCCCGCCCGCGTACGCGCGGTACCAGAGTCCGCCGGTGTCCGATCCGGCCGCCAGGAGTCCGGGAATCGGGGTCCGATCGGCGCCCAGCACACGCGCTCGGTCGTCGATGAGGACGCCGTGCAGCGGGAACGTGATCGCGGGGACGGTCTCGATCACGTAGTACGGCGGCTCGTCGAGCGGCAGCCGATCGAGCTCCCGGCCCGGCGTCAGCTCCGATCCGGACGCAGCCTGAGCGTTGAAGCGCTCGACTGCGTCACGGATGGCCGTGCCCTGATATCCCCACTCTTCGGGCAGCAATGACAGCTCGTCGAGGTCCTCGGCGAGCCCGACGCGTCCCCCGCGCTTGCTGGCCAGGGCGAACTTGTCGATGCTCACCGCCCCTTCGACGTACGCACCGACCATCCAGTCGCGGAAGACCCGGGAGTCGGCGATCAGCAGGCCGCGGCTTTCCGGCTGTTCGAGCAGCGCCATCGTCGTGAGGTGATCGCCGCGCGTCTCGTCCACGAAGCGCTCGTTCTCCAGGTTGAACAGCAGCGCGTGCTCGCTGTAGTAGAGCGAGAGATCGACGAAGTCCGCAGGGTCGGCGAAGGTGACGCCGCTCGGTATCAGGTGCCCGTAGAAGCCCGCGTTCTCAGCACCCGTGGACGCACCGGCCTGCGCGGCAAGGCGATACCCGCCGCCGTCGCTGAGCGGATTCGAACGCAGCTGCATGCGCTCGGCGTGCGGGTGCACGTGTGCGGCACGCAGCGCGTGATCAGCCTGGAAGCCCCCGGTCGCCAGCAGCGTCGAGCGGGCGCGCACCCGCCTTCGCGTCCCATCCTTCGATCTCAGCTCCGCCCCGACGACGGCGCCGTCCTCAGAGAGCTCCAGCCGCTCGGTATCAGTGCTCAGCAACAGCTCGCCACCGCCCTCCACGATGACGCGGCGGCACGTGTCGACGTAGTGGTTGGTGTCGAAACGATGGCCCCGTCCGAAGCTGAGGATGCGCTGCGCGTCCCCGGCCTCGACGCCGAGCGAACGTATCCACGCGACGCCGTCGGCGAACCGGTCGACGAGGGCGCGCCGGAGAGCGGGATCGCCTCCCGGATTGTGCCGGTCCATGGTCTCGTGGTCCGGGGCTGTCCACGCGTATCCGGCGAAGCGGGCGGAGCCGCCGACGTCCGGACCGATCTCGACGATCAGCACGGACAGTCCGTCGCGCACGGCGCGGGCGGCGGCGGTCAGTCCCGCCATGCCCGCGCCGACGACCAGCAGATCGACCTCCCGTACAGCCACGGATCTCCTCCTCGCAGTGGCGGTGCGCGGCGCGGCGCCGCCCTGCCACTGTAGCCAAACTTCAGTTCAGTTCAAGAGCCACAGGATCGCCGCAGACCAGCGCCTCTTCCAAACTCGGTCCTATTGACATGAGTTCAGTTTGTGTCTTAGATGAGCGTGTCCGCCAGGGACGGTGGGCCGCTCAAGGGAGAGTGCCTTGTCGCAGACTCAGAACACCACCGCCGTGCAGCCGGTGCCGGCCGGATCGACCCGGCCCGAGCCCGAACCCGCGGCCGACCGCCGCTCGCGCCCGTCGCCGCTCGGGCGCCTCAGCCCGAAGCGCATCAGCGCCGTATACCTCTGGCTCTTCTTCATCGCGCTGTTCGCGGTCATCGCGCCGGACACCTTCCTCACCCAGACGACCTTCACGCTGGTCTTCCGGTCCGGGGTCATCACCTGCGTGCTGGCGCTGGCTTTCCTCGTGCCGCTCACGGCGGGGGCGTACGACCTGTCCATCGGCTCGGTGATGGCGCTCGCGCTGGGGCTGATCGTCTATCTCTCGATCCACACGCATCTCCCGGCCCCGGTGGACGCCCTGATCGCGCTGGCCGCGTGCGGACTGACCGGCTTCCTGTCGGGCTTCATCGTGGTACGGCTGCACGTCAACTCGTTCATCGCGACACTCGGCGTCGGCCAGGTGCTCGCGGGCGCCGTGCTGGTGCTGTCGAACAACACGGAGCTGATCGGCAACCTGCCGGACTACTGGTCCAATCTGGGCACGGACAACCTGCTCGGCGTCCCGATCGTGGACTACGTGCTCCTCGTGCTCGCCGCGGCCATGTGGTACGTCCTCGAACTCACGCCGATCGGCCGGGCCCTGCTCGCCACCGGCGGCAACCCCGACGCCGCCCGGCTCGCGGGAGTTCGCACGGAGCGCGTAACCTGGGGCGTCTTCATCGCCAGCGGGCTGATCTCCGGACTCGCCGGCGTGATCTTCTCGATGCAGAGCGGGCTGTTCTCCGCGAGCATCGGCCCCGGCTACCTCTTCCCCGCCGTGGCCGCCGTCTTCCTCGGCGCCTCGCAGCTCTCGCAGCGCCCGAACGTCTGGGGAACCCTGATCGCGTACTTCGCGCTGGCGTTCGGCATCCAGGGACTCACGCTTTCGGCCTCGTCCGCCTCCGTGTGGAGCCAGCCGGTGTTCCAAGGCGTCTCGCTCATCATCGCGGTGGCCGTCGCCAGCCGCCCGGTCCTTCGCAAGCTGCGTTCGCCGAGAACCGAAGCCGCCGCCGCGCCGCACGAGGTGTCCGCCGATGCCTGACGACGAACCGATGCTGACGATCCGCGGACTGAGCAAGACTTTCGTCGGCACCAAGGCTCTCGACTCGGTCGACTTCGACCTGCGCAGCGGGGAGATCCACGCGCTGGTGGGCCAGAACGGCTGCGGCAAGTCCACCCTGATCAAGGTGCTCGCCGGATATCACGCCGCGGACCCGGGCGCCGAGATCAAGTGGCAGGACCGCGCCTTGGACCTGCACGACGCCGCCGCGTCCAGAGCGGCCGGCTTCCGCTTCGTGCACCAGGACCTCGGCCTCATCGAGACGCTGGACGCCGTCGAGAACCTGATACTCGGACGTGCCGTGGCGACGGCACACGGACGTCGCATCCGCTGGGACGCCGAACGCCGCGACGTGGAACGCCGGATGCGGATGCTCGGCTACGACTTCGACGTGCGCCGACCGGTAGGCGAACTCGGCGCGGCGGAACGCACGGGCATCGCCATCGCCAGGGCCCTCTGGGACTGGCAGGAGGCGAAGGTGCTCGTCGTGGACGAACCGACGGCCTCGCTGCCGCGCGAGGAAGTCAGGATCCTGTTCGACGCGCTGCGCCGGGTGCGTGACGCCGGCCTCGGAGTCGTCTACGTCTCCCATCGGCTCGACGAGATCTTCGCCATCGCCGACCGCGTGACAGTCCTGCGCGACGGCGGCCGGATCGGCACCTGGCAGGTCGCTGACATCGACCAGGATCGACTGGTGTCCTTGATGATCGGCGCCGAACAGTTGCGCCCGGCCCACGACAGGCCGTTCGCGGGCGACGAGGACGTCGTCCTCGAGACGCGGGGGCTGTGCGGGACGAAGGTCGACGGCATCGACTTCACCGTCCGCCGCGGTGAGGTTCTCGGCATCGCGGGGCTGACGGGCTCGGGCCGCGAGGAGATCCTCCCCCTGCTGTTCGGAGCGGTCTCCCGGCACGGCGAAGTGTTCGTCGACGGGCAACGCGTACCCGCCGACCCGCGCGGAGCCGTCCGAGCCGGACTCGCACTCGTACCCGCGGACCGGCGTGGCGACGGGGCCGTCCTCGCCTTCACGCTGCACGAGAACTACGCCCTGACCGACCTGGGACGTTTCGCGACCTGGTACGGCCGCGTCAAGCGCACCGACGAACGCGGCGAGTTCGAACGCTGGATCGCGGAACTCGACATCAAGCCGCCGCGCCCCGACGCGGTCTTCGGCACGCTGTCCGGCGGCAACCAGCAGAAGGTCGTGCTGGCGAAATGGATGCGTCGCCAGCCCAAAGTGCTGTTGTTGGACGAGCCCAGTCAAGGCGTGGACGTCGCCGCCAAGGCCACCATCCACGCTCTCGCCCGAGACATCGCCGGCACCGGCGCCGCCGTCTTGATCGCCTCGTCCGACGACGCCGAACTCTGCGACACCTGCGACCGCGTCCTCATCCTGCGCAACGGCCGAATCGCGGCGGAACTGCGCGGCGATCGGCTGACCGCGGAGGAGGTGGGCGTGCTCCAACTGGAGACTCCCGCGCAGGAATCGACCCTCCCGCGGTGAGAATCCGGCAGTGCGCTGACGGGCCGAAAGCCTCTGTTCTGATACGCACGCCGGTGTGAACGTGAGCGTTGTACGCCCTGCCGCGCGTCTCGACCGGTGGCGGCCGTAGCGGCCGGGCGCATCCCGCTGAGGAGGGTTGGCCATGCCGCCCGCATTCGGCACCACGCCGCGCACCCGACGGTGGTCCCGCCGCTTCATGTTCACGATCGCGATCGGCGCTCTGCTCGGGGCCTCCGCCCCGGCCGCCCAGGCCGCGCGAGCCGCCTGCCCGACGCGCCATCCAGCCAGGTCCACGATCTACGTGCCGAACGTGCTCGCGGACACCGTGTCAGTGGTCGACGGCACCAGCGACACCATCGTCGCCACCATCCCGGTCGGCCACTTTCCGTACACCGCGCTCGTCACTCGCGACGGCTCCCAGGTGTTCGTGGCCGACAGCAGCAGCGACGAAGTCTCGATCATCAGCACCGCGACCAACAAGGTCACCCACACCGTGCCGACCGACGGAGGCCCCTTCCAACTCGCCACGGATCCCCGCGGCGCGTTCGTGTACGTCGCCAACTCCGCGGGCACGGTCTCGGTGATCAGTACGGCCACTGACAAAGTCGTCCACACGATCCCGATCGGCGGCCTGCCGGTCACCCTCGCGGTCAACCACGCCGACACGAAGCTGTACGTGACCGAGATGGAAGACGACATGACCGTCGTCAACCTGCCTTCGGACACCGTCGACACGGTCATCCACATGGGATCCGCCTGGAACTACGGCCTGGCGATCAGCCCGGACGACACCAAGGTGTACGTCGCCAGCCACTTCAGCCCCAACCAGGCCGGAGCCATGGCGGGCGTCGAGGTGATCGACGCGCGCAGCGACACCGTCACCGGCCAGGTCCACCTCGGGCTCTACTTGAACCCGTTCGACATGGCGTTGAGCCCCGACGGCCGCACGGCGTACATCCCCGAATCCGGATCCGGCACGATCAGCGTCCTGGACACCTCGACCCTGACCGTCACCGACACCATCCACGGATTCGTCAACCCCATGGCGATCACGCTCAGCCCGGCCGGCCGGACCGCCTACGTCAGCGATATCGGCACCAACACCGTCTCGGTGCTGAATCTCGCCGACGGCACCGTGACACACACGATCAGCGGCTTCTCCTACCCGGAGTACGCCGGCATCCTCACGCACCACCGATTCATGCACCACTGACGAGGCCCGAAGGAGTTTGCTGATGATCAGGGGAAACATTCGGCGGTTGACGGTCACGGCCATCGCGGGCGTGGGATTGGCGTGCGCACCGCTGCTCGCGGGTTCGGCGCCCGCGTCGGCGTCGGCATCGGCGGCGGCGGCCTCGGCGGCGGTGCCGAAGTGCACGGCGGCGGATCTCGGCGTGTGGCTCGCCGTGGACCAGAGCAACGGCGCGGCCGGTACGATCTTCACCCCGTTGGAGTTCACCAACATCAGCCGCCACACGTGCACGCTGCGCGGATTCCCCGGCGTGTCGGCGATCTCCAGCTCCGGACGCCAACTGGGCAACCCCGCGGTCTGGGAGGGCGGCGGGAAGACCACGGTTCAACTCGCCCCCGGAGCCACCGCCTATGCGCTCCTCGGCTACGTCGACGCCGTGACCGGCAACTGTCCGCCCGGGCAGCAGATCAACGCGTACCAGCTGCGGATCTACCCGCCGGACCAGAAGCAGGCCGACCACACGTACTGGAGCCTGCCGACGTGCACCGTCAAGGGCTACTCGACATTCCTGCGGGTGCGTGTGATCGCCCCCGGCATCGGCGTGATCGGGAGCAACGGCTGACCAACCGCCCGGAAAGTCAGGGACCAACGGCCGTGGGACCCTCGCGGCGCGAGCGGGAGGGTGGCGATACGACACTCTTCCCGGCACCGCGAGGGCGGGCCGTCAACCCGGAGGCGATCACGATGCAGACCGACTACACCCGCCAGATCGTGCGCCAGCCCGCGCGGCGCCGGATCACGGTCGTCCGCACGGCTCGGCGCCGCGAGATCGAGCCGCTCGACCTGCGGACGCCGTCCGGACGCGTCCTGCCTTACTGAGCTACGGAGAAGGGACACGGACCATGCCGACCTCGCCCGAACCGACCGGCCGCGTCACCGCCACCGCCGCGGCCGGCGAGGCCATCGCCGCCCTGCGCGCCGAGTACGGGCCGGTGGTCTTCGTACTCTCGCACGGGTGCTGCGACGGGACCGCGCCCATGTGCTACAAGGCGGGCGACTTCCCCCTGGGGCGGCGGGATCTGCTGCTCGGGACGGTCGAGGACTGCCCGTTCTACATGCAGGCCGACACGCACCGGGCGTGGGGATCGCCGGAGTTCATCCTCGACGTCGAGCCCGGATACGCGGACGGGTTCTCGCTTCCCGCCGGCGAGGACCTGCACTTCGTCGCCAGGACTCCCTCCTGCGGCACTGCCGGGACCAAAGACCCTAGCCCGGCGGCGATCGACGAGTGATCTTGGTTCCGGGAGCCCAAAATATCAGGGGCTGAAGATGAGGAGCCGATGATGACCGAGAAAGAGCAGACCGGGGTCCACGCGACGGACGCGGTGGTCGTCGGCGTCGATCCGTCGGAGAACGCCCTGCGCGCCGCCGAGTGGGCGGCCGCCGAGGCAGTCGCCAGGAACGTGCCCCTCCTCCTGGTCCACGCGCTGCACATCCCCGACGTCTCGGTCCTCGAACCCGACGAGTACGCCCTGCGGGCGCGCGCGGACGGAGCCATCCTGGTCGACCGGGTCGCGGCAGAGGTGCGCGCCCGAGTCCCCGGCGTCAGCACTCGCACCGAGGTCTCGTATCTCTCCCCGGCGCACGCGTTGACGGAGTTCAGCCGGCACGCGGGGCTCGTCGTCACCGGCACCCGCGGACACGGCGGGTTCGCCGGGATGCTCGTCGGTTCGGTCAGCCGCAGGCTCGCGGCCCACGCGCACTGCCCGCTCGTCGTCGTGCGCGGCGGCCTGCCCGGCGAGCCGCTGAACGAGGTGGTCCTCGGTGTCGAGCCCGGCCAGGACGCCGCGCCGATCCGCTTCGCCTTCGCCGCCGCGGCCAGGTACGGGGCGCTGCTGCACGCCGTGCGCGTCTGGCACCCGCACGCCGTCTACTCCAGCGTCGCCGGCGGATACTGCGAAGACCTGGACCAGACCAGGGCCGATGAGATCGGGACCGTTGAGAAGCTGCTCGAACCAATCGCCGCCGACTTCCCCGGCGTGCCGGTGCAGATCTCCGCGGGGCGCGGCAACACCGTCCCGGTGCTGACCGAGGCCGCGCGCGACACCTGGCTGCTCGTCGTGGGAGCGCACCGGCACCGCGGGCCGCTGTCCGTCGGCGCGGGCTACGTCGTCGACGGACTGATCGCGCACTCCCCCACCCCGGTGGCCGTCGTGCCGATCGACTGACCGTCCACCCGAATGGACGCGTGTTCGCCGACGTCCTCGGAGTGTCCCGCCGAAACCGCGCGGCCGGCTGCCAGGATTCGGGTGGGCGCGGCCGACGCGTCGGGACCTTCGGCCCGGTGCCCCGGGACCGACAGCCCTGCCGACCCGTCCCGGTCCTCCCCGATGCTGGCCATGCCCGCGGCCCCTGCCGCCCGCCCCGTCCAGCTCCCGAGAGGACCGGCCCGTGAACGCGCTGCTGCTCGCCCGATGGCAGTTCGGCATCACCACCGTCTACCACTTCTTATTCGTCCCGTTGACGATCGGAACGGCGTTCCTGGTCGCCGGGCTGCAGACGGCGTGGCTGGTGACCGGCAAGGAGAGCTACCTGCGGGCGACGAAGTTCTGGGGGAAGCTGTTCCTGATCAACTTCGCGCTCGGGGTGGCCACCGGGATCGTGCAGGAGTTCCAGTTCGGGATGGCCTGGAGCGCGTACTCGCGGTTCGTCGGGGACATCTTCGGCGCGCCGCTGGCCATCGAGGGGCTGCTGGCGTTCTTCCTCGAGTCCACCTTCCTGGGGCTGTGGATCTTCGGCTGGGACCGGCTGCCGCGCGCGGTGCACGCCGCGTGCATCTGGCTCGCGGCGATCGGCACGGTGCTCTCGGCCTACTTCATCCTGGCCGCCAACGCGTGGATGCAGCACCCGGTCGGCTTCGTGCTCGACCCGGCGAAGCACACCGCGCGGCTGACGAGCATCTGGGCGGTGCTGTCGAACTCGACCGCACTGGTGGCCTTCGCGCACACGATCGCGGCCGCGTTCCTGATCTCCGGGATGCTGTTCGTCGCCGTGAGCAGCTGGCATCTGAGGCGTGCTCAGAACGCGGACGTGATGCGCCCGTCCTTGCGGCTGGGCCTGTGGACCACGCTGGTCGCGTGCGCGCTCACGGCGGTCACCGGCGACATCGACGGCAAGATCATGACCGAGCAGCAGCCGATGAAGATGGCCGCGGCCGAGGCGCTGTACCACACCGCGCAGCCCGCCTCCTTCTCCATCTTCACGATCGGCTCGCTCAACGGCAGTTCGGAGGTCTGGTCGGTCCGGGTGCCGCACCTGCTCTCCTTCCTGGCCACCGGGTCGTTCAACGGCAGCGTCGAGGGGATCGACAACGTGCAGGCGGCCGAGGTCGCCAAGTACGGTCCCGGCGTCTACACCCCGGTGATCCCGGTGACGTACTGGTCGTTCCGTCTGATGATCGGATTCGGACTGCTCGCCGGGCTCGTGGCGCTGATCGGGCTCTGGTACACGCGCGGCGGACGCACGCCCGGGGCCGAGCGCCGCTGGTTCCACCGGTTCGCGCTGTGGGGCGTGCTGTTCGCGCCGCTCGGGGCCAGCTTCGGCTGGATCTTCACCGAGATGGGCCGTCAGCCCTGGTCCGTCTTCGGCGTTTTGGCGACGCGTGAGTCCGTCTCGCCGACAGTCGGCGCCGGCACGATCTGGACCTCGTTGATCGTGCTGACCGTGCTCTACGGCGTCCTGGCCGTGATCGAGGTCGGGTTGATGATGCGCACGGCGCGCAAGGGGCCGGAACCCATGGCCGCGCCGGACGAACCCCAGCCGCAGCTCGGCTTCGCATACTGACAGGAGTAGTTGAGATGTCCTTGCAGAATCTGTGGTTCACGCTCATCGCAGTGCTCTGGTGCGGCTACTTCCTGCTGGAGGGCTTCGACTTCGGCGTCGGTGCGCTGATGTTCCGCATCGGACGCACGGAGGCCGAACGCGGCACGCTGCTGCGCACGATCGGGCCGGTCTGGGACGGCAACGAGGTGTGGCTGCTGGTCGCCGGCGGCGCGACCTTCGCCGCGTTCCCGCAGTGGTACGCGACCTTGTTCAGCGGCTTCTACCTCGCGCTGCTGTTGATCCTCGTCGCACTGATCCTGCGCGTCATCGCGATCGAATACCGCAACAAGGAGACCGACGCGACGTGGCGCAGGCGTTGGGACCTCGTGCACAACATCAGCGCCATCGTGCCCGCGCTGCTGTGGGGCGTCGCGTTCGGGAACATCGTGCGCGGCGTGCCGATCGACGCCGCGCACAACTTCACCGGGTCGTTCTTCACCCTGCTCAATCCCTACGCGCTGCTCGCCGGGCTCACGACGCTGAGTGTCTTCACGCTGCACGGCGCCGTCTTCCTCGCCGCGAAGACCACCGGCGAACTGCGCGAGCGGGCGAGGGGCCAGGTCCGGTGGCTCGGGCCGATCGCCGTCGCGTGCGCCGTGGCCTTCCTGACCTGGACGCTCGTGCACCTCGGCGCGTCGGCGAGCCGGTTCGGCGTGGTGCTGGCCGTCATGGCGGTGGCTGCGGCCGCGCTGCTCGGCGGCCTGTACGCGACCTGGAAGGGGCGCGACATCTGGGCGTTCGTCGGCACGGGACTCGCGATCGTGGCCACCACGGCCGCGCTGTTCCTCGCGCTGCACCCGGACGTGATGCCCTCGACGACGAACCCCGCCTACAGCCTCACCGTGGCCAACGCGTCCTCCAGCCACTACACGCTGACCGTGATGAGCTGGGTCGCGCTGATCTTCACGCCGTTCGTGCTGCTGTACCAGAGCTGGACGTACTGGGTCTTCCGCAAGCGCGTGACCGGCGTCGCCGCATGAGGCCGGTGGATCCGCGGCTGCTGCGCCGGGCGCGGTCGGTCAGGGTGCTGATCGCGGCACTGGCCTGTCTGGGCGTGCTCGACGCGGCGGCGCTGGTCGGGCAGGCGACGCTGCTGGCGGACGTGGTGAGCAGCTTCGTCACGTCGAACAGACCGGTCATATCACTGACCTCTGACGTCCTCGTGTTGATAGGACTCGCGGCGGTGCGCGCGGCCGTCGCCTGGTCGCGCGAACTGCTCGCCGGACGCACCGGGACCAGGGTCAAGTCGGCGCTGCGGGCCGATCTCGCGCGGGCCTTCGCCGGCGGCCCGGCCCGCGCCGCCGACCGGGCCAGGACCGGGGAGCTCGCCGTGCTGGCCACGACCGGCGTGGACGCGCTGGACGGCTACTTCTCCCGGTATCTTCCGCAGCTCACGCTCGCCGCGGTCGTCCCGGCGCTGGTCGGCCTGCGGATCCTGGCCGCGGATCCGCTCTCGGCCGTGGCGATCGCCGTGACGGTGCCGCTGATCCCCCTGTTCATGGTGCTGATCGGGCTGCGCACCCGGGACGAGATGGACCGCCGGTTCGGCGCGCTGACCCGGCTCGGCGGGCACTTCCTCGAGGTGGTCGCCGGGCTGCCGACGCTCGCCGCGTTCGGACGCGAGCGCGGGCAGGAGCGGCAGATCCGCCGGGCCGCCGACGCGCATCGCCGCGCCACGATGCGCACGCTGCGGGTCGCGTTCCTCTCCTCGCTCGCGCTGGAACTGATCGCAATGCTGTCGGTCGCCGTCGTCGCGGCCGCGATCGGGCTGCGGCTCGCGGACGGCCGGCTGGACCTGCGTACCGGGCTGCTGGTGCTCATCTGCGCGCCGGAGGTCTACCTGCCGCTGCGTCAGGTCGGAGCCCGCTACCACGAGGCGGCCGAGGGACTGGCCGCCGCCGACCGCGTCTTCACGGTGACGGAGGCTTCGCAGGGCTCGGACGGCGGTTCCACGGCCGTGCCGCACGGTGAGATCCGCTTCGACGGCGCCCGCGTCGCGCGAGCCGACTCCGGACGCCCGACGCCCCGCGCGGTGGATCTCGCGTTGGCGCCGAAGCGGGTGACCGGTCTCGTCGGGCCGAGCGGCATCGGCAAGTCCACCCTCATCCACCTGCTGCTCGGCTTCGACCGGCTGGAATCCGGGCGGATCAGCGTCGGCGGCGTCGATCTGGCGACGCTGGACCGGGCGGCCTGGCGCGGGCAGGTCGCGTGGGTGCCGCAACGGCCGCGGCTGACCGGCGACACCGTGGCCGACGCCATCCGGCTCGGCGCGCCCGACGCCGCGGACGAACGCGTGCGCGAGGCGGCCGGTATCGCGGGGATCGACTTCCCCCTCGACACGCCGATCGGCGGCGAGGCCAGCGCGCTGTCCGGCGGTCAGGAGCGCCGCGTCGCCCTGGCCCGCGCGATCCTGCGCGACGCACCGATCGTGCTGCTCGACGAACCCACCGAACACCTCGATCCGGAGAATGAACGGCTCGTCGTGCAGGCCCTGCGCACGTGGCTCCCCGGGCGCACCGCGCTGATCGTCACGCACCGGCCGCAGGTGCTCGAACTCTGCGACGACGTGGTGCGGCTGGAGGCCGTCGAGCACTCCATGGCGCAACCGGCCGCGGCTCACATCGTCGAACGGATCGAGCCGCTGCCGGACGGCGTCCCCGGCCGCCGCCGACTCGGGCTGCGGATGCTCGCGGCGACCGGCCTCGGCGCGGCGGCGGCACTGTGCGCGGTCGGCCTGGCGGGTTCCTCGGCCTGGCTGATCGCGACCGCCGCGTCACGGCCGCCGGTGCTCACGCTCCAGGTCGGCATCGCGGCCGTGCAGGCCTTCGGCTTCGGCAGGGCGCTGCTCCGCTATTTCGAGAGGCTGGCCGGGCACGACGCGACGCTGCAACTGCTGGGCGAGGTGCGCGTGCGCGTGTACCGAGGACTCGCCCGACGTGCGCCGGCCGGGATGTCCGCCGAGCGCGGCGGCGACCTGCTGGCCGCGATGACGAGCGACGTCGCGGCCGCGCAGGACCTGTTCCTCAAGACCCTGCTCCCCTTCGCGGGCGCGGCGACCGCGGGCCTCGGCCTATTCGCGCTGGAGGCCGTCCTGCTGCCGGGTACGGCCGCGGTCCTCGGGCTCGGACTGCTCGCAGCGCTCTGCGTCGCCCCCGCGCTGACCCGGCTCACGGCGCGTCGGGCCGAGCGACGAACTGCCCAAGCGCGAGCCGTCCTCAGCAGGCGCACCGTGGAGATGCTCGACGCGCTGCCGGATCTCGTCGCCTACGGAGCCGCGGACACCGAACGCGTGGAGCTGAACGTCGCCGACGCGGAACTGGGCGCGCTCGAACGGCGCGGCGCACTCGGCGGCGGGCTCGGCTCCGCGCTCGTCGCGCTCACCTCCGGTACGACGGTCGCGCTGCTCGCCGCCGCCTGCGCCCACGCGACCTCGGCCGGACGGATCGGTGGCGCCCTCGCGGCCGCACTCGTGCTCGCCCCGCTCGCGATGTTCGAGCTCTGCGGCGGCCTGCCGGACGCCGCGCGTGCGCTGGACTCCGGCCTCGCCGCCTGGCGCAGGCTGAACGCACTCGCCCAGGCCGAACCGGTCGTGCCCACCCCCGACTCGCCGGCTCCGGTGGAGTGGCGCGAAGGCTCCGTGCTGGAGTTCGAGGCGGTCTCGGCAGCGTGGCCCGGCGCCGCGCACGAGGCCGTGCACGACGTCTCGTTCCGCCTGAAGTCGGGCGAGCACGCCGTGATCAGCGGCCCGAGCGGCATCGGCAAATCCACCGTCGCCGCCCTCGCCGCGCGCCACCTCGACCCCTCGGCGGGCAGCGTCCGGATCGACGGCACCGACCTGCGCGCCGCCGATCCGGCCCGGGTCCGCGCGCTGGTGGCCGTCGTGGATCAGGACGCGCACCTGTTCGACACCACGATCCGGGAGAACCTGCTGCTCGCCGACCCGGCCGCCGACGAGGACGCCCTGTGGTCCGCGCTGGAGACCGTCGACCTGGACCGCTGGATCAGGTCCCTGCCGCGCGGCCTCGACACCCCGGTCGGCCGCTCCGGCGACGAGGTCTCCGGCGGCGAACGCCGACGCGTCTGCCTGGCCAGGGGGCTGCTCAGCCCCGCCCCCGTGCTCGTGCTCGACGAACCGACCGCGCACCTCGACACCGCGACGGCCGACCTGGTCGCCGCCCGGCTCGAACAGCGGCTCGCCGGCCGCACGGTGCTGTGGATCCGGCACGGCGCGACCGCGACGGTCGCGCCGTTCGCCGGCTCGGGCCACTCCCGCGCTCAGGTGTAGATGATCTGGCCGCCGGCCGCGAGCTCGTAGAACTCGCCGACCGTGATGATGCCCTTGACCTGCGGCACGAGGTCCTTCTCGGCGAGCCTGAACAGGTCGGCGGAGGCCTTGCACGCGTAGAGCCCGGCTCCGGTGTCCGCGATCATCTCGACGAACTCCGGGATCGGCGGGATGTCCAGGGCGGCCATCCGGCGGCCCAGCACCCGGGTCATCAGCCGGGAGACGCCGGGCAGCGCGCCGAGCAGGGTCGGCAGGCGCAGCGCCGGGTTGCCGACGGTGGCGATGCCGATCCGTCCCTGGCGGGCCCGGGTGATCGCGTCGAGGCCGAAGAAGGTGAAGAACAGGTTCGCCTCCATTCCCTCCGCCCGCGCGCCGTTGGCCATGATCAGGCCGGGGTAAACGCCCTCCAGCGAGCCCTTGGAAATGATGATGGAGACCTTCTCGATCTTGGCAGGCATGGTGCCGCCTTCCTTTCCGCATGCGGCTCAGATGCAGCCGCGGGGCTTGGGAATGCCGGCGATCTTCGCGGCGAGCTTGGCCGGGCCCTTGGGGAAGAGCTGGTAGAGCTCCTTGACGGTCACGCCGGAGGTCTTGCCGAGCGCCCGGACGGTGGGCCCGGTGCCCTTTTCGTCGTACTCATGGCGCATGAAACGGATGACCTGCCAGTGCCGCCCGGTGAGCTCGGTGATGCCCGCAGCGGCGGCGATCTGCGGGGCCATCTCCTCGCGCCACTGCCCGGGGTCGGTGAAGAACCCCTCATCGTTGACGGCAACTTCGGTGCCCGCATAGGTCGCGGTGGACATGGCGTGCCCTCCTTTATCGTGACGATCCGGCCGGTGCCGCGGC
>DATJIF010000149.1:0-12633 GCA_035493475.1 Actinospica sp.
CAGCAGCGTCACCGTCTCCTTGCCCGCGTTGATCATGTCCGGGTCCTCGTCCCCGTCGAAGGGGTACGGCCCGGTGCCGAGGATGCCGTTCTCGGACTGGAGCACCACGTGCACGCCGTCGGGCACGTGGTTCGGAATCAGGGTAGGCAGTCCGATGCCGAGATTCACATATTGGCCGTCGGAGAGTTCCCGCGCGGCGCGCGCGGCCATCTGGTTGCGGTCGAGCGCCATGTCTCAGATCTCCTCTGCCACGCGCGGACGCACCGTGCGCCGCTCGATCCGCTTCTCGGCCACCGTGGCCTCGACGACCCGGTGCACGTGGACGCCGGGCAGTTGCACGGCGCTCGGCGGGATCTCGCCGGGCTCGACGATGCGTTCGGCCTCCAGCACGCAGATCCGCCCGGCCATCGCGGCGAGCGGGTTGAAGTTCATCGCGGAGCCGTTGAACACGGCGTTGCCGTGCCGGTCCGCGAGCGCGGCGCGCACCAGGGCGAAGTCGGTGGTGATGGCCTGTTCGAGGATGTACTCGCGGCCGTTGAAGGTGCGCACCTCCTTCGCGGGGGACGCGACGGCCACCGAGCCGTCCGCGTTGTACTTCCACGGCAGCCCGCCCTCGGCCACCTGCGTGCCCACGCCGGTCGCGGTGTAGAACGCGGGGATTCCTGATCCGCCCGCGCGCAGCCGCTCGGCGAGCGTGCCCTGCGGGGTCAGCTCCACCTCGAGTTCGCCGTGCAGGTACTGCCGGGCGAACTCCTTGTTCTCGCCGACGTAGCTGCTGGTCATCCGGGAGATCTGGCCGGACTCGAGCAGCAGGCCCAGCCCCCAGCCGTCCACGCCGCAGTTGTTGGACACCACGCGCAGGTCTTGTGGACCGGCTGCGAGGAGTGCGGCGATCAGGGTGGAGGGGATCCCGCACAGTCCGAACCCGCCGACGGCGATCGTGGCGCCGTCCGGGATGTCGGCCACGGCGTCAGCCGCGGCGACCACCTTGTCCATAGGAAATCCGACTTCCTTGTCGATCTTGAGTTCGGTGATGGTCGTTCATCCAGCACTGTAGTCTCGCCCGTCCACCCGGGCCGGTCGGATGTCGCCCGGGTACATGACCACCGGCCGGATTGTGTACGCGGCTCACATGGGTGCGCGCGGCCGCTGTTCCTAGGGTCGGCGGCATCGACTCACCCGTCCTCGGAGAAGCAGGTGTCGCAATGACGCGTCACGTACCGCATCCGCGCCGTTCCCGGCGCACGCTCGTTGGAGTGATCCTCGCCGCGACCGGCCTCGCCGCCGCCGCGTGCGCCTCGCCGACCAGCGCGGCCGCACCGGCCGCCGCGTCCTCAGGGGCTGTTGTGAAGATCGGCGTCATCACCGCGGAGTCAGGGCCGTACGCGCCCTACGGTGCGGAGTATCTGGCCGGGCTCAAGGCGGGCCTGAGCTATCTGAGCCACGGCACCGGTGTGATCGACGGACACAAGGTGCAGCTGATCGTGGACGACGACGCGGACAGCCCCTCGACGGCGGTCAACGACGCGAAGGATCTGGTCGGCCAGGGCGTGACGATGATCGGCGGGTCGGTGGACTCGGCGATCGCGCTGCAGGTGGCGGCGGTGGCCGCGCAGAACAAGGTGCTGGACATCGCGGGTCCGGCGGCCGTGGACCAGCTCGACAACCTCAACCGCTACACGTTCCGCTCCGGCCGCGAGTCGTATCAGGACATCGCGACGGCGGGCACGTTCGTCGGGGATCTGACGGGCAAGAAGGTCGTCGTGCTCGCGCAGGACAGCGAGTTCGGCACGGCGAACGCGACCGGCGTGAAGGCGGTCCTCGGCGCGAAGGGGGCCGCGGTCTCCAGCGTGCTGGTGCCGCTGTCGGCGACGGACTTCACCCCGTTCACCGCGAAGATCCAGGCCGCGAAGCCCGATCTGCTGTTCGTCGCGTGGGCCGGGACGAACGCGAACGCGCTGTGGACGACGCTGAACCAGCAGGGCGTGCTCGACTCCACGAAGGTCGTGACCGGCCTGGCCAACGTCGCGACGTACCCGGCGACCGGACCAGCCGGCTCGAAGATCACGTTCCTCGCGCACTACTTCCCGGGCGCGGGCGGCGGCAACACGTATGAGACCGCGATGACGCAGGCGGTGAAGGCGGCGGGCGGTCAGGTCGACCTGTTCACGCCGGACGGGTTCACCGCGATGCAGATGTTCGCGCACGCCTTCGAGGCCTCGCCGACCGATGTGAACGCGCAGATCAAGGCGCTGGAGGGCTGGTCGTTCCAGGGGGTCGAGGGCGCGTACACCGTGCGCGCCGCGGACCACGCGCTGCTCCAGCCGGAGTTCGAGGCGAAGCTGACCGGCTCCGGCACGACGTGGACGCCGCAGCTGGTCAAGACCGTGGCCGCCGGCCAGATCGCGCCGCCGCTGCCGACGACCCCGGCCTGGACCTCGTGATCGGCGACGACAGGAGCCGGGCCGCCGCCCTCTCGCTGACCGGTCTCGGTTGGCGGGTGGGCGGCCGCACGGTGCTCGACGGCATCGACCTCGACGTCCGGCCGGGCGAGCTGCTGGCCGTGATCGGGCCGAACGGCGCGGGCAAGACCTCGCTGTTCAACCTGATAACGGGGCTGACCCGGCCGAGCGCGGGCCGCGTCGAACTGCACGGCCGCGACGTGACCACACTGCCCGCGCACCGCCGCGTGCGGCACGGCCTCGGCCGCACCTTCCAGACGTCGAGCGTGCTGCCGGGGTTCACCGTCGCCCAGAACGCCGAACTCGCGGCGCAGGCGGCGATCAGCGGCCCCTACGGCAGTCTCAAGCCGTGGAGCCGCATCGGGTCGAAAGCCCGTACCGCGGCCGCCGAAGCGCTCGAACGCACGCGACTGACCGCCGACGCAGCGCGTCCCGCGCGGTCTCTCTCGCACGGCGGGAAACGCAAGCTGGAGCTCGCGATCCTGCTCGCGGGCCAGGCGGAGCGGCCGAGCCAGGTGCTGCTGCTCGACGAGCCGATGGCGGGCATGGCGGTGGAGGAGGTGCCCGAACTGACGGCGCTGATCAAGGAGATCCACGCGTCCGGCGCCACGATCCTCATGGTGGAGCACCACATGGAGGTCGTGCTCGGGCTGGCCGAGCGCATCGCGGTGCTGCACCACGGCGCGCTGCTCGCGTGCGATGTCCCGGCGCTGATCACCGAGAACCCGACCGTGCGCGAGGCCTACCTCGGGGAGCCGCTGTGAGTCTGCTTGAAGTATCGGACGTGCGCGTCTCGCTCGGCGGGAGCGCCATCCTGCACGGCGTCACCTTCGACGTCGCGGACTCGGGTGTCACCGCGCTGCTCGGCCGCAACGGCGTCGGCAAGACCACGACCGCGAAGGCGATCCTCGGTCTGCACGCGTCGTCCGGTTCCATCCGCTTCGACGGCCGCGAACTGATCGGGCTGCCGACGTACGCGATCGCGCGGCTCGGGATCGGCTACGTGCCCGAGGATCGCGGCGTCTTCTCCGCACTGACGGTCGCCGAGAACCTGCGGCTGGCCGAACCGCGTGGCCGGGGCAGTGCCGCGTACGACCGCGTGTACGAGCTCTTCCCCGTTCTCCGGCAACGTGCCACGCAGGCCGCCGGGACCCTCTCCGGCGGTGAGCAGCAGATGCTCGCCATCGGCCGGATCCTGTTGCGGCCCAATCGTCTGCTGGTCGTGGACGAGCCGACCAAGGGCCTCTCGCCGAAGGTCGCCGCCGAGGTCGCGCGGGCGCTGAAGGAGGTGGCGCGGACGGTGCCGATCCTGCTGATCGAGCAGAACCTCGGCGTCGTGCGGACGATGGCCGGGCGCGCGGTCGTGCTCGACACCGGCCGCGTCGCGCATCGCGCCGAGAACACCCGCGACCTGCTCGCCGATCCCGCGCTCACGAACCAGCTCCTCGGCGTCTCCACGGCGAACGGAGTCTCCCCATGACCACCGTGATCCTGCTCACCGCGACCGGCCTCGGCCTGGCCGCGCTCTACTTCCTCGTCGCGTCCGGGCTTTCGCTGATCTTCGGCCTGATGGACGTGCTCAACTTCGCGCACGGAGCGTTCGTCTCGGTCGGCGGCTACGTCGGTTGGACCGTCGCCGACCATCTCTCCGGCACGATCGGCCTGTTCGGCGCACTATTGGCCGGCATCGCGGCGGGCGCGGCGATCGCGGCCGGGACCGAGCTCGCCGTCATCAGGCCGCTGTACGGCCGTCCGCTGGACCAGGTGCTGGCCACGGTCGGCCTCGGGCTGGCGATCCCCGCGCTGCTGCAGGCGATCTGGGGTGCGGACTCGCGCACCTGGCTCGTGCCCGGCTGGCTCGCCGGGACGGTCGACATCGCCGGGGCCCGCGTGCCGAGCGTGCGCTTCCTGCTGATCGGGATCGCCGTCGCGCTGCTCGTCGGCCTGCGGCTGCTGCTCGGCCGTACGCGCGCCGGGCTGATCGTGCGCGCCGGAGTCGAGGACCGCGCGATGGTCACCGCGCTCGGCATCGACGTGCGCCGCGCGAACAGTGCCGTCTTCGCGCTCGGCGGCGCGGCGGCCGGACTCGCGGGCGTGCTCTACGGCCTGTATCAGGGCTCGGTCTCGCCCGGCGACGGCACCTCGCTGCTCATCTTCGCGTTCGTGGTCGTCGTGCTCGGCGGTGCCGGATCCATCACCGGGACCGCGCTCGCCGCCGTGGCCGTCGGGCTGGTCCAGCAGTACGCGGACTACGCGTCGGCCAGCCTCGGCGACGAATCCGTCGTCATCCTGCTCGCGGCGGTCCTGCTGCTGCGCCGCCGCAACCTGCAAGGGAGGCCCGCATGAGCCGCGTCGCAAAACTCTGGCGCACGCACTGGCTCCGCGCCCTGATCGTCTTCGCCCTGCTCTACTTCCTGCCGTATTCGACGCTGTCCATCCCCGGTGTGTTCGACGGACCGCTCGACGCACCCGGCGTGCTGCAACTTCTGGCCGTCTGCCTGGTCTTCGCAGGGCTCGCCATCAGCTACGACCTGCTGTTCGGGCACACCGGCGTCATGTCGTTCGGCCATGGCATCTTCGTGACCGGCGGCATGTACGTGACCACGATCCTGGTCAACCATGCCGGATACGCGCTGCTGCCCTCCGCCGCGATCGCGCTCGTCGTCTCGCTCGCGGCCTCGCTGATCCTCGGCGGCGTCGCGCTACGCGTCGGCGGGATCGGATTCGCGATGGTCACGCTCGCGTTCGGCCAGGCCGTGTCGATCCTCGTCATCTCCGGGTCGCCGCAGCTGACCGGCGGCGAGCAGGGGCAGACGTTGAACGGTTCGGCGGTCCCGGCCGCGCTCGACGGCGTGCGCAACACCGCGAACCTCTACTGGATCGCGCTCGCGTACCTCGTCGTGTGCGCGCTCGCCGTCTGGGGCCTGGCCGCCTCGACGCCCGGACGCGTCATGCGCGCCATCCACGAGAACGAACGCCGCGTCGAGGTGCTCGGCCTGAACCCGTACCTGTTCAAGCTGCTCGCCTTCGCGCTCGCGGCGGTGCTCGCCGCTGGCGGTGGGATTATCTACCTTCTGCTGCTCGGTGGCGCGACGCCGTCGGTCTCCACGTCGAACTTCACGCTCAGCCTGCTGGTCATGGTCGTGCTCGGCGGCGCCGGGCGACGCTGGGGCGCCATCGTCGGCGGCCTCGTCTACGGCTACGCGAGCCAGTCGCTGACCAGGCTCTCCGGCGCGTCGGCGATCTCCGGACTGCCCGGCGTGCTGCGCGGCCCGCTTCAGCAGCCGCTGTTCCTGCTCGGCGCCGCCTTCGTCCTGATCGTGTTCTTCGCCCCGGGCGGTTTGGCGGGGCGCTTCGGGGCGAAGACGATTACTGACGAGTATCGAGGAGGCCTGAGATCGTGACGACGACGTGGCGGGACCACATCGAGACGAGCGTCCCGGTACCCGGCGGCGAGCTGGCCGTGCTGCGCTGGCCCGCCGACGAGCCGTCCGCCGCCGCACGGCCGCCGATCCTGCTCGTGCACGGCATCACCGGCAACGCGCTGGCCTGGGCCGGAGTCGTGGACGCGGTGGCCGGCCGGGCCGAGCTGATCGCCGTCGACCTGCGCGGCCGCGCGGGCTCCCGGGAGATCACCGGTCCGTGGGGCATCGACCGCAACGCCGCCGACCTGATCGCCGTCCTCGACGCGCTGCACCTCGACCAGGTGCTGCTCGTGGGTCACTCGCTCGGAGCATTCGTCGCAGCGGAAGCCGCCGCGACGTCCCCCAAACGGTTCACCCGCTTCGTCGCCGTCGACGGCGGCCTGGGCTTCCCGCTCCCGGACGGCGCCGACCCCGACGCCATCCTCGAAGCCGTCGTCGGCCCGGCCGTGCAGAAGCTGTCGATGACCTTCGCCGACGAAGAGGCCTACCTCGACTTCCACCGCGTGCACCCGGCCTTCGTCGGCAACTGGTCGCCGGAGCTGACCGCGTACCTGGTGCGCGACATCCGGCTGCTGCCGACCGGCCAGGTCGTCAGCTCCTGCCGCGAGGAGGCCATCCGCGCCGACGGCAAGCAGGTCCTGCTCGACGACCACGTGCGCACCAACATCGTCGACTCCGTGGCCTGCGACGTCGACTTCCTCTACGCCGCGCGCGGCCTGCTGAACGAGCCCCAGGCGCTCTACGACCCCGAGCGCCTGGCGCTGGCCGGTCTCGACCGCACCCCTGCGCGCATCGAGTTCGTCCCCGACACGAACCACTACACGATCCTCGCGCCCGGCGTCGGCGCCCAAGCCATCGCGCGGGCGCTGCTGAGGTAGGCGCTACCGGAGCCGGTGCAGCCGCATCGCGAGCTGGAGTTCGAGGGCCCGGTCAGGGGACTGCCACTCCGGGCCCAGCAGCTTGGCGATGCGGTCCAGGCGCTGCGTCACGGTGTTGACGTGGACGTGCAGGCGGTCCTTGGCGCGCATCAGGTTGCCGCCGCAGGCGAAGTAGGCCTCGAGGGTGCGCAGCAGGTCGGTGGAGCGGCGTGCGTCGTAGTCGAGGACGGGCCCGAGGGTGCGCTCGACGAAGCCGGGAACCTGGCCGCCGCCCAGCAGCAGGCCCACGAAGCCCAGGTCGGCGGCGCTGGCGGCGTCGCCGATGCGGCCCAGGGCGAGCAGGGCGCTGAGGCAGTGCGCGGCCTCTCCGAACAGTTGCGCTGGCTTGAGGGGGCCGTGTCCGGGGCCCGCGGCGCCCGCCGTGACGGGGCGCTGAATCGCGGCGTGGAGTTGGTGGACGACGTCGCGCGCGATGGCAGTCGGGTCGGTGCCGGGCAGGAGCAATACGATCGTGCCAGCGCGCTCACCAGCCAAGCCGTGCTTCGTCGCCGCGAGATGCGCTGCCGCCGATACCAGGCGCCTGCGGTCGGCATCCTCGGCCTTCGCCACGACGACCACGTGCGCGGCGTCGAGGTCCGCGTTCAGCCGCCTGGCACGTTCGCGCAACGCGGCGGCATCCGGGTCGGGGCGGTCGGCGGCGTCCAAGAGGTCTGTCAGCAGTTCGCCGCGCACCTGGTACTCGGCGTCGCGGACGGAGCGCTCGGTCAGCAGCCGCAGGGCCGTCACCATCGCCGCGCGCTCAAGAATTCGCTGGTCTGCCGGATCCAGAGTGGCATCGGCGCGGACGGCGAGCATTCCCAGCAACTCCCCGCCTGCCTGCACGGCCGCGATCCACAGGTGCTCCCGCTCGGCGAAGACCGCCTTGCCGGTGCGTCCGGATTCCGCGGTGGCCGCCTCGACATCGGGGCCGTGCACATCCGCGGCAGAGCCCTGCAACACCTGCCCGTGTTCGTCCGTCAGGCAGACCGCGCCGCCGAGGATCTCACTGACGGAGTCCGCCAACTCGCACAGTCCCGCGCCGCGCAGCAGCAGGCTCGTGAGCGCTTCGTGCGCCTCGGCCGCGCGCTCGACGGCCACGCTGTGCTCGCGGATGACGCGGCTCGCCTCGGCCAGTTCCGCGAGCGCCGCCTTCGTTTCAGCGAGCTGATTCGCCGACTCGATGGCGATCGCGGCGTGCGTCGCCAGCGAACTGAGCAGCGCCACCTCGTCGCGCGTGAACGGCCTGACCTTCCGGTCCGACGCGAACAGCACGCCGATCACCTCGCCGCCCGCGAGCAGCGGCACGCCGAGGATCGCGACCAGGCCTTCGTCGTGCACGGCGCTGTCGATCGGCCGCGTGTGCCGGAAGCGGTCGTCGTTGAAGTAGTCCGCCGTCGCGTACGGGGACGCGGTCTGCGCGACGAGACCGCCGAGACCTTCGCCCATCCCGAGGCGCACGCGCTGGAACTCGGCCGAGACCGAACCGGCCGTCACGCGCATGTACGTGTCGCCCGCCTTCACGTCGTGCAGCGAGAGGTACGCGACGTCCGTGCCGAGCAGCTTCCGTGCGCGCAGGACGATGGCGCGCAGCACGTCGTCGAGGTCGCGCAGGCCAGCCAGGTCGCCCGCCGTCTCGAACAGCGCCGCGAGCTCGTTCTCGCGCCGACGCTGGTCCCGGATGGTCGTGCGCACCCGCAGGGCCAGGGCGCGCGCCTGTTCGAGGGCCGCGATCCGCTCCGGGGACGCGCCCGCCTCCCGCGCGAACCGGACCGGCTCGTCGTACTCCACGGTCGGGGCGTCGCGCGCCAGCAGGGAGAGGTAGACGATGTCGTCCACTGCTACTGAGCTGTCCATGCACCGTCCATCGTCAACGAGGCGCCGTTGATGAACGCCGCAGCCGGAGAGCACAAATACAGCACCAAATCCGCGACCTGACCAGGCTCGATCAGCTGCTTGACCGCCGAGCGCGCGAGCAGCACCTGCTCGACGACCTCCTGCTCCGCGATCCCGTGCGCCGCCGCCTGGTCCGCGATCTGCTGCTCGACCAGCGGCGTGCGCACGTAGCCGGGATTCACGCAGTTCGACGTGACGCCGTGCGGGCCGCCCTCGACGGCCGCCACCTTCGACAGCCCTTCGAGCGCGTGCTTCGCGGTCACGTAGCCCGCCTTGAACGCGGACGCGCGCAGGCCGTGCACCGAGGACACGTTCACGATCCGGCCCCACGCCTGCGCGTACATGTGCGGCAGCGCGGCCCGCATCAGGTGGAACGGCGCCTCGACCATGACCGTGAGCATGCGGTGGAAGACGTCCGGCGGGAACTCCTCCAGCGGCCGGATGACCTGGAAGCCCGCGTTGTTGACGATGATGTCGGCGTCCGCGGTCAGCCGGACCGCGTCGCGCGTGTCGGTGAGGTCCACGACGTGCGCCTCGCCGCCGGTCAGCGCGGCCACCTCGAGCGCGCCGGGCTCGTCGAGGTCGAGCACCCGCACCTTCGCCCCCGCCTCGGCCAACGCCGTCGCGCACGCCCGGCCGATGCCGCTCGCCGCCCCCGTCACCACGGCCGTCCGGCCCTGGAGGTCGACGCTATCCACGTTCCTCGTCATGGCTTCGACCGTAAAGGCACGGCCGAGGGTGGCGCATGTGGTGCGGCCACATAGGTCACCGAAAGATCATGTGGCCGGCAGGTACTCGGGCTTGCGCATCCGGACGCCGGACTCGTGCTTGGACCGCGCCGCCATGACCAGCCCGCCCGCCGCCGTCACCGTGGCGACGACCGCCGCGACGGAGATCAGCTGGACCGGATCGTGGTGCGCGACAGTCATGATCACCAGCAGCTCCGCGCCGGTGCCGCCGAGCGCCAGCCAGCCCACGAGCGCGGAGCCGCGCGCCACGGCGTCGAGCTGCGCGAGCTGCACCAGCGACTGCATCGCCCCCGCGTACGCGAAGATCCACGCCACCTTGCTCAGGTCGAAGTCCGAGCCGACCGTGTAGTGCTCGCCGAACGCGAAGTTGATCAGCGGGCCGGCCGAGAGCGCGGAGACGATGATCACGAAGGCGCCGATGGCCACGGACGCCAGCACGCCCACCCGCAACGCCGTCTTGCGCGTCTCCGGCACCGCCAGCCGCGGATACACGAGGATCCCGACGAACTGCGGGCCGAAGTACCCCGCACGCGTGAACAGCGCCCCGGCCTGGTAGCTGCCGAGCGTCGGGCCGCTGTAGTAGTGCGCCGAGAGCAGGCCGTCCAGCAGCGACAGCAGCAGCGCGACGCCCATGCCCCACGAGGCCCTGCGCAGCTCCGTCAGGTAGCCGTCGCCGTGAATCAGGGTTCGCACCGTGACCATGTCGCGCAGCAGGTAGTGGCAGATCGCGCACGCCGGGAACCAGGACAGCGCCACGGCCGCCATCACCAGCGTCGGGTTCTGCACGGTCACGCCGACCGCCACGCCCGCGACCAGCTTCACGCCGTAGACGAGGATGAACAGCAGGGTGAAGTCGCGGAACCGGCTCGATCCCTGCGAGAGCCCGAAGTAGCCGGAGATCACCGAGAACGGCAGCAGCGACACGGCCGTCCACGCCACCTGCGCCGTCGTGATCGCGGGCAGCGCGGCCGCGATCACGGGGGAGAGCGCCACGAACAGCGCCGCCTCGCCCGCCCCGACGACCACCGACCAGCGCAGCAGCGGTCCCGCTATCGCGTGCACTCGATCGGCCGAGACCCCGCCGTCCCGCGCCTTGGCCGTGGCGATCCGGCGCGCGGTCACCGCCTGGAGTGCCGTCGCGGGGATCGAGGCGATGAGAAACAGCGCCAGCAGCGTGCCGATCTGCCCGTAATCGGCCGAACCGAGTCGGTGCGAGAGCGCGAAACTGAAGCCGTAGGACAGCGCGTTGCCCGCCATCATGCCGACGGCGACGGTCGCGCTGTCGGCGAGTAGCTTGCGTGCCATGCGGCCCTTTCTCGCGTCCGTCGCCATGCCGCCGCAGACTCTAGGCGGCGAAGCTGAGGCGAATCCATGCGCCTCACCGGACGTGGGTTGAACTACGCGCCTACTTTACGCGTCACGAAGATCGCCGTACCCGGAACCAGCCCTCCGCGCCGCGCGGACCAGCCGCCGCCCCAGCGATCGCCCAGCTCAGCCGGGTACTCCGGCTCGACCACGTCGTCCACCGCCAGCCCGGCGGCCGTCAGCTCCCTGACGCGGTCGCCGAAGGTGCGGTGGTGCTCGACGTACGTGGCCGCGCCGTCCTCGTCCTGCTCCACGTAGGGCCGCCGGTCGAAGTACGAGTGCCGCACCACCAGGCCCTCGTCGTCCGGCAGGTCGGGCAGCGTCCAGCGGAACGGGTGCGGCACCGAGAACACCCAGCGCCCGCCCGGCCGCAGCACCCGCGCCACCTCGCGCATCACCAGCGCCGAGTCCGACACGAAGGGGACCGCGCCGAAGGCCGAGCAGGCCACGTCGAAGGACGCGTCGGCGAACGGCAGCGCCGCCGCGTCCGCCTGGACCAGCCGCAGCGCCGCGCGCCCCGACTGCTCGTCGATCCGCCCCGAGTGCCGCAGTTGCCGCATCGAGATGTCGAAGCCGACCACCCGCGCGCCCTGATCCGCCAGCCAGCGCGCGCACTGCGCGGCGCCGCAGCCGACCTCCAGCACGTCGAGGCCGGCGACCGGGCCGAGCAGACCCGCCTCGTCCTCGTAGACGCCCTCGGGACACCACAGGAACCGCGCGTCCCCGAGATACT
Organism: Actinospica sp.; assembly: GCA_035493475.1. GTDB lineage: Bacteria > Actinomycetota > Actinomycetes > Streptomycetales > Catenulisporaceae > Actinospica. The sequence goes on from DATJIF010000149.1 coordinate 11,545, forward strand.
CGCCGTGCTCGGTCTGGTACTCGTCCGCGTTCGCGTCCCACCACGAGCGATTCGCCCGCGCGGTCTCCGGCTGCCCCGAATCCCGCCGCGTGACGAGGTCCACAGACTCGATGTCGTCCCAGTCCGCGGCGGCGTCCGCGGCGGACTGCTCTGCGGTGCCCCTCGACTCAGCGCCCTGCACGCCATATCCTTTCGTGATCCGTGCGCCGGTCCTCGCCGAGTGCACGCCGCTGGCGTGCGCGATTGACCATGGCTGCGAGCAGAGCCTATCCTGGCTTTTGCGCTGCGGAACCCGTGTGGTTTCAGACCGAGGGAACCGCACCGACTTCAGCCGCTGTTCTCGCACCGCTCGACTTGTCAGGACGGAAACAGACAGCCACCCGAGTCAGGCCTCCGCCGCGTGAATACTGCCGATCCCATATTCCGCCCGGAGCCCTTTCCCTCATGACGAGCAGCACCGAGACCCCCCGAACCCCGCAGGTCGCGATCAACGACATCGGTTCGGCGGAGGACTTCCTCGCCGCTATCGACGAGACCATCAAGTACTTCAACGACGGCGACATTGTCGAGGGGACCGTCGTCAAGGTCGACCGCGACGAGGTCTTGCTGGACATCGGCTACAAGACCGAGGGCGTCATCCCGTCCCGCGAACTGTCGATCAAGCACGACGTCGACCCGCACGAGGTCGTGAAGACCGGCGAGCAGATCGAGGCCCTTGTCCTTCAGAAGGAGGACAAGGAAGGGCGGCTGATCCTCTCCAAGAAGCGGGCGCAGTACGAGCGCGCGTGGGGCACCATCGAGCGGATCAAGGAGGAGGACGGCGTCGTCGAGGGCACCGTGATCGAGGTCGTCAAGGGCGGCCTGATCCTGGACATCGGCCTGCGCGGCTTCCTGCCCGCGTCGCTGGTCGAGATGCGCCGGGTGCGCGACCTCCAGCCGTACGTCGGGCGCGAGCTCGAGGCGAAGATCATCGAGCTGGACAAGAACCGCAACAACGTGGTTCTGTCCCGCCGGGCCTACCTGGAGCAGACGCAGTCCGAGGTGCGCACGGAGTTCCTCAACAAGCTGCAGAAGGGCCAGGTCCGCAAG
>DATJIF010000150.1:0-16457 GCA_035493475.1 Actinospica sp.
GGCACGGCATCGCGGACATGCACGACATCGTCGAGGGTGACGTCCGCTTCACCCTCCCGTTCGGAGTGGAAATCTGATGCGCGTCCCCCTTTCCTGGCTGCGCGAGTACGTCGACCTGCCCGCCGAGGTCTCCGGGCGCGAACTGGCCGAGCGGCTGATCCCGATCGGCTTCGAGGTCGAGACGGTGCACCAGTCCGGCGCGGGCCTGACCGGCCCGCTCGTCGTCGGACAGGTCCTGGAGATCGAGGAGCTGGCCGGCTTCAAGAAGCCGATCCGGTTCTGCCAGGTCGACGTCGGCGCGGACAACGGCGGCGTGCGCGGCATCGTCTGCGGCGCCCGGAACTTCCAGGCCGGCGACAAGATCGTGGCCGCGCTGCCCGGCGCGGTGCTGCCCGGCGACTTCAAGATCGCCGCGCGCAAGACCTACGACCACGTGTCGGACGGCATGATCTGCTCGGCCCGCGAACTCGGCCTCGGCGAGGACCACAGCGGCATCATCGTGCTGCCCTCGGACGTGCCGGTCGGCGTGGACGCGATCGAGCTGCTCGGCATCCGCGACGAGGTGCTGGACATCGCCGTCACCACGGACCGCGGCTACTGCCTGTCGATGCGCGGCATGGCCCGGGAGACCTCGATCGCCTACGGTCTGACGCTGCGCGACCCGGCGCTGCTGGACACGCCCGCGCCGACCGGCAACGGCTTCCCGGTCACCCTCGCCGACCCGACCGGCTGCGACCGCTTCGTGGCCCGCGCCGTGCGCGGCATCGACCCGCTGGCGACCAGCCCGCTGTGGATGCAGCGGCGGATCCAGCTCGCCGGGATGCGGCCGATCTCGCTGATCGTGGACATCACCAACTACGTGATGATCGAGATCGGCCAGCCGCTGCACGCCTACGACCTGCACCGGCTCACCGGCGGGATCACCGTGCGGCGCGCCGAGCCGGGAGAGAAGCTGACCACGCTGGACGACGTCGAGCGCACGCTGAACCCGGCAGACCTGCTGATCACCGACGAGTCCGGTCCGATCGGGCTCGCGGGCGTGATGGGCGGCGCCTCCACCGAGGTGCACGACGGCACGATCGACGTGCTGATCGAGGCGGCGCACTTCACCCCGGCGACGATCGCGCGCACCGCCCGCCGGCACAAGCTGCCGTCCGAGGCCTCCCGCCGCTTCGAGCGCGCGGTGGACCCGAACGCGGCCGCCGCCGCGGCCCAGCGCGCCGTGGACCTGCTGGTGCTGCTCGGGCACGCCGAGGCCGACCCGGAGGTCACGGTCGCCTCGACCCAGCCGCATCCGGCCCCGTCGATCGTGATCGACGCCGGGCTGCCGGGCCGCGTCGCCGGGCTCGAGTACGAGCGCGCCGCCGTGGTCCGCCGCCTGCAGGAGGTCGGCTGCTCGGTCGAGGGCGCCGAGCCGCTCGTCGTCACCCCGCCGTCCTGGCGCCCGGACCTGACCGACCCGAACGACCTGGCCGAGGAGGTCATCCGGCTCGAGGGCTACGACCGGATCCCGTCCCGGCTGCCGACCGCCCCGCGCGGCCGCGGCCTGACGCTGCGTCAGCGGCTGCACCGCCGGGTGGGCCGGTCGCTGGCCGACGCGGGCTACGTCGAGGTGCTCAACTACCCGTTCACCGGCAAGGCGGACCTGGACGCGCTCGGCGTGCCCGAGGACGACGCCCGCCGCAGCGCCCTGACGATCGTCAACCCGATCTCGGACGAGCAGCCGCAGCTGCGCACCACGCTGCTGCCCGGCCTGCTCGCGACGCTGCGCCGCAACGTGGGCCGCGGCTTCCCGGACGCCGCCCTGTTCGAGACCGGCCTGGTCTACCAGCCGCGCCCGGGCGCCACGGCCCCGCCGCGGCTGCCGGTGGACCGCCGTCCCTCGGACGAGGAGCTGGCCGCGCTCGAGGCCGCGCTGCCGGACCAGCCGCGGCACGTCGCCGCCGTGCTGACCGGAACCTGGGAGCGGGCCGGCTGGTGGGGCGAGGGCCGCGCGGCGAACTGGGCGGACGCGGTCGAGGCGGCCCGCGTGGTCGCCGCGGCCTGCGGCGCCGAGCTGACGGTGGACCAGGAGCAGTACGAGCCCTGGCACCCGGGCCGCTGCGCGGTGCTCTCGCTGGACGAGCGCATCGTCGGCTACGCGGGCGAGCTGCACCCGAAGGTGCTGGAGGCGCTGGGCCTGCCGCCGCGCACCTGCGCGATGGAGCTCAACCTGGACGCGCTGGTGCCGGAGACCGAAGTCCCGGTGCGGGCCGCGGAGGTCTCCGCGTTCCCGGTCGCGGCGGTGGACGTCGCGCTCGTGGTCTCCCGCGAGGTCCCGGCCGCCGACGTGGAGTCCGCGCTGGTCGCGGGCGCCGGTCCGCTGCTGGAGTCGGTGCGGCTGTTCGACGTGTACGAGGGCGACCGGATCGAGCAGGGCACCAAGTCCCTCGCGTTCTCGCTCCGGCTGCGCGCCGCCGACCGCACGCTGAAGGCCGACGAGGTCGCGGCCGTGCGGGACGCGGCGGTGGCCTCGGCCGCCCGGCACACGGACGCGGTACTGCGCGGCTGACCGTCGCCGAGCGTTAAATGAGTTGCCCGGGCCCGCGCGGCCCGGGCATTCTCGTTCACGTACCTGTTGTCGGCCCAAGGAGCCCCATAGTGCTCATTCGTGAGATGTGTCGCGATTTCACCCCCTCGACCTCTCACGGAGCCCACCTTGCATGCCGCAACTCAACTCTCGTACCTCAAGGCCACCGGCCTTTCGCTCGCCTTCCACGCTGAGCCGCTGTTCGACGGCGTCTCGCTCGCCGTCGGGGCGGGTGACCGGGTCGCGCTCGTCGGCCCGAACGGCGTCGGCAAGTCCACCCTGCTGAAGATCCTCGCCGGCAAGACCGTCCCGACCGGCGGCCGCGTCGAACTCGGCCCGGAGACGCGCGTCGGCTACTTCGCGCAGCAGGTCCCCGATCCCGAAGCGACCGTCGGCGACTTCGTCCGTTCCGCGCTCGCCGAGGCGTTCGAGATCGAGTCCCGCCTGCGCGAGCTCGAATCCGTGCTCGCGGCCGGGGACGCCGACGTCCTCGACGCATACGGCACTCTCCTCGAACGCTTCGAGCACCTCGACGGCTGGACGGCCCAGGCGCGCGTCGACGACGTACGCCAGCGCCTCGACGTCGCCCACCTCGCGGACGACGCGAAGCTCGCGCAGGTCAGCGGCGGTGAGCAGGCGCGGCTGATGCTGGCGCGCGTGCTGCTGGCCGAACCGACCGTGCTGCTGCTCGACGAGCCGACGAACCACCTCGACGCGGACGCGATCGACTGGCTCGGCGGCTACCTCGCGCAGTGGACCGGCGGGGTGCTGGTGATCAGCCACGACCGCGCGTTCCTCGATCGCGTCGCCAACCGCGTCGTCGAGCTCGACGGAATCCACGACGAACTGCAGGAGTACGAGGGCGGATACACCGCGTACAAGGCCGAGAAGCAGGCCCGATGGCAGAGGCTGCTGCTCGACTACGTGGCGCAGGAGAAGTACCGCGCGCGCCTGGCCGCCGACATCGAGGCGACCAAGGACCACTCGCTCACGGTCGAGTACGCGACGACCGACAGCAGCGCGCGCCGCCTCGCCAAGAAGGTCGCGAAGAAGGCGAAGGCGCGCGAGCGGAGGCTGGAGCGCGAACTCCAGTCGGCCCGCTGGATCGCCGAGCCGCAGACCCGCCCCACGCTCACGCTCGCGTTCTCGGCGGGCAGGAAGCCGCGCCACGAGTTCGTCCTCCAGGCCTCCGACGTGGCCGTCACCGCGGGCGAACGCACCTTGCTGACCGTCCCGTCGCTGGAGATCCGGACCGGCGACAGGCTGCTGATCACCGGCCCGAACGGCGCCGGAAAGTCCTCGCTGCTGCGGGAGATCGCCGCGCGGCTGCCCGACGCCGGAGTGCTCCCGCAGACGCACGACCACCTGCGCCTCGACACGGCCGTGATCGACTACTTCAGGTCGAAGGTGCCCGTGTACCCGGAGGACGCGGAGCGGATCCTGACGGGCTATCTGTTCGGCGAGGACCAGTGGGACGCCCCGCTGCGCACCCTGAGCGCGGGCGAACTGCGGCGCCTGCTGCTGGCCATCGTCGTGAACCAGGGCGCGCGCGTCCTCCTGCTCGACGAGCCGACCAACTACCTCGACTTCGACTCGCTGGACGTGATCGAGCGCGCCCTGACCGCGTTCACCGGGACGATCGTCGCCGTCACGCACGACCGCTACTTCGCCGACGCGATCGGTTTCAAGACGCACTGGCGCGTGGCGGACGGCGCGATGGGACCGGCCTGACTCAGCCGGGGGTGCCGCAGACCCCGGCTCCGACCATGCCCGACAGGACGTTGCCTTCTGCCGGACCCGCCTTCCCGTCAGAACCCGTCGACGTGAAGGCGGCACCGTCCAGCGGTGCGACGAACGCCGTGAACGCCTGGCCGAGGACAACGACCGGCTGCTCCGTGACGCGGCTCATCTGCGGCGCCGTCATGGAGATGCTCGTGACGTCCTTGGACAGGTAGACGATGACGCCGTCTTCACACGGCAGCGTGCGCACGCCGTTCTGCACGAAGTTCGCCCCCGTCATGACGGTCCGGACCCACGGCTTGCCGACGTCGGACGCCGGTTCCGAGGTGAACCCGGTCTGGCACCCGAGTCCGGACGAGGTGTCGCCGTACGCCACGGCGAAGCACCAGCCCTGCGCCTGCGCATAGCTCGCCGACACCGACCAGGTCTCACCGCCGAGCGTCCCCGTGCTGATGACCTCGTCCGCAGACGGGCCGTTGTAGATCGCCGTGGCCGTGGCCGTGGCCGTGGCCGTGGCCGCCGCCGTCACGGAGCCGGTCGGCCCGGTCTCCACGGGCACCTGCGGGGGAGTCGGGTTCCCGATGAACACCAACCCGGCCGTCACCGCCAAGGCCAGCCCGCCGGTCCCGGCACCGGCCACGCCGACCTTGCGCCGCCGGACGCGGCGGCGCCCCTCGGCGATGACGTCGTCCGGCTCCGGCCCGACCCGGTCGAAGGCGTCGGCGTGCCGCCGCAGCGCGTCGCCCAGCCACGTCTCCGGGTCGCGGTCCTGCTCCATGGTCCCGTCGGTCACCGCTCAGCCCTCCTTCCGGACCGCGACCGGCCCGACCAGTGCGTGCATCGAGCCGCGCAGCCTCTTCAGCGCCCGCGACGTGTGGCTGCGCACGGTGCCCACCGTGCAGCCCAGAGCCTCGGCGATCTCCGCCTCCGGCAACCCCTCCCAATAGCGCAGCACGACGACGGCGCGCTGCCTCTCCGGCAGGCTCCGGAGCGCGTCGATCAGCTCCGGCCCCCACTCGTGCTCCGGCGTGGTCGGCGCGGCCGGTTCCGGCGCCGTGGCGGTCAGCACCTCGCGTATCCGGCGACGCCGAAACGTGGAGATGTTCGTGTTGATCAGTATTCGCCGGACGTAAGCGTCCGGCGACGTGCTGGAGCGCACCCGGTGCCAGGACACGTACGTCTTGGCCAGCGTCGTCTGCACCAGATCCTCGGCCTGCTGTGGGTCCCCGGTCAGCAGATAGGCCTCACGCATCAGGACGCCGCGTCGCGCGAGCACGTACTCGCGGAACTGCTCGTCCTTCGGATTCGAATCCACCGTCCCCTCCTTTCCCCCATCAAGACGCGGGGGAGGACGGCGGCTATGTCCGCGGCCCGGACTTCTTCACTCGGTCATCAGTCGGCCTCAGTCTCCGTTCCGCGCCGCGATCGCGTCGAGATCCCGCAGGGCGAACCGCTGGTGTTCCCACTCCTCCTGGAGGATTACGTGCAGGCACGAGCGGACGGTTTCCGGTTTCTTCGGGCTGTGCGGATTCTTGCGCGCGGCGTCCAGGTCGTCCGGCGTGACCGCGGCCAGGAAGTCGCGCACCAGACCCACGCGGTCGGCCCGGGCAGCGAGCACCTCAGCGTACGTCGGCGCCTTGGACTTGTCGGCGACCTCCCCGTACTTGAGCCCGAGCGGATGGAACGGCTGCTCCAACTCCTGGATCGCCTGCCCCAGCCAGATGTCCGTGGCCAGCACCAGATGCCGGAGCGTGTCCGCGAACGACCACTCGCCGCCGACCGAGACGTCCACGGTCCCCTCCGGCATCCCCGCGGCACGCTCGACTGTCGCCGCCCACGCCCGCTCGACCGCCGCCCAGGCCGCCCGCAGCCCCTCCGGATCCGCGGCCTGCCGCTCGGAACGACCAGGAAAGCGACGATTCAGCTCGGCATCCACGAACGGCGCCACATCCACGCCGTTAACCAGAAGCGTGCTCCCCTCCTCCGACAGCCACGGCGCGTCGATGTCCGAGCCCGAGATATCGACCCCACGCATCACCACGCCGTTCAGATAGGCCTCCTCGAACCGCGCACCAGTGAGGTTCACGCCGCGGAACACAGCTTCGCGCAGGTCATCGGACTCGCCGAAGGTCGTCATAAGCTCCTCCTCGTGGATATGGCCGAGAATCGGAGCATATGGCGAGGCACTGACAGAAGATGATGACCACTGAGACCTTCGACTACGACGGCGGCCGCCAAGCCACCGTCCACGTCCCGCCGCGTCCGATCGAGTCAGTAGTCTTCGTCGCGGACGGCGGCTGGCACGCCACCCGGCTGAACAACGCCCTGACCGACGCCGGCGTGACCTCCACCATGCTCGTCGGCGTCCACGGACTCGCGGACGACCGTCAGCGGCTCCTGGAGTACTCGCCGTCCTTCGATGCGGACCGATTCGCCGCACACGAGAAGTTCTTCGTCGAGGACGTACGCCAGCGAATGCGATCAGGGTACGGACTCACATTGGGTGCCGACCCGTACCGCGATCTGGGGCGCCTCCATCGGTGGCGAACTCGCGCTCGCCCTGGGACTCCGTCATCCAGAGATCTACGGCGCGGTCTTCTCCGCCTCGCCCGGCGCGGGCTGCCCGCCGCCCGACGTGATGCCGCCCCGCCTGCCCCGCACCTACCTCGTCGCGGGCACGCAGGAACCGTTCTTCCTCGAGAACGCCACGCGATGGGCAGCCGCTCTACGTGGCGCGGGCGCGGAAGTGGCCATGGCCGAGCGCGTCGGGGCGCACGGTGGCGCGTTCTGGTTCGAGGAGTTCCCGATCATGGTGAGATGGGCGTTCGGCGGCTCGCTGGATCAGGCGATGGCATAGTCTTCCGTTTTTCTGTATTCTCATGCCATGACGATTCGGATCGCGGTGGCCGGGGCGACCGGCTACGCGGGCGGGGAGATCCTCCGGCTCCTGCTCGCGCATCCCGCCGTGCAGGAGGGGCGGGCCGAGCTGGGCGCGCTCACGGCGGGGAAGAACGCGGGCTCGCTGCTGGTCGAGCATCAGCCGCACCTGGTGCCGCTGCACGACCGCGTGCTCGCGGAGACCAGCCGGGAGACCCTCGCGGGGCACGACGTCGTGTTCCTCGCGCTGCCGCACGGCCAGTCCGGGCCGGTCGCCGAGCAGCTCGGGCCCGACGTGCTGGTGGTCGACTGCGGCGCGGACTTCCGGCTCGAGGACCCGGTGGCGTGGCGGCGCTTCTACGGCACGGACCACGCCGGGACCTGGCCGTACGGACTGCCGGAGCTGCCCGGTGCGCGCGAGGTGCTGCGCGCTGCGAAGCGCGTCGCGGTCCCCGGCTGCTTCCCGACCGTCAGCACCCTGGCGCTCTACCCGGCGCTGGCCGCCGGGCTCGCGGACCTCGACGTGGTCATCACCGCCGCGACCGGCACGTCCGGCGCGGGCAAGAGCCTCAAGCCCAACCTGCTCGGCTCCGAGGTCATGGGCAACGCCTCGGCCTACGGCGTCGCCGGCGCGCACCGGCACACCCCGGAGATCGTGCAGAACCTCGGCAAGGCGGCGAGCGAGCACGTGAAGGTCTCCTTCACCCCGATCCTCGTGCCGATGTCCCGCGGCATCCTCGCCACCTGCACGGCCCCGGTCGAGCCCGGGGTGACGGCCGAGGAACTGCGTGCCGCGTATGAGAAGGCGTACGCCGACGAGCCCTTCGTCACCCTGCTGCCCGAGGGCCGCTGGCCGCAGACCGCGTCCGTGCTCGGCTCGAACTCGGTGCACCTGCAGGTCGCGCTGGACCAGGCGGCCGGCCGGATCGTCGTGGTCGGCGCGGTGGACAACCTCGCGAAGGGCACCGCGGGCGGCGCGGTGCAGTGCATGAACCTGGCGCTCGGGCTGCCGGAGGGCGCCGGGCTGAGCACGATCGGAGTGGCTCCGTGAGCCTGCAGAACAACCCGTCCGAGCCGCTTCCGCGGCAGGGGGCCGGGGTCACCGCGGCCCTGGGCTTCCGCGCGTCCGGGATCGCCGCCGGGATCAAGGTGTCCGGGACGGCGGACCTCGCGCTCGTCGTCAACGACGGCCCCGCGCGCACGGCCGCGGCCGTGTTCACCTCGAACCGGGTCAAGGCGGCTCCGGTGCTGTGGAGCGAGCAGGTGATCAAGGGCGGCGAGCTCGACGCGGTGATCCTCAACTCCGGCGGCGCCAACGCGTGCACCGGCCCCGAGGGCTTCCAGGACACGCACGCCACCGCCGAGCGGGTCGCCGAGGCGCTGGACACCTCGGCCGCGCGCGTAGCCGTCTGCTCCACCGGGCTGATCGGCGTGCGGCTGCCGATGGACAAGCTGCTCGGCGGCCTGTTCGCCTCGGTCGGTTCGCTCGCCGACACGGCGCAGGCCGGAGCCGACGCCGCCGAGGCCATCCGCACCACGGACACGCACGCCAAGACCGCCGTCGTCGAGCGCGCCGGCTACGTCGTCGGCGGCATGGCCAAGGGCGCCGGGATGCTCGCGCCGGGCCTGGCCACGATGCTCTGCGTGCTGACCACGGACGCCGCCGTGCCGCAGTCCGAGCTCGACAACGCGCTGCGTCGCGCCACGGCCCGCACCTTCGACCGGATCGACTCCGACGGCTGCATGTCGACGAACGACACCGTCATCCTGATGGCCTCGGGCTCCTCCGGCGTCGTCCCGGAGCCGTGCGACTTCGCCGAGGCGGTCCAGGAGGTGTGCGCCGACCTGGCCAGGCAGCTGATCTCGGACGCCGAGGGCGCCTCGAAGGAGATCGAGATCGAGGTGGTCAACGCGGCCAGCGAGGCGGACGCGCTCGAGGTCGCCCGCTCGATCGCCCGCAACAACCTGCTCAAGTGCGCCTTCTACGGCGAGGACCCGAACTGGGGCCGGGTGCTCTCGGCCGTCGGGACCACGAACGCGAAGTTCGAGCCCGGCGAGCTGTCCGTCGCCATCAACGGTGTGTGGGTCTGCCGTCGCGGCGGCGTCGGCGAGGACCGCGAGCTGTGCGACCTGAGCGACCGTCACGTCCACCTGGTCGTCGACCTCGCCTCCGGCTCCGAGACGGTCACCGTGTGGACGAACGACCTGACCAAGGAATACGTGCACGAGAACTCGGCGTACTCCTCGTGAAGACGACCGCGGGGGGAGCCCGCTTCACCGAAGCCCTCAACAAGGCCGAGGTGCTGACGCAGGCACTGCCGTGGCTGTCGAAGTTCCACGGCGCGACCGTCGTGGTCAAGTTCGGCGGCAACGCGATGATCGACGAGGCGCTCAAGCGGGCGTTCGCGCAGGACATCGTGTTCCTGCGGTACGCGGGTCTGCGCCCGGTCGTCGTGCACGGCGGCGGTCCGCAGATCACCCGCGCGCTCGAGCGGTCCGGCATCGCCAGCGAGTTCGCGGGCGGCCTGCGGGTGACCACGGCCGAGGCGATGGACGTCGTGCGGATGGTGCTCACCGGCCAGGTGCAGCGCGAGATCGTCGGCCTGGTCAACGAGCACGGGCCGTTCGCCGTCGGCCTGTCCGGCGAGGACGCCAACAGCATGACGGCCCGTCAGCGGCACGCCGTGGTGGACGGGCAGCAGGTGGACATCGGCCGGGTCGGCGACGTGGTCACGGTCGATCCGCAGGTCATCGGCGCGCTGCTGGACGACGGACGCATCCCGGTCGTCTCCAGCGTGGCCCGCGCCGAGGACGGCGGCGTCTACAACGTCAACGCGGACACGGCCGCCGCCGCGCTGGCCGTCGGGCTGCGCGCGGAGAAGCTCGTCGTGCTCACCGACGTCGAGGGCCTCTACGCGGACTGGCCCGACTCGGACGAGATGGTCAGCCAGCTCGACGCGGACGAGCTGGAGAAGCTGCTGCCCAGCCTCACCTCGGGCATGGTCCCGAAGATGGAGGCCTGCCTGCGCGCGGTGCGCGGCGGGGTGGGCGCGGCGCACGTACTCGACGGCCGCGTGCAGCACTCCCTGCTGCTCGAGGTCTTCACGGATGAGGGGATCGGCACGATGGTGGTACCGGCGGCATGACCGAACAGAACACGAACATCGACGCCGCGCGGGCCGAGGCGCTGCCCGAGGTGCACGCGCAGGGCGGGCTGTCCGCCGAGTGGACCGCGCGCTACACGAACGTGCTGATGAACAACTTCGGCACGCCGAAGCGGGTCTTCGTGCGCGGCGAGGGCGCGCAGCTCTGGGACGCCGACGGCCGCCGCTACCTCGACCTGTTCGCGGGCATCGCGGTCAACTCGCTCGGCCACGCGCACCCGCTGATCGTGAACGCCGTCACCGCGCAGCTGACCACGCTGGGCCACGTCGGCAACTTCTTCGCCACCGCGCCGCAGGTCGCCCTGGCCGAACGCCTCGTCGAGCTGGCCGGGGGAGACGCCCGGGTCTACTTCGCCAACTCCGGCGCCGAGGCGAACGAGGCGGCGTTCAAGCTCACCCGGCTCACCGGCCGCACCAAGGTGATCGCCACCGAGGGCGGCTTCCACGGCCGGACCATGGGCGCCCTCGCGCTGACCGGCAAGCCCGGCATCCGCGAGCCCTTCGAACCGCTGCCCGGCGGGGTCGAGTTCGTGCCCTTCGGCGACGTCGCGGCGCTCGAGGCGGCGATCGACGACGAGACCGCCGCGTTCGTGGTCGAGCCGATCCAGGGCGAGCGCGGCGTGCTGCCCGCCCCGCCCGGCTACCTGGCGGCGGCTCGCGAGCTGACCGAGCGGCACGGCGCGCTGCTGGTGCTCGACGAGGTGCAGACCGGCATCGGCCGGGTCGGCGACTGGTTCGCCTTCCAGCAGGCCGGGATCCGCCCGGACATCGTCACCCTGGCCAAGGGCCTCGGCGGCGGCCTGCCGATCGGCGCGTGCATCGCCTTCGGCCCGGCCAAGGACCTGTTCAACCCGGGTTCGCACGGCTCGACCTTCGCGGGCAACCCGATCGCCTGCGCCGCCGGGCTCGCCGTGCTCTACGCCATCGAGCGCGACGACCTGCTGACCCGCGTCCGCGAGGTCGGCGCCCGGCTGCGCGCGGGGATCCTCGCGCTCGACCACCCGGCCGTGCACGACGTGCGCGGCGCCGGGATGCTGCTCGCCATCCAGCTCGAGCAGGAGAAGTCGGCCGCGGTGGCGGACGCCGCGCTGGACGCGGGCTTCATCGTCAACGCCGTGGCCCCGGACGCCGTCCGGATCGCCCCGCCGCTGATCCTGACACCCGACCAGGCCGAGGAGTTCCTCGCCGCCCTGCCCAAGCTGCTTGACTACGCTCTGCCCGAAGCAACCCTCGCCTAGGAAGCCGATCCCAGCATGACGACCCGACACTTCCTCCGTGACGACGACCTGAGCCCGGCCGAGCAGGCCGAGGTGCTCGAACTCGCCGCCATATTCAAGGCGGAGCCCCTCGCGCATCCGGTGCTCGCCGGGCCGCGCGCCGTGGCCGTGCTGTTCGACAAGCCGTCCACCCGGACCCGGGTCTCCTTCTCGGTCGGCGTCGCCCAGCTCGGCGGCTACCCGCTCGTCATCGACGGCGGCACCAGCCAGCTCGGCCGCGGCGAGCCGATCGAGGACACGGCGCGGGTGCTCGAACGCCAGGTCGCCGCGATCGTCTGGCGCACGTTCGAGCAGGCCAGGATCGAGCAGATGGCCGCGGCCAGCAACGTGCCGGTCGTCAATGCCCTGACCGACGAGTTCCACCCCTGCCAGATCCTCGCGGACCTGCAGACGGTCCGGGAGCGCAAGGGCGAGCTCGCCGGGCTCACTATGACGTACCTCGGCGACGGCGCGAACAACATGGCGCACTCGTACCTGCTCGGCGGCGCCACCGCAGGCATGCACGTGCGCGTCGGCACGCCCGAGGCCTACCAGCCGGACCCCGAGATCGTCCGCGACGCCGCCCGCATCGCCGCCGAGACCGGCGGATCCGTCGCGGTGACCTCGGACCCGAAGGCCGCGGCCGAGGGCGCCGACGTGCTCGTCACCGACACCTGGGTCTCGATGGGCCAGGAGGGCGAGAAGTCCGACCGCGCCTCCGTCTTCGAGCCGTACGCGCTCGACGAGGCGGCGCTCGCCCTCGGCGCCCCGGACGCGATCGTGCTGCACTGCCTGCCCGCGTACCGCGGAAAGGAGATCGCCGCCTCGGTCATCGACGGACCACAGTCCGCCGTGTGGGACGAGGCGGAGAACCGGCTGCACGCCCAGAAGGCGCTGCTGGCCTATCTGCTCGGCTACCGAAAGGAAACCCCGTGACGCCGCCCGCCCCCCGCACCGTCAAGGACGACGAAGCGCCGACCGCCGATGCCGAGCGCAGCCCGGCCGAGGCCGCGCTGGAGGGCGCCACGGCGACCGTCGTCAACACCCGCCGGGCCCGGCACCAGCGGATCGCCGACCTGCTCGGCAAGCACCAGGTGCGCTCGCAGTCCGCGCTCGCCGAACTGCTCGCCGCCGAGGGCTTCACGGTCACCCAGGCCACGCTCTCCCGCGACCTCGACGAGCTCGGCGCCATGCGCATCCGGGACAACGACGGAGCGCTGATCTACGCGCTGCGCAGCGAGGGCGGCGACGGCTCGCCGCGCCCGGCGACCGACTCCGGCGAGCTCGAGACCCGGCTGCGCCGCCTGCTCGGCGAACTGCTGGTCACGGCGGAGGGCTCGGCGAACCTCGTCGTGCTGCGCACCCCGCCCGGGGCCGCCCAGTTCCTCGCCTCCGCCCTCGACCACGCCGACCGATTCGGCGTGACCGCCGGCGTCATGGGCACCATCGCGGGCGACGACACGGTCCTGGTGATCTGCCGCGACCCGCAGGGCGGCCCCGACCTCGCCCGCCGCCTCAGCACCGCCGCGAGCTGAACTCCATCTCCGAAGCAGCAAGGAAGACCTCGATCATGACCTCGCCCGACAAGCCCGCGACCAACCTGCTCTGGAGCTCCCGGTTCTCCAGCGGCCCGAGCGACGCGCTGGCCGCGCTGTCCGCGAGCGTGCACTTCGACTGGCGGCTGGCCACGTACGACATCGCCGGTTCCCGGGCGCACGCCCGCGCGCTGCACCGGGCCGGGCTGCTCACCGACGAGGAGCTCGACGGGATGATCGCGGGCCTGGACAAGCTGGAGCAGGACGTCGAGTCCGGCTCCTTCCTGCCCACGATCGCCGACGAGGACTGCCACACCGCCCTGGAGCGCGGCCTGATCGAGCGGATCGGCCCGCAGCTCGGCGGCAAGCTGCGCGCCGGCCGCTCGCGCAACGACCAGATCGCCACGCTCGGCCGGATCTACCTGCGCGAACACGCACGCGTCGTCGCCGCCCTGCTCGCCGACCTGCAGCAGGCGCTCGCCGACCAGGCCGAGGCGCACCTCGAGGTCGTCATGCCGGGCCGCACCCACCTGCAGCACGCGCAGCCGGTGCTGCTCGCCCACCACCTGCTCGCCCACGTGCACGCGCTCGGCCGGGACGCCGACCGGCTCCGCGACTGGGACCGGCGCACCGACGTCTCGCCCTACGGCAGCGGCGCGCTCGCCGGATCCACCCTCGGCCTCGACCCGAGCGCCGTCGCCGCCGAGCTCGGCTTCAGCGCGAGCAGCGCGAACTCGATCGACGGCACCGCGTCCCGGGACTACGTGGCCGAGTTCGCCTTCGTGGCCGCGATGATCGGCGTGGACGTCTCCCGGATCGCCGAGGAGATCATCCTGTGGACGACGAAGGAGTTCAGCTTCGCCACCCTCGACGATGCGTACTCCACCGGCTCCTCGATCATGCCGCAGAAGAAGAACCCGGATATCGCCGAGCTCGCCCGCGGCAAGGCGGGCCGCCTCATCGGCAACGTCTCCGGCCTGCTCGCCACGCTCAAGGCCCTCCCGCTGGCCTACAACCGGGATCTGCAGGAGGACAAGGAGCCGGTCTTCGACTCCGTGGACACGCTCGAGGTGCTGCTGCCCGCCTTCACCGGGATGCTCGCCACGCTCACCTTCCACGGCGAGCGGATGGCCGAGCTCGCGCCGCAGGGCTTCTCCCTCGCGACGGACGTGGCCGAGTGGCTGGTGAAGCAGGGCGTGCCGTTCAAGGTCGCGCATGAGGTGGCCGGTGCCTCGGTGCAGTACTGCGAGGCGCGCGGTATCGAGCTGTCCGACCTCACCGACGAGGACCTGGCCGCGATCGACCCCAAGCTCACCCCCGAGGTCAAGCAGGTGCTCACCGTCCCCGGCTCGGTCGCGGCGCGCAACGGCCGCGGCGGCACGGCCCCGGAGCGGGTCCGCGAGCAGCTCACGGAGGTCCGCGCGCTTATTGCGGAGCAGCGGACCTGGCTCGGTCAGTAGGCTAGAGCCCGTAACGTCGGATTCCGCAGAGAAGAGTAGAGACCGTGACGGACATCGTCGATGAACTGAAGTGGCGGGGCCTGATCGCCCTGTCCACGGACGAGGAAGCGCTGCGCAAAGCCTTCGCCGACGGGCCCGTCACCTTCTATTGCGGCTTCGACCCGACCGCGCCGAGCCTGCACATGGGCAACCTGGTCCAGCTGATCACGATGCGCCGGATCCAGGACGCCGGGAACCTCCCGCTGGGCCTGGTCGGCGGATCCACCGGCCTGATCGGCGACCCGAAGCCGACAGCGGAACGAACGCTCAACTCCAAGGAGACGGTCGCGGAGTGGGTGGAGAAGCTGCGCGGCCAGGTCAGCCACATCCTCGACTTCGAGGGTGAGTTCGCGGCGCGCATCGTCAACAACCTGGACTGGACCGCGCCGATCTCCGCGATCGACTTCCTGCGGGACATCGGCAAGCACTTCCGGGTCGGCAAGATGCTCTCCAAGGACGCGGTGGCCGCGCGGCTGAACTCCGAGGCCGGCATCAGCTACACCGAGTTCTCGTACCAGATCCTGCAGGGCCTGGACTTCCTGGAGCTGTACAAGCAGTACGGCTGCACCCTGCAGACCGGCGGCAGCGACCAGTGGGGCAACCTCACCGCCGGCGTGGACCTGATCCACAAGTCCGAGGGCGGGTCCGTGCACGTGATCGGCACGCCGCTGGTGACGAAGGCGGACGGCACGAAGTTCGGCAAGACCGAGACCGGCACCGTCTGGCTCGACCCGGACATGATGTCGCCGTACGCCTTCTACCAGTTCTGGCTGAACGCCGAGGACGTGAAGGTGGTCGAGTACCTCAAGATCTTCACCTTCCGTACGCAGGAGGAGATCGCGGAACTCGAGGCCGTGACGCAGGAGAAGCCGTTCCTGCGGCTGGCCCAGCGCGCCCTCGCCGAGGACGTGACCAAGCTGGTGCACGGCGAGGACCACCTGCGCCGGGTCGAGGCGGCCAGCAAGGCGCTGTTCGGCCAAGGGGACCTGGGGGAGCTGGACGAGCAGACGCTCCGTGCCGCGTTCTCCGAGCTCCCGACGGCTCAGGTGTCCGAGCTGCGTCCGGTCTACGAACTGCTGGCCGACACCGGGATCGTGGCCAGCCGCGGTGCCGCGCGCCGGGCGATCCAGGAGGGCGGCGCGTACCTCAACAACGCCAAGGTCGAGGAGCTCGAGGCCGCGCCCGCCGAGGCCGACCTGCTGCACGGCCGCTGGCTGCTGCTGCGCCGCGGCAAGAAGACCCTCGCCGCGGTGGAAGTCGTCCGCTAGCACCACGAACGGCACCGCCCGGCAGAGAACCGCCGACGGCCCGTTCCGTACCCCCGAGCACACCGCCGGGGTACGGAACGGGCCGTCCGCGTTCATGCGCTGGTAACTGACGGTGCGTCGGTGCGTACCCCTACGCACGCAGTATCAGGGCTCTGGCTTCTCGATTTGACTCGGCTCCACGGGCAGCCTAATGTTCATCGAGTCGCCGGAGCGGGTTCCAAGATCCGACACGGTGGCCGAACCCCCAACTGGGTAGAGCGAAGCGGTCCGGTCAAACGGTCGCCGAAGATCTGCTAAAGTAGGGGACACCGCGAGGGGGCCGAACGAAAGATCGGCTCGGGTGCGGTAATCCGAAGCGAACGCCGATGAGGCGGGTGCCGGACGCTGTCCGGTCACTGCCCCATGAGTGTGACTGTTTCTTGAGAACTCAATAGCGTGTCATATTGATTGTTGATGCCAACTGTTTAGTTTGGCTGATTCATTGTCCCGACCCCCGTCGGGATGTTTTATCAGCCAGGACTTTGAATTCTTTTTTGGAGAGTTTGATCC
>DATJIF010000151.1:0-50509 GCA_035493475.1 Actinospica sp.
CCCATGACCGGGTCGAAGCGCGCCAGCGCCTCGTCGAGGTCCATGAGCTCTTCGGTGGTCGCGGTGCTCATAGGAAGTTCAGCTCCTTCAACGCTTTCGCTACTACTTCGACCCGGAGGCGAGGGCCTCGGAGTCGGCGGGCTCGCCCTCGGGGGTGCCGGAGGCGGCGGACTGTTCGCGGACGGTGCGCAGGGCGACGGCTGCGGTGACGGCGACGAGGGCGCCGGTCAGCACGCCGTGCACGACGGCCAGCTTGTCGCCCTTGGTGCGGGCGTCCTTGACCGCGCGCACGGCGGCGAGGGCGGCGGCGGCCTGGCCGCCGGCGAACACCATGCGGCCGATCTTTCCCTTGGGCACCTTCACCGCGGGTCGCTCCTTCTTGGCCATGGTCTGCTCATCCCTCTCGTGCGCGCGGTCGCGGCTCCCGGCTAGAGCGCCGGGGCCAGGTCCAGGATCGGACGACCCCACTGTTCCAGCAACGCGGCCTCCAGTGCCGCGCCCACGCGGTAGAGCCGGTCGTCGGCCATCGCGGGGGCGAGGATCTGCAGGCCGACCGGCAGGCCGTCCTCCGGCGCGAGGCCGCAGGGCAGCGACATGCCCGCGTTGCCGGCCAGGTTGGTCGGGATGGTGCACAGGTCGGCGAGGTACATCGCCATCGGGTCGTCGGCGCGCTCGCCGATCTTGAACGCGGTGGTCGGCGTGGTCGGCGAGACGAGCACGTCCACCTGAGTGAACGCGGCCTCGAAGTCACGGATGATCAGGGTCCGCACCTTCTGCGCCTGGCCGTAGTACGCGTCGTAGTAGCCGGAGCTGAGCGCGTACGTGCCGAGCATGATGCGCCGCTTGACCTCGGCGCCGAAGCCGGCCTCGCGGGTGAGCGCGGTGACCTCCTCGGCGCTGTGGTTGCCGTCGTCGCCCACCCGCAGGCCGTAGCGCATCGCGTCGAAGCGGGCGAGGTTGGAGGAGCACTCGCTCGGCGCGATCAGGTAGTAGGCGGGCAGCGCGAAGTCGAAGGACGGGGCGTCGATCTCGACGACCTCGGCGCCGAGCGAGCGCAGCAGCTCCACGCTCTCCTGGAAGCGCTGCACGACGCCCGCCTGGTAGCCCTCGCCGGCGAACTGCTTGACCACGCCGACGCGCATGCCCGCGATGCCCTGCGTGGCGCCGAGCTTCGCGGCCTCGACGACGGCCGGGACCGGGGCGTCGATCGAGGTGGAGTCGAGCGGGTCGTGCCCGGCGATCGCCTCGTGCAGCAGCGCCGCGTCCAGCACGGTGCGCGCGCAGGGGCCGCCCTGGTCGAGCGAGGAGGAGAAGGCGACCATGCCGTAGCGGGACACGCCGCCGTACGTCGGCTTCACGCCCACGGTGCCGGTGACGGCGCCGGGCTGGCGGATCGAGCCGCCGGTGTCGGTGCCGATGGCCAGCGGGGCCTGGAAGCTGGCGAGCGCCGCGGCCGAGCCGCCGCCGGAGCCGCCGGGGATCCGGTCGAGGTCCCAGGGGTTGCGGGTCGGGCCGTACGCCGAGTTCTCGGTGGAGGAGCCCATCGCGAACTCGTCCATGTTCGACTTGCCGAGGATGACCACGTCGGCCTCGCGCAGCCGCCGGGTGACGGTCGCGTCGTACGGCGGCAGCCAGCCCTCGAGGATCTTCGAACCGCAGGTGGTGGGCACGTTGTGCGTGGTGAACAGGTCCTTGAGCGCGAGCGGGACGCCGGCCAGCGGGCCCAGCTTCTCCCCTGCGGCGCGCTTGGCGTCCACGGCCCGGGCGGCGGCGAGCGCGCCCTCGGCGTCCACGTGCAGGAAGGCGTTGATCCGGTCGTCCACCTTGGCGATCCGGTCCAGGTGCGCCTCGGCCACCTCGACGGCGGAGACCTCGCCCGCGGCGATCGCGGCGGCGGTCTCGGCCGCGGTCTTCTTGACGATGTCCGTCATGGTCAGTCCTCCCCGAGGATGCGCGGAACCCGGAAGCGGTCGTCCTCGGCGGCCGGGGCCTGGGCGAGCACCTCGGCGCGGTCCAGGACCGGGGTGCCGGCGGGCCGGACCACGTCCTGCCGGAACACGTTCGTCATCGGCAGCGCGTGCGAGGTCGGCGGCACGTCCTCGGTCGGCAGCTCGCTCACGCGGGCGACCGCGCCGACGATCGCGTCCAGCTGCTCGGCGAAGTGGTCGAGTTCGGCCTCGCTCAGCTCCAGCCGGGACAGCCGGGCGAGGTGGGCCACCTCCTCGCGGGTGATCGCGGACATCGGTCCTGCTTTCTCTGCTCGGTTCGGACCGCTCCATCCTAGTTGCCCGAGGTGACCGCCCGACACGTGAATTGCCTGCAACCGGACGGGCCGCTCGGCTGTGCACTACTTCGGAAGCCGAGCGGAGAAGGAGAGGCATGAGAGATCCGGCGGAATTCGACGCGTTCTACGCCGCGAGCTCGCACCGGCTCGTCGGTCAGGTGTTCGCGATGACCGGCGACCTCGGCGAGGCGGAGGACGCGCTCCAGGAGGCGTACACCCGCGCCTGGCAGCGCTGGCCGAAGCTGCGGCACTACGACAACCCGGAGGCCTGGGTGCGCACCGTCGCGTTCCGGCTGTGCATCAATTCGTGGTGGCGGGCCAGGAACCGGCTCACGGCGCACCGCCGCGCGGCCGCGCACACGGAGCCGGTGCCGGAGCTGAATCCCGACCTGCTGGTGCTGATCGACGCGATGCGGCAGCTGCCGGACAAGCAGCGCCGGGCCCTGGTGCTGCACTACGTGGCGGATCTGACGGTCGAGCAGATCGCCGCGGAGACCGGGAGCGCGGCGGGCACGGTGAAGTCCTGGCTGCACCGCGGGCGCCGCGCGCTGGCTCCGCTCGTGTCCGAGTTCAGCGATGAGGAATACGTAACGAGGAGGGACTACGACTATGCCTGAACAGTTTCAGCGGATCGCCGAGTACGCCCGGCACGGCTCGACCCTGCAGGACGCGGCCGGCGTGCGGGCCCGCGGCACCCGGCGGCTGCGGCGGCGACGGGCGGGGCAGGCGGTGCTCGGCACCGGCGCGCTGGCGGTGGTGACCGGACTCGGGGTGAACCTGGCCACGGCCGCGCCCGCCCCGGTGCACGTCGGCCCCGCGGCCGCCACGACCTCGGCGGTGCCCACCCCGACCCCGGTGCTGGGCACGCCGGGACCGAGCACGAGCGCCTCTCCGGTCGCGACCTCGTCGCCGACCCCGGCGGGCAGCGCCGCCACGCCGGTGCTGGGCCGCCCGACGCCGACCCCGACCGCGGGACTCGCCACGTCCAGCCCGACCTCGGTGATCGGAACCCCCGGTTCCACGCAGGCGGCCACGTCGAGCCCGTCCCCGGCGAACTCCGACGGGAGCCCGACCTCGGTCGTCTCCACGCCGACCCCGGCCGGCTGATCCGGACTCGGCGGCAGAAGTAAAAAGAGTAGGAATCGGCCCTGCGTCCGTCCTACGAGGGCGGGCTCAGGGCCGGGTCGCGTCATCTGAGAGCACGGTGCGGCGGGCGGCGCTGCGGACCGGTCGCGCTGTTCCGCTGCGGGCTCAGGGCCGGGTCGAGCGGACCTGCGGGCGCGGCTTGGGGGCGGGCAGGGCGGCGGGGCGGCCGGGCGGGACCGACAGGGCTCTGCGGTTGAGCCAGGCGGTGGCCTCGTGGGCGGGCAGCGCCTTGGCGAGCAGCCAGCCCTGGGCCACGTCGCAGCCGAGTTCGGCGAGGCGCTGCCAGGTGATCTCGTCCTCGACACCCTCGGCGACCACCTTCAGGCCGAGCGAGTGCGCCAGATCCACGGTGGAGCGCACGATGGCGGCGTCCTCGGCGTCGTGGGCGAGGCGGGCCACGAAGGACTTGTCGATCTTGATCTCGCGGACCGGGACGCTCCTGAGCAGCACCAGCGAGGAGTAGCCGGTGCCGAAGTCGTCGAGCGAGAGGTTCACGCCGAGCGCGTCGAGCCGTTCGAGGGTGGCCTTCGCGCGCTGCGGGTCCTGCAGCAGCACCCGCTCGGTGATCTCCAGTTGCAGCGCCTCGGCCGGGACGCCGTGCTTGGCCAGGCCCTCCTGGATCGAGGTGACGAAGTTCGGCGCGTGGATGTCGCGCATCGAGACGTTCACGGCGATCGGCACGGACAGCCCCGAGCGCCACCAGACGGCCGCCTGGGCCAGCGCCCGTTCGACGACGTACGTGGTCAGCGTGGACATCAGGCCGGTCTGCTCGGCGAGCTGGACGAACTCCTCCGGATTCACCGGGCCGCGGGTCGCGTGGTTCCAGCGCACCAGGCCCTCGAAGCCGACGACCTGGCCCGCCGCGAAGGACACCTTCGGCTGGTAGTGCAGCTGGATCTCGCCGCCGGCCAGCGCGCGGCGCAGGTCGCCGAGCAGCGCGAGCCGGTCCGGGGTGTTCTGGTCGCGCTCGGCCTCGTAGCGCGCGATGCCGGAGCGCGAACGCTTGGCCTGGTACATGGCCACGTCCGCGCGTTGCAGCAGTTCCTCGAAGTCCTCGGCGTCGCCCGGGTACTCGGCCACGCCGATCGAGCATTCGAGATCCAGCGTGTACGCCTCGAGCTGGAACGGGATGGTGAAGCACTCCGCGATGCGATGCGCGGCGGCCAATGCGTCCTGACCGCTGCGCACCCGCGGCAGCAGCACGACGAATTCGTCACCGCTCCATCGGGCCAGCGTGCCCTGGCTGCCGACGCACGCGCTGAGCCGACTGGCCACGACGCGCAGCAGCTGATCGCCCGTCAGATGGCCGAGCGTGTCGTTGACGTCCTTGAAGCGGTCGAGGTCGAGCAGCAGCACGGCGACGTGCCCCCGCGTACGCGCCGCCTCCTCGAGGGCGCGGTCACCCTCGGCGCGCAACTGCCTGCTGTTCGGCAGGCCGGTGAGCAGGTCGTGCATCGACTCCCACTCGCGCTCCCAGCGTTCCGTGCTGCTGCCGTGCACGACGTAGATCGCGGGCAGCAGGCAGAGCAGCAGCCAGGCGTGGTACACGGTCGCGCCGACGACGAGCGGCGCGAGGCAGACCATCGCGGCCGAGGCGCGCGTCTGCCGCCAGCCGTCCCGGTGCAGCTGAAGGCCGAAAGGCACCCCGCGCACGGCCGTCACGCACATCCAGACGAGCACGTGGTTGACCACGACCACGACGATCGCCGTGGAGACCAGGGCGATGACACGTGCGGGCCCGAGCACGTTGGGGAGCGTGGCCAGCGCGCCGTTCCGGTCGGTCAGCGCGTAGAAGAGCAGCCCGCCGAGCGCGTAGGAGACGGATTGCTGGGCAACGTTGAACGAGAGTCTGGTCCAGCCATGCCGCCGCCCGACCTCGGCCATCAGCATCGCCAGGGCCTGCGCGAACACGGCGTCCTGCCAGCAGTCCACGGCGTAGATCGCGATGGCGAACGCGAGGCCGAGGCTGGCGCCGTCCGTGCCGCGCCGGGAGAGCACCGGCCGCGCCTCGCCGAGCACGACGAGCGCGACCAGCAGCCACATCACGGAGGGGGCGATGTGCAGCGCGGATTGCTGCACGGTGATGCCGTCGACCTTGGTGACGGCGGCGCCGACCAGGGCGAACAGGCCGGCGCTGATGACCCCGGTGAGGTAGGCGCGGGCGCGGAACGTCGGCTCCGCCCAGAGCGCTCGCCAGCGAGCCATCTCAGCCACACACCTTCCCGCGTCGATCGTGAGCCGGTTCGGTTTCCCTGCGAGCCGAAGCACCGGTGCGGCTACGCCCGATCGCCGCAAGCGCGTGAGGCTCCAGGGTATTCGCAAAGCACGAAATCGCGCGGAAGTTTGGCCGGATCGTGACGATCCCTCAGATGATCTACACGGTTTCTGAAGGTTCGTCAGCAGATTCTTCCGCATCGTCGGCCGGCGCCGAAAGTTCTCCGGCGAGCAGCGCGCGGAACCCCTCCTCGTCCAGGATGGGCACGCCGAGCTGTTCGGCCTTCTCCGCCTTGCTTCCCGGATTCTCCCCCACCACGACGTACGCGGTCTTCTTCGACACGGACCCGGACACCTTCGCCCCGGCGGCCTGCGCGGCCTCCTTGGCGCCGTCCCGGGTGAACCCGGCCAGCGTCCCGGTGATCACGACGGTCATCCCGGTCAGCGGCTGGGATCCGGCCTCGGCCTGCGCGGGCACGCTCGGGCGGACCCCGGCGGCGAGCCAGCGGTCCACGATCTCGCGGTGCCAGTCCACGGCGAACCACTCGGTGAGCGCGTTCGCGATCGTCGGGCCGACCCCCTCGACCCCGGCCAGGTCCTCGGCCGAGGCGTCCCGGATGGCCTCCAGCGAGCGGAAGACGCGGGCCAGTTCGCGGGCCGCGCTCGGGCCGACGTGCCGGATGGACAGGGCGACCAGGAAGCGCCACAGGTCCTTGGTCTTGGCCGCCTCGATCTGCTCCAGCAGCTGCTGGGTGGTCTTGGTCGGCGCGGAGGCCTTGGCCTTGGTGCCCTTGGTGTAGAAGTACGGAACCAGCTCGCGGGCGCCCTCGACCGCCTCCTTGCCGCGGGCCTGCTGGTACATCTGAGGCTCCGCCAGCTGCTCCAGCGTCAGTTCGAAGATGTCGCCGTCGATGCGCACCGGCGGCTCGCCCGCGTCCGGGTGGGTCAGCGCCACGGCCGCCTCGTAGCCCAGCGCCTCGATGTCCAGCGCGCTGCGCCCGGCGAGGTACGCGATGCGCTCCTTGAGCTGGCCCGGGCAGGCGCGCGCGTTCGGGCAGCGCAGGTCGACGTCGCCCTCCTTCTGCGGGGCGATCGGGGTGCCGCACGAGGGGCACTCGGCGGGCATCACGAACTCGCGCTCGGCGCCGCTGCGCAGCTCGGTGACCGGGCCGACGACCTCGGGGATCACGTCGCCCGCCTTGCGCAGCACGATCGTGTCGCCGATCAGCACGCCCTTGCGCTTGACCACGTCCTGGTTGTGCAGCGTGGCCTGCGCGACCACCGAGCCGGCCACCTTGACCGGCTCCATCACCGCGTACGGGGTCACCCGGCCGGTGCGCCCGACCTGCACCCGGATGTCCAGGAGCTTGGTGGTGACCTCCTCCGGCGGGTACTTGTAGGCGATCGCCCAGCGCGGGTCCTTCGAGGTAGCGCCGAGCCGGCCCTGCAGCGCGAGGTCGTCCACCTTGACCACGACGCCGTCGATCTCGTGCTCGACGTCGTGCCGGTGCTTGCCGTAGTACTCGATGAACTCGAGCACGCCCTCGAGCGACTCGACCACCTTGACCCGGTCCGAGGTCGGCAGGCCCCATGCCTTCAGCAGCTCGTACGCGTGCGACTGGGAGGTCACGTCGAAGCCGCGGCGCGCGCCGATGCCGTGCACGACCATGCGCAGCGGACGCGAGGCCGTGACCCGCGGGTCCTTCTGCCGCAGCGAGCCCGCCGCGGTATTGCGCGGGTTCGCGTAGGAACGGCCCTCGTGCTCCATCGACCAGGCGTTGAACTCCTCGAACTGCGCGGACGGGAAGTAGATCTCGCCGCGCACCTCGACCAGCTCGGGCACCGGGTACTCCGCGGAGCCGGACAGCGTTATCGGGATGCCCTTGATGGTGCGCACGTTCCCGGTCACGTCCTCGCCGGTGCGCCCGTCCCCGCGGGTCACGCCGCGCACCAGGCGGCCCTGCTCGTAGACCAGCGCGATCGCCAGGCCGTCCACCTTGAGCTCGCACAGGTACTCGGGGACCCGCCCGACCTCCTTGACGACCCGCTCGTTCCAGGCGGCCATGTCCTCGGCGTTGAACGCGTTGGCCAGCGAGAGCATCCGCTCGATGTGCTCCACCGGCGCGAAGTCGGTGGACAGCTCCGCGCCGACCTTCTGCGTCGGGGAGTCCGGGGTGCGCAGCTCCGGGTGCGACTCCTCGATCGCCTGCAGTTCGCGCATCATCGCGTCGTACTCGCCGTCGGCCAGGGTCGGCCGGTCGAGCACGTGGTAGCGGAACCGGGCCTCGTCCACGATCCCGGTCAGCTCGGCGTGGCGGTGCGCCGCCTTCGCCGCCGACTCGTCCACTGCGGCGACGGCGGGATCGCTGGTCGCGGGGGTGTTGCGCGGTTCTGCCATGGACAACAAGCTACCGCCTGGCACCGACAAAACCAGCGATGCCGCCGTGCCGGACGCGGCCTATAGAACCTCGTCGACTTCCAGGTCGAGCAGGTACCGGCTCTCGTCGAATATCTCCAGCAGCACGACCACCAGGATCTCGCGCACGACCGTGTACTCCAGCATCAGGCCGGGCGCCACGTAGGCCTTGCGGTAGTTGTCGTTCGCGCCGATGGAGGCGGTGGCGGTCTTGTGGAACGGATCCTTCGCCAGCACCTTCATGGCGTGGTCGAGCATGGCCTGGCGCTCGGCGGGCAGCTCGTCGCGCGTCTGCATCGCCTCGACCGTATAGGTGACCTTGTTCACGTCAGGACGCGTGGTCATCATCGGACACCCCGCTCCTTCTCGTGACTGGTCATGCCTCGATTCTACCTTTCGGTAGGTTCGGGTCGGTAGCTCCTCGGCTCAGACGTATTTCGTGACGTCCGCGACGGTGAAGCCCTGCGCCTGGATGTGGCTGTACAGGTGGGTCATCATCTGCACCATGGTCTCGCCCTTGAGCTGGGCCGGACCGCGGAAGTGGCACAGGATGATGTCGCCCGGCTGCAGGTGCCGGTCCGAGGTCTGGTACTCCATGTCCTCGATCTCCATGGCCTCCTTCCACAGCATCATGCCCTTGAGCCCGGCGCCGCGGCAGGCCTCGCGGGTCACGGAGTTGTAGTTGCCGCCCGGCGGCCGGAAGATGTACGGCGTCACGCCGTACTCCTTGTGCAGCTTCGTCTGCTGGCCGGCGATCTCGTCGAGCTGCTCCTGGTAGCCGAGGCTCGGCATGGACAGCGGGTGGTTGACCGTGTGGTTCTGGATCGACATGTACCCGGTCTCGTAGAGCTTCTCGAAGTACGCGTAGTCGTCCCGGATCAGCGTGTCCGCGAGCGAGCAGGTGATCGGGATCTGGAAGTCCTTGACCATCTGGATGAACGCCGGGTCCTTGTCGATCCCGTCGTCGATGGTCACGAAGCAGATCTTGTCGCTGGTCGGCACCTTGGCGAAGATCGTCGGATCCTGCGGATCGAGCGTGATCGCCTTGGTCGCCGGGGCCGCGGGCGCGGCGGCGAAGGGATGCAGGCCGTAGCGCTGCATCAGCAGGTCCGCGTCCACGCCGCCACCGCTGCCGGTGCTCGCGCCCGGGCCGGCGGACGCGCTGTCACCGGCGGCGACGGCACTGCCGCTGGCCGCCACGTCGCCCGCGGTCGTGGTGCCGCCGCCGTTGCTGCAGGCCGCCGCGAAGGACCCGAGCGTGGCCAGGCCGGCCGCGCCGCCCAGGATGCGGCCGAAGCCGCGGCGGGTCCACTGGGCGGGTTCGATCTCCGTCATGCCTGAAGAGATGCTGAAGCCGCCGCATCGGTTGCGGGATTCTTCAGATGTAGTTCAGAAGGGCTAGTCCTCGGCTTATTCGGCGTCCGCGAGGGCCTGTGCGGCGTCCACGCAGAGCCGCTGCGCACGGCTGGCCCACTGCGGACTCGCCCCGGCCATGCCGCACTTCGGCGTCACGGTCACCGCGCCCGCGAGCTGGCGCGCCGAGAGACCGATGCGGCGCAGCGCGAGGATCGAGTCGACCACGTCCTGGTACTTGAGCGGGACCGACGTGGCCGGATCGAGCGAGGGCACGACGCCCGCGTAGAGCCCCGTGCCCGCCTCGATCAGCTCGGCCAGCGTCTCGTCCTGACGGGTCGTCAGCAGCGACCAGTCCACCGCGATCGCCGAGGCGCCCGCGCCGCGCAGGGTCGCGAAGGGCACGTCCGGCGCGCAGCAGTGGATCACCACCGGGGCGCCGACGTGCTCGACGACCTGATGCAGCGTCTGGCGCGCCACCGGCTCCTCGACCGCGCGCAGCTTGCCGAAGCCGCTGGCCGTCGGCACGTTGCCGCGCAACACGCCGGGCAGCGCCGGTTCGTCCAGTTGGAGCACGAGGTTCGCGCCGGGCACGCGGCGGCGCAGCTCGGCGAGGTGCTGCTTGAGGCCCTCCGCGAGCGACTCGGCCAGGTCGCGGCAGGCTCCCTGGTCGGCGAGGAACTTGTCCCCGTGCTTGAGTTCCACGCTCGCGGACAGCGTCCACGGCCCGACCGCCTGGACCTTCAGCGGACCCTCGTAGCCCTGCGTCCGCTCCTCCAGCTGGTCGAGGTCGCGGCGCAGGTGGCTCGAGGCCCGGCCGTGGTCCCGGCCCGGCGCGTCGGCGATCCGCCAGCCCGAGGGGGCCACCTCCGCGACGAGGTCCACGAGCAGCGCCAGGCCCCGTCCGGTCATGTCCGCGCCGACGCCGCGCGCGGGCAGCTCCGGCAGGTACGGCACGCCCGGAGCGCCGCCGAGGCCGTCGAACACCAGCCGAATCGCCGCGGGCATGTCACCGCCCGGCAACGATCCGATCCCGGAGGCGGCCGGTCCGGCCACCCCCACTCGAAGATCCTGAGTCATGGCAGCAGAATATGGCGCTAACCCGCAAAGGCGAATCTGGCGCGAAAACCGCGGCGGATCCGCACGGGTTATGCAAAACTCTGGCATTCGACGGCCAGAATGCCGACACCGGGACCAGTGAGAGGGGAGATCCGCGTGCAGACCATGTTCTTCACCGCCACCGCCGGGGAGCTGGCCCGTCTCGCCGGCGCGTGGAGCCGCGGCCTGGACGCGCGGGCGGCGGGCGTGCACCTCGCGTACGTCGACGCGGCCGACCTGGACCCGGCGCAGCTGCTGGAGCTCGACACCCTGGCCACCGGGCACGACCTGGTGACGGTGCGCGAGGCGCTGCTGACCCCGGCCCGGGAGATCGGCGGCGGCGCGGCGCTGGCCCCCGGCGCGCTGGCTCAGGGCACTGAGGAGCAGGTCGTGCTCACCGTGCGCACGGCGCTGTACCGGCCGCTGGGCCGCAGCACGGACTCCCGGCTGCGCGAGCTGGCCGGGCGCTGGGAGGCGCGGTCCTGGGGCGTGGACTGGGACGCCGAGCGCTACTTGGGTCTGCTGCGCGGGCTGGCTATGCTCTCGGAGCTGGCCACCCGCGAATGCCGCGGTGTGTACGTGCGTTTCGACGTCTGACCGACCGCAGCAGGGGGAGACAGGACCATGGCCGACGCGCCTCAGGGCTCTTACGGAGCACCGCAGCCCGGACCCTACGGGCCGTACGGCTACCCGTACCCGTACCCGCCGATGCAGATGGGCACGAACACCCTGGCGATCCTGGCCCTGGTGTTCGCGTTCGTCTTCGCCCCGGCCGCGATCGTGATGGGCGCCGTGGCCCGCCGGCAGATCCAGCGCACCGGCGAGCAGGGCATGGGCCTGGCCACGGCCGGGCTGGTGCTCGGCATCGTGTTCACGGTGATCTCGGTGATCTGGATCGTCGCGGTGGCGGTGTTCTTCGCCGACGCGGTACACCAGTCGAACCTGACCAACGACGGCGGCGCCGCGCTGCTCGGGTACCTCGGGCTCTGAGGGCTTGAGGGCTCTGCGACCGCTCAGGCGCCGGTGTTGACGGCGCCCGCGGTCGCCTTGCGGGTCGCGGTGATCGTCGCCGAGCCGATGACCCGGGTGCCGTCGTAGAGCACCGCGGTCTGCCCGGGCGCGATGCCGCGCACCGACTCGGCGAACGCGAGGTTCACCGTTCCGGCGGATTCGTCATACCGCGCCTCGGCCGGAACGGGGGATCCGTGCGCCCGCAGCTGCACCGAACAGGCGAACGCCTCGTCCCCGGTAGGCCCGCACCAGCGCACGTGGCCCGCCTCGAGCGCGTCCACCGAAAGCTCCTCGGCCGTGCCCACCGTCACCGTGTTCGTGACCGGCGAGATGTCGAGCACGTAGCGCGGGCGACCGTCCCCGGCCGGATCGCCGATGCGCAGGCCCTTGCGTTGCCCGATCGTGTAGCCGTACGCGCCCTGGTGCTCGCCGACCACGGCGCCCGCGCTGTCCACGATCTGCCCCGGCGCCGTCCCGAGCCGCTCGGCCAGGAACCGCCGCGTGTCGCCGTCGGCGATGAAGCACACGTCGTGCGAGTCCGGCTTGTCGGCCACGGCCAGCCCCAGCCGATCCGCCTCCGCGCGCACCTCGGTCTTCAGCGAGTCGCCGAGCGGGAACAGCGAACTGGCCAGCTGCTCCGCGTCCAGCACCCCGAGCACGTACGACTGGTCCTTCGCCGGATCCGCCGCCCGATGCAGCTCACGCCGCCCGCCCGCGCCGTCCACGTTCCGCGCATAGTGCCCGGTGCACACGGCGTCGAACCCGAGCGCCCGCGCCTTGTCCAGGACGGCGGCGAACTTGATCTTCTCGTTGCACCGCAGGCAGGGATTCGGCGTGCGCCCCGCCGCGTACTCGGCCACGAAGTCGTCCACCACGTCCGCGTGGAAGCGCTCGGCCATGTCCCACACGTAGAACGGGATCCCGATCACGTCCGCCGCCCGCCGGGCATCCCGCGAGTCCTCGATCGTGCAGCACCCCCGCGCCCCGGTCCGGAACGACTGCGGATTGCGGGACAACGCCAGGTGCACCCCGGTCACCTCATGCCCCGCCGCCACCGCCCGGGCAGCCGCCACCGCCGAGTCGACTCCCCCGGACATCGCCGCTAGAACTCGCATACCACCAGGGTACGCGAGCCACGGAGCCGTTTTGTCGTACTAGCGGGTGCCGTTCAGCTCAACCCGGCCGCGCGGGCCCGGGTGACGACGGCGGGGAGGACCTCGAGGAGGGCGTCCACGTCGGCGTCGGTGGAGGTGCGGCCGAGGGAGAAGCGGAGGGAGCCGCGGGCGAGGGCCTCGCCGGCGCCCATGGCCAGCAGGACGTGGCTGGGCTGGGCGATGCCGGCTGAGCAGGCGGAGCCGGTGGAGCAGGAGATGCCGCGGGCGTCGAGGAGGAGGAGCAGGGAGTCGCCCTCGCAGCCGGGGAAGCAGAAGTGCGCGATGCCGGGGAGGCGGTCCGGGGCGTGGCCTGGTGCCGGTTCGGCGAGCGGGGGGCCGGAGAGTACGGCGTCGGGGATGGTGGTGAGGACGCCTTCGATCAGACGGTCGCGGAGGGTGCTGAGGCGCTTGAATTCGGCGGGCTGGTCGGCTCGGGCGGCGGTGGCCGCGGCGGCGAAGGCGGCGATGGCGGGGGTGTCCAGGGTGCCCGAACGGACGTCGCGTTCCTGGCCGCCGCCGTGTTGGAGGGCGGTCAGCTTCGTCTCGCGGCCCAGGAGCAGCGCGCCAACGCCGATGGGGCCGCCGAGTTTGTGGCCGGTGATCGCCATGGCGTCCAGGCCGCTGGCGGTGAAGTCGACCGGCAGGTGCCCGGCCGCCTGGATCGCGTCGGAGTGGACGGGGACGTTGTGGCGGTGGGCGATCTCGACCAGTTCGGGGACCGGCAGCACGGTGCCGACCTCGTTGTTCGCCCACATGATCGTGACCAGGGCGACGTCCTCGGCGGACGCGGCGAGTGCCTCCTCCAGCGCCGCCGGACGCACCGAGCCGTCGCGCTCCACCGGCAGCCAGGTCAGCTCGGCGCCCTCGTGCTGCTCCAGCCAGAACAGCGCGTCGAGGACGGCGTGGTGCTCGATCTTCGCGGCCACGATGCGCGTGCGGCGCGGGTCCTCGGCGCGGCGGGCCCAGTACAGCCCCTTCACGGCGAGGTTGTCCGCCTCGGTGCCGCCGCCGGTGAACACGACGTGGCTGGGCCGGGCTCCGAAGGCGGCGGCGATCGCCTCCCGCGACTCCTCGACGACCCGGCGGGCGGCGCGCCCCGGGCCGTGCAGCGAGTTCGCGTTGCCCACGAGGCCGAACTGCGCGTTCAGCGCGGCGATCGCGTCGGGGTGCAGGGGCGTGGTCGCCGCGTGGTCGAGGTAGGTCATGGCATGGTCGATTCTAGTGTGCCGCCGCACCGACCTGGCCCGGCGACCGGAGTGCCGGGAAAACGGGACGTCCCCCCTCCCACCAGGCTACGGCGGAGGGGGGACGTACGCGTCGTTTCGAGCGCCCGCGCTGGACTACTTGCGCTTGGCGATCTCCTCGGTGGCCTGCGGGACCACGTTGAACAGGTCGCCGACCACGCCGTAGTCGACGAGCTCGAAGATCGGCGCCTCCGGGTCCTTGTTGATCGCGACGATGGTCTTCGAGGTCTGCATGCCCGCGCGGTGCTGGATCGCGCCGGAGATGCCCGCCGCGACGTACAGCTGCGGGGAGACGGTCTTGCCGGTCTGGCCGACCTGCGACTGGTGCGGGTACCAGCCGGAGTCCACCGCGGCGCGCGAGGCGCCCACGGCCGCGCCGAGCTGGTCGGCGAGGGCCTCGATGACGGAGAACTTCTCGGCGGAGCCGACGCCGCGGCCACCGGAGACCACGATCGCGGCCTCGGTCAGCTCGGGGCGGTCGCCCTTGGGCACGGCCACCTTCTCGACGATCCTGGCCAGCTTCGCCGACTCGCTCAGCTCCACGGCGACGTCCACGCGCTCGGCGGCGGCGGCCTCCGGCGCGGGCGGGGTCGCGTTGGGCCGCATTGCCACGATCGGGGTGCCTGCGGTCACTGCGGAGTGCACGACCGAGGAGCCGCCGAAGATGGACTGCTCGGCGACGAACGTGTCGCCGTCCAGCTTCAGGTCCACGGCGTCGGTCAGGATGCCGGAGCCGGTCTTGACCGCCAGGCGCCCGGCGACCTCCTTGCCCTCGGCGGTCGCGGCGACCAGCACGGCGGCGGGCGACACGTCGGCCACCAGCTTCGCCAGCAGTTCGGCCTTGGGGGCGACGACGAAGCCGGTCAGCGCGGCGTCCTCGGCGACGTACACCTTGGCCGCGCCGTACTCGCCGAGCTTGTCCTTGGCCTTCTCGAAGCCGGAGCCGACGAACACCGCGCCCGGGGTGCCGAGCTCGCGGGCCTTGGTCAGCAGCTCGAGCGTGACCTTCTTGACGTCGCCGTCGGTGTGCTCGACCAGGACGAGGATCTCAGACATGTGAATAAGTACCTTCCCTGACCGGCCTAGACGAACTTCTTGGAGGCGAGGAACTCGACGAGCTCGGTGCCGCCGTTGCCCTCGTCGGTGACGATGGTGCCCTTGGCGCGCGGCGGGGCCACGGTCGCGTCGACCACCTTGGAGCGGGAGCCGGCCCAGCCGACGTTCGCCGCCTCCAGGCCGATCCCGGCCAGGTCGAGCGTCTCCACCGGCTTCTTCTTCGCGGCCATGATGCCCTTGAAGGAGGGGTAGCGCGGCTCGTTGATCTTCTCGACCACCGAGACGACGGCGGGCAGCGAGGCCTCCACCACGTCGTGGCCGTAGTCGGTGAGCCGGTTGACGCGGATGGCCGAGCCGTCCACCTCGACCTTCGAGGCGAAGGTCAGCTGCGGCAGGCCGAGCCGCTCGGCGAGCAGCGCCGGGACCAGCGAGGTGCGCGCGTCCGAGGCCTCGGAGCCGAGGATCACCAGGTCGAACTCGAGGGTGCCGAGGACCTTGGCGAGCGCCTCGGAGGTGGCCAGCGCGTCCGAGCCGGCGAGCGCCTCGTCGGTGAGGAAGACGGCCTTGTCGGCGCCCATCTGCAGCGCCTTCTTGTAGGCGTCGGTGGCGTCGTCCGGGCCCATCGAGACGACCGTGACCTCGCCGCCGTGCTTCTCGACGAGCTGCAGCGCCTCTTCGACGGCGAACTCGTCCATCTCGTTGATCAGACCGTCGACCGCGCCGCGGTCCACGGCCAGGGTGTCCGGGTCCAGCCGCTTGTCCGCGGCCGTGTCCGGCACCTGCTTCACCAGGACGACGATTTTCATGCTCCGGAGCCTCCGTGGGGAACGACTTCTTCTTCGGCCATCGTAGTGGGGATCGGCGACAAAACTACCGTTCAGTAATGTGTGCTGGCTCACATTGCGCACACGTGCGGGGCACGAGGCCGTAGCGTACGGAGGCCACACGCGACGTGTATGAACAGAATCGAGTATCGAGCTACAGATGAATGAGTGGGTTAACCCGTCCGGGGAGGGGTCCGAGGGCGAACAGCCGCAGGACACGGGCAGGAACGTCTATTCCGCGTATCAGCGGGATCCGTGGGGCTCCCCCAAGAAGAAGTCCGCGCGCGACAAGGCGCGCACCTCGGCCAAGCTGCTGGTCGGGCTGCTGCTCGTGGGCGTGATCGCCTTCGGCTTCTGGCCGCGGCACCACACCCCGGCCGCGCTGGACGCGACCCCCGCGGGCACCGCCGAGCCGTGGACCGTCGCGGCGTCCGCCTCGGTGACGGTGGACGCCTCGCCGTCCGCCTCAGCCTCGCCGAGCCCGAGCTTCACGAACCCCGACGACCAGTACTTCGTCGACTCCCCCGCGCTGAACTGGGCCGACAACGAGGCGGGCTTCGTGCTCCCGAAGGCGGCCGCGGTCAACGGAGTCAGCCGCACGTACATAGCGGAGGGGTACCAGGAGCTCGAGAAGCTGATGGAGGCGGGCAACCTCGACGCCACCATCCTGAACGGCGGCTCGGTCACCGACTTCACCAAGCTGATCGACCCGTCCGACGACACCGCGAAGACCCTCAAGTCCTGGCTGGCGAAACCGGGCTACGACCACGACCCGGTCTCGCTCGTCACCCGCTTCAACCCGGCCACGACGCGCCTGGTCGGCCACACGGTGAAGGTCTACGGCTCGATGTCCGCGGCGAAGGGGCACGACGACCACACCGCACTGCTGACCGCGGACTACGTGTTCGTCTACATCGTCAGCCCGGTCTCGGACACCTCGGACACCGAGCGCGTCATCGTGCACCGCACACTGCAGATCGAGGCCGTGAACCCGAACTACTACAACTACGTCGCGGGCAAGGCCTGGGTCTACGACTTCACCGCGTCCCAGGCCGACATCGTCTGCTACCGCTACGACGGCTACGTGGACCCCGCGTTCGGCACCAGCGCGCAGCCGAACGAGACCGGCACCGTCGACCCGTACGCCACCGGCAACCAGCTCACCACCGCCCCGACTCCGAGCTCCAGCTCGACCCAGGGCGAATGCCAGGCGGTCAGCGGCACCTGACGCCACGTCGGGCGTGGACCGCGTGGCGACACGCGGTCCACGCTCAGCGGCGCGATTACCGCGGCAGATCACCGACCGCAGGCGATCTATCACGTAATGTGCTCAACATGAAGACGACCCCGGCCGCGCCCGATCCGGAGTACTGCGGAGCGTTCCCCGGTCTCAGCGCCGCCGGCACCCGCGTGCCGTGCACCCCGGGCGACTGCCCCACCGAGCACATCTGCCGCGCCCTCAAGCGCCTGGACCGCGAGTCGGCACGAGTCAGGGCCCCGCTTCCGGAGAAGCAGGGCCCTGTGACGGTCGGCTGAGCTCGCCGGCTCAGTCCGGGAAGTGGCAGGCCACCTTGTGCTCGGCGCCGGTGGGGCGCACGCCGCCGATCTGCAGCAGCGGGGGCTCCTGCGAGGCGCAGATGTCCTGGGCCTTCCAGCAGCGGGTGCGGAAGCGGCAGCCGGACGGCGGGTTGAGCGGGGAGGGGACGTCGCCCTGCAGCAGGATCCGCTCGCGGTTGGCCTGCTCGCCCTTGCGCTCCGGGTCCGGGATCGGGACCGCGGACAGCAGCGCCTGGGTGTAGGGGTGGCGGGCGGAGCCGTAGAGGTCGTCGCGGGGGGCGATCTCCATGATCTTGCCGAGGTACATGACCGCGACCCGGTCCGAGATGTGCCGGACGACGGACAGGTCGTGCGCGATGAAGACGTACGCCAGGCCGAGCTCGTTCTGGATGTCCTCGAACAGGTTCACGACCTGCGCCTGGATCGAGACGTCGAGCGCGGACACCGGCTCGTCCGCGACCAGCAGCTTCGGCTTGAGCGCGAGGGCGCGGGCGATGCCGATGCGCTGGCGCTGGCCGCCGGAGAACTCGTGCGGATAGCGGTTGTAGTGCTCCGGGCTCAGGCCCACGAGCTCGAGCAGGTCCTGCACGGCGCGCTTGGTGCCGTTCGGGGTCTCGATGCCCTGGATCTGGAACGGCGCGCCGACGATGGTGCCGATGGTGTGCCGCGGGTTCAGCGAGGACTGCGGGTCCTGGAACACCATCTGGATGTCCCGGCGCAGCGGGCGCATCTGGCCGGGCTTCAGGTGCGTGACGTCCCGGCCCTGGAAGGTGATCGAACCGCCGGTGGGCTCGTAGAGCCGGGTCAGCATCCGGCCGGTGGTCGACTTGCCGCAGCCGGACTCGCCGACCAGGCCGAGCGTCTCGCCGGGGCGGACGCTGAAGTCCACGCCGTCCACGGCCCGGACCGCGCCGACGGTGCGGCGCAGCAGTCCGCGGCGGACGGGGAAGTGCATCTGCAGGCCGGACACGCTCAGCAGCGCGTCGGGGTCGGCCACGGCCGTATCGCCGACCACGGCCTCGGAAACGGCGTTCGCGAAGTTGTCCGTGCTCACAGGTGAGTCCTGATCTGTTCGTCGAAGGTCTGCCGGCGTACCTCGACCGGCAGGTGGCAGCGGACCAGATGGCCCTGCCCGCCCGCGGTCGGCTCGAGCTCCGGCACCGTGCTGCTGCACACGTCCGGGCCGACCGCGCTGTAGCGCCCGCACAGCTCGGAGTAGGTGCAGCGCGGGTGGAAGGCGCAGCCCGAGGGCACGTTGATCAGCGACGGCGGATTGCCGGGGATCGGGACCAGCCGGTCCTGCACCGGGCGGTCCAGGCGCGGCATCGAGCTGAGCAGACCCCAGGCGTACGGGTGCTCCGGCGAGGTGAACACGTCCTTGGCGGGTCCGTATTCGACCGCCTTGCCACCGTACATGACCATGATGTCGTCGGCGAGCTCCGCGACCACGCCCAGGTCGTGCGTGATGATGATCAGCGCCGAGCCGAACTCGCGCTGCAGGTCCCGCATCAGGTCCAGGATCTGCGCCTGCACGGTCACGTCGAGCGCGGTGGTCGGCTCGTCCGCGATCAGCAGCTGCGGGTCGCACATCAGCGACATGGCGATCATCGCGCGCTGGCGCATACCGCCGGAGAACTGGTGCGGGTAGTCGTCCACCCGCGAGTTCGGCTGCGGGATGCCGACCCGGTCGAGCATCTCGATGGCCCGCTTGCGCGCCACCGACTTCGAGACCTTGTTGTGCACCCGGTAGGCCTCGGTCAGCTGCGCGCCCACGGTGAAGTAGGGGTGCAGCGCGGACAGCGGGTCCTGGAAGATCATCGCCATCTTGTTGCCGCGCAGCTCCTGCACCCGCGCGGGGTCGGCGGAGACCAGGTCCTCGCCGTCCAGCAGGATCTCGCCGGAGATCCGGGCGCCGCCGCGGCCCTTCTTGTCGGCCCGCTTGTGCAGGCCGAGCAGGGAGAGCGAGGTGACGGACTTGCCGGAACCGGACTCGCCCACGATGCCGAGGGTCTGGCCGCGGTCGAGCGAGAAGCTGACCCCGTCCACGGACTTCACGACGCCGTCCTCGGTACCGAAGTGCACCTTCAGGTCGCGCACGTCGAGGAAGGGGCGCACGCCGGTCCGCGCGTCTACGGTGTTCATCGGCTGGGCTCCCGGGCTGGACTTCGATCGGTCGGCGGAATGACGGGACGGCGTCACGAGAGCCTCACCCTCGGGTCGAGCGACGCGTAGAGCACGTCCACGATCAGGTTCGCGATGATGATGAAGAACGCGCCGAACAGCGTGATGCCCATGACGGTCGGGAAGTCCTGGTTGCCGATCGAGGTGATGGCCAGGGAGCCGATGCCGTTGAGGCTCAGCGACTTCTCCACCAGCACGGCGCCGCCGAGCACGCTGCCGAGGTCCATGCCGAAGATGGTCACGATCGGGATGATCGCGGCGCGCAGCGCGTGCTTGAAGATGACCGTGCGCTCGTTCAGGCCCTTGGCCCGGGCGGTGCGGGTGAAGTCCTCGTTCATCGCGTCGAGCATGCCGCCGCGGGTGAGCCGGGTGTACAGCGCCGCGTAGCTGAAGGCCAGCGCGAACCACGGGATGAGCAGGCCGGTGAACCAGGACCCGAAGCTCTGCGTGATCGGCGTGTACGAGGGCACCTGCAGGATGTTGTTGTTGTACGCCAGCACCAGCGCGAGCAGCGGGCCGACGAAGTAGACCGGCAGCGAGACGCCGGTGAGCGAGATGCCCATGAAGAACCGGTCGAGGAAGCTGCCCTTGCGCACGGCCGAGACGACGCCGGAGATGACGCCGAAGCCGAGCCACAGCACGCCGCCGCCGATGGCGAGCGAGAAGGTGACCGGGAAGTACTGCAGGATCGTCGGCCACACCTGCGTGTAGTTGCGGAAGGAGTAGCCGAGGCACGGCGCGTTGCACTGCACGAGCGAGGTGCCGTTGCTGTACTGCGTGCCGACCACGATGGCCTTCACGTAGTCGAAGTACTGCACGAAGAACGGCTCGTTGAAGCCGAGTCGGTCGATCACGCCTTGCAGTGCCTGGTTCGACGTGTTCTTGCCGACGTACTGCCGAGCCATCTCCTGGATGGTCTCGCCGCCCCACTGGGGCAGGACGTAGAAGATGAAGAACGTCGCCAGGGTCACGACGAGCAGTAGACCCACGGCGGCGAACAGGCGCCGGACGATAAAGGTAAGCATATTGACGCGGCGCCGGTGCGGAGCCCGGTCCCGGTGGGGACCGGACTCCGCACCTAACCCGCCTTCACCTGCCTTCTCTAAGGGAAGAGCGGTCGGTTAGTGCTGTTACTGCGGTACTGCTGTCAATACCTGCCGTGCTGGGTTCCGGACCGGGTAGGTCAGCTGGAGGAACCGATCAGCGCGTAGTCGTACATGCCGTAGGCGTTCGAGAAGTACACGTTGGTCGCGTTCTTCGCACGGACGTCGAGGGCGGTGGCGTCGAGCAGCGGCACGACGACCGCCTGCTGCAGCGCGTACTTGTCGGCCTGGGCCCACAGGTTGTTACGCGCGGTCACGTCGCTGGTCTCCTCGGCCTTGGACAGGTAACCCATGAAGGTGTTGTCGGCCCAGTACGAGTAGTTCGACGCGTTGCTCTGGTAGTTCACGCCGGCGGCGCCGACCATGAACTGCAGGAAGCCGTTGCCGTCCGGGAAGTCCGGGCCCCACGCGGCGTCGGCGATCAGCACGCGGTTCGACTTCTCCCAGCTGAAGTTACCGATCGTGGTGCCCCAGTTGGAGAACTTGAACTGCTTGACCGCGGTGGTGAAGCCGACCGCGTTGAGCTGGGTGGCGATGGCGTTCGACATGTCGACGTTCTTCGGCTGGTCCGAGAACGCGGAGATGTTGACCTCGGGGTTCCACTTGGAGCCCTCGGCCGCCTTGCAGGAGGCCACCAGCGACTTGGCCTTCGTCGCGTCACCGATGTTGCCGCCGGTCGCGTAGATGTTGGTGTCCACGTAGCCGTTGACGGTCGGCGGGATGATCGTCGTGGCGATCTGGCCGGCGCCCACGGCGCCACCCGCGACGGACTGGACCTGCGCCTTGTTCACGGCGTACTCGACGGCCTGGCGGCAGTCGAGGTTGTCCATCGGGGCGACCTGGGTGTTCAGCGCGAGGTAGTCCTCGAAGCCGTCCACCGGGTCGTCGGCGAGCGCCTTGTTGGTCGGGTTGCCGAGCACGGTGCCCTGGGTCGAGGTGTCCACGCCGACGCCGGCGAGGTCGACGGCGGCCCGGCCGTGCAGGATGTCCTGGTCGACGGTGGTCTGCGACAGGTTGAACTTCAGCGTGATCTTCGCCGCGTGCACCTTGTGCA
The DNA here is from genome assembly GCA_035493475.1 of Actinospica sp. Classification (GTDB taxonomy): domain Bacteria; phylum Actinomycetota; class Actinomycetes; order Streptomycetales; family Catenulisporaceae; genus Actinospica. Next base: position 21,696 of record DATJIF010000151.1, read on the forward strand.
GGTTGTTCGGGTCCGTCGAGGCCGAGTAGTTCGGGTTCGGGACCAGGACCATCTGGCTGTCCGGCGAGTACGACTGGATCTCGTACGAGCTGGAGGAGATCACGTGGTTCGCGTAGCTGGTGCCCTGGTCCGGCCCGGCCTGGATGTCGAACGGAGCGGTCTCCTGGAGCGTCATCAGGTAGTCGAAGTCCGACACCGGCTGGCTCAGGTTGAAGGTGAGGGTCTGGCCGCTCACCGTGATACCGGAGGGCAGCAGGCTCGGCACCTGGGCGGCGCTGGTCTCCAGCGTGCCCGCCTTGCTGTTGGTGTTCTTGATGTATTCCTTGAAGTAGCTCGGGCCACCGGTGATGGTCGAGCCCCAGCCGCCGGCGCGGGAGATCGCGTAGGCGATGTCCATGGCGGTGATCGGGTCACCGTTGGAGAACTTCGCGCCGTCGCGGATGGTGTAGGTCCACTGGGTGTTCGTGGCGTTGTGCGTGCCGAGTCCGGTGGCGAGGTCCGTGGTGACGGTCGCCGGGCCGGTCTTCTCCGCGAAGCCGAGCACGGTGCGGGCCCACAGGCGCGAGACGTCCCAGTCGGTCGCGTCGTACGTGTCGCCCGGGTCGGCCGAGGCGAGCGCGGAGGACTCCTCCATGACGACGCTGCCGGTGGTGGAGCTACTCGGGTTGACCACACCGGTCAGCGCCGCGTTGTAGCCCGCACCCCCGGAGCTCGAACCACTCGAGCTGTTCCCACAAGCGGCGACCGTCAGGCCGACAGCCGCCACCAGCGCGGAGGCCGCAACTATTTGCTTTCTACGCATTGCGCTCCAAAGCCCCTTTTCTACGGTCGAGCACATTGTGGTGCCGAGAGTTGGGATGTTCACCGGGAGGCCTTCGGATCGAGGGCGTCCCGCAATCCGTCGCCGAGCAGGTTGAAGGCCAGCACGGTGAGGAAGATCGCGATACCGGGTACCAGCAGGAACTCGGGGTCCGACTGGTAGTAGTTGATGGCCCGGTCCAACATGAGGCCCCAGGACGGGGTCGGCTCCTGAATGCCCACGCCGAGGAAGGACAGCGCCGCCTCGAAGAGGATGTTGGTGGGGATCAGCAGCGTGGCGTAGATGATGATCGGCGCGACGAGGTTCGGCAGGATCTCCTTGACCAGGATCCGGCTGGGCGTGGCGCCCAGCACCCGGGCCGCGTCCACGAACTCGCGCTCGCGCAGGGCGAGCACCTGGCCGCGGATGATGCGGCCCATGTAGGGCCAGGAGAAGAAGCCGATGATGACCCACAGCATGCCGATCTGCAGGGTCAGGCCGCTGAATCCGAGGAACGTCGGGTTCTCGTTGATGACGACCGCGAGCGAGATCGCGAACAGCAGTAGCGGGAAGGCGAGCAGCACGTCCATGGTGCGGCTGATGACCGCGTCGATCCAGCCGCCGAAGTAGCCGGCGATCATGCCCATCGCGACGCCGATGATGAGGGCCAGCACGGTCGAGCCGCCGGCGACGACGAGCGAGATGCGGGCGCCGTAGATGACCCGGGAGAACAGGTCGCGGCCGCCGGGCATGTCGATACCGAGCCAGTGGCCGCCGCCGATGCCGCCGCTGCCGCCGATCGGGACCTGGTAGTTCGGGTCGATCAGGTTGGTGTGCAGCGTGTAGGGGTCCTGCCCCTCGAGGCCGGTGAGCAGCGGCGCCGCGATGGCGGCGACGATCAGCACGATGATGAAGATCCCGCTGACGACCGCGATCCGGTCCTTCTTGAATCGATTCCACGCGATGCGGCTGAGGGAGCGGCCCTCGATCCTGCCGCTGCCGGCGGCGGCCGCGACGTCGGGCTCGGGCGTGAAGCTCGCGTCCCCCGTGTCCTCGATCAAGGTCATCGCGTCGTGTCCTGTCTTCTGGTCGGTACAGAACGGCGGAAGCCCACCGCGCAGGGCAGGGGTGACCGCCGTGCTCGGTGCTGTGATGCCACAAGGTCCCACTGTTTTCGGAGTGAAGCCTCTCCCAGCGTCCACCATTTGGGAAGAGCGGCCGTGTCTCCGTTGCGTAACCGTGATCACTCGGCCATAAGGTTGTTCTCACCGCAAACACAGGGACACGGGGCGTAGTGGATCAATCGCCCATTTCACCCAATGAGGGCTTAACCCGGCTAGATCACCCGGGTGGTGCAGACCATCGCTCCGAAAGCACCCGCAAGCGTACAACACCCGTCCGGACGGGAAGACCGGGGTGTGCGGTGGAAGACCGTACCGTTGTTCGATGACCGGCGGGTGAAGTGCCGCTCACCCCGGGAACACGCCGGAAATCTTACGGTGAGCTGAATCCCGGGTGAAGAACGCTGACTCGCTCCGGGCTACGTGGCGTTCCAGAGTTCGTGATCGGCGCGGAGCAGCAGCAGGGAGCGCGGGGCCAGGATCACCGGGGTGCCGGCGCTCAGCACGTCGTCGTCGCGCGCACCGGGGTCCGCGTCAAGGGTGCTGTCCACGACCACCTGATACCAGCGCGCCCACGGGTCACCCGGGAGAGTGAACTCCAGCTCCTCGATCCCGGCGTGCAGCACGAGCAGGAAGCTGTCGTCGGTGATCCGCTCGCCGTGCGGGCCGCGGCCGCGGATGTCCTGGCCGGACAGATACACACCGAGCACCCCGGCCGGGGCGAACCAGTCCGCGTCGGTCATCTCCTTGCCGTCCGGGCGGAACCAGGCGATGTCCTGCAGTCCGCCCGGGAAGGCCGGCCGGCCGCTGAAGAACACCCGCTGGCGCAGCACGGGGTGCTGCCGGCGCAGGTGGATCAGCCGCCGGGTCAGGTCGAGCAGGCTGCGCCACTCCGGATGCTTGAGCAGCGACCAGTCCACCCAGCTGGTCTCGTCGTCCAGGCAGTACGCGTTGTTGTCGCCGCCCTGGGTGCGGCCCATCTCGTCGCCCGCGGTCAGCATCGGCACGCCGGTGGCCAGCAGCATCATGCCGAGCAGGTTGCGGATCTGGCGGCGGCGCAGCAGGTTCAGCTTGGGGTCGTCGGTCTCGCCCTCGAAGCCGTAGTTGCTGGACCGGTTGTCGTTGTTGCCGTCCCGGTTGTCCTCGCCGTGCGCCTCGTTGTGCTTCTGGTCGTAGGTGACCAGGTCGCGCATGGTGAAGCCGTCGTGCGCGGTGATGAAGTTGATCGAGGCGTAGGGGCGGCGGCCGTCGTCCTGGTAGAGGTCCGAGGAGCCGGACAGCCGGTAGGCGAGGTCGCGCACGTCGGTGCGGGCGCCGCGCCAGAAGTCGCGCGCGGTGTCCCGGAACTTGTCGTTCCACTCCGTCCACAGCGGCGGGAACTCGCCGACCTGGTAGCCGCCCTCCCCCACGTCCCAGGGCTCGGCGATCAGCTTCACGTCCTGCAGCACCGGGTCCTGCGAGATGACGGTGAGGAAGGAGCCGAGCTTGTCCACGTCGTGCATCGAGCGGGCCAGCGCGGAGGCGAGGTCGAAGCGGAACCCGTCCACGCCCATGTGCGTGGCCCAGTACCGCAGCGAGTCGGTGATCAGCTGGATGACGTGCGGCTGGGTCACGTTCAGGGTGTTGCCGCAGCCGGTGTAGTCCTGGTACGTCGCGGGGTCGTCGCCGAGCCGGTAGTAACAGTCGTTGTCGATGCCGCGGAAGGAGAGCGTCGGGCCGTTCTCGCCGCCCTCGGCCGTGTGGTTGTAGACGACGTCGAGGATGACCTCGATCCCGGCGTGGTGCAGCGCCGCGACCATCTCCTGGAACTCGCGCACCTGCCCGCCGCGGCGGCCGCGCCGGACCGCGGCGCTGTATCCGGCGTGCGGGGCGAAGTAGCCGATGGAGTTGTAGCCCCAGTAGTTGACCAGGCCGCGTTCCAGCAGGTGCGGCTCGGAGACGAAGTGGTGCACGGGCAGCAGTTCGACCGCCGTGACGCCGAGGTTGACCAGGTGGTCGACCACGGCCGGGTGCGCCAGGCCCGCGTACGTGCCGCGCAGTTCCTCGGGCACCCCGGGGTGACGCATCGTCAGGCCGCGCACGTGCGCCTCGTAGATGACGGTCTCGGACCACGGCGTCATCGGCCGCTGCCCGGTGTCCGCGTTGTCCCGCTCGTCGACCACGACGCCCTTGGGCACGAAGGGTGCCGAGTCGCCGGGCTTCTGGCCGTACACCGCGTCGTCGAGCTCGAACTCCCCGGTGACCGCGCGCGCGTACGGGTCGAGCAGCAGCTTCTCCGGGTTCCAGCGGTGCCCGAGTTCGGGCTCCCACGGCCCGGAGACCCGGAAGCCGTAGCGCTGGTCGGGCTCGACCCCGGGCACGTAGCCGTGCCAGACGTGGAAGGTGGACTCGGTCAGCGGGATCCGCTGCTCGGTGCCGTCGTCGCCGAACAGGCACAGGTCCACGCCGCTCGCCCCGGCCGCCCACAGCGCCGCGTTCACCCCCTGGCCGTCGAAGGTGAGACCCAGCGGACGCCAGGACCCGGGCCAGGCCCGCGACCCGGTTCGAGCCATGAAAATGCACACTCCCTACGTTCGCCTGGGACGCCCCATGCAATACCCTGGGCGACGGGAGATAACCGTGGTTACCGCCGACGCGACCCGGAGGCAGCATGGCGCAGACCTGGGAGGCCGGACTACCCGAGGCGGCCAAGGCCCGGATGAACGAGATCCGCAGCTCGGCGACCTGGGGCTCGGCGCTCAGCACGCAGGAGTTCAACGCGATCAAGGGCGTCGGCTTCGACCCGGTCGGCCAGGTGCTCGGCACGGCGGTCTTCCAGATCGGCTACCAGGGGGGATACGGCTGCTCGGGGGCCTGGAGCGGCTATCTCGGGCAGAACCTGTCCACCGACGTCTCGTCCCGCGCGTGGGCCCCGTTCAGCGCGCTGGTGCAGGCCATGTACACGGCCCGGCAGACCGCGCTGAGCAGGGCGGTCGCCGAGTGCCAGGCGCTCGGCGGGGACGGCATCGTGGGCGCCTCGCTCAAGGTGCGCCGCTTCGTGGCCGGCGGGCTCGAGATCACCGCGCTCGGCACCGCCGTGCGGGCCCGCGGGAACGTGCGGCCGAAGAAGCCGTTCACCTCGCACGTGACCGGCCAGGAGTTCGCCAAGCTGATCCACGCGGGCTACGTGCCGACCGGCCTGGTCCTCGGCATCTCGATCGCGTCCCGGCACGACGACTACCGCACCCGGGCGGCCCTGAGCCGCTGGGCCGGGAACCAGGAGGTCCCCGGCTATACGCAGCTGATCAACAACGCGAGGCACGACGCGCGCAACCAGCTGATGAAGGACGCGCGCCAGCACGGCGGCGACGGCGTCGTGGTGGACGAGATCGACCTGCGCATCGGCGAGCGCGAGTGCCCCGCCTACCAGGGCGGACGCGACCACATCGCCGAGGCCTTCCTGCTCGGCACCTCGATCGCGCGCTTCCAGAGCTCGAAGCGGGAACCCGGCCCCAAGGCCCTCACCATCATGCGGCTCGACTACAAGAAGACGGCAGGTTTGTGAGATGACGGACGAGACCACCGCGAAGTCCCTCCAGGACGAGGGCGTGCCGGAGGACGCGATGCGCCGGCTGGCGCACCTGCAGCCCGGCAAGGGCGGGATCTTCACCTCCGACCTGACGGTCAACGAGTTCCTGCTGGTGCGCGAGGCCGGTTTCCGCCCGCTCGGCCTGGTGCTCGGCTCCAGCATCTACCACGTGGGCATCCAGCTCGGCCGCTGGTCGAAGAACCAGGAGATGGACGTCCTGTCGCAGGCGATGTACCACGCCCGCGAGCTGGCGATGAGCCGGATGGAGGCGGAGGCCAGCGCGCTCGGCGCGGACGGCATCGTGGGCGTGCGGCTGGACGTGGAGTTCAAGGAGTTCGGCGCGGACATCGCCGAGTTCATCGCCGTGGGCACGGCGGTGAAGGCGGAGGACGGCGTGGACCACGGCGACCACGCGCACGGCTGGCGCAACAACAAGGGCAAGCCGTTCACCTCGGACCTGAGCGGCCAGGACTTCTGGACGCTGATCCGGGCCGGCTACGCGCCGCTCGACCTGGTCATGGGCACGTGCGTCTACCACATCGCGCACCAGCGCTTCGGCCAGGTGCTCGGCAACATGGGCCGCAACGTGGAGATCCCGCAGTACACCCAGGCGCTGTACGACGCCCGCGAGCTGGCGATGAGCCGGATGCAGGCGGAGGCGGAGGCCCTGCACGCCGAGGGCATCGTGGGCGTGCAGCTGAAGCAGCACTCGCACACGTGGGGCGGGCACACCACCGAGTTCTTCGCGATCGGCACCGCGGTGCGCCCGCTGCGCGCCGACCACGTCATCGACCGGCCCACGATGGTGCTGTCGCTGGACAACTGAGAACATGGGCCTCATGGGTGGAGAGATGGAGCCGGCCGGTTCCAGCAGTATGGACGTGGAGCTCCTGGCCGCCGCGCTGCGCCAGGACAGCGCCGACCTGGACGTCTACGCCAAGGTCCTGTCCGTGAACCTGGTCGAGTCGCTGCCGCAGGGCGCGGTCCAGGTCGAGCGCAAGCGCAGCATGTCCGACCGGATGGCCGGGCGCGAGGGCACGGTCACCTCGCTGGACGTGGCCCTCGGCGACACGCGGCTCGGGCTGCGCGTCGACCGCGGCCGGCCGGTCGGCGAGATCTGCAAGGAGGTGCGCGGCGTCGTGCTGTCCCGGCAGCAGGTCAACCTGGACGAGTGGATCGAGGCCCTGGCCCGCGGGATCGCGGAGAGCGCGGCCTCCAGCGCACGGGCGCGCGAGGCGCTGCAGCGGTACCTCGGCGGCTGAGAGCCCTGATACGACACCAGGCGGCGGTTCCGTTTCCGGAGCCGCCGCCTGGTTCTTCGTGTCGCCCGGCTACTTGGCCGAGAGCTCGACCACCTGCACGGTGCCGTTCGGCAGGCCCGCGATGCCGGGGCTGGTGACGCCGTCGGCCAGGTTGGGCTGCGCGGGCGTGTCCCAGCCGTTCGGCTGCCAGGTCCCGCTGGCGTAGCGGATGTCGTGCTTGAGGACCCCGGCCGTGGTCACGGCGGCGAGCTGCACCGAACCGTTCGGCATCGCGGTGATGACGGCCTTCGCGATGCCGGTGGATCCGGCCGGGCTGCCCCAGCCCTGCGGCTGCCAGGCGCCGTTCGCGTAGCGGATGTCGTGCTTCAGGACGCCCGTCGAGGTCACCTCGATGATCTGCGACGAACCGTCCGGCATGCCCGTGATGTCCGCGTCGACCACCTTCACGCCCGGCTGGCTGAGCGCGCGCCAGCCCTGCCAGGTGCCGTTGGCGTTGCGGATGTTGTGCTCCAGCACCCCGGCCGTGGTGACCGCGAGGAACTGCGACGAACCGTTCGGCATCGCGGTGATGGAGGCCTGGACGAATCCGGTGGATCCGGCCGGGCTGCCCCAGCCCTGCGGCTGCCAGGTGCCGTTCGCGTTGCGCACGTCGTGCTCCAGCGTCCCGGCCGCCGTCAACTCGATGAGCTGCGACGAACCGTCCGGCATGCCGGTGATGTCCGCGGAGACTGCGGTCGTGTTGTTCTTCGGCACGCCCCAGTTCTGCCACGTGCCGGTACCGGCGGAATCGACGGTGTGCTCAAGGGTGCCGCTCGTGGTGACGGCGACGGCCTGCGTGTCACCGTTCGGCATCGCGGTCACGGCGGTCTGCGCGATGTTGGTGGAGTTGGCCGGGCCGGTCTGCCAGGTGCTCCCCCACGTGCCGGCGGTGCTGCGCGTGTTGGCGAACAGCTGACCCGCGGCGGGCACGCCGGTGCCGGTCAGGTTGACGTACATCGCGCCCTGCCCGGTGTCGGTGCTCACCTCGTAGGCACCCGTGGAGGTCTGCAACGCGGTCGGCGTGAACGTCACCGTGACCGTGTAGCTCTCACCCGGCGCCAGCTCCTGGCCCTCCGGGATCGGGTTGGTCGCGCCGAACGGAGCCGCGGCCGGTGCCGCCTTGGTCACCGTCAGGTTGATGTTCCCGGTGTTCGAGATGGTGAAGGTCTGCGAGGCCGTCTTGCCCAGCGCGACGTTGCCGAAGGACAGGCTCGTCGGGCTGATCGTCACCTGCGGATCGGCGGCGATCGCGCTGCCGGTCAACGGAATCGTCACGCCGCCCTGGTCGCTGGTCAGCACGATCGACGAACTGTCGCTCGCGGAGACGGCGGTCGGTGTGTACGTGACGCTGATCGTGGTGGAGGCGCCCGCGGCGAGCGTGGAGTTCACGGCGGGCGGTCCGCTCGCGGTGAACGGCGCGCTCGGCCCGGTCACGCCGGTGAACGTCTCCGTGCTCGTGCCGGTGTTCGTCACGCCCACGGTCAGCGTCTCGCTGCTGCCCACGGCCCGCTCTCCCCAGTCCACCGAACTCGGTGTCGCCGCCAGACCGCCCTGGGTGCCGGTGCCGTTCAACCCGAACTCGAAATTGCCCACGTCCGTGGTCACCGTGAGTTCGGCGTTCTCGGCGCCCCAGGTGGTCGGGCTGAACGTGACCGGCACCGTCAGGCTCTGACCGGCCGTCAGGGACACCGGCAGCGACGGGCTCGGGGTGCCCGCGGAGAACGGCGCCACGGCGCTGACCCCGGTGACCGTCACGTTCCGCGTCGCGGTCAGCGTGGCCGTCGCGGTGCCGGAGGAGCCGACCGCCACGTTGCCGAAGTTGGTCGCCGCGCCCTGCAGGGTCGCCGTGGTCGGCGCGCCGAAGGCCAGCAGGTGGCCGTCCCGGGTGCCGACGTAGACGCGGCCGTTGTCGGTCGCCGGAACCGAGAACTTGCTGACGGTGCCGATCGGCCAGGAGCGCAGCAGCGTCATCACGCCGCTCGACGGCACGGCGTTGTAGACCATCAGGTTGCCGTTGGTGCCGGTCGATCCGGAGGACTGGATGACCCACACGAGCGCGGAACCGGACGTCGTGCCGTTCGAGGTGATCACCGGCGAACCCGAGCTGAAGGGGTACGTCTCCTTGCTGGTTCCGGCCACCCGGAACGACGGCTGCCCGGTCCCGGTCAGGCCGTACGCGAGCGCGACGAGGTGGCTGTTGGACTCGTTGACGTATACATAGCCGCCGTCACCGCCCCAGACCCCGGCGTGGCCCCAGACTCCCGACAGTTGCGTGTAGCCGACGATGTTGTCGCCGCCGCTCGCGCCCTGCCCGCGTCCGCCGAGCGAGTCGCGGTTGAGCACGAACAGCTTGCCGTCCTTGCCGACGATGACCATCAGATGCGGGTCCGTCGCGGTGCCGAACTCGGCGTCGGGCAGCGAGACCGGGGAGCCCGAGGCGAGGTCCTGGTCGTTCGCGTCGAGGGTCCCCGCGTTGGACGGGGCGAAGAAGTCGGACGCGGAGATCGTGCCGTCCGAGGCCACGCCGAGGTGCACGACGGACTCGGAGAGCGTCCCCGGCGGCGAGGTGCCCGGGCCGACCGGGGGCGTGACGCCGTTGCCGGTCGCGATGAACATGCCGTTCGCGCCGTCGGTGGTGACGCCGCCGCCGGACTGCCAGATGCCCGAGCCGGACGCGTTCGCCCCGGCCTCGTCCGTCCACAGGTGGATCGACTTCGTGCTCGTGTTCACGCCGACCACGTAGCCGCGGTACGGGGTGTAGTCGCAGTGCCCGCCGAAGGCCATGTAGACGCTGCCGTTCTGCAGCAGGATGCCCGGCCGCTGGAACTCCTTCTCGGCGCCGAAGGTGGTGGTCGAGTCGTTCGAGGGCGAGCCCGCGATCGTCACCGGCCAGCCGGGCACGACGGCGCCGGTGGCCGCGCTGAGCGCGTAGAGGTAGTAGTGCGGCGTCTTCGCGCTGGAGCCGTCGTTCACCTTCGCCGTCAGGTAGACGTCGCCCGAGGACGGGTCGTAGACCGGGGTCGAGGTGATGCCGATGTCCGGCACGAGGTCGCCGCAGCCGATCGTGGACGCGGGCCAGGACGGGCCGAGGTAGACCTGCCAGATGATGGCGCCGGTCTCGCTGTTGATGCCGTAGACGTGGTTCTCCTCGGTCCCGACGATCACCGTCGTGCCGACCACCAGCGGCTGCGCGTAGACCTGGCCGGTGATGGCGGTGGAGAACAGCTCGCCGAAGTCGCTGCCGGTCACCGCCCCGGCCGAGAGCGAAGGCTCGTTCGGATCCCAGCCGGTGCGCTGGTCGTCGTTCCCGGCGGTGACGACGTCGGCGCGCGCGGGCGCCGCGGCGTACGACAGGGTCGCCGCCGTCAGGGCGACGAGGACCGCGAGTATCAGCAGTCGTATTCGGGTGGCCCCGAGACGCGCGGACGCGGAAAGCATGAAGTGACCCCTCCCTCGACCCGGTCGGCCGAGAACCGGCCGAACCGCGCGGCCGCCCGCCGTCAGCTCGGCGGGCCGCGGGTTTTACCCCGCCTTGACCACGGCCAGACGATAAGGGAACTTTCATGATCACGGCGCGACGGAGACTGAAGTGTTACAGGGCTGGTTCATCCGGGCCTTGTCGTGGCCGGGTCCGGTGCTCCCCGGAGGGTCGCGCCGCCGGGGAGCACCGGCGGGATCAGCAGGTGAGGTTGCCGCCCGGGGAGACGCCGAGGATGGAGGTGAAGGACTCGTAGTCGTTCACGCGGTCCTGCATCTCGGCGGTGTTGCCGCCGTTGCACTCGACGCTGCCGTTGATGGCCCAGATGGTCTGGCCGAAGCCCGCGCCGTTCACCATCGCGTTGTGGCCGGTCATGGTGCCGGGCCCGGTCTGCGTCATCCAGTACCAGAGCGCCGTCTCCCAGGAGACCGCCGCGTCGGTGGAGACGAGGTTCGGGTTGTCCAGCAGGTCGACGCCGAGCGCGTTGCCCGCCGCCTCGTAGTTGAAGTTCCAGGAGATCTGCAGCGGGCCGCGACCGTAGTAGGCGTACGTGCCGGCCGGGCAGCCGTAGGACTCGGAGGCGCAGTAGTCGCCGGACTGGTCGATCTCGTTGATGTAGACCAGGCCGCCGGTCTCGTGGTCCACGTTCGCGAGGAACGCGGCCGCCTCCTGCTGCTGCGTGGCGGTGCTGCCGGTGGTGGCGAAGCCCGGGTACGAGCTCAGCGCCGTGACCAGTCCGCTGTACGTGTAGAAGGAATTCCGGTTCGGGAACATCTGGTCGAACTGCGCCTCGCTGACCACGAACCCGCCGGTGCCGCCGCCGGTACCGCCACCGGAACCCGAGCAGGTGTAAGGCGACCAGTACCACGTGCTGATCGTCGGGTCGTACCCCGGATTGGCGTTCGTCGCGATGTAGTACTGACCGTTGGCCGGATACTCGACGATCGCGCCAACGTTGTAGTACTGCCCGGCGACCCAGGTCGGGTAGCCGCTGCAACTGCTGCCGCCGCCGCTCGATCCCGAGCAGGTGTAGGGCGACCAGTACCACGTGCTGATCGTCGGGTCGTACCCCGGATTGGCGTTCGTCGCGATGTAGTACTGACCGTTGGCCGGATACTCGACGATCGCGCCGACGTCGTAGTACTGCCCGGCGACCCAGGTCGGGTAGCTGCTACACGAGGAAGCCGCCTTGACGACGGCCGCGTTGGCCGACGGAGCGGGGAGAGCGAGCGTCATCATCCCGAACGCGCCGACCAGCAAGGCCAGCAACACCAGCAATCGGGCACGCGACGCCGCGTGGGTGTGGGTCATCTGCCACTCCTTTGTGGGTGAGGTGTGGAGCTGCAACCTCACACTTAGCGGCAGTGGTCCAGACCAGTCAAGGGGTCCAGCCCAAATTGGCCTACACCAATTTCTCAGCCGAGCGTGATCCAGCCGGCACCCGCGCGGTCGATCAGCCCGCGCTCCACGTCCGTGAGCACTGCCCGACCAGTGACCTTCCGCACCGCGATCGCCCCGTCCCACCCCAACTCGCGCGCGTACGCCTGCCAATCCGGGCCCATCACCAGCCCGAGCACCGCGGCCTCCGCCGACGCGGTGAGCCACGGCTCGCGCCCGACCGCGTCCGCGACGTCCAATCCGTGCACCGCGACCTCGACGACCCGCGTGAGCAGGAACTCGGAAAGCAGCATCGCGTCGCCGTGCCGGGTGCGCACGACCCGGCCAGCGGCCTCATCCCGGCACAGCTCATAAGCACGCTGCGACACCGCCGCGAAGTCCGCCGCCAACCCGCCGCCGTTCACGTCGTGCTCGGCGGCGAAGTCCCGCGCCGTCGCCACCCGCGCGGCGTTCCCCTCCGCGCTGAACCGCGCATCCGGCCGGTAGTACCCCGCCGCCGTCACCTCCGCCCGCTCCGGCGCGGGAGCCCGCAGCATGTCCGGCAGCCGCCCGACCGCCACCCGGACATGCCCCGCCAACTCCCGCACCGTCCACGGCGCGCACCGCGTCGGCCGAGCCCAGTCGGCCCCGCCCAACGCCCGCAGCGCCCCGGAGAACGCCACGGCCTCGTCTCGCATCGCCTCGATCGCGAACCCGGATTCCCGTGTCACGCGATCAACGATAAGGGCTCGAATTCCTTGGCCGCGCCTCAGAACCTCGCGGGCTCGGTGTAGGTGCCGAAGACGTCCTTGAGGACGCCGCAGATCTCGCCGAGGGTGGCCTCGGCGCGGACGGCGTCGAGCATGGGCGGGATGAGGTTCGCGCCCTCGGTCTCGGCGTCGCGCTTGAGGGTGGCCAGGGCGGCGTGCACGGTGTCGTTGTCGCGCTGCTGCCTGCGGGCCGCGAGGTCGCGGTTCTGGGCGAGCTCGACCTCGTGCGAGATGCGCAGGATCTCCAGCGGCTCCTCGATCGACTCGGTGTGCGCGTTGACGCCGACGATGCGCTTGTCGCCCTTCTCCACCGCCTGCTGATAGCGGAACGAGGCCTCGGCGATCTCGCTGGTGAAGTAGCCCTCGTCGATGCCGCGCAGCAGGCCGGCCGTGATGCTGCCGTCGCCGCCGATCTCCTTGATGCGCTGGAAGATCTCCTCGGCCTGCGCCTCGATACGGTCGGTCAGCGCCTCGACGTACCACGAGCCGCCGAGCGGGTCCGCGACGTTGGCGGCGCCGGTCTCCTCGAGGATCACCTGCTGCGTGCGCACGGCGATCTCGGCGGCCTTGGCGGACGGCAGCGCGAGCACCTCGTCGAGCGCGTTGGTGTGCAGCGAGTTGGTGCCGCCGAGCACGGCCGAGAGCGCCTCGATCGCGGTGCGCACGATGTTGTTCTCGGGCTGCTGCGCGGTGAGCGAGACGCCCGCGGTCTGCGTGTGGAACCGCAGCCACTGCGCCTTGTCGGTCTTCGCGCCGTACACGTCGCGCAGCCAGCGGGCCCAGATCCGGCGGGCCGCGCGGAACTTGGCGATCTCCTCGAAGAAGTCGATGTGCGCGTCGAAGAAGAACGACAGGCCGGGCGCGAACACGTCGATGTCCAGGCCGCGGGACAGGCCGAGCTCCACGTAGCCGAAGCCGTCGGCCAGGGTGTACGCGAGCTCCTGCGCGGCCGTCGCCCCGGCCTCGCGGATGTGGTAGCCGGAGACGGAGAGCGGCTTGTACGCGGGGATCTCGCTCGCGCAGTACTCCATCAGGTCGCCGATCAGGCGCAGGTGCGGCTCGGGCGGGAAGAGCCACTCCTTCTGCGCGATGTACTCCTTGAAGATGTCCGTCTGCAGCGTGCCGTTGAGCTGCGCGGGCGCGAAGCCCTGCCGCTCGGCCGCGACGACGTACATGCAGAAGACGGGCACGGCCGGCCCGCTGATCGTCATCGAGGTGGTGACGTCGCCGAGCGGGATGTCCCGGAACAGCACGTCCATGTCGGCGGCCGAGTCGATGGCCACGCCGCAGTGCCCGACCTCGCCGAGCGAGCGCGGCTCGTCCGAGTCGCGGCCCATCAGCGTCGGCATGTCGAAGGCGACGGACAGCCCGCCGCCGCCCGCGGCCAGGATGGCCCGGAAGCGCTCGTTGGTGTCGGCCGCGCTGCCGAAGCCCGCGAACTGCCGGATGGTCCACGGCCGGCCGCGGTATCCGGTCGGGTACAGGCCCCGGGTGAACGGGAACTGTCCCGGCCAGCCGATCCGCTCGAACCCCGGATGACGTGCGGCTTCCTCGTCCGTGGCCGGTCCGTACACCGGCTCCGTGGGCTCACCGCTGATGGTGCTGGTGTCCCGGTCGGTCTTTCGGGCCGCCTCGTAGGCCGCCTGCCACCGCTCTCTGCTCATACCACCAAAGTACTAGGACGTCCTACTACTTGTCGAAGGGGTCCGGTGCCGAGACTTCCCGCGCCAGGACCGGTCCCCGGCGCGGGTTGCTAGCGTGCGCCGCGTGATTCCCGAGGGCACGTTCCACTTAGACCTGTCGAGCATCGGAGCCGAGCCGCTGGAGGCCGAGGACCCGAGGCAGATCGGCGCCTTCCCGATCCGGGCCGTGCTCGGCTCCGGCGGAATGGGCCGGGTGTACCTCGGCGTGGCGCCGGAGGGGTACGCGGCGGTCAAGCGGGTGCTGCCCTACCTCTCGAACGACAAGACCTTCCTGCGGCACTTCGGCCAGGAGCTCGACAACCAGGCGCGGCTGCCCGCCGGCGTCAGCGCGCGGCTGCTCGCGGCGGACCGGACCGCGCGGCCGCCGTGGTTCGCGACCGAGTACATCCCCGGCGTCACGCTGCACGACTCGGTCTACCTCAACGGCGGCACGCTGCCGATCGAGGTCGCGTGGCAACTGCTGCGCGAACTCGCCCAGCGGCTCCAGGCCGTCGCCGCGCTGGAGATGGTGCACCGGGATCTCAAGCCCTCCAACGTGATGCTGACCAACTCCGGCGTCACGCTCATCGACTTCGGCGTCGCGCGCGCGGCGGATCAGAGCACGGTGACGGCCACCGGGATGATCGTCGGCACGCCCGCCTACATGGCCCCGGAGCAGGCGCGCGCGGTCAAGACACTGACCCCCGCCGCGGACGTCTTCTCGCTCGGCGGCCTCGTCACCTTCGCGGCCACCGGCGAGCCACCGTTCGGCTCGGGATCCGGCACCGACCTGCTGTTCCGCATCGTGCACGAGCAGCCGGATCTGACGGCGCTGCGCGAACTCGACGCCGAACTCGCGGCCGTCGTCGAGTCCTGTCTCGCGAAGGACCCGGCGCAGCGCCCGACCGCCGCCGACCTGGTCGGGATCGCCGCACGGCACGCGGCTCCGGGCCGTCCGCAGTGGCCCCTGGTCATCGCGCAGCGCATCGCCATGCGCACCGAGTTCGCCTCGACGACGCGGCTGAGCCAGGTGGACATCGAGGGCGTCACGACGTTCGACCCGCCCGAGGCCGAGACGGTGCCGCTCAACGTCGAGCCGGTAAAGGAGGAGAAGAAGCCGAAGCCGGAGCGCAGGCGGAAACGCCTCGTGCTGATCCTGCCCCTCGTCCTCGCGACCGGCACCGCGGGCAGCCTGATCGCGACGCACAACGTCCCGTTCGTCTCCTCGGCGGGCGGCAGCGGCAAGGGCGCCCCGACCGTCGCGGTGTCCAGCGCGCACGCCACCGGCAAGCCCACGACCACGGCCAAGCCGACGACGTCGCCGACCACGCACGCCTCGACCGCGGCGTCCGCATCGACGAGCACGAGCACGGGCTCGGCGAACAGTTCGCACACCAGCGGCGGCGGCTCAACCGGCAGCGGCGGCTCCGGCTCGAACTCGGGCAGCGGCGGCACGACGTCGACGAAGACCACAGCGAAGGCGACGACGGTGTCCGGCGGCCCGGCGGCCGGTCCGAGCAGCAGCGAATCCGAGGTCAGCGGCTCGGAGGTGACCGTGAACAACTGCGCGGGCTGGCTCGACTTCGACAGCCCGACGGTGTTCTACGGCATCGTCTCGGCGGGTTCGGCGTCGAACTGCGGAGCCGCCTTCACGTCGAGCTCCTCGGTGCAGAGCACCTCGACGCAGGACATCTCCGCCTCGGACGGCGGCAAGGCGAGCGCGAACAGCTGCGGCGGCTGCTGGTACGTCGGCACGTGGACCATCACCGCGAAGATCTGCGTCTGGAACAAGGACGACGCCACCGACGAGACGTGCTCGGCGACCTACACGTACGAAAGCACCACCGGGAAGGTGACCAAGGGCTGACCCGGGCGCGGGGCCGCCCGCGCATCAGTCCTCGGTGAAGTCGCCGGAGGCCAGGCGCAGGTCCCGCAGCGTGCCGAACAGCGAGTCGTGCTGCTCGGTGCTGAGCGCGCCGAGGCCGAACTCGGCGGCCATCAGGTCGGCGGTCGCCTTCTCGGCCACCCGGCGGCCCTGCTCGGTGATCTCGGCGAGCACGCCGCGGCCGTCGTTCGGGTTCGGCCGGCGGGTGACCAGCTCGGCCTTCTCCAGCCGGTCGATGATGTTCGTCACCGACGTCGGATGCACCTGCAGCCGCTCGCCGATCTTGGACAGCGGCAGCGAGCCCTTCTTGCTGAAGACCAGCAGCACCAGGGCCTCGTAGCGCGCGAAGGTCAGGCCGTACGGCTTGACTATCGCGTCCACCTCGGCGAGGACGAGCTGGTGCGCGCGCATCAGCGACGTGACCGCGCGCATCGAGCTCGACTCGCCCCAGCGGTCCTGCCAGAGCTCGAAGGCCCGCTGGACCGGATCGAAGGACAGCACCCCGAGTCCTTACCTTCCTGTTCCGCCTGCCGTCCCCGGCGCGCGGTCTCAGCCCTCGAGCATGGCCCGGTCGCGCACCGCGCCGGTGGCCGCCGACGTGGCCAGCAGAGCGTACGCCTTGAGCGCGAGCGAGACCGGCCGGTCCCGGTCCTTCGGCTTGTAGCCGCCGCCCGCCTCCAGCGCCGCGCGCCGCTCGGCCAGCACCTCGGCCGGGACGTCCAGCTGCAGGGCGCGGGTGCGGATGTCGATGGAGACGGTGTCGCCCTCCTCGACCAGCGCGATCAGCCCGCCGGACGCCGCCTCCGGGGAGACGTGCCCGATGGACAGGCCCGAGGTGCCGCCGGAGAAGCGGCCGTCGGTGATCAGCGCGCACTTGGCGCCGAGGCCCTTGCCCTTGAGGAACGCGGTCGGGTACAGCATCTCCTGCATGCCCGGGCCGCCCTTGGGACCCTCGTAGCGGATCACCACGACGTCGCCGGCCACGATCCGGTTGTTCATGATCGCCTCGACGGCGTCGTCCTGGCTCTCGAACACCCGCGCCGGGCCGCTGAAGGTCCAGATCTCCTCGGCCACGCCCGCGGTCTTCACAATCGCGCCGTCCGCGGCCAGGTTGCCCCACAGCACGGCCAGGCCGCCGTCCTTGGTGTACGCGTGCTCGAGGTCGCGCACGCAGCCGCCCGCGGCGTCGAGGTCCAGCTTGTCCCAGCGGTTCTCGGTGGAGAACGGCTCGGTGGTGCGCACGCCGCCGGGCGCCGCGTGGAACAGCTCCTTGGCCGCCTCGCTGGGCTCCGCGCCGCGCACGTCCCACTCGTCCAGCCAGGCTCCGAGGGTCGGCGCGTGCACCGCGTGCACGTTGTCGTCGAGCAGTCCGGCGCGGCGCAGCTCGCCGAGGATCGCCGGGATGCCGCCCGCGCGGTGCACGTCCTCCATGTAGTACGTCTTGTCGGCCGACGCGCGGTTCGGCGCCACCTTCACGATGCACGGGACGCGGCGGGAGGTCTCGTCGATCTCCTTGAGCCCGAAGCCGACGCCCGCCTCCTGGGCCGCGGCGAGCAGGTGCAGCACGGTGTTCGTCGAGCCGCCCATCGCCACGTCCATCGCCATCGCGTTGCCGAACGCGGCGGGGGTGGCGATCGACCGCGGCAGCACCGACTCGTCGTCCTCGGCGTAGTACCGCTCGGCCAGCTCCACGGCCAGCGAACCGGCCCGCTCGAACAGCGCGCGGCGCTTGGCGTGCGTGGCCAGCACCGAGCCGTTGCCGGGCAGGCCCAGGCCGAGCGCCTCGACCAGGCAGTTCATCGAGTTGGCGGTGAACATCCCGGAGCAGGAGCCGCAGGTCGGGCAGGCTGAGCGCTCGATGGTGCCGAGGGTGTCGTCGGAGACCTTCTCGTCGGCGGCGGCGGACATCGCGTCGATCAGGTCGAGCTTGTCGTACGCCACGCCGTCCCGGATGTGCGCCTTCCCAGCCTCCATCGGGCCGCCGGAGACGAACACGGTCGGGATGTTCAGGCGCAGCGCGGCCATCAGCATGCCGGGGGTGATCTTGTCGCAGTTGGAGATGCACACCAGCACGTCGGCGCAGTGCGCGTTCACCATGTACTCGACCGCGTCGGCGATCAGCTCGCGGGACGGCAGCGAGTAGAGCATGCCGCCGTGCCCCATGGCGATGCCGTCGTCCACGGCGATGGTATTGAACTCCTTCGCCACGCCGCCGGACGCGTGCACCGACCCGGCGACGATCTCGCCGACGTTGCGCAGGTGCACGTGGCCCGGTACGAACTGGGTGAAGGAGTTGGCGATCGCGACGATGGGCTTGCCGAAGTCCGCGTCCGTCATGCCGGTGGCGCGCCAGAGGGCGCGCGCACCCGCCATGTTGCGTCCGTGGGTCGAAGTCCGGGACCGCAGAGCCGGCATAGCGGATCACTCCGTTTCTGGTGGTGCCTCATCGTGTCGGCAGCGCCGCCGACTGGGGATAAAGTCTCCCACCTCGTCCGCCGCTCGGGACACCGGTTCCGGCATTCAAGATGATCGGCCCCGGAACAGGCGGCGGATCAGGCGGCCGCGGGCTCCACCCCCGTCGCGCCGGCCGCCTCGTTCTTCACCGACCGCTCCGCGAAGAAGGCCCCCGTCGGCAGCACCGCCATCAGCAGGATCCAGCCGAGCCGCTTGCCCGTCCACTTCCGCTGCGTGTGGCCCCAGGCGGTGATCATCACGTACGCGATGAACAGCAGGCCGTGCAGCATGCCGAAGATCTGCACGGGAGCCTGGTGGTGCCCGACGATCTGCAGCGGCACGGCGACGCCGAGCAGGATCAGGAACGAGACGCCCTCGGCGAGGGATACGGGGATGAACAGGCGGGTGAACGTGTCGCGAGAAGTCATGACCGCCATCTTACCGACGCGCGGTCGGGAAAAATGCACCGACCCCCAGTCAAAGCGGCGTAAGACTCGTCACACTGTCCGCGCGGACCTCTAGTCTGTAGCGCATGGACTGGAACAGGCGAGCATGCTCGCGGCGGGGGCACGTCCTCTTCGAGCCGGACGAGAAGGAGTACCAGAGCCAGGTCAGGGCCGACACGGGGATCGGCACGGCCTGGCGCTGCCTGCGCTGCGGAGACTTCGTCCTCGACGTGCCGACGGCCAGCGGCCCGGTCGCCGAGGCCCCGATGCCGCTGCGTGACAAGGCCCTGCGCTCGCGCTTCATCATGCGGCTGCTGGCGGTCGAGCGCGTCTTCCGCTTCCTGCTGGTCGGCCTCGGCGCGTACGCGGTATGGAAGTTCTCGAACTCCGAGCACGCACTGCAGATGCTCTTCGAGAAGAACCTCACCGTCTTCCGCCCGATCGCCCAGCACTACGGTTACGACCTGGACAACTCCTCCGTCGTCACCACGATCCGGAAGCTGTTCACCTACAAGCACGCGGACCTCGACATCGCCGCCGTGGCCCTCGCCGTCTACGCCGTGATCGAACTGATCGAGGCGGTCGGCCTCTGGCTCGCCAAGCGCTGGGGCGAGTACTTCGCCGCCGTCGCCACCGCCCTGTTCCTGCCGATCGAGATCTACGAACTCACCGAGCACGCGACCAAGTTCAAGATCGCGACCCTGGCCCTCAACATCCTCGCCGTCGTCTACCTGGTCTGGGCCAAGCGCCTCTTCGGCATCCGCGGCGGCGGCAAGGCCTACGAAGCCGAACTCACCAGCGAGTCCCTCCTCCACGAGCCGACGGTGCCGGTTCCGGGAGCGGGCACAGGAGCAGGCGCGGGAGCAGGCGCGGGAGCAGGCGCGGGAAGCTTCAACGCGTCGCCATCCGCACCCGCCTCCACCCTCCCCACCACCCACACCGCCCCTGTCGCCCCCACCGTCCAGATCCCTCTCGCCGACCCGCCCGAGGGAATTGTTCAAGCTTAAACAATCGCGAGTAAACTGGGAGCCATGAGTACTACCCGCTGGCTGAACGAGAACGAGCAGGGGGCGTGGCGCGCCTGGCTCGAGGTCATGCGGCTGCTGCCCAACCACCTCGAGGACCGCCTGCACGAACGGCACGGCCTGACCCTGACGGACTACCAGGTGCTGGTCGAGGTCTCCGAGTCGGCCGAGCACCGGCTGCGGATGACCGAGCTCTCGCACCGTACGCAGCTGTCCAAGAGCCGCCTTTCCCACCAGATCGGCCGCATGGAGCGCGCCGGCCTCGTCATGCGCACCCAGTGCCCCGACGACCGCCGCGGCCAATGGGCCGAACTGACCGACCAGGGCTGGGCCGTCCTACGCGACGCCGCCCCCGCCCACGTGGCCGACGTCCGCGAACTGTTCTTCGACATCCTCGACGAACACCAGGTCGCCGCCCTCGCCGCCGGCTTCCGCGCCGTAGCCGACAAGCTCGGCATGAACCCCGCCACCGGCTGCGCCAACGCCCAAGCCGAACAATCCGCCAACCCGGACCCGGACGCGGACGCAGAGACCGGCGACGACTCCGCCGAAGGCCGCCCAGACGCGGCCTGAGGTTCGGGTCATGGGCTGCCGGTCCCGGCGAGCCCAAGCAGCGTGAAGAGTTCGTGTAGCGGACTGGACGGATCGCGGCACTCGATCCTGCAGATCTGGTCGGGCTTCGCAGGATGATCGCAGTCCGCCTGTTCACAGCGCTCATGGAGCTTTCGAGCGCGCGTGCAGGCCCGGGTCAGGTTGCCGTCCGTGAACAGCGCTGCCAGCCGCTGCTCCGTCAACCGCTTCCCGGCCCCGGCGCGCGTGGCGTAGTCGGCGAACGCCGGGTGCAGCTTCGTGAGCGCCGCGATCGCCTTCGCCTGATCGCCGAAGGCCGCGGTCCGGTCCGCGAAGTGGAGATGCAGCCAGACCTCGAAGGACGGATTGCAAAGCACGAACGTGACGCCGCTGTCGTTCGCTTCTTCGACTGCTCTGACGACATCCCGCGGGTCGTCCGACGCCTTGTCGTCCAGGTCACATATCGCCCAGGCAGGTGCGTCCTCGCCGCCGCGCAGCTTCGTGACAGCGTCGACGACGCGGCGCGCGGTGTTGAACCCATTCGGGTTCGGCGCGACGTGCAGCACAAAATCGCCTTCGCGCAGCAGCCGCTCCTGCACGGCGCGAAAGTAGTCCTGCTCCGTGCCTTCGCCTTCGACCGCGAGGTAGACAACCTGTCGACGACGATCGCGGCCGACTCCCCGACCTCGGGACGCGCTGGGAGCACCCTGCTTGCGGACCTTCGCCATCAGGGCCGCACATCCGGCTCGGCCTCGGCGGCGTTGACCATCCTGGCGACATCCATGGCGAGCCACCCCGCGCCGACGCGCGGGATACCGCCGTATCGACCGCGCAGATAGCCGCGTTCGAGATTCTCCTGAGTGGCTGGTCGCGCGTCGGTGAGCGGATACAGCTCCGACTGCCCCATCTCGCTCTTCTCGGTGATCCACACCTCGCGGCGGTCGAGCGGAGCGTCGGCGTGGGCGCTGCCCAGGAGCGACACGTCGTGCAGCGTGCAGATCAACTGCGCGCCGTGCGGATTCGCCTCGGGGTCGCGGAAGAGTCGCAGAACCTCTGCGACGAGGACGGGGTGGAGCTTCGCATCGAGCTCATCGTGGAGCAGGACCGAGCCGGTACGGAGGGCGGCGAGCACACGCCGGGCGGTGGTGAGCCAGGCCACGGTCCCATCGGATTCGTCGTGGAACGGCAGAGCCACCGGTCCCTTGGCCCCTCTGTGGCTGAGACTGAGCTGGGTGACCTTCACGCCCCGCGCTTCATCAGGCGTGCGCGTGCCCATGGCGATGTCGGCGCGTTCCACGAACTCCCCGCCGACGACCCCCAGGTCTGCCATGGCGACCAAGGGCTCGATCTCGTCGAACCAGCCTCCGGAAGACGCGTTCGGGAGGTCGAAGACCAGGCCGGAGAAGTCTTGCGGCCGGGTCTCGGACAGACCGCTGCTGAACCACTCATAGACCCTGGTCAATTGGGGGTTGTTCAGTTGCGCACCCATACTCACGAAGAGGGCGTTCGGCCGCGTGAGCTTTCGGATCTGTTCGAGCTCGCCCTTGAGCTGTCGTCCCTTGAAGTCGTATTCGTCCTCGGCGTCAGCATCGCGGACGAAGAGCGTGCGACGACGGCCGGTCGCGTACTCGAAGAGCCACTCGGATTCGACTCTCTCGTCCGAGACCTCGAATCCGTAGACGTAGCGATTCGTGCCGAGCAGAAATTCGGCCTCGAAGAGCGACGCCTCCTCACGCGCGGCCGGATCAAGCTTGAACAGGGGCCGTGGCACGCCGCCCTTGGGAGCCCATCCCGCTCCGGAGCGGCGCACCGCGAACTCCATCCACGAGATCGCCTTGAGCACGTTCGACTTGCCGGACGCGTTGGCGCCGTAGATCGCGGCGACGCGGGTCGGCTCGAAGCGGGGCTTGCTCTCGCCCCGCTTCGAGGTCAGCAGGTTGAGCTCGAACTCGTCGCGGAACGAGTAGACGTTCGCGGCGCGGAAACGGAGCAGCATCGGATCACCACCCTTGAGGCGTGTAATACCCACACCCTAGCGGCCAGAACGCCATTCGCGTAGAAAATCTACTCCAGATGAGGTCTGACTCCATGCATGAAGCCCAAGTCGCCGACGAGTCTTCAGGATCCGGCCAGGCCGTGCGCCAGCGCCGTAGGCGGGCGGTTGAGCGACCGAGGCACGAGGGAGCGTGCCGCCCGCCGCAGGCAGGTTCTAGCGCGGAGCGCGTAACCCGAAGGAGCGCAGCGACTGTAGGGCTGGCTTGAGCAGGGCGGGTGGGCGGGGTATGTAATCGCCCCGGACGTAGCCGCCGCCACGAAGCGAGGAACGAGCGCAGTGGCGGCGGCGTAGGTAGGGCCGATCGCGGAACGGCGGCCTAGCTGTCCCTCAGCAGCTGGTCGGCTGCGGTGAAGGGGTCCAACTCGCCTGCGGCTACGCGGTCGGCTAGGCGGCGGAGGGGGCTGTCGGGGCCGCCGTGGACGGAGCCGTAGCGGGTGCGGAGGACGCCTAGGGCGATGGCTTCGATCTCGGCGGCGGCGCGGGCTCGGCGGCGGGTGGTGAGGTGGCCGGTCTCGGCGAGGTAGGCGCGGTGCTTCTCCAGGGCCTCGACGACTTCCGCTACGCCTTCGCCTCGTGCGGCTACGGTTTTGACGATGGGTTGGCGCCACTCGCCGGGGTTCCTTCGCTCGCCTAGGGCGAGCATGTGGTTGAGCTCCCGGGCCGTGGCGTCGGCGCCGTCGCGGTCGGCCTTGTTGACTACGTAGACGTCGCCGATCTCGAGGATGCCGGCCTTGGCTGCCTGGATGCCGTCGCCCATGCCGGGGGCCAGTAGGACGACGGTGGTGTCGGCGGCGGAGGCCACCTCGATTTCGGACTGGCCTACGCCTACGGTCTCGATGAGGATTACGTCGCAGCCGGCCGCTTCCAAAACTCTCGCGGCCTGGGGGGTCGCGGCTGCTAGACCGCCTAGGTGGCCTCTCGATGCCATGGACCGGATGAAGACTTCGGGGTCGGTGGCGTGGTCCTGCATGCGGACTCGGTCGCCCAGCAGTGCGCCGCCGGAGAAGGGGGACGAGGGGTCGACGGCGAGGACTCCTACGCGCTTGCCTCGGGCGCGGTACTCGGTGACCAGGGCGTTGGTGGAGGTGCTCTTGCCCACGCCGGGGGAACCGGTGAGGCCGACCACGTATGCCGAGCCCGCGTACGGGGCCAGGGCCGCGAGGACGTCGCGCAGCTGGGGCGAGCCGTCCTCGACTTGGGAGATCAGCCGGGCGACCGCGCGCGGGTCGCCGTTCCGCGCGCGGTCGACGAGTGCGGGAACATCGATGGTCGTGGATCCGGAGGGCACGTTACCTATGGTCCCTTACTCGTGGCGACTTCGACGAAGGAGCTGCGGGTACTCAGCTCGCGGCGGGGACGCGGATGATCAGGGCGTCGCCCTGGCCGCCGCCGCCGCACAGGGCCGCGGCGCCCACTCCGCCGCCGCGGCGCTGGAGCTCCAGGGCGAGGTGCAGCACGATGCGGGCGCCGGACATGCCGATCGGGTGGCCGAGGGCGATGGCGCCGCCGTTCACGTTGATCTTCTCGAAGCCGATGCCGAGGTCCTTGGCGGACTGGACGGCGACGGCGGCGAAGGCCTCGTTGATCTCGATGAGGTCGAGGTCGGCGACTTCGAGGCCTTCCTTGCCCAGCGCGTGCTTGATGGCGTTCGAGGGCTGCGACTGGAGCGAGTTGTCCGGGCCCGCGACGTTGCCGTGCGCGCCGATCTCGGCGATCCAGCTCAGGCCCAGCTCCTCGGCCTTGGCCTTGCTCATCACGACGACGGCCGCGGCGCCGTCGGAGATCTGCGAGGAGGTGCCGGCGGTGATGGTGCCGTCCTTGGTGAACGCGGGACGCAGCTTGCCGAGGGTCTCGACCGTGGTCTCGGCGCGGATGCCCTCGTCCTTGCTGAAGACGACCGGCTCGCCCTTGCGCTGCGGGATCTCGACGGGGACGATCTCGGCGTCGAACAGGCCGTTCTTCTGGGCGGCGGCGGCGCGCTGGTGGGACGCGGCGGCGACCTCGTCCTGCTCGGCGCGGCCGAGGCCGAGGCGGGTGTTGTGGTTCTCGGTGGACTCGCCCATCGGGATGTTCTCGAAGGTGTCGGTCAGGCCGTCGTGGGCCATCGCGTCGAGCATCTCGATCGAGCCGTACTTGAAGCCGCCGCGCGACTTCGGCAGCAGGTGCGGGGCGTTGGTCATCGACTCCTGGCCGCCGGCGACCACGATGTCGAACTCGCCCGCCCGGATCAGCTGGCCGGCCAGCGCGATCGCGTCGAGGCCGGAGAGGCAGACCTTGTTGATCGTGAGCGCGGGCACGTTCATCGGGATACCGGCCTTCACCGCGGCCTGACGCGCGGGAATCTGTCCGGCTCCGGCCTGCAGCACCTGCCCCATGATCACGTACTGGACCTGCTCGCCGGTGATCCCGGCACGTTCCAGGGCCGCCTTGACGGCGACCGCGCCCAGGTCCGCGCCGGAGAACGGCGTGAGCGAACCGAGCAGCCGACCCATCGGGGTGCGGGCTCCGGCGACGATGACGGAGGTGGTCATGAGGGTGACTCCCATCGCAAGCTTTCAGGTATGGGGACGTGACTTCACACTATCGCCGAATGGGCTACTCGCCAGTAGGGTCTAGAGCTGTCATCTCCGACACACCCCGTGTCGGGGACCCTATCCCCCGGAAGGGCACCCGGATGATCACCCGCGTCGACCACATCGGCATCGCCTGCCGCGACCTGGCCGCCAGCATCGAGTTCTACGAGCGGACGTACGGATTCACCGTTTTCCACCAGGAGGTCAACGAGCAGCAGGGCGTGAAGGAGGCCATGCTGCGGATCAACGGGACTGATGACGGCGGCTCCACCTACCTGCAGCTGCTGGAGCCGCTGCACGCCGAGTCGCCGATCGCGAAGTTCCTGGAGAAGAACGGCGAGGGGGTGCACCACGTGGCGTTCGGGACGGCGGACGTGGTGGCGGAGACGTCTGCCGTCACGGCCACCGGGGTGCGCGCGCTCTACGAGGAGCCGCGGCACGGGACGTTCGGGTCCTCGATCAACTTCCTGCACCCCAAGGACTGCCAGGGGATTCTCACGGAGCTGGTACAGTCCCCGTCCGATGAATGAGCCGAACGAGCCGAACGAGCCGGTGCCGAACCGGCTGCGGATCCTGGCGGCGCAGGAGAACCTGGGCAGTCTGATCTCCGTGCACCGCCCGGACACCTGGCTGGCCCCGCTGTTCAAGGCGAACCGCATCTTCCTCTACGACCAGGGCTTCGTCGCCTGCACCCGCAAGGACCTGCTGGCGCTGTTCCGCTGGGACGAGGTCACCGTCACGCAGCGCGGCGACGCCTGGTGGGTGCGCAGCCCGCGCGGCGGGGTGATGCGGATCAGCCGCCGGTGGAGCGACCACGAGGAGATCGGTCGACGGCTTCCTTCCCGGTAGACTTTCCGGTCTGGTTTCCATCCCAGTCCATTACCGGAAGGGCCCTGAATTGCCTCAGCCCGATGCCGCGTCGGCCGAGATCGAGCGCGAGCAGCTGCACGTCGACCGCGTCTACGAACGTCTCGAGGCCACCCGCGCCCGGGCCCGCGCCTACGAGGCCGAGGGGCATCGGCGCGCGCAGTTCGGGCACGAGGGCGGGCTGGTCGAACGGGACTCGATCGTCTACCAGGCGGCGGTGTGGCTGCAGCGGCTGGACGCCGAGGAGGAGGGCCTGGTCTTCGGGCGGCTCGACTTCGAGGACCGCGAGGTGCAGTACATCGGGCGGCTCGGGGTGCGCGACGAGGAGTACAACCCGCTGACCGTGGACTGGCGGGCCCCGGCGGCCGCGGTGTTCTACCAGGCGACCCCGGTGGACCGGCGCGACGTGGTGCGCCGCCGCACGATCAAGAGCGCGGGCCGCCGGGTGACCCGGCTGGACGACGACCTGCTGGCGCCGGAGAGCCCCACGGCGAAGGACCTGACCGTGATCGGGGACGGCGCGCTGATGGCGGCGCTGACCCGCAAGCGCGGCACGGTGATGCACGACATCGTCGCGACGATCCAGCGCGAGCAGGACCTCGCGGTGCGCTCCCCCGGCGACGGCGCGACGCTGATCACCGGCGGTCCGGGGACCGGGAAGACGGCCGTGGCCCTGCACCGCGCGGCCTATCTGCTGTTCAACGAGCGGCGCCGGTTCGAGTCGGGCGGTGTGCTGATCGTCGGGCCCTCCCGGGTGTTCACGGCGTACGTGGAGCAGGTGCTGCCCTCGCTCGGCGAGCACACGGCGGCGCTCCGGTCGCTGGGCGAGCTGCTGGACGGGGTGCACGCGACGCGGCATGACTCGGCCGCGCTCGCCGCGGTCAAGGGCTCCGTCAGCATGCTGCCGATCCTGGAGCGCGTGGTGCGCAGCGCGCCGCCCGGGGTGCCGGACGCGTTCCGCACCACGTATCAGGGCCATGTCCTGCAGCTGGACCGGCGCGCGCTGGACCGGGTGCGCTCGATCGCCCTCGGCCGGAGCAATCCCGGCGCCGGCGGCCCGCAGCCGAACGCGCAGCGGGCGCACGCGGCGACGGCGCTGCTGGAGGCGGCGTGGGACCGGCTGCCGCGCGAGCTGCGGGACCGGCGGCGGACCGAGCGCGCGCACTTCGACCGGGAGATGCGGGACCGGACCGAGTTCGACCTCTTCCTCGAGCAGTGGTGGCCGTACCGCAGCCCGGCCGAGGTGCTGCGCGGGCTGGCGGACGACCCGGCGCTGAAGGGGCTCGGCGCGGTGGCCGAGTCGTGGCGGGACGGCGGCTGGTCGGTGGAGGACGTGCCGCTGCTGGCGGAGCTGGACCAGCTGCTCGGCCCGGTGCCGGTGGAGGAGCGCGAGCCGGAGGACCCGTTCGCGGACAGCGGTGTGATGGAGGTCTCGTCCTGGGTCGACCGGAACCCGGCGGCGAAGGGCGAGCTGACCCGCGAGTCGTACGCGCACGTGATCGTGGACGAGGCGCAGGACCTCTCGCCGATGCAGTGGCGGGTGCTGGCCCGGCTCGGCCGGCGCGCGTCCTGGACCGTGGTCGGCGACCCGGTGCAGTCCGCCTGGCCGGACCCGGAGGAGTCCCGGCAGGCGATGGAGCTGGCGCTCGGCGACCAGAAGCGCTACCGGCACGAGCTGCACACCAACTACCGGAACTCGGCCGAGATCTACGAGTACGCCGCCCGGTTCGCCAAGCGGGCCATGCCGGACGTCCAGCTGCCCGAGGCGGTGCGCAAGACCGGGTTCCCGCCCGAGGAGTTCGCGGACCTCGACGCGGCCGTACGGGCGGCCCTGGGCGCCGTGGAGGGCACGGTGGGCGTCATCACCACGCTCGCCGCGTACGACGCCGTCTCCGCCCGGCTGGCCGCCCTCCTGGAGGCCGAGCCGCGCCTCGTCGTGCTCACCGACCTCGACGCGAAGGGGCTCGAGTACGACGCGGCCGTCGTGCTGGACCCGGACGCGATCGCGGGCGAGTCCCCGGCCGGTCTGCGCACCCTCTACGTGGCGCTGACCCGGGCGACCCAGCGGCTCTACGTGGTCAGCCCCGAATAACCATCCGCGCAGGCTGCAAGGCTGGGACCGCAGAAATGTGGCCTCAGCCCCTAGCCAAGGCGGGTCCCGGTCGGCATAGTTACCCGCAAGTAGCAATGCCGCTGCTCTAGCGACCATCCTTTCGGAGGCCGACACCCTATGAGCATTAACGAGATCCGCGCCGCCGTCCTGAGCGGCACCGCGACCCCCGAGGACTACGCCCACCTGCCGCTGCCCGACTCGTACCGCGCGGTCACCGTGCACGCGGACGAGGTCGGCATGTTCGAGGGGCAGACCACCTGGGAGAAGGACCCGCGCAAGTCGCTGCACCTGGACGAGGTGGCCCTGCCCGAACTCGGCCCGGGCGAGGCCCTGGTCGCCGTGATGGCGAGCGCGATCAACTACAACACCGTGTGGACCTCGATCTTCGAGCCGGTCCCCACCTTCGCCTTCCTGCGCAAGTACGGGCGGCTGTCCGAGCTGACCAAGCGGCACGACCTGCCGTACCACATCCTCGGCTCCGACCTGGCCGGCGTCGTGCTGCGTACCGGCCCCGGCGTGAACAAGTGGAAGGCCGGCGACGAGGTCGTCGCGCACTGCCTGTCCGTCGAGCTCGAGGACGCCGCCGGGCACAACGACACGATGCTGGACCCGGAGCAGCGCATCTGGGGCTTCGAGACCAACTTCGGCGGCCTGGCCGAGATCGCGCTGGTCAAGACGAACCAGCTGATGCCCAAGCCGGACCACCTGACCTGGGAGGAGGCCGCCAGC
>DATJIF010000152.1:0-6885 GCA_035493475.1 Actinospica sp.
CCTGGCGTTCTTCTACGGCGGCATGGTCCGCGCGAAGAGCGTGCTGAACATGCTCATGATGAACTTCATCTGTATAGCCGTGGTCACCGTGGCCTGGGTGCTGTACGGATGGTCGGTATCGTTCGGTAACGCGAACGACGCGAACGGCAACGGATTCTGGGGCACGCTGACCCAGTGGGGGATGCAGAGCATCAACACCGGCATCGCCAGCGGCAGCCACGCCACGATCTACGGCACCACCGGCGTGCCGATCTTCGCGGTGGCGTGCTTCCAGCTGATGTTCGCCATCATCACCCCCGCGCTGATCTCCGGCGCGATCGCGGACCGCACGAAGTTCGTCGGCTGGACGGTCTACGTGGCCGCGTGGGTGACCGTGATCTACTTCCCGGTCGCGCACTGGGTCTTCTCGCCGAACGGCTTCATCAACCTCAAGCTGCACGTGATGGACTTCGCCGGCGGTACCGCGGTGCACATCAACGCCGGTGCCGGGGCGCTCGCCTGCGCGCTGGTGCTGGGCAAGCGGATCGGCTTCAAGAAGGACCCGATGCGCCCGCACAACGTGCCGTTCGTGATGCTCGGCGCGGCGCTGCTGTGGTTCGGCTGGTTCGGCTTCAACGCCGGTTCCGCGCTGACCTCCGGCGGCCAGGCCTCGGTCGTGTTCCTCAACACCCAGGTCGCCACCTGCACCGCGGTCATCGGCTGGCTCGCCGCCGAGAAGATCCAGCACGGCAAGTTCACCACCGTGGGCGCCGCGTCCGGCGCGGTCGCCGGTCTGGTCGCGATCACCCCGGCCTGTGCCTCGGTCTCCCCGATCGGCGCGATCTTCGTCGGTCTGATCCCCGGCTTCATCTGCTGCTACGCGGTGAACCTGAAGAACCGCTTCGACTTCGACGACTCGCTCGACGTGGTCGGCGTGCACCTGGTCGGCGGTATCCTCGGCACCCTGCTGATCGGTTTCTTCGCCGCCCCGAACGAGGTCTCCGCGTTCACCAACGGCGCCAAGGCCGGTCTGTTCTACGGCGGCGGCATCGACCAGCTGCTCGCCCAGGCCGAGGGCGCGGGCATCGTGTTCGCCTACTCCTTCGTGGTCTCCTTCATCCTGGCTAAGATCGTGAACGCGACCGTCGGCATGCGGGTCAGCGCCGACGACGAGATCGTCGGTGTGGACCAGACCGAGCACGCGGAGACCGCCTACGACTGGGGCGGCCTGTCCGGGACCCTGCACCGCGCGGCGGTCAGCGTGGCCGCGGCGACCGCATCCTCCAACGGGTCCGCCACGGCGGGCACCGGGGAGTCCGACGAGGAGAAGGTCAACGTCTGATGAAGCTCATTACCGCAGTCGTCAAGCCGTACAAGCTGGACGAGGTGAAGACGGCGCTGCAGGCCTTCGGCGTGCACGGGCTGACCGTGAACGAGTCGTCCGGCTACGGCCGCCAGCGCGGGCACACGGAGGTCTACCGCGGTGCCGAGTACACCGTCGACCTGGTGCCGAAGGTCCGGATCGAGCTGCTCGCCGAGGACCACGACGTCGAGGACCTGCTCAACGTGATCGCCAAGGCGGCGCAGACCGGCAAGATCGGCGATGGCAAGATCTGGGTCACCCCGGTCGAGACCGTGGTCCGGGTCCGCACCGGTGAGCGCGGCGCCGAGGCGCTGTAAGCAGTCCGAGAACACTCGAAGGGGAGCGCGCTTTGCGATTCGCACAGGGACGCGAGGCGCGCTCCGACGAGATGGACGCCTGGCTCGCCGGGCTGCTCGGTGACGTCGAGGGAGCCGCTCTGGTGGCGGTCGGCGGCTACGGCCGCCGGCAGCTGAGCCCGGGCAGCGACCTCGACGTCGTTCTGCTGCACGACGGTTCGCGGGGGGATCCGGCCGTCGCGGAGCTTGCTGAATCGATCTGGTACCCGATCTGGGATGCCAAGGTGAAGCTGGATCATTCGGTACGCACGATCGCGCAGGCGCGGTCGGTGGCCCAGGAGGATCTGGCCGTGGTTTTGGGGCTGCTGACTGCGCGTCACGTGGCGGGGGATCCGGAGCTGACGAAGGCGCTGCGCGAGGTCGTGCTGGCGGACTGGCGCAAGCAGGCGCCGCGTCGGCTGCCGGAGTTGCGGGCGCTGCGTGAAGAGCGGCGCGCCCAGCACGGGGAACTGGCCTACCGGCTCGAGGGGGACCTCAAGGAGTGCGCGGGCGGCCTGCGCGACGCGGACAGCCTGCGGGCGATCGCGGCGAGCTGGATCGCGGATGTGCCGCACGGCGATCCCGAGGCCGCGCAGGGCTTTCTGCTGGACGTCCGCTGGGTGCTGCACACGCGCACCGGCCGGGCCGCGGACCGGATCCTGTTGCAGGAGCAGGACGAACTGGCCGCGGACCTCGAATTCGAGAGCGCCGACGAGCTCATGCGGGCCGTCAGCGATGCCGCGCGGACCATCGACTACGCCTGCGACGTGGCCTGGCGCCGCGTCGAGCAGGCGCTCGCGACCCGGAACCGGTCGAGCGGCATCAGCGGGCTGCTGCGCCGGGGCGGCAACAGCGCGCCGCCGCGTGAGCCGCTGGCCGACGGCGTCGTGAAGGCCGAGGGCGAGGCCGCGTTGGCGCTCGCGGCCGATCTGAACGACCCGGTGCTGCCGCTGCGGATCGCCTCCGCGGCCGCGCAGGCCGGCCTGCCGATCTCGCCCACGTCGCTGGAGCGGCTGGCCGCGTCCCCGGCCGTGCTGCCCGAGCCGTGGCCCGAGCACGCGCGCGCCGAACTGCTGCGGCTGCTCGGTGCCGGGCCCGGTCTGATCCCGGTCTGGGAGGCGCTGGACCGCACCGGAATCCTGGTGCGGCTGCTGCCCGAATGGGAGCGCATCAGGTCCCTGCCGCAGCGCAACGCTCTGCATGTTCATACGGTGGACCGCCACATCGTCCAGACCGTCGTGCACGCCGCCGAGCGCACCCGCCGGGTGGATCGGGCGGATCTGCTGCTGGCCGCCGCGCTGTGCCACGACCTCGGCAAGGGGCTGCCCGGCGACCACTGCGCGACCGGCGCCGAGATCGTCGGGAAGCTCGGCGTGCGCCTCGGTTTCCCGGCCCACGACGTCGCCACGCTCGTGGCCCTGACCCGCCATCACCTGCTCTTCGCCGAACTCGCCGTGCACCGCGACCCGACCGACCCGGCCACCCTGGCGCCGCTGCTCGCCGCCGCCGGGGAGTCGGGCACCGGCCCGGCGGAGTTCGTCGCGCTGCTGCAACTGCTCACGGAATCCGACTCGCAGGCCACCGGACCGGCCGTGTGGTCCACGTGGCGCGCGTCGCTGTACCGCGAACTCGGGCTGCGCGCGCAGGCCGTGCTGGCGGGGGAGGAGCAGCCGAGCACGCAGTCCTCCGGGCACGAGGAGGCCGATCGGACGCTCGCCGGGCAGGCCGCGGCGGCCCCGGACGGGATCGCCGTGCAGGCGGTCGCCCCGGGCAGCGCCGGAATCGGCCGCATCGACGTCGCGATCCCGGACCAGGTCGGCGCGCTCGCGCTCGTCGCTGGCGTGCTGACGTTGCGCCACGTGCGCGTGCTGTCGGCCGAACTGAGCACGGCGAAGGCGGGCGAGACCGGGTACGCCGTGCAGCGCTGGACCGTCGCGGCCGAGTACGGCGAGCTGCCGGACCTGGTTCGGCTGCGCACGGATCTGCGCAGTGCGCGGGCCGGATCGCTCAAGATCGCCGAGCGGCTGGCCACCCGGGACCAGGAGCGTGCCGCGCACCATAAGCAGCGCCCCGGCACGCCCGCGGCCACCGTCCGGCTGCTGCCGAGCGCCTCGGAGACGGCGACCGTGCTCGAGGTGCGCGCCGGGGACACCCCCGGCCTGCTGCACCGGATCGCCGCCGCCATCGCCGGGACCGGCGCCGACATCGAGCGGGCCCGGATCGCCACGCTCGGTCCACAGGCTGTGGACGTGTTCTACCTGACCTTCGGCGTCGGCTCCGAGACCGCCGTCGGCAGCGCGGTCGCCGAGGAGCTGATGGCGCGGGTGCGGGCCGCGCTGAACTGACAGTTCGCCGGGAAGTCACCCCGCATTCGCCTTCACGGTCACGCCTCAGGACACACTCCGCGGCTAACGTCCGGTTCATGACTACCCATCACGCAGAAGGCGAGGGCAAGCTGCCGCTCTCGCGTCGTTCCGCGTTGCGCGCCGCGGCCGTCACCGGCACGCTCGTCGCCGCGCCCGTGATCCTCAACGACTCGGAGGCCTCCGCCGCTGTGTCCGCCTCGTCCACCACGGCCGACAAGGCCGCCGCCCCGTCTCCGCTGCTGTGGAAGCAGCCCGAGAAGCTCGGTGCGCCGCCGAACTCCGGCCTGCACCTGACCTTCGGCGACGACCCGGCCCGGGAGATGACCGTCTCCTGGAGCACCGCCACCTCCGTGGCCAACCCGCGGGTGCGCTTCGGCACCCCCGATGGCGGCTTCGGCGAGGAGGTGCGCGCCGCCACGGTGACCTACGTGGACAGCGAGTCCAAGATCGAGGCGTACATCCACCACGCCCGGCTCACCGGCCTGCGCCCGAACACCACGTACATCTACGCGGCGCTGGCCGACGGCGTGCTGCCGGACGCCGGGAGCTTCGAGACCGCGCCGGTCGGCCGCACCCCCTTCACCTTCACCAGCTTCGGCGACCAGTGCGTGCCGACCGCGAGCTGGAACACCGCCGCGAGCCCGATCACCGCGCAGCTGACCACGCTGGCCGCGCCCGCCGCCGGGGACGTCGTCGGCGCGATCGAGCAGGTCCGCCCGCTGTTCCACCTGATCAACGGCGACCTGAGCTACGCGAACCTGTCCGCGGACCGGGTGCGCACCTGGAACGACTTCTTCACCAACAACGAGCGCTCCGCCAGCAAGCGGCCGTGGATGCCGGCGCCCGGCAACCACGAGAACGAGCTCGGCAACGGCGTGCTCGGCTTCGACTCCTTCCGCGCCCGCTTCTCGGTGCCCAGCAACGGCTCCGCCGACTTCGAGGGCCTCTGGTACGCCTTCACCGTCGGCAGCGTGCGCGTGGTCGTGCTCGCGAACGACGACGTCGCCCTGCAGGACGCGGGCGGCAGCTACGTGAACAACTACAGCGACGGCCAGCAGAAGGCATGGCTGACTCAGCAGCTCGCGGCGGCCCGCAAGTCGAAGGCAATCGACTGGATCGTCGTCTGCATGCACCAGGTGATCATCAGCTCGGCCAACGCGAACGGCGCCGACCTGGGCATCCGGCAGAACTGGGGACCGCTGTTCGACCAGTACGAGGT
Source organism: Actinospica sp. (assembly GCA_035493475.1). GTDB lineage: Bacteria > Actinomycetota > Actinomycetes > Streptomycetales > Catenulisporaceae > Actinospica. The sequence goes on from DATJIF010000152.1 coordinate 5,263, forward strand.
GGACCTGGTCGTGTGCGGCCACGAGCACGATTACGAAAGGTCCTACGCGGTACGCGGCACGGTCTCCGGCTCCGAGACGCTGACCCCGAACCCGGCCTCGACGGAGACCGCCAGCATCGACACCAGCCAGGGCACCGTGCACATGGTGCTCGGCGGCGGCGGCAACTCCTCGAACACGAACACCGAGTTCTTCCAGAACGGCCAGGCCAAGGTCATCACCGCGGTCAGCGGCCCGGTCACGACCGGCAAGCGCACGCCGACCTACGTGATGGAGGACGCCGTCTGGTCGGCCTTCCGGGACGAGCAGAACCCCTACGGCTTCGCCGCCTTCGACGTGGACCCGGGCAACCGGCCCGGCGGCACCACCAGCATCCGGGTCACGTACTACAACGTGCTCCAGCCCTACGGCACGATGCAGAAGCTGGAGAGCTTCGTGCTCTACCGCAAGCGCTCCGACGGCTGAGAATCCGGAATATTCATGCAGAATGCCGCATGATGTTCCACGTGGAACATCATGCGGCGTTCGCGTCTCTCAAGGCTCAGAACAGCGCGCCGGGGACGTCCGGCAGCTCCGCGGCGAGCTCCGGCTCCGGGCGCTGCCGGACCGGCCAGCCCGGCTCGGCCGTGTACGCCTCGCCGCGGCGCTGCCGGTAGGCCGCGAAGTCCTCCTCGGACGCGGCCTTCCACTGCTCCTGCTGCCGGTGTAGCTCGATCGGGGTGGCCTGGCCGACCTCCGGATAGCGCTCGGCGAGCGCCTTCGCCACCTCCAGCGCCGCGATCGCGTCCACCGCCGCGTCGTGCGCCCCCTCGATCGCGACGCCGTAGTGCGCGCACTGCGACTCCAGGTTCCGCTTGCCCTTGCGGAAGCGGTCCACCGCCTTGTCGATCACCAGCGGGTCGATCACCGGCTCGATCCGGCCGACCCGGGAGACCAGCGGGCGCAGGCCGTGCCGCTCGAGCTCCGCCTCCAGCAGCGTCAGGTCGTAGGGCGCGTTGAACACCACCAGCGGCCGCCCGGCGGACAGGTGCTCGGCGAGCAGCGCGGCGATCCGGTCCAGCGCCTCGACCGGGTCCGAGCCGTGCTCGCGCACCTGCTCGTCGGTGATGCCGTGCACGGCCGTGGTCTCCGGCGGGATCGGGACGCCCGGGTCCACCAGGAAGTCGTGCCGGCCGCCGTCACTGGTCACGAAGGAGGCCGAGATCAGCCGGGCGGTCAGCGGATCGCGTCCGGTCGTCTCGCAGTCGTAGGAGCCGAGCACGCCGGTGTGCCAGCCGGGCACCGGCGCGGGCAGGCAGTCCTGGTGGTAGACCACCCAGGCGCCCTGCTCCTTGCGCAGCTCGCCCTGCTCGGCGAGGACCTGCGCGCCGCAGGTCTTGCACGAACCGGGGAAACGGTTGGTAGCCATCCGCCGAACCGACCCTTCCTGTTGACTGGGTATCACGATAGGCGAGCCCACCGACATCTCCGCCGCAGCGGCTACCCTGGACGGGAGAACAGCATTCCATCCCACTGACCGAGGACTGACGCCGCCGTGTTCGACACGCTTTCCGACCGCCTGGCAGCGACCTTCAAATCCCTGCGGGGCAAGGGCCGCCTCTCCGAGGAGGACATCGACGCCACCT
>DATJIF010000153.1:0-23991 GCA_035493475.1 Actinospica sp.
CGCAGGTAGAGCACGAGGTCGTGCTCGATGAACTTGACCGCCTTGGCCAGCCGGATCGCCGCGCGGCCCGCCTCGTCCGGGAAGCCGTCGAGCACCGCGTCCACCTTGCGGTGGATGCCGATCCGGTCCCGCACGTTGCCGATGTTCGAACGCTGATTGGAGATCGACTTGGCCGCGACCCGGACCATGACCTCCCAGTAGTACACCGGGTTCGGGATCAGCACGATCCGGCGCGCGTGCAGGTACGCGGTCGCGGAGAAGAGCAGGTCCTCCCAGTGGAAGCCCTCGGGGAAGCGGATCGCGTGCTCGCGCAGGAAGTCGAGCCGGTAGCACTTGTTCGTGGACAGCGTGTCGCGCAGCAGGTCCGGGTCGTCCGCGGCCGACTCCAGCACGCGCTTCTCGGTGTACATCTCCGGCCACCACGGCACGTCCTCGACCAGGCCGGACCGGTTCAGGTGCCGCCGGATGCACAGGCCGGAGACCAGGTCGGCGTCGTACTCCTCGGCCGCCTGCAGCATGTTCAGGCCCGCGTGCCGGTCGAGGGTGTCGTCCGAGTCGAGGAACATCACGTACCGGCCGCGCGCGTGCTCGATGCCGGTGTTGCGCGGCTTCGAGCAGCCGCCGCTGTTCTCCGCGAGCCGCACGAAGCGCACCCGCGGATCCGCCTCCGCCAGCCGCGCCGCCACCGCGGGGGTGTCGTCGGAGCTGTGGTCGTCGACGATCACGACCTCGAGGTTGTGCAGGGTCTGGTTCAATACGGAGCGCACCGCCCCCGGCAGCCGCGCGGCATCGTTGTACCCGATGACCACGACTGTTAAGTCCGGCGTCACAACCTCGATCTGCTGCGGCAAGACTTCCTCGCTAACCAGCCCGTCCGGCGTTTTAGGGATGGTATCGGATCGGGTGTCGGACTACGGTTGGCGCCGGATCCCTCCGCACCCACGGCCTAGGAGTCAAGCACCGTGCGCACCGCCGCCACCCACGTCACCGCCATCCTGAGCGGCCCACAGCCCGTGGACGGAGACAGCCACCTGCGCAACGCGCTCACCGGACTGGGCGTCACCGTGATCACCGCCGACGGGCCCGCCGCGACCGCCCGCGCCGTGGCGAGTTCCTCGCACTCGGGCAAGATCGCGCTAGTCGATCCGCGGCTCGCGGCGCACACCCACGCGCTGCGGCTCGCGCTGCTCGATCCCCGGTGGGAGGCAGCGCACGCGCCCGGCGTGCTGGTCGTCACCGGCGACGCGCGGGAGCGGCTGGCGGCCGAGTTGCGCGCGATCCCCGACCTGACCGCGCATCGGGTGGACGGAACGTCGCCCGCGGCCCGGCTGACGGCCCCGAAGCCGCTGCTCGCCGACGAATTCGCCGAGGTGCTGCGGCTCCAGGGCGTCGTCGTGCACGAGACGGCGCTGCCGCCCGGCCTGGTCGCGGAGTTGGTCGCCGAGCCGCTTTCGGCGCGCAAGGACATGTACAACGAGATCGCGGCCGTGGACGACGAGGCGATTCGGCTGCGCCGCGCGGTGAAGGGCGACGACGGCCTGTTCACCACGTTCCTCGTCTCGACCTGGACGCCCTACCTGGCTCGCTGGGCCGCCGGACGCGGCTGGAGCCCGAACTTCGTCACCTCGCTCTCGCTGCTCATCGCCCTGGCCGGCGCCGGAGCCGCCGCGACGGGAACCCGCGCGGGTTACATCTGCACCGCCCTCGCGCTCTACTTCTCCTTCGTGCTGGACTGCACGGACGGCCAGCTTGCTCGCTACTCGCTGCAGTTCTCGCGCATCGGCTCCTGGCTCGACGCGACCTTCGACCGGGCCAAGGAGTACGCGGTGTACGCCGGTCTCGCGCTCGGTGCCGCGCGCGGCGGCGGTCACGATCACGGCGTCTGGCTGCTGGCCACGGCGGCGATGGTGCTTCAGACGCTGCGCCACCACATCGATTTCGCCTACCACGAGTCGCTGCGCGGCCAGCCGTCGTCCGGGTCCGGAGTCACCGCGGCCGAGGCCCCGAGCCGCAGCCTCGGCTACTGGGCGCGCAAGGTCGTCGTGCTGCCGATCGGCGAGCGCTGGGCCCTGATCGCGCTGCTCACCGCGTTCACCGAGCCGCGGATCGTCTTCAGTGTCCTGCTGATCTGGGGCCTGCTCGCCGCCGCGTACACGACCGCGGGCCGGGTGCGGCGGTCGCTGGCGGGCGACGGCGTGCGCACCGAGGAGGCCGTGACCGCGCTGCGTGCCATGTGCGATCTGCCGCTCGCCATCAAGGCCGCCGCGCGCGAGCCGCTGACCGCGAAGCTCGGCTGGATAACACCTCCGACGATCCAGTTCGTGGCGTACGTCGTCGCGCTCGGCCTGATCCTGAACGACGCGCTGCTCGGCGCGGCCACCTTCACGCTGCTCGCCGCCGTGATCTACCACCACTACGACATCGTCTACCGGATCCGCGCGAACGCCGCGCAGCCGCCGCACTGGCTGTCCGTCGCGCTCGGCGGGAACCTCGGCCGCTCGGTGCTGATCGTGGTGCTGGGCACTGCGATCGGCTCCGGGCACACGCTCAGCCTGCTGGTCTGGCTGCTCGCCGGGTATCTCGCGGTGCTCGCGGTCGGCGAGTCGGTGCGCTTCTGGACCCGGCCCGCGGCGCCGGTCCTGCCCGACTGACCCATTGTGCGTTCATGTTGGATTTTGTTAGAATCTGTGGCAGAGGCGGGTCCCCTGGGCTGAGCGAAGGTAGGGTCGAGATATGACGACGTGGCTAGTGACCGGCGGTGCCGGGTACATCGGATCGCATGTGACCCGGGCGCTGCTCGCGGCCGGCGAGGGGGTCGTCGTCCTGGACGACCTGTCCACCGGCGCGAAGGACCGGATCCCGGACGGGGTGCCCGCCGAGATCGCCCGGGTGCACGACCGCGCCGTGCTCGCCCGCGTCATCGCCGAGCACGAGGTCGGCGGCGTGATCCACGTGGCCGCGAAGAAGCAGGTCGGCGAGTCGGTGGACCGGCCCGCCTGGTACTTCGAGGAGAACCTGGAAGGCCTGCGCACGCTGCTGGACGTGGCCGTCGAGGCGGGCGTGGGCAAGTTCGTCTTCTCCTCCTCCGCCGCGGTCTACGGCGAGGTCGACGTCGAGCTGGTCACCGAGCAGACCCCGTGCACCCCGGCCTCCCCGTACGGCGAGACCAAGCTCGTCGGCGAGTGGCTGATCAAGGACGTGGCGCGGGCCCGGCGGCTTTCCGGCCGGGAGTTCGCCTTCGCGAACCTGCGCTACTTCAACGTCGCCGGGGCCGGGGCGCCCGAGCTCGGCGACCCGGTCGCGCTGAACCTGATCCCGATGGTGTTCACCAAGCTCGAGGCCGGGCAGAACCCGCTGATCTTCGGCGACGACTACGCCTCGCCGGACGGCACCTGCATCCGCGACTACATCCACGTCGCCGACCTCGCCGAGGCGCACGTGGCCGCGGCGCTGCGGCTGAACCGCGACCCGGAGACCTCGCTGACCCTGAACCTGGGCACCGGCACCGGCGCCTCGGTCAAGGAGGTCATCGACACGATCCTGGAGCACACCGGCATCGACCTGCCGCCGGTGATCGTGCCGCGCCGCCCCGGCGACCCGGTGAAGCTGGTCGCCTCGGCCGAGCTCGCGCGCGCGGAGATCGGCTGGAGCGCGACCCGCGATCTTCGTGACATGATCGTTTCCGCATGGGCCGGCTGGCGCTTCCGGCACGATCAGTAACAAGCTCGGTGTAATAGTCACCTTGTAGTCAGCGAAAGTGTGGTGGGAAGTCATCCACCGATAAGCTGTCTGCCATGATCGGACTCATCCTCGCCGCAGGTGTTGACAGTCGGGCCGTCGCCTCGCCTTGGAGCCGGTCGTGATCGGACTCATCCTCGCCGCCGGTGCGGGCCGTCGCCTGCGCCCGTACACGGACACGCTGCCCAAGGCCCTGGTGCCGGTGGACGAGGAGCGGGGCCTGACCGTCATCGACCTGACCCTGGCCAACTTCGCCGAGGTCGGGCTGACCGAGGCCGCGATCGTCGTCGGCTACCGGGCCGAGGCCGTGCACGAGCGCAAGGCGCGGTTCGAGGAGCAGTACGGCCTCGAGCTGCACCTCGTGCACAACGACAAGGCCGAGGAGTGGAACAACGCGTACTCGCTCTGGTGCGCGCGCGACCTGCTCAAGCAGGGCGTGATCCTGGCCAACGGCGACACCGTGCACCCGGTCTCGGTCGAGCGCACGCTGCTCGCGGAGCGGGAGAAGCCGGGCTACGCCGCGCGCGTGCTGCTCGCCCTGGACACCGTGAAATCGCTGGCCGACGAGGAGATGAAGGTCGTCTGGTCCGCGGAGGCCGGCGTCCAGCGGATCACGAAGCTGATGGACCCCGCGACCGCGACCGGCGAGTACATCGGCGTCACGCTGATCGAGCCCGAGGCCGCCGAGGACCTGGCCGACGCGTTGCGCGCCACCTTCGAGCGGGACCCGCAGCTGTACTACGAGGACGGCTACCAGGAGCTCGTCGACCGCGGCCTGCGGGTGGACGTGGCCCCGATCGGCGACGTCCCCTGGGTCGAGATCGACAACCACGACGACCTCGCCAAGGCGCGCTCCATCGTCGCGGGCGTCTGATGGCCGTACTCAGCAGGCTGATCCAGGCCCCGGCCGCGGTGCGGATCGGGCCCGGGGTCGCCGCCGAGCTGCCCGCGATCCTGGCCGACCAGCGCATCTCGGCGGCCGGCCGGCTCGCCGTCACGATCAGCGAGGGCTCCGGCACGCAGTTGCGCGAGCAGTTGGCCCGCACCCTGCCCGAGGACGTCGGCTGGTTCACCGTCAGCCGGGCCAGCCTGGACGCGGCCGTGGACCTCGCCGACCGCATCCGCGCCGACAAGGCCCCGTACGACACGCTCGTGGCCATCGGTGGCGGCAAGGTCATCGACGCCGCGAAGTACGCCGCGGCCCGGCTCGGCATGCCGCTGGTCGCCGTCGCCACCAATCTCGCGCACGACGGCGTCTGCTCGCCGGTCGCGACCCTGGAGAACGACGCGGGCACCGGCTCCTACGGCGTGCCGAACCCGATCGGCGTCGTCATCGACCTCGACATCATCCGGCAGGCCCCGCCCCGCTTCGTGCGCGCGGGCATCGGCGAGGCGCTGTCCAACCTCTGCGCGCTGGCCGACTGGGAGCTCTCGCACCGGGAGACCGGCGAGCCGGTGGACGGACTGGCCGGCGCCATGGCCCGCACCGCCGCCGAGGCCGTGCTGAACCACCCCGGCACGATCGCGGACACCACCTTCCTCGCGGTGCTGGCCAACGCGCTCGTGCTCTCCGGACAGGCGATGGCCGTCGCGGGCACCAGCCGCCCGGTCTCCGGCGCCTGCCACGAGATCAGCCACGCGATCGACCAGCTCTACCCCAAGCAGGCCGCGCAGCACGGCGAACAGTGCGGGGTCGGCGCCGTCTTCGCGACGTACCTGCGCGGCGACCTCGATCTCGCGGCCGAGATGGCCGCGGTGCTGACGCGCCATGAACTGCCGGTGACTCCCGGGGATCTAGGACTTGGTATCGATCAGTTCGCCGAAGCGGTAACGTACGCGCCGCAGACAAGGCCGGGCAGGTTCACAATCCTGGAACATCTGGATCTGTCCCGGGCCCAGATTGATGACGCGGTGAAGGGTTATGTCGCTACCTACGCTCGATGAGCTGCGCGCCGTCGTTCAGCCCCCGGAGAAGATGCAGCGCCGCAACGGCGAGCACTGGGCCGGCCGGCTGTACATGCGACGGATCTCGCTGCGCACCACCCGGCTCCTCGTCAACTCGCCGATCACCCCGAACGGCTACACGTACCTGATGATCGTCGCCGGGGTGCTCGCCGGACCGGCGCTGCTCATCCCCGGCATCGGCGGGGCCGTGCTGGCGGCGTTCTTCGTGCAGCTCTACCTGCTGCTCGACTGCGTGGACGGCGAACTCGCGCGCTGGCGGCAGCAGACCTCGATCGTCGGCGTCTACCTCGACCGGATCGGCGCCTACTTCGCCGAGGCCGCGTTCCTGGTCGGCCTTGGTTTCAGGGCAAGCCACCTGCACACCGACAAGTGGGCGGTGCTCGGCCTGGCCACGGCGCTGTGCGTGATCCTGGTCAAGTCCGAGAGCGACCTCGTGGACGTCGCCCGCACCCGCGCCGGACTGCCCGCCGCCACCGAGTCCTCCGTCGTGCCGCGCGGCTCCGGCACCGCCAAGCTGCGCTCCGTCGCCCAGATCTTCAAGATCCACCGGCTGATCGTCGGCATCGAGTCCTCGATGCTGGTGCTGCTGGCCGGGATCCTCGACCTGTTCGTCAAGCACCCGCACAACCAGCCCTTCACCAAGGCCGCGCTGGTCATCCTGGCCGTGATCGCCGCCGCGATGGTCGTGCTGCACTTCGTGTCCATCGTCCTCTCCAGCCGGCTGAAGGCCTAGAAGGTGGCTGACGTGAACGAGATGCGTCTGGGCGCCGTGATCCTGACGATGGGCAACCGCCCCGCCGAACTCGTCGAACTGCTGCGCTCCGTCGCCGAGCAGAAGGGCGACCCGATCGACGTGGTCGTCGTCGGCAACGGCATCAAGGCGTCCGAGCTCCCTGGCCTCGACGGCGTCCGGACCCTGGACCTGCCGGAGAACCTCGGCATCCCCGGCGGGCGCAACCGCGGCTTCGAGGCGCTGCTCGCCCTGCCGGTGAACGAGCGTCCCGAGGCGATCCTCGTGCTGGACGACGACGGCCGGCTGGACGGCGTCGACTCCGCCGAGCACATCCGCGCCGCCTTCGCCGCCAACCCGCGCCTGGGCATCGTCTCCTTCCGGATCTGCGACCCGGTCAGCCGCGAGGTGCAGCGCCGCCACGTGCCGCGCGTGCGGGTCGGCGACCCCAACCACTCCTCGCAGGTCACCACGTTCCTCGGCGGCGCCAGCGCGATCCGCTCCGCGGTGATCGACCAGGTCGGCGGCCTGCCCGACGACTGGTTCTACTGCCACGAGGAGACCGACCAGGCCTGGCGCGCGCTCGACGCCGGATGGATGATCGAGTACCGGGCCGACGTGACCCTGCTGCACCCGAAGACCGTGCCGAGCAGGCACGCGACGTACAACTTCAACGTGGCGCGCAACCGCGTCTGGCTGGCCCGGCGCAACCTGCCCGGCCCGCTGGTCCCGGTCTACCTCGGCGTGTGGACGGTGCTGACCGTGGCCCGGCTGCGCAGCCCGGCGGCGCTGCGGGTCTGGTTCCAGGGCTTCGCCGCGGGCTGGCGCACCCCCTGCGGACCGCGGCACCCGATGGGCTGGAGTACGGTGTGGCGGATGACCAGGCTCGGAAGGCCGCCGGTCATCTAGAGCCGCGACGACACCTCGATGGATAAGGCGAAGCAGTGAGTGAAACCGGCGGCATCGTGCTGGAGGAGTTGCCTCCCCCGGCTGTCGATCCCGAATACGCCGAGCTCGGCGGCCTCTCGCTGGCCGCCAAGTACGGACTCAAGCAGAGCGGTAAGCGCCCGCCGCTGTTCGAGTACGCGGCGCAGCTGTGGCAGCGGCGGCACTTCATCACCGGCTACGCCACCGCCAAGAACCGCTCGCTGTACTCCAACGCGCGGCTCGGCCAGCTGTGGCAGCTGCTGACCCCGATCCTGAACGTCGCGGTCTACTACTTCGTCTTCGGCATCCTGTTCACCCAGAGCAAGGGCGTGCCGGACTTCCTGCTGTTCCTGGTCATCGGCGTCTTCCTGTTCAACTTCCTGCAGACCTCGATGATCAACGGCTCGCGCTCGATCAGCGACCAGCTGGTGCTGATCCGCGCGCTGCACTTCCCGCGCGCCTGCCTGCCGATGTCCGCGACGATCATCCAGTTCCAGCAGCTCGGCTTCTCCATGGCCATCGTGGTCATCGTCGCGCTGGCCACCGGGCAGACCCCCACCCTGAACTGGCTGCTGGTGATCCCGGCGCTGGTGCTGCTCAGCGTGTTCTGCGCGGGCATGGCGATGATCGTGGCGCGGATGGGCTCGGTGCTCACCGACACCGCGCAGCTGCTGCCCTTCATCAGCCGCACGTGGATGTACCTGTGCGGCGTGATGTACAGCCTGACCTCGGTCACCGACCGAGCGGGCGTGCCGCACGTGGTGAAGCTGATGCTCTACTACGACCCGCCGGCGCTGTTCATCACCGTCGTGCGCAACTGCCTGATCCACCCGCCGGTCGCCTCGTCGTACAAGTCGGTGGTCGACTACCACGCGGCGGTCAACGCGCTGCACCAGCCCGCGTACGCCTGGCTGTTCCTGGCGTTCTGGGCCGTCGCGTTCGGCGTGGGCGGCTTCGTGTACTTCTGGAAGGCAGAGGAGCAGTACGGCCGTGGCTGAGACACCCCGAATCCTGCCGAGCCAGGTGCTGCGCGCCGTCCAGGGCAAGGAGGGCGAGCACAGCTACACCGACGCGGAGCTCGCCCGGCTGCGCGCCGAGATCCTCGAGGAGCGGGCCAAGCGGCGCGCCGCGGCCGCGACCAACCGGCCCACCGTCGTCGTGGACAACCTCAACATCATCTACCGGATCCACGGCGCGGGCACCGGCCGCGGCTCCGCGACCGGCGCGCTCTCCCGGATCGTCTCCCGGCGCACGGCGCCCACGGTCAAGGAGGTGCACGCCGTGCGCGGGATCTCCTTCGTGGCCCGCCGCGGCGAGAGCATCGGCCTGATCGGCCGCAACGGCTCCGGCAAGTCCACCACCCTCGCGGCCATCGCGGGCCTGCTGCCCCCGGAGAAGGGCGGCGGCGTCTACACCGACGGCCAGCCCTCGCTGCTCGGCATCAACGCCGCGCTGATGCCCGACCTGACCGGCGAGCGCAACGTCATCGTCGGCTGCCTCGCGATGGGCATGTCCAAGGCCGAGGCGAACGGCCGCTACCAGGGCATCGTCGACTTCTCCCGGATCGAGGACACCAACCCGCACGCGATGAGCCTGCCGATGAAGGCGTACTCCTCGGGCATGGCCGCCCGGCTGCGCTTCGCCATCGCCGCCTCCCGCGAGCAGGACGTGCTGATGATCGACGAGGCCCTGGCCACCGGCGACGCCAAGTTCCAGGCCCAGAGCGAGCAGCGCATCCGCGAACTGCGGGAGAGCGCGGGCACCGTCTTCGTGGTCAGCCACTCGATGGCCGCCATCCGCGACACCTGCGACCGCGCCATCTGGATCGAGGCGGGCAGGATCCTGATGGACGGCGACGTGGACGAGGTCGCCGACTCCTACGAGGCGTGGTCCAAGCAGGCGTGAGTCCGGTCCCCGGCCGATTGAACGAGGAATTGACGCAAGGCTAAGGCTGATTTAAGACAGACCTGTTACCGATTTCGCGCGCCACCCCGCGCCCGCTCGTTAGTCTCTGGTGGATACGGCTGGAAGAGCCAGGGACCGACTAACGAGCGGGCGGCACGGCGTGAACATCGTGGGCAAGGGCTTCTTGCTCCTCCTGGGCTGCGCAACCCTGGCCTCCGCCGTACTGACGCTGTGGCTCTGGCCCCGCCTGGCAGGCCGCGGCGCGAAGCCGATCGCCGGCCGCATCGCCCTCCTGCTCGGCACGCAACTGAGCCTCGCCGCGACGTTCCTGTTCACCATCAACGCGGCCGGCGGCTTCTACACGTCCTGGGCCCAACTTCTCGGCGACTCGTCCACCCAATACCACCTGGACAACGCGGGCCCCCCGGCGGCCGACGGCCCCAACGCAGGGCAGTTGCGGAGCCAGGGCCAAGGCCACGGTCAGCTGGTAGGACTCCGCAGCGGCCTCACCGCCCGCCTCACCGTCTACACTCCCGCCGCGTCGTACGCGAAGCGCCTGCCCGTAGAAGTGGTCGACCTGACCGGCGCTCCCGCCTCCGCGTCCGGCGGCGTGGACTTCCAGCGACTCGCCGACACGTACCACGTACTAGTAGCCGTCGTAACGTCCCAGCCCACCGCCGCCGTCACCTCCACGACCCCCACGACCTCCACCACCTCCATCCCCGGCGTCAATATCCCCGACGGCGCACAAGGCGAGCTGTTCTGGTCCCAAGACCTCCGCAGCGCCCTGATCGCCCACTACCGCGTCGACACGTCCCCCGACGACTGGGGCGTGGCAGGCGTCGGCCAGTCAGGCGGCGCCGCGATCAACCTGGCCGTCCAGGACTCCGCGGACTACGGCGTGGCCGCGGCCGTGGGCGACTGGACCAGCGCCCCGCCCCAGGACGACTGGCCCGGCATCGACCGCTACCTGACGAGCGTGCCTGCCCCCGCCGTCCGCCTGCTCTACAACCCGAACGCCCCCGGCATCCCCGGCAAGCTGCGGCTGACCGCCGGCAGCCCCCTCCAGGTGGCGACCCAGTCCAACCTGACCCTCGCCAGTGCCCTCACCTGGCTGGGCGCCGCGATCCAGGCAAGCGGATCCGCCTCATGACGCTCACCGGCAACGCCCTCCTGGCTCTCCTCGCCCTCCTCGTTCTGGCCGCGTTCACCGCCGTCGTCCTGCTCTGGCGCAGGCTCTCGGGTAAGACGTGGAAGCACCTCGTCGGCCGGATCGGCGTACTCGGCGGCGCCCAACTCGTCCTCGTGCTGCTCCTCGCGGCGTTCTGCAACGACTACTTCGGCTTCTACAACTCCTGGCACGACCTGCTCGGCTTCGCGTCCCAGGCCGTGGACCAGAACCAGTCCCACCCGCTCAGCCCCGTCTCCGGCGCGGGCGGCGGCCCCGGCGGCCCGGGCAGCGACGGCGGTCCCGGCGGCCCCGTCGCCCCCGGCCAGCCGCCCCGCCACCCCCTCCTCACCGTCCAGTCCGTCAGCGGCCTGAGCCTGCCCGGCGGCACCGTCCCCGACGCGACCGGCGAGATCCAGGACGTGACCATCGACGGCGCCACCACGGGCCTGAGCACCCACGCGGTCGTCTACCTGCCGCCGCAGTACTTCCAGAGCGCGTACCGCGACTACCAGTTCCCCGCCGCCATCGTCTCCACCGGCTACCCCGGCGCCGTGACCGGCCTCGTCGACCGCCTCAAGTACCCGTACCGCCTGCTGACGGGCATCAACAGCCACCAGGACAAGCCGATCGTCCTGGTGATGACCCAGTCGTCCCCCACCAGCGTCGGCGGCGTCGACACCGAGTGCACCAACGTCCCCGGCGGTCCCCAGGTGAACACCTTCTGGGCCCAGGACATCCCCCGCGCCATCGAGTCCCAATACCGCGTCACCCCCGCCGCCGAGGGCTGGGGCGTCATGGGCGACTCGACCGGCGGCGACTGCGCCCTCAAGGTCACCCTGATGAACTCCGACCGCCTCTCCGTAGCCGTCTCCATGTCAGGCGACTACAACGCCCCCCAAGACCTCACCACCGGCGACCTCTACGGCACCCCGCAGTTCCGCGACCTCAACAACGTCATGTGGCGCATCCATCACCTCCCCAAGCCCCCCATCTCCGTCCTCCTGGCCACCAGCCGCACCGGCGAGAGCGACTACACCGCCGTAACCCGCTTCCAGCAACTCACCGCCGGCACCCCCACCCACACCTCCACCCTCATCCGCAACGAGGGCGGCCACAACTTCGCCACCTGGAACGCCGAACTCCCCCCAGCCCTGCAATGGCTCACCAACACCCTCCGCTCTCCGACGCCGTTGCCGCAGCCGTAGAGGTGCAGACGCGGACGTGGGCCTCGCGCGCCGCAACTGCCGACCCCACTCCCGCCGTGCCCAGTGTTCGTGCGGGGGTGTGGGGTCCGCGCCCCACCCACCCGCCCTGCGCGCAACTGTTCGTCCGCCCACCTCGCGTCGGCGGCCTGCGTGATTTGCCCATCAAGCCGTGTGACAGAGTCCCTATATAGAGTCGAGAGCGAAGGACTCTTTGATGGCTGAGCGGTGATCGAGCCTAAGGCCCGCTTCGGGTGCGTTGGACGGACGCTGTACTTCGGCCAGCCCACCGGCGCCATGCGACTGAACATGTGATCGCGCAAATCAGCGCCACGAGGCTCGGAATGCGCATCACCGGCCGCCCCGTCAGGTCCGCCGCCCATGCTCCGGCCGTAAAGGCGATGCACGCGGCGGACAGGAAGAAATCCGCTGTGCGGTGGTATTTGGCCCACTGCTTCCACCGCGCGCCGTCCATACCCCGCACCGCGACTACCGTGGCCACGACGAGGATCACAAGACCGACGTCCGTGCGCTGAAGCCTCCAGGCAAGTGCGCAGAGCGCCACAGCGCCCAGCACCTCAGCCAGCACCACCCACGCTGACGACTGCTTCAGCCACCCAAGAGCGCGTTGCCCAGCACTTCTTCCCACCCAGCGAACCACGCGCCAACACTAGCGCCACCTGCGCCGCAGTCGCACTCTTCGAAACCAAGATGTGAACATCTTGGTCTCATGGCAGGGCCAGCCAGGAACCTGGAAGGCTGACTTCAGGTGCCCTTGGCGCGATTCGAACGCGCGACCTACCGCTTAGGAGGCGGTTGCTCTATCCCCTGAGCTACAAGGGCGGAGGTGTGCTGAGAACTTGGTGGGATCGCCGGGAGTGGGGTCCTGGCGGATCTTGATCTCACTTCCGCACGCGGACAGCTTACAGGTTGGGGTTGGCGTTCTTGAACTTTGTCGGCGGGGCGCGGGTGCGGGTCGGGGGCGGGTCGAAAATCGGATGCAGGGGGTGTGGGGAGGCACGTACTGTCCGTACTATGCGCCAACTGCCAGCACGGGAACCTGGAGTGCCGGACAGCCGGTCGGCCGCGCGGTATTTGGTTTGGGTGTGGCGGGAGCAGTGGCGGTCGCAGGCGCTTGGGGTTTTGTGGGGCGTGCTGTGGATGCTCTCGCTTGCTGTGATGCCGGCGATGATCGGGCGGGCGATTGACCGGGGGTTGCTGCAGCGTTCTACGTCCGGGCTGGTCACGTGGACGAGTGTGGTGCTGGGGCTGGCCTTGTTCGCGTCGGTTGCGGGTGCGATGCGGCACCGGAGTGCGATGACGAACTGGCTTTCGGCCGCGTATGTCACGATCCAGGTCACGTCGCGGCACGCGGTGAAGGTGGGGGCGGACCTGCCGCGGCTGATCGCTAGTGGGGACGTGCTGGCGATCGGGACTACGGACGTCGAGGCGGTCGGCAGCAGCTTCGACATCCTTGCGCGGCTGTCCGGCGGGCTTGTGGCCACGAGCGTGGTCGCCGTCATCATGCTGACGACGTCGGTGCCGCTCGGTCTGGTCGTGCTGATCGGGGTGCCGCTGATGATGGTGTGCACGGTGCTGCTGCTGCGTCCGCTGCATCGGCGGCAGGACAAGTACCGCGCGTTGCAGGGTGCGCTGTCCGATCAGACGGTGGACATCGCGCAGGGGATCAGGATTCTGCGGGGCATCGGCGGCGAGGAGGCGTTCTCGGCGCGCTATACCGAGGGGTCGCAGCGGCTGCGCGGGATCGGAATCCACGTTGGACGGATCGAGTCGCTGTTCGCCGCACAGGAGGTGTTGCTACCGGGGCTGCTGACCGGGCTGGTGACGTGGCTCGCGGCGCACTTCGCGCTGCATGGTGAGATCACGGTCGGCCAGCTCGTGGCGTTCTACGGATACGCCTCGTTCCTGGTCATGCCGCTTTCGTTCTTCGGCGAGGCGGCGAGTTCGGTGTCTCGGGGCCACGTGGCGGCGGAGCATGTCATCCGGCTGCTGCGTATCGATCCGCTGATCGCCGAGCCGGAGTCGCCGCTCGCGTCGCCGCCTAGCGGAGTTTCGCTGAGCGACGCCGAGTCCGGTCTGACGATTGCGCCGGGCGAGTTGCTCGCGGTGGCGTGCGCCGAGCCTGAGGACGCGGATCGATTGGCGAACAGGCTCGCGCGCTACGTCGATGACGGTGCTCCGACGCTCGGCGACGTGCCGCTGAACAGGCTGCCGGTCGGCGTGGTGCGTGAGCGGATTCTGTCGGCGGCCAACGGGGATCGAGTGTTCGCGGGCACGGTGCGTTCGAGCTTGTGCGGTGTGACGAATGCGCCGGACGAGGTCGTGCTGGCGGCACTGTACGCGGCGTCGGCTGAGGACGTGGTCGATGCGCTCGCCGACGGGCTGGACTCGAAGGTCGAGGAGAAGGGGCGGAACTTCTCGGGCGGGCAGTTGCAGCGGCTGCGTCTTGCCAGGGCTCTGATCGCGGACCCGGAGTTCCTCATCGCCGTCGAGGCCACGAGTGCGGTGGATGCGCACACCGAAGCGCGGATCGCGGAACGTATCGGTGGCTATCGGGCTGGACGCGGGGGGCCGCGTGGAACCGTGCTGTTCACGACTAGTCCGTTGGTGCTGGATCACGCGGATGTCGTGGCGTACGTGGAGGGCGGGCGCGTGGTCGCGACGGGACGGCATGCGGAACTGCTCGCTGGACAGTCCGGATACAGGTTGCTGGTCACTCGGGGTGAGGACGATTCCGAGGCGGCGGAGGCCGGCGGCTTGCTCG
Organism: Actinospica sp.; assembly: GCA_035493475.1. GTDB lineage: Bacteria > Actinomycetota > Actinomycetes > Streptomycetales > Catenulisporaceae > Actinospica. The sequence continues at coordinate 14,424 of DATJIF010000153.1, forward strand.
AAGGGGTGACGCGGGCGTGAGTGCGACGATGTTGCCGATCGCGGAACCGGGCGAGGTGCGTGCGTACGCGGCGGATATCGGCAAGCGGTATCGGCGGCCGCTGGCGGCGGTGGTGGCGCTGGCCTCGTCGGCGACTATCGCGGGGCTGTTCGGGCCTCGGCTGCTCGGCGAGATCGTGCAGGCTGTGCAGGGGGGCACTACGGCGGGCCACGTCGATGTGCTGGCTGGGCTGCTCGTGCTGGCGATCTGTGTGCAGGGCGTGCTCAGCCGGTACGCGTATATGGCCGGGAAGAAGTTCGGCGAGACGGTGCTCGCGGAGCTGCGTGAGAACTTCGTGGACAGCGTGCTGGATCTGCCGCTCTCAACGGTGGAACAGGCGGGCAGCGGCGACCTGATCAACCGGGCCTCGCGGGACGTCGGCGCGCTGCGGGTCGCGGCGCAGCAGGGGATCCCGGCCGTACTGGCGGCGGTCACGGCCTCCGTGCTCACGATCGTCGCGCTCGTGCTCGTCTCACCGCTGCTCGCGGCGGTCACGCTCCTCACGGTGCCGCCGATCCTGCTCACCTCGCGCTGGTACCTGAAGCGGGCGCGCACCGGGTATCTGAACACGAACGCCAGCTACTCGGCCATGATCGAGAACCTCGCGGCGACGGTCGAGGGCGCTCGCGCGGTCGAGGCGCTGCGGCTCGGCACGCGGCACGTGGCGCAGACGGACCGGGATATCGCCGCCTCGTACCAGACCGAGCGGTACACGCTGCGGCTGCGTAATGTCTTCTGGCCGATCGTCGATCTGTGCGAGCTGGCGCCCGCCGGGCTGATGCTGCTGCTCGGCGGCATCGGCTACACCCGCGGCTGGGTCAGCATCGCGCAGGTCACCGCGGCGACGCTGTACGTGCAGCAGCTCATCGCGCCGGTCAGCACGCTGGCGGACTGGCTCGACACGATCCAGACCGGCTCGGCGTCGCTGTCCCGACTGCTCGGCGTCACGCAGATCCCGCCGGACCGCGTGGCCGCCGAGGGCGTGCGCCCGGACAGCGCGGACCCCAGGCTCGAGGCGCGCGAGGTCGGCTTCTCGTACGTGCCGGGCCGCGAGGTGCTGCGCGACATCGACCTGACGGTCCGTCCGGGCGAGCGGCTGGCCATGGTCGGTCCGTCCGGCGCGGGCAAGTCCACGCTCGGCCGGCTGCTCGCCGGGATCGGCGCGCCGGGACGCGGCAGGGTGACCGTCGGCGGCGCCTCGCTCGTCGAGTTGCCGCTCGACGAGCTGCGCGGGCAGGTCGCGCTCGTCACGCAGGAGCACCACGTCTTCGTGGGCACGCTGCGTGAGAACGTCGCGCTCGCCCGGCCGGACGCCTCCGACGCCGAGGTGCACGCCGCGCTCGCCGCCGTCGACGCCGACTCCTGGGTCGCGGCACTCGGCGACGGCCTCGACACCCGGCTCGGCTCCGGCGCGCTCGAACTCAGCGCCCCGCAGGCCCAGCAGCTCGCCCTCGCCCGGCTCGTGCTGGCCGACCCGGGCATCCTCGTGCTCGACGAGGCGACGGCGCTGCTCGACCCGCGCGCGGCCCGCCACCTGGAGCGTTCGCTCTCGGCCGTGCTCGAGGGCCGCACCGTGATCTCGATCGCGCACAGGCTGCACACGGCGCACGACGCGGATCGGGTCGCGGTCGTCGAGGACGGCCGGATCACCGAGCTCGGCTCGCATCAGGAGCTGATCGCGGCGGGCGGCGCGTACGCCCGCTTGTGGGACAGCTGGCACGGCGCGTCCGACCAGACTTTGCCGGATGGACAGACGGATTGGCTACCATCGGAAGCGCTATGAGTTACCAGGATGACGAGTACGACGACGACTGGGGACGCGACGAGCGCACCCTGGTCGCGGCTTCGGGCTACGAGCAGACCCGGGACGACACCGACTTCGGCTGGGGCGAGCGCACCTGGTCGGACGGCTCCGCGGGCAGCGACCCGGACATAGAGCGCTATCTCGAAGAGCGTCCGCCGCACCACGGCGACTAGCCCCTTCACGCCGCTTCGCCTTTACCTCACGTCAGGAGAACACCTCCTCCAGCCGCTTGCCGACGTTGATCGGTCGGCGGCTGATCGGCGTGCGCGGAGCCCTGATCGGGGGCGGCGCGGGAGCCGGGCGGGGCTGCGTGTCTGAGCACGGCGGCGCCGGCGGGGGCGGGGCGGGTGGCGGTGATGCCGAGGGCGAGGGCGGCTCCGGTCAGCAGGGACGCGGCGCTGCGGTGCCGTCGGCGGCGCAGGCGGTGCCTGGTCAGCACGGGTCGCAGCTCCACGGGGTAGGCCTCGAACATGGTTCTCCTCTCAGCGGGCGGGTGTCCTGTGATCCAGTATGCATGAAGATTCCGACTTGTGCATACTCTTCCAAAGTGGACAGATCCGCTGAGGATGTCGCACAATTGGCACTCGACGTATCAGAGTGCCAATCGGGAGCGTGACCGTGCCGACGTACCAGTACCAGTGCACCGAGTGCGGCGAGGCGCTCGAAGTGGTTCAGAAGTTCACCGACGACGCGCTGACCGTGTGCCCCAACTGCGAGGGCAAGCTGCGCAAGGTCTACTCCGCGGTCGGCATCGTGTTCAAGGGCTCGGGCTTCTACCGCACCGACAGCCGGGGCGGCTCGTCGAGCTCGACGGCGCCCGCGGCGGCGAAGTCGGAGAGCAAGTCGGACAGCGGTTCCGGCTCCAGCTCCTCGGCGAAGTCCGACAGCTCCTCGTCGAGTTCGAGCAGCTCCTCGAGCTCGGCCGGTTCGTCGTCCTCGTCCTCCTCGTCGAGCGCGTCCTCCACCGCCGCCTGATCACGAGGGCAGACGCCTGGGCGCGAGCGCTCAGACCTGGAACCAGACCGCCTTGCCGGTCGGGGTGTCCCGCGCGCCCCAGCGCTTCGAGAGCTGATCCACCAGGAACAGGCCGCGGCCGCCCTCGTCGGTGGCGGCGGCCGTGCGCACGCGCGGCATCCGCACGTCCTGGTCGTAGACCTCGATCCACAGCGAGTCGCGGCCTCGGCGCGCGACGACCTCCACCTGACGCGGCCCGGGGCCGTGGCCGCCGCCTTCGCCGTTCGACAGGCCGGGGGCGTTGTCGAGCAGCGCCAGCTCCAGCGACTCCAGGTCCAGATCCTCGACCGCGTCCGGATCGTAGCGCGGCGCCGGGGCGGGTCCCGCGGCGTGTCGCACGGCGTTCGTGACCAGCTCGGACAGCAGCAGTTCCACGGTGTCGGCCTGCGCCTGCATGCCCCACTGCTCCAGCACCGGCCGGATCGCGGCACGCGCGGCGGAGGGGGACGACGGCGTGGCGGGCAGGCTCAGCCGCCACAGGGGCAGCGGGCCCACGCCGGTGCGCATCGCGAGCACGGCGCGGTCGTCGTCCGCGGGGCCGCTGATCGTGCTCGACCGCAGGGCCGCGCGGCAGAGCGCGGCGGGTGTCGCGTCCGTGCCGCCGGGGCCGTTGCCGTCGAGCACTTCCTCCAGCGCTTCGCAGAGGTCGCGCACGCCCTCGTCCACGGAGCGGCCGCGCTGTTCGACGACGCCGTCCGTGTACAGGAAGATCGTGTCACCTGGGGCGACGGTGAATTCGTGGTCGTTGAAGCTCACGCCGCCCACGCCCAGCGGCACGTCCGGCGGCAGCTCCATCGGGTGGCAGCCGTGCGCGCCCGCCAGCAGGGGCGGCGGATGGCCCGCGTTGGCCAGCACGCATTCCCGGGTGAACGGGTCGAAGACCGCGTAGACGCAGGTCACGAGCAGTGCCTCGTTCAGGCCCTGGACCAGGCTGTCGAGGTGCTGGAGGACCTGAGCCGGCTCCTCGTCCAGCACCGCGTATGCACGCAGGGCCGCGCGCAACTGGCCCATGACCGCGGCCGCGTGCGCGCCACGTCCCTGCACGTCGCCGATCACGATGCCGACGCGTCCGGCCGAGAGTTCGATCACGTCGTAGAGGTCGCCGCCGACGTCCGACTCGTCGCCCGCGTTGTAACCGACCTGCACCTCGATGCCGTCGATGGTCGGCAGGTGGGCGGGCAGCAGCGAGTGCTGGAGGGCGAGGGCCAGCGAGCGCATCGACTCGTAGAGGGCGGCGTTCTCCAGGGCGAAGCCCGCGCGCGCCGCGACCTCCTCGACCAGTTCCACGTCGGACGCGCTGAACTTGCGGTTGATGCCGTCCGCGCCGACCGCGAGCACGCCCTTGATCCCGCGCGGGCCGAGCAGCGGCACGGCGATCACCATGGCGGCGTCGGACATCAGGCTGTGCGTGCTGCGCCCGGGCTGCGTCTCGGCCGGGCGGGTCTGGTCGAACTCGGCGAGCACGGGGGCGCCGGTGCGTAGCGCGACGGCGCACGGGTGCTCGTTCGGGTAGACCACGCGACGGTCCGCCGGGCCCGGCATGCTCACCCGGCGGGCGCGCTCCCGGTCCAGCCGGACGCTCACCGCGCGGCGCAGCGCCCCGGTGTCCTCCAGCAGGTCCACGACGCACTGGTCGGCGAACGAGGGCACCACCAGCTCGGCGATCGCGGCCAGGGTGCGGCCGGTGTCCAGCGAGGTGCCGAGCAGCCGGCCGGCGCGGGACAGCAGCGTGGCCCGGGCCGAGCCGGGTTCCGAGCCGTGTTCGGCGCGCCGTCGCCCGGGCACGGTCGGTGATCCCGCGACCCCGGCCGAGCTCGTGCCGGGACTGTTCGTGGTACCCACCACCTGACCTGCCATCAGCCCACCTTTCCGCCTGCCCGCCGAACGGTGCGGGCGCCACGCGCGACCCGCCGTCCGGCTGATCCAGTGTGGCACTACCGGCGCGCCGAAAACAGCAAAGCGTCGGCATTCCCCGGAGCGTACGGGAGTGTTGGAGTGAGCATACAAGTCGGGGCAATTCGTCCGGACCGTCTAGGGTGACGGACTGTCAGATCCACAGTGACGCACCGTGAGGAGCGAATCTTGGCGACGACCCCCGGATCCGTGGGCGCGAGCCCCGCGTCCCGCCGTTCCCGGAAGCTGCTCTGGCGCGGGATCGGCGCACTGGCCGTGCTGCTCGTCCTCGCGCTCGTGGCGGGGCTGGGTTTCGCCTGGTGGCGGCTTGATCGCGCGCTGCACGCCTCGTATCCGCAGACCACGGGCTCGCTGCGGATCGGCGGCCTCGGCGCTCCCGTCACCGTCGATCGGGACGGCTCCGGGATTCCGCAGATCTACGCCGCGACCTCGGCGGACCTGTTCACCGCGGAGGGTTATACACAGGCGCAGGACCGTTTCTGGCAGATGGACGTATCCCGGCATTTCGCGGCGGGTACGCTCGCGTCGCTGCTCGGTCAGTCCTATCTCCAGCACGACGAATTGGCCCGGACGCTGGGTTGGCGCACTCTCGCGGCTCAGTCATATGACAAACTCCAGCCGCAGACGCAGGCCAATCTCCGCGCTTATGCACAGGGTGTGAACGACTATCTCGGGACGCACCCCAGCGGCTCGGGCCTGTCCTTCGAGTACTCGGTGCTCGGGCTTCCGGACACCCACTCGGCGAAGGGGTACGCGCCGGCCCGGTGGACCCCGATCGACTCACTCGCCTGGCTGCAGGCCGACGCCTGGGACCAGGACGGCTCGATCGACCAGACCGTCTCCCGCGCGCTGCTCAGCGACACGTTGACGCAGGCTCAGATCGCCGAGCTCTATCCGGCGAGCGGCACGGACTCGGGCTTCGACGCGTGGGCCGTGTCCGGCAGGCTCACCTCCTCTGGCACGCCGCTGCTGGCCTCGGCACCGGTCGCGCGGCCCGCGCTGCCGTCGGCCTGGTACCAGATCGGGCTGCACTGCGTGAACGTGACCGCCGCCTGCCCCTTCGACGTCGCCGGGTACACCGAGCCGGGCGTTCCCGGCGTGCTCATCGGGCACGACCGCTCGATCGCCTGGAGCTGGAACGGCCGGGCCGCGCAGGACTCCGAGCTCTACCTGGAGAAGGTCGATGGTTCGGAGTATTCGTATGACGGGCGCTCGTACCCGCTGACCCGGCATCAGGAGACCATCGCGGTGGCCGACGGATCGCCGGTCACCATCACCGTGCGCGCGACTCGGCACGGGCCGCTGGTCTCCGACGTCTCCGCGGACTTCCGCCGTGTCGGTCGTACGAATGGTGCTTCCGGGCTATCCGTCGCGTCGACCTCCCTGCAGTCGAACACCACCGCCGACGCTCTCTTCGCCCTTGACCAGGCCACGAGCTGGAATCAGTTCAGCGCGGCGGCGGCCCAGTTCACTGCGCCGGACGAGGGAATGGTCTACGCGGATGGCGCGGGCAACATCGGCTATCAGGGCCCGGCCGCGCTGCCCGAACGTGCGTCAGGCGACGACGGAACCGCGCCCGAACCCGGCTGGACCTCGACGTACGCGTTGGCCGGGGTCGCCAATCCGGCTCAGGAGCTCAACCCGGCGGACGGCTACATCGCGGGCGCGCCGGGCGTCGTGATGGGAGTTCGGGCCGAGCGGACGGCGTCCGACCTGGAGGCCAGTACGTCGGTGGGCCAGAAACTCACTGCTTCGAGCCTCGCCGCGCTTCAGGGTGACGCGTACGATCCGGAGGCCGCCGTCCTCGTGCCGTACCTGCTCAAGGTCGGTGTGGACGACTTCACGCAGCCCGCCGTCGCGCTGCTCAAGGACTGGGACTGCACCGAGCCCGCCGGATCGAGCGCCGCCGCGTACTACAACGCCGTATGGGCTGAGCTGCTGAAACTCGTGATCGACCGCGAACTTCCGCAGGACGAGCTCGACTCGCAGTTGGCGCTCGACGGATCAGTGCGCTGGGACGCCGTCGTCAATGCTCTGCTCGAAAAGCCGAACAGCACGTGGTGGGGCGAATCGAGCTCGCCGAAGGTCTCGCCGCGCGACTCGCTGCTGTCCGAGGCGCTGCGCAAGGCCCGGCTCGATCTCACGTCCCTGATGGGCAAGGACGTCTCGAAGTGGACCTGGGGGCGCGTGCACACGCTGACCCCGCAGAACCAGACCCTCGGCGTCGGCGAGCATCCGGCGCTGGTCAAGTGGCTGCTCGACGGCAGCAGCATCGGCGTGCCGGGCGGCGGCTCGGACGTCGCGCTGGCCGACTGGAACGTGGCCTCCGACGGCTTCGCGGTCGGCGCCGCCCCGGCGCTGCGCATGGTCGTGGACCTCGCCCACCCCGACGGCTCGCGCTGGATCGGGCAGACCGGCGAGTCCGGACACGTGGACGACGCCGACTACCTCGACCAGGCGTCGCTGTGGGCCGCCGGGGACACCCAGGCGTGGGCCTACTCGGCCTCGGCGGTGCACGCGGCGACCCGGCAGCGGCTCACCCTCGATCCGGCGAGCGGCCCGGCGGAGTGAGGAACCTCACAGTCTGGGGAAATCCACCAGCCGGGTCGCGGTGCATGCGGCGTCCACGGCCCGGTCGTGCGGCTCGACGGCGGCCGGGTCCAGCGTGCCGAGTTCGTCCTCGTACAGGAACGTGCAGGTCCACGGGATTCCCCTGCCCGCCGCGGCGATCCGGCTGAGCACCCGGTCGTAGCTGCCGCCGCCGCGCCCGAGCCGCAGGCCGGCCGCCGTGACCGCGAGCGCCGGAACGATCATCGCCTGCGCCCGTAACGCGGCGTCCACTCCCAGCGTTGGGCCGAGCGGTCGCCGAGTGCCCGCGCCGCCGTCGTCCAGCGCGGCCGGGTCCCCGTCGTACCGCGCCCAGTCCAGATCGCGATCGGCCAGCAGCACCGGAAGCAGAACCCGCACACCCCGCTCCAGCAGGTGCGCGATCAGCGGCCCGGTGTCCGGCTCCGAGCCCATCGGCCAGTACGCCGCGACCGTGTCCGCCGAGGTCAGGCGCGGATCGGCGAGCAGGCGAAGGGTTGCGGCGCGCGACTGCCGCTCGCGCTCCCGATTACCGAGAGCTCTACGATTGTTTACGAAACGTGATCGTGCCGTGGCTTTCTCGTAGGGCTGCTCTGCCATCCTGGATCCTGTACGGTGCTGGGCCTTCATCGGCGCTGTGGGGACGGGGCATTCTCGTACGACCTAGCCTGACCTTAGGGCGCGTGAGAAGGGAACGGCACGACCGCGGCCATGGCCTCTACACAGTGGTTCACCGACGGCGGTTGGGTCCTGCTCGGGCTCGGCCTGCTCTGCCTCGGCCTGCTCGCCACGCTCGGGCGCGTGCTTTTCCTGCTGCGCGACCGGGACCGGCGCAGCGAGGCCCGCATCGACCGGCTGCGCCGCGAGCTCAGCGGCCTGGAACAGGGCCGCGAGGACCTCGAGCGGCTCAGCGCCCTCGACCCGGTCACCGGCGTGTGGAACTACCGCTACCTGCAGCAGTCGCTGGCCCGCGAGCTCGGCTGGGCGGCCCGGGACCGGCGGCCCTTCGCGCTGCTGCTGCTCGAGGTGGACGGCTTCGCGGACTACACCGTCGCCGCCGGGCACCAGAAGGCCTTCGGCACCCTGCGCGACCTGGCCCAGCGCCTGAGCGTGGAGATCCGCTCCGGCGACACCTTCGCGCGCTACGGCGGGGACGAGTTCGTCGCGCTGCTGCCCGGCGCCACCGGCGAGGGCGCGGTGGGCGTGGCCGAGCGGCTCTGCTACGCGGTGCGCAAGACCGTGGCCCAGCACGAGGGCGAGGCCGCCGAGCTGACCCTGTCGGTGGGCATCGCCTGCTTCCCGGAGGCGGGCGAGCACGCGGCGAGCATCGTCGGCGCCGCGGACAAGGCGCTTGCCGGGGCCAGGGCGAACGGCGGCGACGGCTGGGAGCTGTCCGGAGCGAAGTAGTTTTAACCCACTATCAAGGTCGGTCTCGCTCTTCGTGACCGGACGAGCCGGTATCGTGCCCTCATGCCGATCCGTAAAGCCGTCATCCCCGCCGCCGGGCTCGGGACGCGGTTCCTGCCCGCCACCAAGGCGACGCCGAAGGAAATGCTCCCGGTGATCGACAAGCCCGCGATCCAGTACGTCGTGGAAGAGGCGGCCGACGCCGGACTCGACGACGTCCTGATGATCACCGGACGCAACAAGCGCCCGGTCGAGGACCACTTCGACCGCGCGTACGAGCTCGAGAACGCGCTCGCCGCCAAGGGCGACGCGACCCGGCTCGAGGCGGTGCGCGCCTCCAGCGAGCTCGCCACCGTGCACTACGTGCGGCAGGGCGACCCGAAGGGGCTCGGGCACGCGATCCTGTGCGCGGCCCCGCACGTCGGCGCCGAGCCCTTCGCGGTGCTGCTCGGCGACGACCTGATCGACCCGCGCGACCCGCTGCTGACCCGGATGATCGAGGTGCAGGCGCGGTACGGCGGCTCGGTCGTGGCGCTGATAGCCGTCGAGCCCGAGCAGATCCACCTCTACGGCTGCGCGGCCGTCACCCCGGTGGACGGCGAGGCCGACCTGCTGCGCATCACCGACCTCGTGGAGAAGCCCGAGCAGTCGGTGGCCCCCTCGAACCTGGCCGTCATCGGCCGCTACGTGCTCGACCCGGCCGTCTTCGACGTGCTGCGCGAGACCCCGCCCGGACGCGGCGGCGAGATCCAGATCACCGACGCGCTGCGCACCATGGCGGCCGACCCGTCGATCGGCGGCCCG
>DATJIF010000154.1:0-5943 GCA_035493475.1 Actinospica sp.
CCGCGACGATCAGCACCGCCTTGTGGTCCGTCCACAGCGCGATGACGAGCAGGTCGAGCGCCATCAGGAAGAAGTTCACGTACTGCGTGCGCGCCGTGCCGAACCTGGCCTGCAACCGCGGCGCCACCAGCACCGCGAAGATCGCGACGAACACGCCCCAGCCGGTGAACACGAATCCGAGCTCGTGGATGCCGAGGTTCATCGGGAACGGGCTGTACGCCAGCACCGTGAAGAATGCCCAGTTGTAGAAGAGCGCGACCAGGCTGACCGTGGCCAGTCCGCGGTGCCGCAGGGCGCGCAGCGGCTCGGTCAGGCCGATCTTGCGCGGCGATTGAGGGGTCTGATCCAGGAAGACGAGCGTGGCGGTCAGCGATATCGCCATCAGCACCGTGACACCGTAGAACGGCCCGCGCCAGCTGATCCCGCCGAGCAGCCCGCCGACCAGCGGACCGAGCGCGATCCCGACGCCGAGCGCCGTCTCGTACAGGATGATCGCCCCGTTGAACCCGCCGGACGCCGCGCCCACGATGACCGCGAGCGACGTGGCGATGAACAGCGCGTTCCCGAGCCCCCACCCGGCGCGGAAGCCGATGATCTGGCTGATCGTGTCCGAAGAACCGGCGAGCGCGCTGAACAGAACGATGAGCACCAGGCCGGCGAGCAGCGTCCGCTTCCCGCCGATCCGGCTGGACACCCACCCCGTCACCAGCATCGCCACCGCCGTGACCACCAGGTAGCTGGTGAACAGCAGTTCGACGTTGCTCGCGCTGGCGTGCAGCTGCGAGGAGAGCGCGGGCAGGATCGGATCGACGAGCCCGATGCCCATGAAGGACACGACGCAGGCGAACGCCACCGCCCACACGGCCTTCGGCTGCCGGAACGGACTCCCGCCCGCCGCGTGCCCGTGGATATCAGTACTGGTACTTGCAGTGCCGCTCATCAGCTTCGCTTCGCTTTCGATACGAGATATACGCAGATGTTCCTAGTGGGATCGGTGTCGGACGAGGTAACTACTTCCCGCGATGCGCAAAGGCGGTAGCCGCCTCCATCGCCTCTTCCTGCAGCTCACGCAGCCGAAGCAGGGCGGGCACCGCAGCCGAGAGCGCCTGGAGGTCCGCCGCCGGAAGCTTCCCCACGAGCTCGGACAGCCGATCCGCCCCCGCCCGCCGACGCTCCGCCACGAACTCCTCCCCCAGCGCCGTCAGCGAGACCAGCACCGCCCGCCCGTCACTCGGATCCGGCCGCCGCGCCACGAGCCCCGACTGCTCCAGCGACCCGATCAACACGGTCATCGACGGCTGCGCCACCCCCTGCACCCCCGCCAACTCCGAGATCCGCTGAGCCCCCTTCCGCTCCAGCGAAGCCAACGTGGCCAACCCCGTGAGACTCAGCTGCCGCGGCTGCGACGTATACCGAATCACCGCCGCCGACAGCCAGTACACGGCCTCCGCCGCCACCCTCGGATCCTCATCCATGCCCATACCGAAAGCATAGCCCAAACTATTTAGTTTGTCTAACTATCGAGGCGAGTGGAGTGGTGAGCAGCGGTCTTACGTTGCAGGCTCGACGTTCGACCCTACCTACGTCGCCGCCACTACGCTCGTCCCTCGCTCCGCGCCGACGACTACGTCCGGGCCGATGACTTACTACTTACCCCGCCCACCCGCCCCACTCAACCAGCCTCCGGCCCGCTACCTACACTCCCTCGTCGCTGACGCTCCTCACTCGCTACGTCCGCGAGCCTCCGCCGCCACCCTCGGATCCTCATCCATGCCCATACCGAAAGCATAGCCCAAACTATTTAGTTTGTCTAACTATCGAGCTGAGCGCCCCCTGCCTTCTTGCGGAGCGACTCCTGGTAGACGTCCGCGTAGGTGCGGGAGTCCTTGACCAGGCCGTCGCAGAAGGCTGCCACGTCGGGGCCGATCAGCTCCAGGACGCCCTTGCCCTCGGCGGCGCCTTCCTCGAAGAAGTCGACGATGCCGGGGAGCAGGCGGATCTCGGGGAGTTCGACCGGGCCGACCTTGAACAGGTACTTCTGCATCTCCTTGTAGACGATCTGGTAGTCGGGCGGGAGGGCCTTGACCCGCGCCACGTGGGCGCGCCAGTGCTTCTTGCCCTCGATGATGTCCTGAATGCCCACGTAGCTCAGCCTCCCTGTCCCAGCCGGTTCAGTTTCTTCGCGACGTTCCTGTTGAGCTGTTCGCGCCAGCGGTCGCGGTAGGTTCGGGCGCCTTCGCCGCCGGCGAGTGCGGCGCAGAAGGCGGGGATGTCGTCGCCGAGGACGTCCTCGATCTGCTGGCCGTCGGCGGACGCCTCCTCGAGCAGGCCCAGGGCGGCGTCGAGGATCGGCATCAGGTTGCGGCCGGTGAAGCCCGAATACGGGGACAGACTCGCCTTGATCTCGCCCCACGCCGCGCGGTAGTCGGCGGGCAGCGCCTCGGCCCGGACCTCGAACGCCTTGTACTCCCTGGTGAGATCGCTGCCGGTGATGGTCTCCCAGAAGCTCATCTCCCGCCCTCCTTGAGCTTGTCGATGCGTGATGAGACGTACTGCCACTTCGCCCAGAACGTCGCGAGCTCGCGGCGGCCTGCGTCGTTGAGTGCGTAGAACTTGCGCGGCGGGCCGACGCCCGACGGCCGCTTCGTCACCTCGACGAGCCCGTTCCGCTCCAGCCGCAGCAGGATCGTGTAGACGGTCCCCTCGATGACGTCGGTGAAGCCGAGTTCGTTCAGCCGACGCGTGATCGCGTATCCGTAGGTCTCCTCGCCGCCGATGATCTCCAGCACGCAGCCTTCGAGCGTGCCCTTGAGCATCTCCGTCAGGTCTTCCATCCACCCTCCCGGTACTTCGTACTACCGAGTACCACTATACGGTACCACCGAGTAGTACGCCAGGGGATAGACCGGGAGACGGAGCCCGGAGGTAAAACGGCGGCCAAGGCTGGGCAATTCGGCGGGACTTTTCGCAATGGGGCACGTGGCGGGCGCCCCTCCCCTTCACGACAGCAGTCTCAGTGCTCGAGTGGAGGACGCAGGATGACGATCTCACGCAGGAAGTTCATGGTCTCGACGCTGGCCGGTTCGGCCGTGGCGATGGTGGGCGGCGCGGAACTGGTCTCGGCGCTGACGAGTTCCGCGAGTGCCGCCTCGCCCGCCGGGGACGTCGTCGGCAGGATCACCGTGGGGTATCAGGGCTGGTTCGCGTGCAAGGGGGACGGCGCGCCGATCGACGGTTGGTGGCACTGGGCGCAGGACATGGCGTCGGCGCCGTCACCGAGCAACACGAACATCAAGGCGTGGCCGGACATGGCCGACTACACCGCGACCTATCAGACGGCTTTCTCGAACTTCAACAACGGACAGCCCGCCACGCTGTTCTCCTCGTACGACCAGCAGACCGTCAACACGCACTTCGCCTGGATGCAGCAGAACGGCTGCGACACCGCCGCGCTGCAACGCTTCAATCCGACCGGCGGCGAGGGGCCGACGCGGGACGCGATGGCGGCGAAGGTGCGCAGCGCGGCGGAGGCGTACGGCCGGAAGTTCTACATCATGTACGACGTGAGCGGCTGGACCACGATGCAGGCCGACATCAAGACCGACTGGACCGGCAAGATGTCCGCGTACACGGCGTCCAGTGCGTACGCCCGGCAGAACGGCAAGCCGGTCGTCTGTATCTGGGGCTTCGGCTTCAACGACGCGAACCACCCGTGGGACGCGGCCGCCTGCCTCGACGTCGTGAACTGGTTCAAGGGCCAGGGCTGCTACGTGATCGGCGGTGTCCCGACGCACTGGCGCACCGGCGACAGCGACTCGCGCGCCGGGTACCTGGACGTCTACCACGCCTTCAACATGCTCTCGCCGTGGATGGTCGGACGCATCGGCACGCCCGCCGACTCGGACAGCTTCTACACCAACGTCAACACGCCGGATCTGGCCGACTGCACGGCGAACGGCATCGACTACCAGCCGTGTGTTCTGCCCGGCGACCTCTCCGCCCGGCAGCGCGCGCACGGCGACCTGATGTGGCGGCAGTTCTACAACATGGTCCGGCTCGGCGCGCAGGGCATCTACATCTCCATGTTCGACGAGTACGGCGAGGGCAACCAGATCGCGAAGACGTCCGCCACGCAGGCCACGGTGCCCGCCGGGTCCGGTCTGCTGGCGCTGGACGAGGACGGCACGGCCTGCTCCACGGACTACTACCTGCGGCTGACGAACGACGGCGGCCGGATGCTCAAGGGGCAGATCGCGCTCACCGCCACCCGGCCCACGCCGCCGGTCCCGGCCACCACGTCGCCCTCGCCGACCCCGACGGCAACAGCCACGGCCACCGCAACCGCAACCGCCGGCTGCGGAACGCTGACCGCGAACCAGGAGTTCGCGGTCAACAAGCCGCTGCACTCCTGCGACGGACGGTTCGAGCTCGTCCTCGGCGGCGACGGCAATCTCGTGCTCTACCAGGGCAGCACGGCGTTGTGGTCCGCGAAGACGTCCGGTAAGGGCGGCACCGTCGCGTACATGCAGGGCGACGGCAACTTCGTGCTCTACACCGCGAGCGGGAGCCCTGTCTGGTCCAGCAACACGGCGGGCAACTCCGGCGCCGCGCTCTCGGTGCAGAACGACGGCAACGTGGTGATCTACAGCTCGGCGGGCGCGGCGCTGTGGAGCACCGGAACCGCGGGGCACTGAGACCGGCCGGGACTGAAACGGCCGCGGGAACTCGGAAAAGCGGAATCCCGCGCCGCCCCCTCTTCCGGGAGCGACGCGGGATTCCGATCGACCTAATGACTGACGGCGTCAGTCCGCGAAGGCCTCTTCGACCACGCGGTGCTGCTCGACCTCGTGGCGCTTGGCGGAGCCGACGGCCGGGGACGAGGACGCGGGGCGGGAGACGCAGGTCAGCGTGCGGCCGCCGAGCTCGCCGGGCAGGTGCAGGGCCATGAACGGCCAGGCGCCCTGGTTGGCGGGCTCCTCCTGGACCCAGCGGATGTCCGCGGCGGCGGGGTACTGGGCCAGCTCGCGCAGCAGCTCGGCCGCGGGGAGCGGGTAGAGGCGCTCGGCGCGGATCACGGCGGTGTCGGTGATGCCGTGCTTGTCGCGGTAGGCCACCAGGTCCCAGTAGATCTTGCCGGAGCAGGCGATGACCTTGCGGACGCCGCCCGCCGCCACCGTCGTGTCGCCGATGACCGGCCGGAACTCCGTGCTGCCGGTGAACTCCTCGATCCCGGAGGCCGCCGCCTTGAGCCGGAGCATCGACTTCGGGGTGAAGACGACCAGCGGCTTGTGCGCGGGGTTCAGGGCCTGCCAGCGCAGCAGGTGGAAGTAGCTCGACGGCAGCGACGGCATCGCGACGGTCATGTTGTTCTGCGCGCACAGCTGCAGGTACCGCTCGATCCTCGCGGACGAGTGGTCCGGGCCCTGGCCCTCGTAGCCGTGCGGCAGCAGCAGCACGACGCCGGAGCGCTGGCCCCACTTCTGCTCGCCGGAGGAGATGAACTCGTCCACGACGGTCTGCGCGCCGTTGCCGAAGTCGCCGAACTGGGCCTCCCACAGGACCAGCGCGTTCGGGCGGGCCACGGAGTAGCCGTACTCGAAGCCCATCGCCGCGTACTCGGAGAGCATCGAGTCGTAGACCGTGTACGTGGCCTGGTTCTCGGCCAGGTAGGACAGCGGCGTGTACTCGCGCGCGGTGGCCCGGTCGACCACCACGTGGTGCCGCTGCACGAAGGTGCCGCGGCGCGAGTCCTGGCCGGTGAGCCGGACCGGGACGCCCTCGGTCAGCAGCGAGCCGAACGCGAGGGTCTCGCCCATCGCCCAGTCGATCGTGCCGTCGCTGACCATCTGCGCGCGCTTCTGCAGCTGCGGCAGCACCCGCGGGTGCGGCTCGAAGCCCTCGGGCAGGTTGACGTGCACCTCGACGATGCGCTTGACCACGTCG
>DATJIF010000155.1:0-195894 GCA_035493475.1 Actinospica sp.
GCGTCCGAGGAGTGGGGGCCGGATCAGGGAGCGGGTCGAGGGCCGAGTCTGGCAAGGCCGAGGAGGGAGCCACCCTGGGTTTGGGTGGCGACCGACGAGAACGCGGCCAGGCGAGAGCCATCGGCCCGCGAGCCCGGCCCCCACTCCTCGGACGCTCTAAACCCGTATGGCCGCGCCGGGTCGCCGGTGACGGGCCGTCAGACCATGCTTGATGGACTTGCCACCGCCCCACAAGTTGGAGTGAGACCAAGCGATGCGCGTGAACGCAGTGCGAACCCCGATCCTCGTCTTCGCGGCGCTGACCGCGGTGTTCGTGCCCCTGATGACCTCGACGCACGCGGCGTTGGGTATCGGCGTGCGCGACTCCGCGTCGCCCTCCGCGTCCGGCTCCGACCAGGCGTCCGACCCGGCCTCGCCCGAGCCCGGGCGGCCCGAACACCTCCAGCGGCGGCCGACGCCCGAGCCGACCCCGAAGCCGTCGCCGAGCCGCGTCCCGACGATCGCCCAGCAGGGCGCCTTCTACCGCTCCGTGCTCGACCTGCGCCCGGACCTCGGCGGCATCAGCGACCAGCAGTACTACTACATCGGCCGGGCCTTCTGCACGAGCGCCGACCTCGGCGACGACGCGCTGGGCCAGGTCCAGCAGGCCTACGCGATGCCCGCCAACACGCTCGCCTACGACAGTTCGATGGCCGACATGATCCTGCAGACCGCGCCGATGGAGTTCGTGCAGGAGAACCAGGTCGCGTTCGGCTTCGACGGCAGCGACATCGACACCTCGACCCTCAACGCGTTCCGCAAGAAGCTGTGCGTCGACCACCGGCTCTGGCGGCAGTACGCGCTGTTCGTGCGCCTGCAGCTGGAGACGCTCGGGCCCTGGCAGACCGACCCGTCGTACGCCGGGGACCCGGGGCAGACCGCGCAGATGTGGAGTGACGACCTGTCGGCCTGGGAGTCCGCCCTCGGACCCTGGCTCCCGCAGCGGATGCAAACGTCCTGATCCGCCTCCCCGGACACCGCGTCAGCAGCTATTCGGGTGCGTACTTGACCCATTCGGATCTCCAGGGCGCGCGCCGGACTGCCGATATGACTTTTAGTTGAGAGGTGAAGCTGAAAATCACTCCCATTCGCCTCACGCTCTCAGTCGCCTGATCCCCGCCCCGTCCGCCTACCTCCTGGAGCCAGCATGCAGCAGCACCGATCCATGCCCGGCCCGGACCCCGCCCCCGGGCAGTCGCTGCCCGGGCTGCTGCGGGACCTGGCCGCGCGGCACGCGCACCAGCGCGCCTTCACGTTCGTGGACTACCCGGACCTGCGCTCCGACGGCCGGTCCCGCACGCTGACCTGGGGCCAGCTGCACGACCGGGCCCGGGTGGTGGCCTCGCAGGTGCGCGCGGTGGCCCGGCCCGGCGACCGCGCCGTGCTGCTGATGCCGCAGGGGCTCGACTACGTCGCCGCCTTCCTCGGCTGCCTGACCGCGGGCGTCGTCGCGGTGCCGCTGTTCCCGACCAACCAGCCCGGGCACTCGAACCGGGTCGCCGCGGTGCTCGAGGACTGCGAGCCCGCGTGCGCGCTGGTCACCGAGTCCAGCGCAGCCGCCGCGCGCGGCTACCTGGACGAGCAGGCGCGCGGCTACGAGCGGATGCCGCTGGTGAAGGTGGACGTCTCGCAGCCGCTGACCGGCGCCGAGACCGAGGCCGTGTGGCCCGACCCGGCGCCCGGCGACGTCGCGTACCTGCAGTACACCTCCGGCTCCACGCGCAGCCCGGCCGGTGTGATGATCACGCACGAGAACGTCGTGCGCAACGCCCGCCAGGTGCACGCCCGCTTCCCCGCCTCGACCGTCGTCAGCTGGCTGCCGCTGTTCCACGACATGGGCCTGGTGGTCAACATCTGCCTGCCGGTGGTGGGCGGATTCCCCTCGGTGCTGATGGACCCGGTCGCGTTCCTGGCCCGTCCGGAGCGCTGGCTGCGGCTGCTCGGCGCGCATCCGAACGTGTTCGCGGCCGCGCCGAACTTCGCCTACGACTACTGCGTCGCCAAGGTGCGTCCCGAGGCGGTCGCGGACCTGCGGCTCGACCAGGTGCACGGCCTCGGCAACGGCGCCGAGCCCATCCAGCCGCGTACGCTGCGCGCCTTCGCCGCCGCGTTCGCGGGAACGGGACTGCGTCCTGAGATGCTCTGTCCCTCGTACGGCCTCGCGGAGGCGACGGTGTTCGTTGCCTCGGACGGCGCGACGTCCGCGCCGTACGAGCTCACCTGTGAACGTGCCGCGCTCGCCGAGGGGCGCATCGTTCCCGCGTCCGCCGACGCCGAGGACGGTTCCGTCACCACGCTCGTGGCGTGCGGCGCGCCGGTCGACCAGGAGATCCGGATCGTCGAGCCCGGCACCCGGCGCGTGCTGCCGGACGGCTCGGTCGGCGAGATCCTGGTGCGCGGCCAGAACGTGGGCCTCGGCTACTGGAAGCGCGCGGAGCAGTCCGCGGAGATCTTCGGCGCCGTGCTGCCCGGGACCGGCGACCAGCCCTGGCTGCGCACCGGCGACCTCGGCGCGGTGCACGACGGACGGCTGCTGGTCACCGGCCGCCTCAAGGATCTGCTGATCATCGACGGCCGCAACCACTACCCGCAGGACGTCGAGGAGACCGTGCACGCGGCCCTCGACGCGGACCGGCGCGAGCGCGCGGCCGTGTTCGCGGTGCCGGGGGACGAGGGTGAGGCGGTCGTCGCCGTCGCCGAGCGCCGCCGGGACCGGATGAAGAAGGAGGCCGTCGCCGCGGCGGCCGCCGACCTCGGGGCGTCCGTGGACCACATCGTGCGGGCGCGGGTCGCCGGCACGCACGGCCTGCGCCTGGACCGGCTCGTGCTCGTGCCGCCGGGAACCATCCCGCGCACGTCCAGCGGCAAGGTCTCGCGCAGCGCCTGCCGGGCCGCCTACCTGCGCGGCGAATACGCGGAGGGCCGCCGATGAGCAACGTGGGCAGCGCCAACGGCTACGGCGTGCACGCGGACGCCGATTCCGCGGAACTCGACCTCGCGGTGCGCCGCCACGTCCTGACCCGCCTGCACGAGTGGCACGGCATCGACCCGACGTGGGTCACCTCCGATCGCCCGCTCGCCGAACTCGGCCTCACCTCGCGTGACGCGGTCACCCTGGCCGCGGAGCTCAGCGAGCTGGCCGAGGTCGCGCTCCCGGCGACCGTGCTGTGGGAGGCGCCGACGCTCGACCAGCTGGCGCAGCACATCTGCGCGCAGACGGCACACGAAGAGCCGGTGACCGAGAACTCCGGCCGGCCCGCCGAGCCCGAGGCCGACCGCGACGGCACCGCGATCGCCGTCGTCGGCCTCGGCTGCCGCATGCCCGGCGGAGTCGCGTCGGCCGAGGACTTCTGGCGGCTGCTCAGCGAGGGCGGCGACGCCGTCGGCACGGTGCCCGACGAGCGCTGGGCCGGGTTCGTCGCCGCCGACGACCCGACCGTGGACGAGGTCCGTCGGCACGGCGGATTCCTCGACGACATCGCGGGATTCGACGCGGAGTTCTTCGGCATCCCGCCGGTTGAGGCGGCCGCGATGGACCCGCAGCAGCGGCTGCTGCTGGAGGTCGCGCACGAGGCCCTGGACCACGCCGCGATCCCGGCCGCCGCGCTCGCCGGAAGCAGCACGGGCGTCTTCGTCGGCATCAGCGGCAACGAATACGTCCAGCTCACGACCGCCGACCTGGCCCGCGTCGACGCGTGGACCCCGTCCGGCGCCGCGCTCAGCATCGCCGCGAACCGGCTGTCGTACGTGCTGGACCTGCGCGGCCCGAGCATGGCCGTGGACACCGCGTGCTCCTCGTCGCTGGTCGCCGTGCACCACGCGGTGCGCAGCCTGCTGGCGGGGGAGTGCGACACCGCGCTTGCCGCCGGAGTCAACGCACTGCTGTCCCCGGCGGTCACGTTCGCGTTCCAGCGGGCCGGTGCGCTCGCGCCCGACGGCCGCTGCAAGGCCTTCGACGCCGGCGCGAACGGCATGGTCCGCGCGGAGGGCTGCGGCGTCATCGTGCTGCGTCGCCTCGCCGATGCGGAGCGGGCCGGAGACCGCGTGCTCGCCGTCATCCGCGGCACGGCCGTTAACTCGGACGGCCGATCGAACGGCCTCATTGCCCCGAATGCCGAGGCGCAGCGCGCCCTTCTCGCGCAGGTCTACGTCGAGGGCGGCCCGGTCCTGCCGAACGAACTCGACTACGTGGAGACGCACGGCACCGGCACGGCGCTCGGCGACCCGGTCGAGGCCGGCGCGCTGGGCGCGGTCCTCGGCACCGGACGTGCCCCCGACCAGCCGCTGCTCATCGGTTCGGTGAAGACCAACCTCGGCCACCTCGAAGCCGCCGCGGGCATCGCAGGGCTCGCCAAGACCGTCCTCGCGCTGCACCACGGCCAAGTGCCGAAGCAGCTGCACTTTTCCGCGCCGAGCCCGCACATCGACTTCGACGCCAACGCGCTGCGCGTGGTCACCGAGGCCGAGCCGTGGCCCCGCTACTCGGGCACCGCGACCGCCGGAGTGTCGGCCTTCGGGTTCGGCGGCACGAACGCGCACGTCCTGGTGCAGGAGTACCGTCCGTCTGCGACGGCCCCCGAGAACTCCGCGGGCCACGTGGCGGAAGCCGAGCCGGAGCCCGCGCTGTTCATGCTCGACGCGCCGTCAGAAGACCGGCTGCGCGAGGAGGCCGCACGCCTCTCCGCGTGGCTCCGTTCCGAACCCGGCGCGCGCACGCGACCGGCCGACGTGGCGCACACGCTGCTCGGCCGTGTCGGCAAGGGCCATCAACAGGCCGCCGTCGTAGCCCGCACGAGTGAGCAGGCCGCTGACGCACTCACTCATCTGGCCGACGGAACACCGCATCCGGCCACGGTTCTCGGCACGCCCCGAACCGGCGCGGCGGGAGCGGTCTGGGTCTTCTCGGGCTACGGCTCGCAGTGGCCCGGCATGGCCCGGCGCCTTCTGGAGACCGAGCCCGCGTTCGCCGCCGCGATCGACCGCCTCGAACCGCTGATGCGCATGCACGGGGATATTTCGCTCCGCGCGCAGCTCGAACCCGATGCGCAGCTCGACAAGGCGCCGATCGTGCTCCCGGCGATCTTCGGCATCCAGGTCGCGCTCGCGGACCTCTGGCGTGCGCACGGCCTGCGGCCCGCCGCCGTCATCGGCCACTCGATGGGCGAGGTCGCGGCGGCGGTCGTCTCCGGCGCCATCGACGAGGAGACCGGCGTCCGGATCATATTCGAACGCTCCCGGCTGCTCGACGGCCTGTCCGGCGGCGCGATGGCAGTGGTCGACCGCACCCGCGAGCAGATCGAGGAGTACGCAAAGGACGCGCTGCCGAGCCTCTGCGTCGCCGTGCACTCCTCGCCGGAACAATGCGTCGTGGCGGGGACGGCGCAGGACGTCGAGAAGCTCGTTGAACTCGTCACCCACGAAGGCGGCAACGCACGTTCGCTGCGCGCCGCCGCCGCGGGCCACACTCCGCACGTGGATCCGCTGCTGGACCCGTTCGCGGACCGGCTCGGCGAGATCGCGCACAAGGTCCCGGACTGCCGCGTCTACTCGACGGTGCGCACAGACCCGCGGGCCGAGGCGGTTTTCGACACCGAATACTGGGTCCGCAACCTGCGCGACTCGGTCCGCTTCCAGCAGGCGGTCACGGCCGCCGCCGAGGACGGATTCCGCACGTTCGTCGAGGTCTCGCCGCATCCGACGCAGCTGTACCCGATCAACGAGACGCTGCGCGCGGCCGGGGCCGACGACGCGCTCGTGCTCCCGACGCTGCGCCGGGACACGGACGAGTCCGCCACCTTCCGGCTCTCCCTCGCGGCCCTGCTGATGCGGCAGGCGATCGACCCGGCCGCCGCGCGCAATGCCTTGCACTCGGGCGCACGCGTCATCGACCTGCCGACCGCGCGCTGGCGCCACCGCCGCTTCTGGGTCGACTTCGACCCCGCCGAGGCTCCGGCGCAACCGGCGCCGATTGTTCCGGTCATCGCAGCGGGCGGCGACGTCCGAGACCGGCTGCGCACGATCGTCGCGCAGGTTATGGGCTACTCGCCGCAGAGCATCGACGACACGACGCCGTTGACCGATCTCGGCCTTGACTCGCTGCACGCCGTCCGCATCCTCGGCATGATCGAGCGCGAATTCGGCATCACGCTCCCGCCGAAGTCCGTCCTGCGCAGGGGCACGATCGCCGAGGTCGCCGAACTGCTCGCGCCCTCCGCCGACGAGCCCGCGCCGCAGAAGGGCGTGAAGCCGCGCGACGCGACCGAGCGGCTGATCGCGCTGGCGTGGACCGACGTCACGGGCGACACGGTGCCCGACGTGACCGCGCCGCTCGACGCCCTGACACGCGATCAGCACCTCGCGGCCGAGTTCGTGGGCGTGCTCGCCGAGCGGATCGGAGTGCCGCTGCCCCCGATAGACCACCTCGGCGGCACACCGAGCGTCGGCGCCATCGCGGACGTCGTCCGGCCGCTGCTGGAAATCCCCGTGGACGGCCCGGTCCGCGTCCTGCGCGCCGAGGGCACCCGGCCGCCGCTCTACCTGATCCACCCGGCCGGCGGCACGTCCGCCGTCTACCGCGGCCTCGTCGACCGGCTCGGCGCCGACCAGCCGTGCTTCGGCCTGGAGCGGCTGCCGGACTCGGAGTTCGCCGAGATCACCGAGGTGGCGGCCGAGCACGCGCGGATCATCCGGGAGCGGCAGCCGGAGGGTCCGTGGGCCGTCGGCGGCTGGTCGTTCGGCGGCGCCGTCGGCCAGGAGGTCGCGCGGCTGCTGTCCGAGCACGGCACCGTCAGCTCCCTGGTGCTCATCGACACCGTGCTGCCGCTGCCCGACCCCGGCCAGGACACGCGCAAGATGCTGGTCAAGCGGTACCGGGAGTTCGCGGCGTACATCGAGGAGGCGTACGGCAGCCCGCTGAACCTGCCGTACGAGCAGATGGAGACGCAGGACGACGCCGGGCAGATCGCCACGGTCATCGAGGCGCTGCGCAACACGGCCGACCTGCCCGAGGCCGCGCTCGAGCATCAGCGTGACTCGTTCCTCGACCTGCGCAGCGGCGAACGGCACACGCCGCGCCCGTACGCGGGCCGCACGTTCCTGTACCGGGCCAGTGAGATCGCGCCGCACACGGTCCGGGACGCGCGGTACGAGCGGACGGACCCGACGCTCGGCTGGGACGAGTTCTGCCCGGACCTGACGGTCCGTCCGCTGCCCGGGCACCACCTCTGCCTGCTCGACCCGCCCGTGGTGGACGTGCTCGCCCGCCTGCTCGACGCCGACCTACGCGGCTGATTCCAACCTCGGAGAAAGAAGACCCGCAGCCATGTCCGTGTACAAGCGCCCCGTCTGGGCCCTGACCTCGGTCCTCACGCTGTCCCTGACGGCATGGCTGTCCGTCACCGCCACGGTGGGCGCGGGATCCGCCGACGCCAGCCCGGCGTCGGCGGCCGCGCCCCCCGCGTCCGTATCCGCCTCCGCCTCCGCGCAACCCGCCTCGGCCCCTGGCGCGAGTCCGAGCCCGAGCGCCACCGCGAGCCCGTCGCAGTCCGCGTCCGCCGCAGCCCCGCCCCCGGTCGCCGCCGCGCCGCCGACCCCCACTCCGTCGCCGACCGCGACGACTCCCGCGCCGATCCCCGTCACCCCGCCCACCGGCACCGCCGACGACGGCGCGTACGTCCAGTCCGAGACGTGGCTCGACTCGCGGATGGCCGATCTCAAGGTCGGCTCGCTCTCGGTCGGCGCCCTCGTCCCGGTGCGGATCATCGTTCCCGCGAGCTGGAGCGCCGACTCGGACGGCGAGACGTGGCCGGTGCTCTACCTGCTGCACGGCGCGCACGACAACTACACCGCCTGGACCCGCGAGACCGACATCGAGTCCTTCGTCGCCGACAAGGACGTCATCGTCGTCATGCCCGAGGACGGGCCCACCGGCATCCCGACCCGCTGGTGGAACGGCGGCAAGCAGAAGCCCGACTACGAGACCTTCGACGCCGTCGAGCTGATGCAGATCCTGCAGCGCGACTTCAACGCGGGCAGCACGCGCGCGGTCGCGGGCGTGTCCACCGGCGGCTACGGCGCGATCATGATGGCCGCGCACTACCCGCAGACCTTCGTCGCCGCCGCCTCGTACAGCGGCGTGCTCAACACGACCTATCCCGGGATGCCCGCCGTGATGCGCGCGATCGTCGCCCGGGAGAGCATCCAGCCCGACGCGCTGTGGGGCGACCCGCTGCACAACGTCCAGCTCTGGAACGACGACAACCCCTACGCGCAGGCCACGAACCTGCGCTGGACCTCGCTGTTCCTGTCCTGCGGCGACGGCAAGGGCACGACCCGGGACGCGCAGCTCGGCCAGACGCTCGAGCAGGCGATCCAGCCGCAGAACGTGGCGTTCGCCAACCGGCTCGGCGTGCTCGGCATCCCGGTGCAGAGCGACTTCTACAGCGGCGGCGTGCACAACTGGTCGTCCTGGAAGGGCGCGTTCGCCACCTCCTGGCCGATGCTCGCCGCCAGCCTCGGCCTGCCCGCCTGACGACCATCCCCGTCCCGACACACTCCGAGGAGAACCGGTAGATGTTCACGAACAGCCCCCTGACCGAGGCGGTCCTCGGCGGCGCCGACGCCGGCGAGCTGGCCACGGCCCCGCTGCCCGAGACGTACCGCGCCGCGTTCCTGCGCCGCGAGGACCAGGAGATCTTCCGGGGCGAGAAGGACAAGGACGTGCGCCGCACGCTGCACCACGGCGAGGTCCCGATGCCCGAACTCGCCCCCGACGAGGTGGTCGTGGCGATCATGGCGGCGGCGGTCAACTACAACACCGTCTGGTCCGCGACCTTCGAACCGCTGCCGTCGTTCCAGTTCCTGAAACACGTGGCCAAGGCCGGCGGCTGGGACGCCCGGCACGACCAGGACTTCCACGTCATCGGCTCGGACGCGTCCGGCGTCGTGGTGCGGGTCGGCGCGGCCGTGCGGCACTGGAATGTCGGCGACCGCGTCTGCATCACCCCGGGCGCCATCGACGAGCAGGAGCCCGCGGCCCAGCAGGACGGCCTGCTCGCGGACCGCACCCTCGCCTGGGGCTTCGAGACCAACTACGGCGCGTTCGGCGACTACGCGGTGGTCAAGGGGACGCAGCTGATCCGCAAGCCCCGGCACCTGAGCTGGGAAGAGGCCGCGTGCAACTCGCTCTGCCTCGGCACCGCGTACCGGATGCTGATCTCGCAGCACGGTGCCCGGATCAAGATGGGCGACGTCGTGCTGATCTGGGGCGCGACCGGCGGTCTCGGCGCGTACGCGGTCCAGCTCGTGCAGCGCGCGGGCGGCATTCCCGTCGCCGTGGTGGGCAGCGCGCGCAAGGCGGCCCTGCTGGAGAAGATGGGCGTGCGCCACATCATCAACCGTCAGGAGATCGGGTTCACCGACTGCGCCGACGAATCGAACGAGATGGAGCGCTGGCGTTCGCTCGGCGCCGCGATCCGCAAGCAGGTCGGCGAGGACCCGCACGTCGTGTTCGAGCACGTCGGCAAGGAGACCTTCGGCGCCTCCGTCTTCGTCGCCCGGCGCGGCGGCAGCGTCGTCACGTGCGGCTCCAGCACCGGATACGCGCACCAGTACGACAATCGCCACCTCTGGATGCGCGTCAAGCGGATCATCGGCAGCCACGGCGCGAACTACCAGGAGTCCGTCGAGGCCAACCGCCTGCTGGAACTCGGCCTGGTCGTCCCCACGCTGTCCCGCGTCTACCCGTTCGCCGAGGTCGGCGAGGCCACCCGCGCCGTCCAGCTCAACGAACACGAGGGCAAGGTCGGCGTGCTCTGCATGGCGCCCGAGGAGGGGCTCGGCATCGAGGATCCCTTGCTGCGCGAGCAGATCGGCGAGGACCGGCTGCGGCTGTTCCGCGACCACGTGGCGTAGCTGAAACGGATGTGCGCCAAGCCGCCTGATCCCTCTATGGTCTAAACCACAGACCAGAGGGAGGGGCAGCATGACGCCGGTGGGCATCGAGGTCGTCGACGAGGAGCCGCCCGCCCCGCATCACCCGATCGTCGTCCGGGAGCCGGTGGGGCTGCTCGGGCGGATGAGCGGGGCGCTGCGGCGGCGGGCGTTCCGCTGGTGGTTCGCCGGACAGGTGACGTCGTCCTCGGGGACGATGACGCAGGCCGTGGCGCTGTCCTGGACCGTGCTGCAGGTGACGCACAGCGCGGTCTGGCTGAGCGCGGTGACGGCCTGTTCGTTCGGTCCTTCGCTGCTGCTCGGGCCGTGGGCCGGTGCGCTGGTGGACCGGGCCGACCGGCGGCGGTTGCTGATCGGTACGCAGGTCCTGATGATGGCGATCGCGGGCGCCCTGTTCGTGCTCGCGCTCATCGGCGAGATGCGGCTGCCGTTCATCCTGACGCTCTCGCTGCTGTCCGGGGCGGTCGCGTCGGTGGATTCGCCCGCGCGGCAGGTCTACGTCGTGGACCTCGTCGGCCGCAACGCCGTCGCGAGTGCGGTCGGGCTGTGGGAAGTCGCGCTGAACGCCTCGCGCGTGGTCGGTCCCGGCCTCGGTGGTCTGCTGCTGGCCACGTCGGGTGCCGCCGCGTGCTTCGGAGTCAATACGCTGACGTACCTGGCGCCGCTGCTCGTCCTCATCCGGATGCGGCCGACAGGGCACACGCCGGTCGCGCGGGGGGCGCAGAAGGGCGCGGCACGCGAGGGCCTGCGCTACGCGCTCCGTACGCCGCTGTATCGGGCGCTGCTCCCGATGTCGGCGGCCAGCGGGCTCATCTTCAGCATGGGCGTCGCGCTGCCGCCGCTGGTCAGCAGTGCGCTGCACCTCGGCGGCGGCGGATACGGCGCGATGATGGCGTGCTTCGGCGTCGGCGGACTACCCGGTGCGTTGCTCGCGGCCGCGGCGCCGGAACCGACCGGGCGTCGGGTCCGCGTACTGGCGCTTTTCACAGCCGCCTCGGTGCTGATGGTCGCGTGGGCGCCGGTCGCGGTCGTCGCGATGGCCGGGATGGTGCTCGTCGGCATGAGCTCGATCTGGTTCATAGCCCTGGCGAACACGCTCGCCCAACTGCGCTGCGACCCCGACTTCCGGGGCCGGGTCATGAGCCTGTGGGGCATGGCGATGACCGGGACGCTGCCGGTCACCGGCTTCCTCGTCGGCGCCGTGATCGACGGAGCCGGGGCCCGGGTCGGCTTCTCGATCTCCGGAATCTGCGTGGCGGCAGCCGCAATCGCGGGCTGGCGGGCGCTGCGCGACTGAATCCGCTCCCACCACCACGCAACTGCGCACCTATGGCACCGCGCGGCACGCCCCTAAGGTGACATCACGTCAACGCCGCAAGTGTGGGCCGGTGTTGGCGGACCTCCCCGCTTTCGCGGGCCGGGGAGGGGACCGAGTTCGCGGGGCTTTCGCGGGCCCGATGGCGCCAGCTCGGTCCGACCCTTGTGGGGGAACCGGAGGAAAGGTGGGGGTCCGGAGTTCGAGGGTGCTGGTGGGGAGTGCTCTCGTGCTCCGGCGCACCGAACCTCGGCTATCCGGACCCCGCCTGGCCGGCCCTCGCCATCGCGTTGATCGACTCGGCGAGGCTCAGCCCGTCCTCGCGTCCCTTCGGCTCCATGCTCCCGGAGATCAGCGCCAGCGCCGCCGTGCCGAGCAGGCCGCGTCTGTCGGCCACGTCCAGCACGCGCGTTTCCGGGCCCTCGGCCATCGCCCGCAACGCACAGCCCTCGACGAGCGCCGTGAGGATGTCGGCCATCTCGCCGAGGCTGATCCCCTCGCGCAGCTGCAGGCCGCGCGCGGTCATCATCCGCGTGTAGATGCCGCCCCAGATCGCCTGGCCCCGCTCGTACTTCGCCGCGAGTACGGCCCGGACGGCCGGATCGTCCTGCGCGCCGATGGACGCCGCGAGCTGGATCCGGAACGTGACCATCGCGAGCAGGTGGGCGGTCGCGTTGAACGCCACCTCCTCGATGGCCGCGGAGAAGTCGTCCGCCTCGGCCAGCTGCTCGGCCGCTCCGTCCCACAGCGTCGTGTACGAGGCCGGGTAGTAGCCCGTCCACAGCACGAATCCGAGCAGGTCCGCGATGAAGTCGGCCTGAGTGCGCCAACTGGTGCGCAGGGTCGAGACGCTGCCCCGGCGCGGGAACGGATCGGGGTTGCCCTCGACCTCGGCCGCGACCGCGCGCTGCGTGAGGAATCCGAAGAACGACCGCTCGACCACCGCCGCGTCGGGCGGGTCCTGGGACTCCGGCCGCGGGCCCAGGCGCCGCTCGACCAGGCGCAGCGCGGCGGCCAGGTAAGCCGCCGTGACCGGATCGTTCGCCAGCTGGTGGCGTCCGCGCTCGGTGCGTCTGTTGAGGCGGCGGAGCACTGGCGAAAAATCTTCGTTGAATGGGTAAGGAAGCCGGGATTTCAAGTCCCCATCGACTGCCATGCCGTCATTCTGACAGATCACCGCGCGGGGGCCGTCGGCGGCGCGGGGATCCGTCGTCAGTGGACTGAGTGCTTCTTCCGGTAGTGCATGTCCGCCATCTCGTGGCAGAGCACGCATTCGGGCGCCGACTCAGGGGCCTGTATCTCCCCGGCGTGCACGGGCTTGCCGCAGATGCACTGCGCGTCGTGCGGCGCCACCGGCTGGTCCGCGAACGCCGGATAGCACAGGTAGCAGATGATGTGCCGGAAGTTGTCCGAGATCGCCTCGACCTCCTCCTCGCGGCGCAGCTCGGCCTCGGCCTCTTCGTCCAGGATGGTGCCGGAGTCCGGGATGGTCATGATTCTCAGCCTAGGTCGGTTGCTCGAAAGTCGCCCGTGCGACGCTCTGAACTGCGACGATGGGAACCGGTAGTCATGCTCACCAATCCCGGGTCACCGCTATCCGGCCGGCCAAACCTCGCTCAGCGGGCGAGCACCGGACCCTCGGCGAGGGTGAGGGTGGCGGTCGTGGTGTTCGGTACGGCCACCGCGTCGGAGCCGGTGAACTGGGCCTTCCAGGTCGCGGGCATCGCGGCGCCGTGGTTGTGGACGAGGTTTCCGGTGTACGCGCCGCCGCCGCGCTCGGCGAATTCGGCGGCGGTGAATCCGGCGAAGCGGGCGAAGTCCACGGCGGCGGTGTTGCCGTCGAGGTCGTAGGTGTTGCCGACGATCTGCGCGGCCGGGTCGCGGCGGGTGTGCGCGAGTCCGGCGCCGAAGCTGATGGCCGACTCGTTGGCCTGGCCGCGGAAGTAGTTGCCGATCGCCTGCAGGCCGCGGCTGCCGCACCCGATGTGCACGTCGCCGCACACGTCGAGGTAGCAGCTCTCGACCCGCAGCGTCCAGGCGTTGCCGGTCGGACCGTAGTCGATGTGCCGCTTGCCGGGCTCCGAGGAGAAGTGCGTCTCCAGCACGGCCCAGCCGCCGGCCCCGGCGAAGTCGCGGCCGAGGACGACGCCGTATCCGTGCCCGTTGACCTGGCAGCAGACCGCGCGGCCGTCCGTGCTGCCGCCCCCCGGGTACTCGGCGGACAGGCCGTCGGCGAGCAGGAAGGTGCCCGCGCCGTAGGAGTTGCAGAACAGCACCCTGCCGTTGACGGAGAACGCGCCGGTGCCGGAGGAGCGGAAGGCGACGAAGCCGCCCGTGCCGTCGCCGCCCCCGGGGTATCCGGGGAAGCCGAAGGCGCCGCAGTACAGGTCGCGGCATTCGACGAAGGTCACGTCCGAGGTGTCGACGACGCTGACGGCCCAGAACGTCGGCAGCGTCTTGCCGTCGGCGGTGGTGCCGCGGAAGCCGATCCCCTCGACGGTCAGGCCGTGCGGATTGCCGGTCGCGACGGATCCGGCGCCGCTGGTGCCGATCGTGAGCAGATTGGTGGTCGTGGCGTCGATCGGGGCGAGGACGGAGCCGGTGAGCGAGACGGTGTGTGGACCGTACGCGGCGAACAGGGCGCTCTCCCCGGTGAGGTGGCCGACCCCGCCGGACACGCTGAGCCCGGAGGTGCGGTAGCAGCCGCCGATGGCCGGGGGGAAGTAGACCGCTGATCCGGGCACGTTGCTCGCGGCGTCGAGCGCGGCCTGGATCGCCGCGGTGTCGTCGGTCGTGCCGTCGCCGGTCGCGCCGTAGCTCGCGATGTCGAAGACCGCGGTGGCGGACGCGGCGTGGGCGGCGGAGTCGGCGGCGTACGTGGCGAGCGTTGCGGAGCCGCCGAGGACGCCGGCGCGCAGGGCCGCGCGGCGCGTGAACGTTAACATTCGAGTTCTCATCCTTCTCGTTGGTCGAGGAGCTGTTTCAGCCAGGGCACCGCCACCTGCGGCTCGGCGGTTCCGCAGGTGGGGCAGGCGCTTCCGGAGGCCGGGATGTTGAGCCAGTAGCCGTCGACGACGCCGCGCACGGAGTTCGCGTCCGCCGCGAGGGTCGCCGCGCTGATCGTGCGGCCCGAGGGGTTCGTGCTGAGTCCGGCCAGCACCCTGACGGCAGGGTTCGCGGTCCGCGCCTGCTCGGCCGCGGCGGTGACGAACGACGCGTACTGCGCGCTGCCCTCGAGGCCCTGCGCCTGGATGTCGACGATGTCCGCGTTCGCCGCCGCCTCGCCGATCACGTCGAGGCCGAGGAAGCGCTGCGCGACGGTGCCGGAACCGCCGGGGTCGAGCGCGCGCACGAGGTCGAGCGCGGGCGCGGCGATGAACACGACGCCGCGCTCTCGGGCCAACCGATATCCTTCGGCCTCGAATTTACCCGGATCCGACTGCTGCGCCTTCGGGGTGAGCGACCAGTCCTCGATGTCGTAGAGAACCGCGGCCGCGTTCCGGGAAAAGCCCGCCGGGCGCAGATCGGTGAGCGTCACCGACCGCCGGCTCGTCCAAGCACTGATATTCGCCGATTCCCCGGTCGTCGCGGAGCCGCCCACAATATACGTGGCCGTGTTATTGAAGAGATCTGATAGTTCGCCGTCGGACATCCCGGCGTTACGCAGGTCTGTCAGCGCGTTTCGGCTGATCACCCACGTGAGCCGGGTCGCCGGGGCGGTCGGCGCCGTGCTCGGCGGCGGGGCGGGGGAGCCTGCGGAGCAGCCCGCGGCGAGCAGCAGCAGGCCGCAGCCGAGCAGTGTCACCGGGCGCCACATCCGGCCCGGGTGCATCGTTACGCGCAGGAAACCCATCAGCCGCCTTTGATCGGAAAAATATCGGGTACCGAACTACCGGAGTCCGGTGGGAAAAAGAGGTAAAGGAAGATCCAGCTGTCGGTACAAACCTCGACGGCTCCCCGGGTTGCAGGCTAACATCGGCGCCGGATCACCCTGAAAGGAGTCTGAAGCGATTTCTCGGTGAGAACCGCTCCGCCACCACGCGGAGCGCATCGGGCCACCGCCCGGTACTCACGGACGCCTCGGGGGAGCCCAGGTCCGCGAACGGTGTCCTTTCGCCACCCACAGAAAGGTGCTGACGCGTGAGCACAGAGACCGTCGAGCCGCCGCACAGCGGCTTGGCGAACGCGTTGAGCAGATCCGAGGAGCTGGTCTACCTCGGACTGTGCCGCAAGGGCGCGCTGAGCGCCGAGGAACTGGCCAGGGCCGAGGGCATGGACCTGGACGCGGTGTTCCGGGCGCTGCTCGGCCTGCGTATCAAGGGTCTGGTGCGCGGTCCCGGCCTGGAGGGCGCGGCCGCCTGGTCCGCGCTCGCCCCCGACCTGGCCCTGGAGAGCGTGCTCGCCCGGCGCGAGCGCACCGAGCGCGACTCGCGGGACGTGCTGACCCGGCTGCTGGACGGCTACCTGCGCGAGCGCGGGCTGCGCGACCCGACCGCCGCCGGGCTGGTCGAGGTGGTCACCGGCAAGGAGGCCATCGGAGAGGTCTGGGACACCATGCAGTCCGGGGCGCGCACCTCGGTCGACGTGTTCGACAAGCCGCCCTTCGTGCAGGGCGACGACGAGGATCCGATCCCGGAACTGGAGATGCTCGCGCGCGGGGTCCGGGCGCGCGGGGTCTACGAGCGGGCCTCGCTGCTCGATCCGGCCAAGCTCGCCGAGGTGCAGGAGATGATCGCGGCGGGCGAGGCGGCGGTGATGGTGCCCGAACTGCCGTTCAAGCTGGCCGTGGTGGACCGGCGCAGGGCGCTGCTGCCGCTGGGCACCGGCACCGAGCTCACGGCGGCGCTGATCGTGCGCCCGTCCCCGCTGCTCGACGCCCTGATCGAGGTGTTCGAGGCGCAGTGGACCCGCGGCATGCCGGTGCCCCGGTCGGCCCGGTCGGCCGGTCTGCCCGAGGCGCCGGAGAACCGCCGCGAATCCCCGGCCGCCTCGGCCGGCGAGGCGCGCACCGGCCTGGAGGGGCTGCTCACGATGCTCTCCGCCGGGATGACCGACGAGGCGATCGCCCGGCAGCTCGGCGTCTCGGCGCGCACCGTGCAGCGGCGCATCAGCGACCTGATGGAGTCGCTCGGCTCGCGCAACCGCTTCCAGGCGGGCGTGCAGGCCGTGCGGCACGGGCTGCTCTGAGTAAGGGCGCTGCGGCATCGGCTCAGGCACGTCCCAGGCCGCGCCGATGCCGCAGCCGCCGCTCGACCGGGCCGAAGGCGACCAGGTTGACCAGCACGCCGAGGCCGAGGATCAGCAGCACGGTCGCGAACGCGAGGGCCATGTCCTGGTTCTCGCGGGCGAGTTCGAGGGTCTGGCCGATGCCGGGGCCGAGCGTCGGGGACACGGCGATCAGCTCGGCGGCCATCAGCGAGCGCCAGGAGAAGGCCCAGCCCTGCTTCAGGCCCGACACGTACGCGGGCAGTGCGGCGGGCAGCAGGATGCGCCGGACCAGGATGAGGCCGCGTGCGCCGAGGTTGCCGCCGACGCGCCGGAAGATCGGCGGGACCTGGTCGATGCCGTCGATCAGCCCGATGGCGACGGACGGTACTGCGCCGAGCAGCATCACCGTGTAGATCGTGGCCGGGGTGATGCCGAACCACATGATGGCGATCGGCACCCACGCCACCGACGGGAGGTTCTGCAGCCCGGACAGCAGCGGCGCGACGGCAGCGCGCAGCGTACGACTGCCCGCCGCGGCCAGGCCGATCAGCGTGCCGAGCAGCACGGACGCGCCGAAGCCGATGATCGCGCGCGAGATCGAGCCCCACAGTGCGTCGCCGATGCCGTACCGCGACCAGTCACCGCGTAAGGCGTCGTATACGTCCCCTGGTCCGGGCAGCACCCAGCCGGGCTTGACCTGGGCCAGGACGAGCAGGTCCCAGACGCCGAGCAGCGCCGCCGCCGCGAGGACCGGGGGTAGCAGGGCACGTAGTACGCGGCGCAGTGGTTCGCTGCGCGGGGTACCGGTCGCCTCCAGCGCGTCGAGGCCCGCTTCGAGCGCGGCGAGGTCGCGCTGCGTGGGGATCCGGACTACTTCCTCAGGCATGGCGACTGATCTCCCGTCGCAGCTCGGAGGTGATCTCGGCGGCCAGGTTGGCGACGCCCGAGTCCTCGATCCGGCGCGGCTGCGGCAGGTCCACCGTCCACTCGCGCGCCACCCGGCCGGGACGCGAGGAGAGCAGCACGACCCGCTGGCCGAGGCGCACGGCCTCGCGCACGTTGTGCGTGACGAACACGATCGCGAGCGGCCGGCCGGCGCGCGCGTTGCCGTCCCAGAGCGAGATCAGCTCCTCGTGCAGCACGTCGCGGGTGATGGCGTCGAGCGCGGCGAACGGCTCGTCCATGAGGAGCACGGCAGAGTTCTGAGCCAGCGCCCGGGCCATCGCGACCCGTTGCCGCATGCCGCCGGACAGCTCGTGCACCCGCTTGTCCGCCGCGCCGTCCAGCCGCACGAGGCTCAGCAGCCGCCGCGCCTCCTCGCGCCGCTCCACCTTCGGCACCTTGCGCAGCCGCAGCGCGAGCTCCACGTTCCCGGCGGCCGTGAGCCAGGGGAACAGCGCGCTCTCCTGGAACATCAGCGCCGCGTGCCCGCCGTCCACGAAGATGCGCCCCGCACTCGGCCGGTCCAGCCCGGCCACGAGGTTGAGCAGCGTGGACTTGCCGCAGCCGGACGCGCCGAGCACACACAGCAGTTCGCCCGCCGCGACGTCCAGATCGATGTCGTCGAGCACGGGCGGCGCCGCGTTGCCGAAGCTCTTGCACACCCCTTCCAGCCGCACCGCCGGGGCCGAGGCCTCGACGAGCGCGGAGGATGCGGCGCGTTCGAGGAAATCCGAAGTCGAAGTCGTCATGAGGCGCCTAGTCCATCCGCGCTCACGGTCGGCTGCCCGGCCGCCGCGAGCGCCTGGTTGAGGGGTGTGAGGTCGTAGATCCCTGATATGGATGTGTTCGAACTCTTGAGCAGGCCGACCGCGAGGGCGTGCTTGAGCTCGGTCCGCAGGCTGGAGGCGATCGGGTCGTTGCCGACCGACTGCTCGCTCCAGGCACGTGTGAGCACGGCCGGTTCGAGGGTCACGCCGGAGATCGCGGCGACCTGCGTCTCGACCACCTGCGCGGCCTGTGTCGGGTGCGCCGTGATCCAGGCGTTCGCGGCGATCTGACCTTCGATCAGTGCCCTGACCGTCTGTGGGTGGGCGGTCAGATAGTCCCTGCGCACGACGAGGACCGTGCTGGCGAAACGTCCCTGCGGCCAGAGCGAACGTTCGTCGACGAGCACGTGCCCGCCGCCGTCGATCACCAGCCGCGAGGCCCACGGCTCGGGAACCCAGGCTCCTGCGATACGGCCGGTCCGCAGCAGCGCCAGCGTGGTGGCGTTGCTGCTCGGCTCGACGTCGACCGCGCCGGTGCCCTGGAGCGACGTCGCATAGCCCTGCTGAAGGAGCCAGGACCGCAGCGCGATGTCCTGCGTGTTGCCGAGCTGCGGATCGGCGAGCGTCTTGCCGCGCAGGTCGGCCACGCTCGTGATGCCCGGCCCGACGACGAGCTCCGCGCCGCCGACCTCCGCGCCCGCGACGATCTCCAGACCGCTGCCGTGCGAGGAGGTGTAGGCGCTGAGCGCGGACGACGGGCCCACGTACGCGGCGTCGAGCTGCCCGGACAGCAGCGCGGTCATCTCGTCCGGGCCGTCCGCGAACGTGTCGGTGCTGAGCTTCGTCGACCCCAGTTTCGCGGCGTAGAAGCCCTTCGCGACGCCCACGATCGGCGTGCTGTGGGTCAGGTTGGCGAAGTAGCCGAGACGCAGCGACGCGGCCGCGGTGCCGCCGGCGGCGTTGACCGCGACGGACGAGCTCGGCTGCATCTGCGCCGCGTGGGCGCAGCCGCCGAGCAGGCCGAGCAGCGCCGCGCCGACGGCGGTCCGCGCGCCGAGCCGGAGGCGTCGTCCGGTCACAGCTGGCCGCCGATCAGCCCGGCCGTGAGCGTGTCGCCGTCGGCGGCGTCAATC
The DNA here is from genome assembly GCA_035493475.1 of Actinospica sp. Lineage (GTDB taxonomy): Bacteria > Actinomycetota > Actinomycetes > Streptomycetales > Catenulisporaceae > Actinospica. The sequence continues at coordinate 19,356 of DATJIF010000155.1, forward strand.
AGTAGGAACGAGCCGGTGTGCCGGTTGTCCGCGTACTGGTCGGCGGCGATCGGCGCCGCCGTACGCAGCCTGATCCGCGCGATGTCGTTGACCTGCAGCCGGTCCGGGCTGCTGGCGGCGGCCAGCGTCTCGACGTCGATCCGGTGTACGAGCTCGGTGACCTCCGCCTGGACCGTGCGCGTCGTGTGCCGCAGCAGAACCCTGTTCCCGACCGCCAGCGTGCGCTCCGAGAGGTGGCAGACGGTCGCGGTCAGCTCTTGAGTGGGCTCGGGAGCGGTCAGCCCGGCCGCCGCGATCATCTCGCCGCGCGCCACGTCCAGATCCTCGGCGAGCCGCACGGTCACGGACTGCGGCGCGAAGGCCTCGTCCACCGGCTGACCCGCGACGTCGATCCCCGCGACCGTCGTGCGTTTGCCCGAGGGAAGCACCACGACCTCGTCCCCGGGCCGCAGCACGCCGGACACCAGCTGACCCGCGTAGCCGCGATAGTCGTGCTCCCCGGCCCGGATCACGTACTGCACCGGGAAGCGCGCCCGCTGCTCGGCGGGATCGGGCGCGGGCGGCACGTCCTCCAGATGCTGCAGGAAGGTCGGACCCTGATACCAGTCCATGACACTCGACGGTTCGACCACGTTGTCGCCGCGCAGGGCACTGATCGGTATCGAGGTCGCGTCGTCCACGCCGAGCCGTTCGAGGTAGCGCTCGAAGTCGGCGGAGATCTGCGCGAACACGTCCTTGTCGAAGCCGACGAGGTCCATCTTGTTGACCAGCAACACGATGTGCGGCACCCGCAGCAGCGCGGCCACCGCCGCGTGCCGCCGGGTCTGCTCGACGATCCCGTGCCGCGCGTCGACCAGGATCACGGCCAGCTGCGCGGTCGAGGCGCCGGTGACCATGTTGCGGGTGTACTGCACGTGGCCCGGGGTGTCGGCCAGGATGAACCGGCGCCGGGCGGTGGCGAAGTAGCGGTAGGCGACGTCGATCGTGATGCCCTGCTCGCGTTCGGCGCGCAGGCCGTCGGTGAGCAGCGCCAGGTCGGGCGCGGCCAGACCGCGTTCCCGGGAGACGCGCTCCACGGCGGCGAGCTGGTCCGGCATCACGACCCTGAGATCGTGCAGCAGCCGGCCGACGAGGGTCGACTTGCCGTCGTCCACCGACCCGGCCGTGGCCAGCCGGAGCAGGGATCCCGTGCTCAGCAGGGGCTCTCGCAGGATGGTCATCTCTAGAAATACCCCTCGCGTTTGCGGTCCTCCATGGCGGCCTCGGACATCCGGTCGTCGGCCCGGCTGGCTCCGCGTTCGGTGAGCGTGGACGCGGCGATCTCGGTGATGACCTCGGGCACCGTGCGCGCGGCGGAGTCCACGGCGCCGGTGCAGGACATGTCGCCGACGGTGCGGTAGCGCACCGAGCGCACCTCCGTTGCCTCGCCGTTCCTCGGGCCGCCCCACGCTCCGGGGGCGAGCCACATGCCGTCGCGCCGGAACACCTCGCGGCGGTGCGCGAAGTAGATCGAGGGCAGCACGATCCGGTCGTGCTCGATGTACTGCCAGACGTCGAGTTCGGTCCAGTTGCTCAGCGGGAACACGCGCACGTGCTCGCCGGGCCGGTGCCTGCCGTTGTACAGCGACCACAACTCAGGGCGCTGACGACGCGGATCCCACTGGCCGAACTCGTCGCGCAAGGAGAAGATCCGCTCCTTGGCCCGCGCCTTCTCCTCGTCGCGCCGTCCGCCGCCGAAGACCGCGTCGAAGCGGTGCCGGCGGATCGCGTCGAGCAGCGGCACGGTCTGCAGCGGATTGCGGGTGCCGTCCGGACGCTCGTGCAGCCGGCCGTCGTCGATGTACTCCTGCACGCCCGCGACCAGCAGCCGTACCCCGGCGTGCTCGACGGCCATGTCCCGGTAGGCGAGAACCTCGGGGAAGTTGTGGCCCGTGTCCACGTGCAGCACCGGGAACGGGATCGGGGCGGGGGCGAAGGCGCGTCGGGCCAGGTGCAGCATGACGATCGAGTCCTTGCCGCCGGAGAACAGCAGTACCGGCCGCTCGAACTCCGCGACGGCCTCGCGCAGGATGTGGATCGCCTCCGCCTCCAGCACGCCGAGGTGGGTGAGTTCGGTGGCGTGTGTCAGGGCGCTCATGTGTGTAGTCCGCATTCGGTCTTGGCGAATCCGGCCCAGCGTCCGGCGCGCGGGTCCTGGCCCGGATCGGTGCGACGCGTGCACGGGGCGCAGCCGATCGAGGTGTATCCGTCCTGGTACAGCGGGTTGACCAGCACGTTGTGCCGAAGCACGTACTCCTGCACGTCGTCGTCGGTCCACGCGGCGATCGGCGAGATCTTCACCATTCCGCGCTTGGCGTCGAAGTCCACGACGCGGATGTCCGTGCGGGTCGGCGAGTCCACCCGGCGCATCCCGTTCACCCAGGCCGTGTAGGGCGCCAGGCCCCGCTCCAACGGCTCGACCTTCCGCAGCGCGCAGCAGCGCTCCGGGTCGCGGTCGTGCAGCCGGGGACCGTACTCGGCGTCCTGCTCGGCGACGGACTGCGCGGGGGAGACGCTGACCAGGTTCACGTCGTAGAACGCTGCGATGGCGTCCCGGGTGCCGATCGTCTCGGCGAAGTGGTAGCCGGTGTCCAGGAACAGCACGTAGATCCCGGGCACCTCGGTCTGCGCCAGATGCACCAGATGCGTGTCGGCCATCGACGACGCCAGCACCAGACCGGGTCCGAAGACCTCGCCGGCCCAGCGCAGGACCTCCGCGGCGTCCGCGTCGGCCAGTTCGCGGCCCGCCATCTCGGCCAGTTCGCGCAGGCCGCCCGGCGGAGCGTGGGGCACGAGCATGTGCGACCCTCCTTCGTCCTCTCACTTTCCCCGAAAAAAGCATTGGAATTTGTGATACCGCTCCCGATCGAATTCTGTCAACGCTGGAAATGGCCGGAACGCGTCATGTCGGAAACTCGACAGAGTCCTGATCCGCCGTTCATGTTGCCGAATGGCGTCATGTCGAGAACTCGACACGACCGCTCCACCTGCGAGGACATGCAAAGTCTTGGGATCCGAAACATCGCCGACATTTGCCGTGCTTGACACCGCGGCGCCCGCTCCGTACGTTCGCGTTCGCCGGGCCATTTGATTCGCCCACGCCATCGTGGCCCGGCTCCAGGGAAATTCAGCACCCTGCTGCGCGCTTTCTTTCAGACATGTTTCCGAAAGGTTCACCCGTCATGATGCGCATTCTTGTCCTCGGCGGCGACGGATTCTGCGGCTGGCCGACCGCCCTGCACCTGTCGGACCTCGGCCACGACGTGACCATCGTGGACAACCTGAGCCGGCGGGCCATCGACCTCGAGCTCGAGGTCGAGTCGCTCACCCCGATCCGGCCGATCTCCGAGCGGATCCGGGTCTGGCGCGAGGTCTCCGGCCGCGAGCTCGGCTTCGTCCGGCTCGACCTCGCCGGCGACTACGACCGGCTGGTCGAGCTGCTGCGCGAGCAGCGCCCCGACGCGATCGTGCACTTCGCCGAGCAGCGGGCCGCGCCCTACTCGATGCGCTCGCAGACCGCCAAGCGCTACACCGTCGACAACAACGTGCGCGCCACCCACAACCTGCTCGCCGCGCTGGCCGCCACCGGCATCGACGCGGCGCTGGTGCACCTGGGCACGATGGGCGTGTACGGGTACGGATGGTCCGGCTCCGCGCCGATCCCCGAGGGCTACCTGACCGTCAAGCTGGACACCCCCGACGGCGTGCTGGAGCGGGAGATCCTGCACCCGGCCAACCCCGGCTCGGTCTACCACCTGACCAAGACCCTCGACCAGCTGATGTTCGCGTTCTACGCCGCGAACGACCGGCTGCGCATCACCGACCTGCACCAGGGCATCGTCTGGGGCACGCAGACCCCGCAGACCGCCAAGGACGAGCGGCTGATCAACCGCTTCGACTACGACGGCGACTACGGCACCGTGCTCAACAGGTTCCTGATGCAGGCCGCCGTCGGGCACCCGCTGACCGTGCACGGCACCGGCGGCCAGACCCGCGCGTTCATCCACATCAGGGACACCGTGCGCTGCGTGCAGATCGCGCTGGAGAACCCGCCCGAGCCCGGCGCCAAGCCGACCGTCTTCAACCAGATCACCGAGACGCACCGGGTCGCCGACCTCGCGAAGCTGGTCAGCGACCTGACCGGGATCAAGATCGCCTACCTGCCGAACCCACGGCGCGAGGCCGTGGAGAACGACCTCGTGGTGCGCAACGACCGCTTCCTGGCGCTGGGCCTGAACCCGACCACGCTGTCGGAGGGCCTGCTGTCCGAGATCACCGAGATCGCCGAGCGCTACCGGGACCGCGTCGACCCCGGCAAGATCATCGCCCGCTCGGTCTGGCGGCCCGGCATGGAGACCTCGCCCGACCTGCTCACCGCGCTGCCCGAGCCCGCGCCCGTCGCGGCCGTCGCCGCGTCCTGACCCGCGGCGCCGACGAGGAGGGAACCCCCATGGCGAAACGGATCCGCGCCCGCGGCATGAACGCGGCGCTGGCCAGCGGAGAGGCGGGCGTCGGGGAGATGACCCCGGCCCGCTCCCCGCTGCGGCCGAAGCAGTTCGGCGTGGCGCTGGCCGCCGCGGTGGTCGGCGGCGGCCTCGGCATGTTCACGTACCACGCGGTCTCCGCCACGACCACCGCCTACTCCGGCCTGGTCAGCCCGACCCAGACCTACTACCTCAACTTCGCCGCGGACGGCACGGTGCTCACCCTCGACGTCACCCCCGGCGAGCACGTGACCAAGGGCCAGGTGCTCGCCACCCAGGACGGCGCCGTCGCCCAGGCCCAACTCTCCGCCGCCCAAGCCGCGGCGACCGCCGATGCGGCGGCGGTCGCCGCAGACCAGAACCCGCAGGCCACCGCCTCCACCGCGGCGACCGACGCACTCAGCGTCAGCCAGGCCCAGTCAGCCGTCGCCGCCGCCCAGAACGCCCTGTCCGTCCAGCAGTCGGCAGCCCAGCACACCGTCGCCGCCCAATCCGCCGTAGTCACCAGCGCCCAGAACGCCTACCAGTCCGACACGGCGCGCTACGCGGCAGACTGCTCGTCGTCGAGTGCTGCGGCATCCACGTCGTCGGGCTCGACCGCCGCCGGTGCTGACGCGACTCCCGCCGCGTCCACCGCCCCCACCTCGGCCCCCGCGTCCGACTCCACTCATGCCACTACCGGTACCTCCACCTCCGGCACGCAGCAGGAGCAGTACTGCGCCAACCTCCAATCCACCATCAACCGCGACTCCACGACGCTCAGCTCCGCGCAGGCCGAACTCGCGAACGTGCAGTCCTCGGTCCAACTCGAAGCACAGCGCGACTCCTCGAACCTGTCCTCCAGCCAGAACGTGCTGACCGCCGCCCAGACCAGGCAGGACGCCGCCACCGCGCCCGTGACCGCCGCCGAGATCGACCAGGCGAAGGCCCAGCTCGCCACGGCGCAGGCGCAGGTCGCCACCGATCAGCAGGCGTTGCAGAACACGAAGATCCTCGCCCCGGCCGACGGCGTGATCGCGGAGACGGCCGGCGCGGTCGGCGCGGTGGTCGGGCCCAGCGGCGTGCACGGCTACCAGGGCCCGGGGGAGCAGTCCGGCACCCAGTCGAACGGCGGCTCGGGGTTCGAACTCTTCGTCCCCTCGACCGGCGGCAACGGTGGCGGCGGCACGACGAGCCAGAACACGTACATGCCGCTGATCACGCTGTACACCGCGCCGCTCACCGTCGTGGCGCAGATCCCCGAGACCGACATGTCCTCGGTGCACGACGGCGCCACGGCCAGCATCGACATCACGGCGCTGAATCTCACGGTCTCCGGCAAGGTCCGGAACACCGAGCTCGCCGCCGTGGAGAACAGCAGCACCAGCACCACGTACTACGACGTCACCATCAGCCTCGACTCGAACGACGCCCGGCTGATGGCCGGGATGAGCGCCCAGGTCACGATCGGCTGACGGACGCTGACGATGCATGCGATGTATGACAGTAGAAACCTGATACTGCTGGTGGCGACGATGGCCGCGCTCGTCGTCGTCATCTGGCAGCCGCTGAACCGCCGCTTCGACGACTCCGACAAGGGCACGGACCGCCTCGTCGAACTGCCGCCGTTCCGCAAGCCCTCGAACGGCCGACTCGTCGTGTTCTTCCTCGTCGGGCTCGGCGTCAGCACCGTGATCATCGGCATGCACCACCCGCAGCCGCTCCAGGTCTATCAGGGCACTGTGGCGAGCCTGGTGCGCGCCGTGGACCGGCAGCCGGCCGCGGCCACCGCGTACGCGCAGCACCTGACGCCGCTGGTCCCGGCCGCCGTCGTCGGCTACCTCGTGACCATGGCGCTGGTGCTGCCCGCGACCCTCGGCAGACGTCTGATGATCCTCGCGCACGCACCCCTGTTCGTCGCCGTCTCAGCGCTCTCCGACACCTTCGTAGCCCTGGCCGAGACGGCATTCCACATCCCGCCGCAGGTCGTGCCGGTACTCACGATCTACCTCGAGTACCTGCTCGGCTTCATGATGGTCTTCCGCCTCACGTTCACCACGTACGCCCTCCCGCGCGTGACCCGGCAACCGATCGGCCGCCGCGGCGACTGGCGCGACACGATCGAGATGCTGCTCGTCCTCGCCGCGTCCACCGGCATCGTCTTCCCCTTCGCGCTCTGGCTGATCGCGAAGGTGGGCGACCATCCCGTGATCGAGTTCGTCATCCTGGTCAGCCTGCGCACCGCGATCTCGGACTTCGTCTACGTGCTGCTGGGCCTGTGCAAATGGGCCGGCGGCCGAAGACCACAGCCCGGAACACCAGGCGCGCCCAGGCCCGGCCATCCCGACAACCACCCCGCCGTCAACATCATCATCCCCGCGTACAACGAGGAATTCGGCATCGAACGCCTCCTGCACTCGATCGACCGCGCCGCCGGACGGTACGGGGGCCCGGTGCACGTCATCCTCTGCGACGACGGCTCCACCGACGCCACCAGCGACCTGGCCAACGCGACGATGCGCGCCTACGCGTACGCCACCGGCGAGGTCATCCTCGGCACCCACGGCGGCAAGGCCAAGGCGCTTAACCAGGCCCTGCAGCGTTGCACCGCGGAGTTCGTATTCAGGCTCGACGCCGACTGCGCCGTCGACCAGGACTGCTTCCGCTACGCGATCCCGTACTTCCAGTCCGACCCCCGCATAGGCCTCATCGGCGCCCTGACCGTGCCGAAGGAGCCGTACTACACGTGGATCGACCGGATGCGCTGCATGGAGCAGATCTTCAACTTCGGCTTCTCCCAGGTCATGCTCTCCGAGATCGACGCCGTCCCCTGCATCCTGGGCAGCTTCATGGGCTTCAGACGCCAAGCCGCCCTCGACCTCGGCGGCTTCGTCAGCGGCATGTTCGGTGAAGACGCCGAATTCACCTGCGCCCTGGGCCGAAGAGGCTGGCGAGCAGCCCTGGACCCGAGAATCGTCTCCTACGAGGACGTCCCGCCCAACGTCCACGACCTGCGCGTGCAGAGGTTCCGGTGGAGCATGGCCGGAATGATGAACTTCGGAAGGTTCACACCCTGGGGCAACGGCGCCCCCGGTCCCCGCTTCTGGTACCAACTCCCCAAGAGCGCCGGCATGCGCTTCTTCTCCCCGGCCCACTTCTTCATGCTCGTCCTAGCCCTCCAATACGCCGCCATAGCCCCCGGCACCACCCACAACATCCTCCGCCTGGCCTGGCTGGTCCTAGTCTCCTTCCTCCCCGGCATGCTCCCGAGGGTCCTGATGCTCATGTACTACCGCAGACTCAAGGTCCTGCTCTGGTCCCCGATGTGGATAGCCTTCTCCATGCTCAAGCGCGTCTTCCTTCTAGAAGCCGCCCTAGGCTGCGGCGTCCGCCCCATCCGACCACCCCTGGCGTTGAGAGGCGCGGTGCGGCGGAGGAGCGGTGGCGGAGTAGGCGCCGCGCAGCTCACGATCGACGACTAGCCCTACCTACGCCGCCGACACTCCGCTTCGCTCCGTGTCGGCGGCTACGTCCGGGGCGATTACTTACCCCGCCCACCCGCCCTACTCAACCAGCCTTCGGCCCGCTACCTTCACTCCCTCGTCGCTGGCGCTCCTCAGTCGCTACGTCCGCGAGCCTACGGCGCTACGCACGGCACATCTGGAACTGACGCCGCGTCGGCGACGTGCGATAGAACGGTCGAGGCCTGCAAATCGGCACGTCACCCGGCTTGAGTATCACCTCCTGGTTCAGCAGCCGTCGGACGCGTATCGTCCACGTATGGACTCCACCGCTTCGCCTCGGGTGCTCGTCATCGGGCTCGATCCTTATCGGGTGCCGGGCCCGTGGGATCCGACGCCGGCGGCCGAGGCGATCGAGGCGGGGATGCGGAAATTCGCAGCGCACGGAGTGGCTGCGGAGACCTGCCTCTTCGGCCTCGACGGAAGCGACGATGTGGAAGCGGTCGTCGGAAGCGCGCTGCGCGCCCATCCATGGGAGTGCGTCACCGTCGGCGGTGGCCTGCGGCATTCAGACGATCAGGTTGAGCTCCTCGAACTGGTGATCAACCTGGTACGACGCTACGCACCGGATGCGGCCATCGCGTTCAACAGTAGCCCGGACACCACCTATGAGGCCGCCGCCCGCTGGATGAAGTGATCGGCTCGCCGCTACGCGATCTCGCTTTGACCTCATCCGATCCGTAGTCGAGCGAGTGCACCGAATACCGATTCCGTCAGTTCGCGATCTACACTTGCGGCACCGACCATCCCAGTGTTCCTCGATACCTGGAGCCCCGGCGCGTCGCCGACACTGCTACCGCCGTCACCAAGGAGGCCGTGCCATGGAGCCCGTCACACTGATCACCGGCGGTTCGAGCGGAATCGGTGCGGCCACTGCCCGTGCCCTGCTCAAGCAAGGTCACCTCGTGGCGATCACCGGCCGCGATGCCGATCGGCTGGCCGCATTCGCCGCCTCCACCGGAGCGGAAGAGCGGCTGCTGGTCGTCAGCGGTGACGCGAGCGATGAGAACCATGTCGCCGCTGCCGTGCGTCAAGTCGTGGGCACCTGGGGCCGTTTGGACGCGGTGATCGCGAACGCCGGGTTCTCCCTGCCCGGCACCCTGGAGGACCACGACCCTGGGGCCATGCGCGCCATGGTTCTCACCAACGTCCTCGGCCCGGCTCTGCTGGTGCGCGAGACGTTGCCGCACCTCAGGAAGTCCAAGGGCCGGATCGTGATCGTCGGCTCGGTCGCCGGAACCAGGAACACGCCCGGCAACCTGTACTCCGTCACCAAGTGGGCTGCGCACGCCCTCGCCGAGAACGTCCGACTCCTCGTGGCCAAGGACCACGTCGGCGTCACCCTCGTTGCCCCGGGCGTCGTGGACACCCCCTTCTGGGACGAGCGCGGTGGATCCCCCGCGGCGGCACCGACACTGACCGCCGAGCAGATCGCCGACACGATCCTGTTCGCCATCAATCAGCCCGATGGCGTGGACGTCAACCACCTCGTCGTACGCCCCGCAGGTCAGGTTAATTGATTGTCATAGCTGCTCAGCGTCACGGCTAGCGACTGTGCTAACCCCACCACCACCACCACAACGCCGCAGGGGCGCGGTAGTGGCGGCGGCGTAGGTAGGGCCGAACGGCTGGGGGCTGTTCTCGACCTCTTGACAGGGGGAAACGGGTACTGGTTTCTTGAGTCGGTAACGTGCCAAACCGAACGTTCGGTCGGACGAAGGGGTTCTGATGGGCGATGCGACGCTGTCTGCCGAGGAGTTGGCCGCGCTGCAGCTCGAACGCCTGCGGTGGACGTTGCGGCATGCGTACGAGAACGTTGAGCTTTACCGTCGGAAGTTCGATGCGGCGGGGGTGCGGCCGGAGGACTGCGAATCGCTCGCCGATCTGGCGCGTTTTCCGTTCACGACGAAGGCGGATCTGCGGGATACGTATCCGTATGGCATGTTCGCGGTGCCCATGTCGCAGGTGCGGCGGATCCACGCCTCCAGTGGCACGACGGGGCGGCCGACGGTGGTGGGCTACACGGAGAACGATCTGTCGATGTGGGCGGACGTTGTTGCGCGCAGCATTGTGGCGGCGGGGGGTCGTGCGGGGGACAAGGTGCATGTCTCCTATGGGTACGGGCTGTTCACGGGCGGTCTCGGTGCGCATTACGGGGCTGAGCGTGCCGGGTGCACGGTGATTCCGGCGTCTGGGGGGATGACGGCGCGTCAGGTGCGGCTGATCCTCGACTTCGAGCCCGAGATCATCATGGTCACGCCGTCGTACATGCTGACGCTGCTCGACGAGTTCGAGAAGCAGGGTGTCGATCCGCGCACGACGTCGCTGCGGGTGGGGATCTTCGGGGCCGAGCCGTGGACCGAGGAGATGCGTCGCGAGATCGAGGAGCGCGCGGGGATCGACGCGGTGGACATCTACGGGCTGTCCGAGGTGATCGGTCCGGGCGTGGCGCAGGAGTGTGTGGAGACGAAGGACGGACTGCACATCTGGGAGGACCACTTCTACCCGGAGGTCGTGGACCCGACAACGGATGCGGTCATGGCGCCGGGGGAGGGCGGTGAGCTGGTGTTCACCTCCCTCACGAAGGAGGCGCTGCCGGTGATCCGCTACCGGACCAGGGATCTGACGCGGCTGCTGCCGGGCACGGCGCGCGCTCCGTTCCGGCGGATGGAGAAGGTCACCGGACGCTGCGACGACATGATCATCCTGCGTGGTGTGAACGTGTTTCCGAGTCAGATCGAGGAGATCGTGCTGCGTACTCCCGGGGTCGCGCCGCATTTTCAGTTGGAGCTGACCCGGCAGGGGCGGATGGATCATCTGACTGTGCGCGCCGAGGTCAGGCCGGACGCGGCCGGTGACGAGCAGGCGCGTTCGGCGGCGGTTCGCTCGATCGCGCAGGCGGTCAAGGACGGTGTCGGGGTGACGGTGGACGTGGCGATCGTGGACCCCGACTCCCTGGAGCGCTCGGCCGGGAAGCTCCAGCGTGTCAAGGATCTGCGAAAGGCGTAACCGGGTCGGCCTGAGGGTAGAAGGTTCCTTACACGATCGATGGAGGGGACTGGGCTGTGGCGCGTCGTTGGCTGGTGACTGGGTGTTCGTCGGGGCTGGGGCGGGCGATCGCCGCGGCGGTGGCGCGGGCCGGGGACGAGGCGGTGGTGACGGCGCGGCAGGTCGGGTCGCTCGCGGACCTCGTTGCCGAGTTTCCGTCGAACCTGTATCCGGTCGCGATGGACCTGCGGGATGCGCAGCAGTGCGAGGACGCGGTGAAGTCGGCCGTCGAGCGGTTCGGCGGGATCGACGTGCTCGTCAACAACGCGGGCGGCGGGCTGTTCGGCGCGGTCGAAGAGGTCTCCGACGACGAGCTGCGCGCCCAGTTGGAGACGCTGGTCGTCGGGCCGTGGCGGCTGGCCCGGCTCGTGCTGCCGGCGATGCGCGCGCAGGGCTCCGGGCACATCGTGAACATCTCCACTACCGGCACGCGAGCCCCCGTCCCCGGTCTCGCCGCCTACCTGAGCAGCAAGCGCGCGCTCGAGGGCATGAGCCAGGCCCTGGCCGCCGAGGTCGCGGGCTTCGGCATCCGCGTCACGATCGCCGAGCCCGGCGCGTACGCGACGAACTACGGCAGCGCCCTCGCGGAGGCCTCGTCGCGGCTGCCCGAGTACACCGAGCTCGCGGGCGTGATCGGCATGTTCCGCGGCATGGCGGACAACCCCGAGCTCGGCCGGCCGGACGACTTCGCCGACACACTGCTGCGGATCGTCGGGACCGAGACGCCGATGCCGCTGCGTGTCCCGGTCGGTCCGTTCGCCTACGAGATGCTGGGCGAGGCGTTGACGGCCGCTCAGGACGACTTCGAGCGTGCCAGGGTTCTGACTGCTCCGGAAGGGGCTTCGTCCGAGGGCTGATGCCCGCGGCGGGCGTCGCGGTCGAAGATGCACAGGATCTCGCACGGCCCGCTCTCGGTGCCGATGGCGTGCGGCAGCATCGTCGGGAACTCCGCGCACTGATTCGCCTCCACACGCAGCCGCCGGTTGCCGAGCAGCAGCGTGGCCGTCCCGGTGAGCACGACGAACCATTCGCGGCCCGGGTGTGCGCGCATCCGGGAGGGGCCGACCGGCGGGTCGAGGAGCCGTTGGCGCACGACGCTCACGCCCGGATCCGCCTTGATCGACCAGCGCATCTGCCCGTGCGCGGCGTCGATCGTGGGGCTGCCGACGACGTCGTCCGCGTCGGTCTCGACGAGCTGGTCGAGCGACGTGTCCAGCGCCCGGGCGAGGGTGACGAGCTGGTCCAGCGCCAGCCGCCGCTGCCCGTTCTCGATGCGGCTGAGCGTGGACTGGCTCAGCCGCGAGCGGGTCGCCAGCTCCTCCAGCGACCAGCCCTGGGCGATGCGCAGCGCACGGATCCGCTTGCGTACGAGGCTGTCCAACTCGCCTTCTTCTTGCGTCATAGGCAAGATTGTATGCCGCTGGAGCAAACCTTGCTTACCGTGGATCCATGACTGACGAGACATACGACGCAGTGGTCATCGGCGGCGGGGCCGCTGGTCTGAACGCCGCGCTGATGCTGGCCCGCTCCCGCCGCTCGGTTGTCGTGATCGACAGCGGCACGCCGCGCAACGCACCCGCCGAGGGCGTGCACGGCCTGCTCGGTCACGACGGCATCCGGCCCGCTGAGCTGCTGAAACTCGGCCGCGACGAGGTGCGCGGCTACGGCGGCCAGATCGTGAGCGGCGAGGTCACGGCCGCCGCGCCCGCGCCCTCCGTGGACGGTGACCTGCGCTTCACGGTCACGCTGTCCGACTGCCGGAAACTCCACGCGCGGCGCCTGCTCGTCGCCACCGGGCTGCGCGACGTACTGCCCGACATCCCCGGACTCGCGCAGCACTGGGGCCACGGCGTCGTGCACTGCCCGTACTGCCACGGCTGGGAGGTGCGCGATCGGCCGATCGGCGTGCTCGCGGTCGGCCCGGCCTCGGTCCACCACGCGATGCTCTTCCGACAGTTGACCGACGACCTCGTCTACTTCGCGCGCGGCACCGAACTGGACGACGACGCGCGCGAACGGTTCGCCGCACGGGGAATCCGCGTCATCGACACGCCTGTCGCAGAGGTCGAATCCGGCGCGGAGGGCATCACAGGGGTCAGACTCACGGACGGCGAACTCGTACCGCGCGGAGTCCTCGCCGTCGCGACCACGATGCTCGCGCGCACCGAGGGCATCGAAGGGCTCGAACTACCGATGGAGGACGTCCCGGGCGGGATGGGCCGCCGCTTCACGTCGGGCATGGCCGGGACGACGAGCGTGCCCGGCGTGTGGGTCGCCGGGAACGCCACGGACCCGACCGCGCAGGTCGGGGCCAGCGCGGCGGCCGGAGCGCTCGCCGGCGCGCACATCAACGCCGACCTGGTCGCGGCCGACACGGAGGCCGCGCTGCGGAGTTCCTGACCGCGCTGTGGGACGTCCCACACCCTGCGCGTCTGCCACAACCGCCCAAATGGCCCATAATCGAGGTGTCGGCCTGTAGCGGCGGAGGTGGTCTCATGGGCTGGGCATCGTGGACGACACCCAGAGTCTTCACCGGGCCCGCTGGGGTCCGCACGGCCGAGGGCGGGGTGCTGCGCGGCGAGCTGGACATCCACACGACCTGGGCGGACGGCCAGGCGATCGTGACCGTGCAGTACAGCGGTTCCGCCGACTGGTACACGGTCGAGGGCAGCCCGGTCCCGTGCGCCAGCGAGCAGGAGAGCCGCGAACTGCACCAGCGCATCGTGGACGGCGCCCGCACCAACGACGTGCCGATGACCCTGCAAGCCGCCTGAGCGAGGAACACGTCGGCTACACGGCCCAGAGCCGGTCGGCGTCTCCGGCGGCCAGGCGGCCCTGGTAGACGTCGATCTTGTGGTCGATGAGCTTGAGGTGCTCCTGGATCTCGGCGAGCCGGGCCCGCACCTCGGCACGGTGCGCCTCCAGCAGCGCGAGGCGCTCCGCCTCGTTCCCCGGGCCGGCGGCGACCAGTTCGGCGTACTCGCGGATCGTCTTGATCGGCATGCCGGTGGAGCGCAGCTTCGTGCAGATCATGATCCACTTGAGGTCCTCGCGCCGATAACGCCGACGCCCGCTGTGGTTGCGGTCCACCGGCGTGATGACCAGCCCGGCGCGCTCGTAGTAGCGCAGCGTGTGGACGCTCACGCCGGTGCGGCGGGAGGCTTCGGCGATGCTCACGCCCTCCGGCGGCACGGAGTGGTCCTGCTTCTGCCTGGTGTCCTTCGGCTTGACTTCGAGCACGCTCTAAATTCTAGCGTCGCGGTCATGAGACATCGACGCCTGCTGGTTCTGCTCATCTGCTGCGCCAGCATCTTCCTGGCCGTGCTGGACATCTCCATCGTCAACGTCGCGCTGCCGGACATCCGCGGCAGCCTGCACGCCTCGGTCTCCGGGCTGCAGTGGACCGTGGACGCGTACACCCTCGTGATGGCGTGCTTCCTGGTGCTGGCCGGGGCCACGGCCGACCGGGTCGGGCGCCGCCGCGTCTTCCAGACCGGGCTCGCGGTCTTCGGGCTCGGCTCGCTGCTGTGCGGGCTGGCTCCCGGGATCGGCTGGCTGGTCGCGGCGCGCGTCGTGCAGGCCGTCGGCGGCACGATGCTCAACCCGGTCGCGATGGCGATCATCGTGAACACCTTCCCGGAACCGGCCGAGCGGGCCCGCGCGATCGGGGTGTTCGGCTCGATGACCGGCCTGTCCCTCGCGCTCGGCCCGATCCTCGGCGGCGCGCTCGTCGGCACGTTCGGCTGGCACGCGGTCTTCCTGATCAACCTGCCCATCGTCGCCGCCGCGCTCGTCGGCACCGCGCGCTACGTGCCGGAATCCCGCGCCGCACGGGCCCGCCGGGTCGATCCGGTAGGCCAGATCCTCGTCATGCTGCTGCTCGGCGGCATCGTGTTCGCGCTGATCGAGTCGAGCACGCTCGGCTGGACCTCGCCGACCATCCTCGCCCTGCTGGCCGTCGCCGCGATCGGCCTGATCGGAATCCTGATCTACGAACCGCGCCGCGCCGAACCGCTGCTCGACCTGCGACTGTTCCGCAGCGTCCCGTTCAGTTCGGCGATCGTCATGGCCGTCTGCGCTCTCTGCGGATTCGGCGCGTTCCTCTTCCTCAGCACGCTGTACCTCCAGGACGTGCGCGGCTACTCGGCGCTCGCGGCCGGACTGTTCCTGCTCCCGGTGGCGTTGCCGGTGCTCTACCTCGCGCCGATCTCCGGACGGCTCACCGGCACACGCGGCCCCCGACTCCCGCTGCTCATCTCCGGTATCGCCCTCGCGATCGGCGGCGCCGCGGCCACGCTGCTCGACCCGCACACTTCCGTGCCGCTGCTGCTCGCGATCTACCTCGTCTTCGGGATCTTCCTCGGCGCGGTGAACCCGCCGATCACCAACACCGCCGTCTCGGGCATGCCGCGCTCGATGGCGGGCCTGGCCGCGTCGCTGGCCTCCGCGAGCCGGCAGACCGGTACCGCGATCGGCGTAGCGCTCGCGGGCACGATCGCCGGAACCGCCCTGCCGCGCGGCGCCACGGCGTTCACCCGTGCGGAGCAGGGCGTGTGGTGGACGGTCTGCGCGCTCGGCCTGGTGATCACGGCGCTCGCGCTGCTGAGCACCGGTCCGAAGGCGCTGCGCAGCGCCACTCGGGCGGCCGCGCGGGTGGCGGGTGAGGAGCCGCAGACGGCAGCCGTGACCGCCACCCGATTGGGCTAGTGACGCAGTCGGGTCCGGCGGGGCGGCGCAGCATGGGAAGTCCAGGGCTTCGGCGGACCTGGCACAGCTTGCCGCGTCATGTCACGTCTGGGGAGCAGCCGATGAAGACCCACGAAAGAGTCGCCAGGACCGCGCCGCCGGAGACCTCGGGGCAGGGAGCCGGCGGGCGCCGGAAGGGGATCCTGCGCCGGATCGGCGAGTTCTCGGCCCGGCACAGCGTGCTGGTGATCGTGCTGTTCCTCGCCGCACTCGGCGCGCTGCAAGGACTCAATCACTCGTTCGGCGGTACGTATTCGGACGACTTCTCGCTGCCGGGCACCCAATCGTACGAAGGCTCCCAGGTGCTCCAGCAGCACGCGGCGAGCTTCGGCGGAACCGGAGCCCAGATCGTCATGTACGACGGCTCCGGTCCGCTCAGCTCGAAGCAGAGCCAGGTGAACCAGGCCGTCACCTCGCTCCAGCACCTCCAGCACGTCCTGTCCGTGCAGAGCCCGCTGCCCGGCTCGACGGCGCAGCAGAACGCCGCCGCGCTGTCCAAGGACGGCAAGACCGGCTATATCACGATCCGCTTCGACGCGAACCCGACCTCGTACGGCGACGCGTACCTCGACGGCGTGGACGCGGCCGTGGTGCCGCTGCGCGATGCGGGAGTGCAGGTCGAGTACGGCGGTCCGCTCGGCGAGCTCGCGCGGCCGAAGGCGTCCGAGATGACGAGCGAGGGCATCGGCTTCGCGGTCGCGATCATCGTCCTGCTGATCGGCTTCGGCAGCGTCATCGCCTCGGGAATCCCGCTGATCACGGCCCTGATCAGCGTCGTCGCCGGACTCGCCGCGCTCGGCCTGATCGCGGCCGCGCTCACGTTCGCGAGCGTGTCGCCGACCCTCGCGACGATGATCGGCCTCGGCGTGGGGATCGACTACGCCCTCTTCCTGGTCACGCGGCATCGACAGCAGTTGATGGACGGCGTCGATCCGGTGCACGCCGCCGGACGCGCCGTGGCCACGTCGGGCCGCGCCGTGCTCGTCTCCGGCTGCACGGTGATCGTGGCGCTCGCAGGGCTGTACGTCTCCCGGATCCAGTTCATCGGGCGGCTCGGCGCCGCCGCCGCGGTCACCGTCGTCACCGCGGTCATCGGCGCGCTCGTGCTCGTGCCCGCGCTGCTCGGTCTGATCGGCCGTCGGATCGACAAGGTGACCGTGCGCAAGCCGATCGCCGAACGCGAGGAGGGCGAGGCGCCCGGCGGGATCGCGCACGGGCCCTGGCACCGGTACGCGGTGCGCGTGCAGCGGCGGCCCTGGTGGTTCCTGGCCGGCGGCGTGATTGTGCTCGGCGTGCTCGCGATCCCGCTGTTCTCCATACAACTCGGCCACATCGGCGACGGTGCGGATCCGACGAACTTCACCGACCGGCGCGCCTACGACCTGATCGCCACCGGCTTCGGCCCCGGCGCGAACGGCCCGTTCACCATCGCCGTCGACCAGAGCAACGTGCCGCAGTCCGACCGGTCCGCGCTCGCGAGCAAGCTGCAGCAGAGTCTCGCCGATGTTCCCGGCGCGGCCAGCAGCAGTCCGCCGCAGCCCGTCGGCGACGGCGACATCCTCGTCTCCACGGTCATCTCGAAGACCTCCCCGCAGGACGCCTCGACGACGGCCCTGTTCAACGACCTCAAGGACAACGTGCTGCCGTCCGCGGTCGCCGGAACCGCCGCCGTGCCCTACGTGACCGGGACGACGGCCGCGCAGGTCGACTTCGAGGAGCTCATCTCCAGCCGGCTGCTGCTCATCATCGTGGTCGTGGTCGCGCTGGCCTTCGTCATCATCCTGTGCGTGTTCCGAGGTCCGCTGGTGGCGCTGAAAGCCGCCGCGCTCAACCTGGTCTCGATCGCGGCGTCGTACGGCGTGGTGGTCGCCGTCTTCCAGTGGGGGTGGGGCGGTCCGGCGCTCGGGGTGTCCGGCAAGGTGCCCATCGAGAGCTACGTCCCGATGATGATGTTCGCCATCGTGTTCGGGCTGAGCATGGACTACGAGGTCTTCCTGCTCTCGCGCGTGCACGAGAGCTGGAAGGAGACGGGGGAGAGCAGGCAGAGCGTCGCGCACGGCCTGGAGGTGACGGCCCGGGTGATCACGTGCGCCGCGCTGATCATGGTGAGCGTGTTCGCCGCGTTCCTGCTGGACAACAACATCGTCGTCAAGATGCTGGGCCTGGGACTCGCCGTCAGTGTCCTGATCGACGCGACGATCGTCAGGCTGCTGCTGGTGCCCGCCGTGATGACGCTGCTCGGCCGCTGGGCCTGGTGGACGCCGCGCTGGCTGGACCGGATCCTGCCGCACATCGACGCCGAGGGCGAGAACGTGGACCTCAGCGCGCCGAAGAGCGGGTGAGCGGGTGAGCCGCCGCGTCAAGGCCCCCGGATGGCGTAGCGCGGGCCGCACGCCGGGCCGCCGGACGCGGCGGCCGAACCTAGGCTGGTGATCGCTCACGCCTCACCCCAAGGCGAGGCGACAACCGTCGAGGAGGTCCCATGAGCGCACCGACGACGACAGCCCCGCGACCCCCGCTGGTCGCCGAGCACCGGCCGCGTCCCTCGCTGATCGGCAACGTGGAGAACGGCTGGGCCGCGCTGGCCGCCGAGTTCTTCGGCACCCTGATCCTGGTGTTCTTCGCGGTCGGCACGGCCGTGTACGCCGACGCCGCGGCGGGTGTCGTCGGCATCGCGCTGGCCTTCGGCTTCACGCTGATCGCCCTCGTGTACACGATCGGCTCCGTCTCCGGCTGCCACGTCAACCCGGCCGTCACGCTCGGCATGGTGCTCTCCGGGCGGATGAACGCCGTCTGCGGCGCGCTGTACGCGATCGCGCAGTTCTGCGGCGGCATCGTCGGCGCCCTGCTGCTCTACTGGGTCTCGCACTCCGTGCTCGCGCGCGTCGGCGGCCCGTTCAGCCGCGGGTCCTTCGGTTCCAACGGCTACAACGCCAACTCGGACCTGCACATCAGCGCGGGCGGCGCGTTCCTGGTCGAGATCATCCTGACCGCGCTGCTGATCATCGTGGTGCTCGGCGTCACGCACGGCCCGGGCGTCAAGGGCCTCGAAGGCGTCGCGATCGGCACCGCGCTGACCGCGATCCACCTCGTCGGCATCCCGCTCACCGGAACCTCCGTCAACCCGGCGCGTTCGCTCGGCCCGGCGATCTTCGCCGACAACAACGCGCTCAGCCAGGTCTGGCTCTTCATCGTCGCCCCCCTCTGCGGCGCGGTCGTCGGCGTGCTCGTACACACCGCCATCCGAGGCTACAAGAACGCGCAGGAGGACGCCGAGAAACTGGCCAGGGCCACCAAGTAGCGGCACATGCGCAAGCCCCCCGCGTCCTTCGCCGGACGCGGGGGGCTTCGCTGTCCGCGACGTGGAAAGGCCTTTCCCTCAAGCGGATCCGTTTGGAATCATCGGATGCGTGGCGTACTGCACCGAACCCATCGACCACCATTACCGCGGCGAGCACCCGCTGCTGACGCTCGCCTATCTCGCTCGGGAGGACCGGGGCCGACTCGCCCTCGGGACCGTCCTGTTCGTCGTCAAATCAAGCCCTACGTGGCTGCTGCCGCTGATCACGGCCAATGTCGTGGACGTCGTCGTCACGCATCAGCCGATCGCGCGGCTGTGGATCAACTGCGGGCTGATGCTCGCGCTGCTGCTGTTCAACTACCCCGGCCACGTGTTGTACGTACGCTGCTACAGCTACGTGATCCGGCGCATCAGCAACACGTTGCGTATCGCGCTGTGCCGCCGCCTGCAGGAGCTGTCGATCGGCTATCACACGCGGACCAGCTCGGGAGTGTTGCAGACAAAGGTCATCCGCGACGTGGAGACCATCGAGCAGATGCTGCAGCAGGCCTCTGACGGGGCGCTCGGCGCGTCCTCGGCGCTCGTCGGCGGGCTGATCGTCATCGCCTACCGCACACCGAGTTTCCTGCCGGTGATCCTCGTTCTCGTCCCGGCCGCCGCGTTCATCGCGACGAAGCTGCGCGCCCCGCTGCGGCAGCGCAACGAGGACTTCCGCGAGGAGGTCGAGCAGCTCTCGTCGCGCGTGCTGGAGATGACCTCGCTGATCCCGATCACGCGCGGGCACGGGCTGGAGCGCAGCGCGATCGAGCGGATGGACGGCACGCTCAGCCGCGTGCGCAAGGCCGGTCAGACGCTCGACCTGACGAACGGGCGCTTCGGCTCGCTCGCCTGGATCGTGCTCAACACCGTCGGCGTCGGCTGCCTCGCGGGGGCCGCGCTCATCGCGTACTACGGCGCCTTCGGCCTGACCGCGGGCGACGTCGTGATGCTCAGCGCCTTCTTCACCACGCTCACCGGCGCCACGACCGGCCTGCTGAACCTCGCGCCGATGATCACCAAGGGGCTCGAATCGGTACGCTCGGTCGGCGAGGTGCTGCAGGCGCCCGACCTGGAGAGCAACGAGGGCAAGACCGAGGTCGAAGCCACGCGTGGCGCGTTCGAGTTCCGGGACGTCACCTTCCGGTATCCGGACTCCGAGCGGCCGTCGGTGGAGCACTTCGACCTGTCCGTGCGGCCGGGGGAGACGGTCGCGCTCGTCGGCGCGTCCGGCGCGGGCAAGTCCACGGTGCTCAATCTGGTCATCGGCTTCCTGCGGCCCACCGACGGCCGGATCGAGCTCGACGGCGTGGACATGGAGCGGCTCGACCTGCGCACCTTCCGCCGCTTCGTGTCGGTCGTGCCGCAGGAGACGATCCTGTTCGAGGGCACGATCCGGCAGAACGTCAGCTACGGGCTCGACGACGTGACCGACGAGGCGATCCGGGCCGCCCTGCGCGACGCCAACGCGCTGGAGTTCGTGGAGCAGCTGCCGGGCGGGCTCGACACCGTCGTCGGCGAGCGCGGCGCCCGGCTGTCCGGCGGCCAGAAACAGCGGATCGCCATCGCCCGCGCCGTGATCCGCGATCCCAGGGTGCTGATCCTCGACGAGGCGACCTCGGCGCTGGACTCACGGTCCGAGGCGCTGATCCAGGAGGCGCTGCACCGGCTGATGCGCGGCCGCACCACGTTCGTCGTCGCGCACCGGCTCTCCACCATCCAGGACGCCGACCGCATCGTCGTGATGGACGGCGGGCACGTCTCACAGGTCGGCACGCACGAGGCCCTGCTCAGCGCGCGGGGAGCCTACGCGCAGCTGCACGCGGTGCAATTCGCTCAACGCTAAACGTTCCCGTTTTCCTTGCCTGGCCTTCACCGCGTCGGCAATCTTAATGAAAGTCCGCCCCATCCCACCCGCCGCCCACTCGGCGCGGGGCGGTTGCATGAGCATCCTGATCGACACCCACGAAGGAGCCAGCGTGCTCAAAGTCATGATACGCGTCGCCACCCTCGCGACCGCGGCGACCGCCATGGTCGCGCCCGCCGTCCCGGCCGCGGCGACCGCCGCGGCCCACGGGCTGGCGTTCCGTCCGCTGCACTACAACACGAACGGCTACAACTGGGGCGGCTACGCCGCCACCGGCAGCGGCTTCACCTCGGTCTCGGCCAGCTGGACCGAGCCGAGCGCGACCTGCAGCTCCACCAACGACCTGTACGCGCCCTGGGTCGGCATCGACGGCTACGGCTCCTCGACCGTCGAGCAGACCGGCGTGGCCACGGACTGCTCCAGCGGCAGCCCGGTGGACGAGCCCTGGTACGAGATGTACCCGGCGAACCCGGTCTACCTGAGCACCAGCTCGCACCCGGTGTACGCCGGCGACAGCATCAGCGCCTCGGTCACCTACGCCGGGAGCAACAAGTACACCCTGAAGCTGAGCGACTCGACCGAGGGCTGGACGTACACCACGACCAAGACCCTGTCGGCGTCGCGGACCAGCGCCGAGGTCATCATCGAGTCGCCGACCGGCTCGTACCCGAACTTCGGCACGCTGAACTTCACCTCGGCGAAGGTCAACGGGTCCGCGCTCAGCTCCTTCAGCCCGACCGCGCTCGACCCGAGCTCGAACGGCGTCTACGAGGCCCGCACCAGCGCGCTGGGCTCCAGCGGCACCTCGTTCTCGGACACCTTCCTGCACGAGTAAACCGACTGACGGCACGCGTCGGGGCCGGGATCGCGCGATCCCGGCCCCGACGGGTGGCTCACGCCTCGCCGGACGCGGCCCACAGGTTGATGCCGGCCTCGATGGCGTACTTGTCGATGCGCTCGAGCTCCTCGGCGGTGAAGTCGAGCCGGTCCAGCGCGCCGAGGCTGTCGTCGAGCTGCGCGACGCTGCTGGCGCCGATCAGCACCGAGGTGACGCGCGGGTCGCGCAGCGCCCAGGCCAGCGCCATCTGGGCGAGGGTCTGGCCGCGCTCGCCGGCCATCGCGTCCAGCGCGCGCACGTGCTCGAGGGTGCGCTCGTTGAGCATCTCGGAGGACAGCGACGTGTTGCGGGCGGCGCGCGAGTCGGACGGAATACCCTTGAGGTATTTATTCGTCAGGATGCCCTGCGCGAGCGGCGAGAAGGCGATGCAGCCCACGCCGGTCTCGCCGAGGACGTCGGTCAGCCCGTGCTCGATCCAGCGGTTCAGCATCGAGTACGAGGGCTGATGGATCAGCAGCGGCGTGCCGAGCGACTTGAGGATCTCCGCGGCCTCCCGGGTGCGCTCCGGGCTGTACGAGGAGATGCCCGCGTACAGCGCGCGGCCGGAGCGGACGGCCGTGTCCAGCGCGCCCATCGTCTCCTCGAGCGGGGTGTCCGGGTCGAAGCGGTGGCTGTAGAAGATGTCGACGTAGTCCAGGCCCATCCGCTCCAGCGACTGGTCCAGGCTCGCCAGCAGGTACTTGCGCGAGCCGCCGCCCTGGCCGTACGGGCCGGGCCACATGTCGTAGCCCGCCTTGGTGGAGATGATCAGCTCGTCGCGGTACGGGCGGAAGTCCTCGGCGAAGATCCGGCCGAAGTTGCGCTCGGCGCTGCCGTAGGGCGGGCCGTAGTTGTTGGCCAGGTCGAAGTGGGTCACGCCGCGGTCGAAGGCCCGGCGCAGGATGGCGCGCTGGTCCGCGAGGCGCAGCCCCTCGTCCCCGAAGTTGTGCCACAGGCCGAGTGAGACGGCGGGCAGGTCGAGGCCGGAGCGTCCGCAGCGGCGGAAGGTCGCGCCTTCGTACCGGTCCGCGGCAGCGTGATAACCCATGGTGGTGCTCCTATGGACTGTTGGATCCGTGTCGATCCAACTCTTGTCCGGCTACACTGATCTGTCCAATAGAAGATTTCGATTCGACCGATCGGGTACGGCGCTCAATCGCGAGTGCGCGTCCAGGAACTCCGCGACCGACGCGGACCAGCCGAACTCCTCGGCGCGAGCGCGGGCCCTCGTTCGCCGCTCCGCCTCGGGCCGGGCGAGCAGATGCCTGACTCCCTCGACGAACGCGTCCCCGGTGGCCGCGACCCCGCCCTCGCCGACGACCTCACTCACGCCGCCCTCGGTGTTGGCCACGACCGGCGTGCCGCACGCGAGGGACTCCAGCGCGGAGAGGCAGAAGGTTTCCAGCGGTCCGGGCGCCAGCGTGATGTCGGCCGTGGCCAGTAGCGTGGCGAGCTCAGGGCGGCTGTGTACGAACCCGAGGAACGTCACCGGCAGTCCCGAAGCGAGCGCCCGCTTCTCCATCCGCTCCCGGATCACGCCGCTGCCCGCCACGACCAGGACCGCGGGCACGCCGCCGTCGTGCAGCAGTTCCAGCGCGTCGAGGGCCCGCTCCGGCTGCTTCTCGGGCGCCAGTCGGCCCGCGTAGACCATCAGGACCTCGTCGCGCGCCGCGTACCGGTCGCGCACGTCGAGGCAGTGCCTTGCGGGGGTGAACGTCTCGAGGTCCACGCCGAGCGGGATGCGCAGCAGGTTGTCGATGCGCAGGCGCTCGAACTCGGCGGCGGCCCACTGCGTGCAGCACACGATCTTGTCGTAGTCCCGCGCCGACCGCCGGTTGCAGTAGTCGCCGAACGGGACGGCCGTGCGCGCGACCACCTTGGGGAACGTCGCGAACCGGGCGGTCAGGCTCTCGTGCGAGATCATGATCGTCGGGATGCCGCGGCGCCGCGCCCACGTGCCGGTCCAGCGCAGCGTCGAGCGGTCCGAGACCTCCAGCCGGTCCGGCGCCAGCTCCTCCAGCAGCTTGATCACCGGCGCGCGGCGCACCAGCAGCCGCCGGTTGCCGGCCGTCGGCGTGCCCGGCAGCGTGATCACCCGGCCCTGATCGGTCATCACGTCGCTGTGGACGTCGCCGGGCACGATCAGGATCGCCTCGTGGCCCGCCATCAGGTATCCGCGGCCGAGCCCGTGCAGCGCCGTGCGCAGCCCGCCGGATTCCGCGGAGACGAAGTTCGCGACCCGCACGATCCTCATGCCTTGCAGCTCCCTCACCTGTGATCTAGCGAAGCGTCTGCACTGTGACACGGGCAGATGTAGGGAGGGTTTACGCCAGGCGAACCCCCGTCGCGACAGCGTTCTTCGACAGCAGCTCGCGGATCTCGCGCACGGCTTCGCGCCCGGCCCGGTTGGCGCCGACAGTGCTCGCGGACGGGCCGTAGCCGACCAGGTGCAGGCGCGGTTCGAGGGCGACGCGGGTGCCGTCCATCGTGATGCCGCCGCCGGGAGCACGCAGCCGCAGCGGCGCGAGGTGGTCGAGGGCGGCGCGCCAGCCGGTGCACCAGAGGATCACGTCCGCCTCCACGGTCCGCCCGTCGTCCCAGGCCACACCCTCCGGCGTGATCCGGTCGAACATCGGCAGCCGGTCGAGCACGCCGTTGCGCTGCGCCTCCAGCACGGCCCCGGTGACCGGCAGCCCGGTGACGCCGACCACGCTCTGCGGCACGAGCCCGGCGCGGACCCTGCGCTCGACCATGGCGACGACCTCCCGGCCGTACTCGCGGGTGAACGGCTCGTCGCGGAACACCGGCGGCCGCCGCGTGACCCACGTGGTCGAGGCTCCGGCCTGCGCGAGCTCCGTGAGCAGCTGGATCGCGGTGATCCCGCCGCCGACCACGACCATGCGCTTCCCGGCGAACTGCCACGGACCGGGGTAGTTCGCGGCGTGCAGCTGCCGGCCCTGGAAGGTCTCGCGGCCGGGGTAGTAGGGCCAGAACGGCCTGGTCCAGGTGCCGGTCGCGTTGATCACGGCGCGCGCGGCCCAGGTTCCGGCGTCGCTCTCGACCAGCAGCCGGTCGTCCGGCCCGTAGCGCACGGCCCGCACCGAGACCGGCCGGTGCACGGCGAGCTGGAGCCGCTCCTCGAACCGCGCGAAGTACCTCGGCACGGCGATCGAGGCGCGTTCCTGCGGGGACGGCGGTTCGAAGGCCATCCCGGGCAGGTCGAAGATGCCGTTCACGGTCTCCATGCGCAGCGACGGCCAGCGGTGCTGCCAGGCGCCGCCGGGGGCCCGGTCGCCGTCCAGGACCACGTAGCCGTCCTCGGGCCCGAACCCGGCGCGGCGCAGGAAATAGGCGCTGGACAGGCCCGCCTGCCCGGCGCCGATCACCACGACGTCGGTCTCGCGCGCATCCTCGTTCACGGTTACTTGAACAATCAAGAAGCCGCGGTGCTTCCTTCGAACCGTTTCGCAGTGTATTTCGTTAGTCTCTGTGGTGCAGGCAACCCCGAGTCGAGGTGTGACGATTGGGACGGATACCGGTGACGTGGCTGGTGCGACCCACCCGGCCGAAAGTGCTGCTCGTGCTCCCGTTCTCCGTGATGTTCCTGATCGCGGGGGCGAACGTGGCCACCAACTCGCGGATGGGACTGCTCGCGCTCTACTCGCTCGGCCCCGCGTTCGCCTCGGTGGCGGGTTCGGCGCGGCGCGCGGTCGTGGTCGGCGCGACGGCCCTCGGGCTGTGCATGTTCTCCTCGGTCTACACCGGCGCGGAGGGCACGACGCGGCAGGTCGCGGCGCTGCTCGCGATCGCCGGGACGACCGGGGCCGCGCTGCTGGCCGGGTCGGTGCGGCGGCGGATCGAGCACGAGCTGTCCGACGTGCGCTCGGTCGCGCAGACCGCCCAGCGGGTGCTGCTGCGCCCGGTGCCGACGCTCGCGGGCCCGATGCGCATCGCCGTCTCGTACACCTCGGCGGCCGCCGAGGCGCGGATCGGCGGCGACCTGTACGAGGTGGCACCCGCCGGGCAGACCACCCGCGTGATCATCGGCGACGTGCAGGGCAAGGGTCTCGAGGCGGTCGAGACGGCGGCGCTGGTCGTCGGCGCCTTCCGGGAGGCCGCGCCGGACGAGGCGAAGCTCGCCGAGGTCGGGCAGCGGCTGGAGCGGGCGCTGGACCGGCGGTTGGAGGGGGAGAAGTTCGTCACCGCCGTGCTGGTCGAGGTCGATGACGAGCACTGCGTCACCCTGCTGAACTACGGGCACCCGGCCCCGCTGCTGCTCGCCGCCGACGGCACGGTCGAGTTCGCCGAGCCGCCGCAGTACGCGCCGCCGCTCGGCCTGGCCGCGCTGGGCCCGGACCGGCCGGTCCCGTATACGATCTCGCTGCATCCGGGCGACCAACTGCTGCTCTACACGGACGGGGTCACCGAGGCGCGCGATCGCAGCGGCACGTTCTATCCGCTCGCCGAACGCGTCGGCCTGCTGTGCCACCCGGACCCGGAGAAGGCCCTGGAGGCGATGCGCCGCGACCTCGAGACCCACGTGTGCGGCCGGCTGACCGACGACGCGGCGATGCTGCTGCTGCGCTACCGGGACTAGGTCGTGTTTGAGAAGTATCGTCGGGTCCGCGGCGCCTGCCACGCACGCTCGCGGCGTTGCAGGGACGGTTACAGACGACCGAGTATGCGCCCGCCCCTGCGCCTTGCGAGCGCACGCGTCAGACACCGCGGCCTGATCCGACGCTACTTCTCAAACACTCCCTAGGCGCGGATAACCTGGGATCATGAACGAACTCGTGCCGACACCGCTCGGCGACGCCCGCGTCACCCGCTTCCCGGCCGTCGGAAAGTGCCGCGCGGTCCTGATGCTCGGGCACGGCGCGGGCGGCGGCATCGAGGCGCCGGACCTGCAGGTGCTGGCCGCCGACCTGCCGAAGGGCGGCGTCGAGGTCGCGCTCGTCGAGCAGCCGTGGCGCGTGGCGGGCAAACGGCTCGGTCCGGCGCCGAAGACGCTGGACGTGGCGTGGCGGGCGGTCATGGAGTGGTGGCACGTGAACGCGGCGGACGACGTGCCCGTGTTCGTCGGCGGACGCAGCGCGGGGGCCCGCGTCGCCTGCCGGACCGGCGCGGACACCGGGGCGAGCGGCGTGCTGGCCCTCGCCTTCCCGCTGCACCCGCCGGGCAAGCCGGAGAGTTCGCGTGCTGACGAGCTGCTGAACAGCGGCCTGCCCACGCTCGTGGTGCAGGGCGCGACCGACCCCTTCGGCACGGCCGCCGAGTTCCCGGAGCTCCCGCCGAGCCACCGGCTGGTCGCGCTTCCGGCCGGCGACCACGGTTTCGCCGTTCGCAAGACCCAGACTCCGGTGCTGGACGACATCACGCGCGCGGTCGCGGAATGGATCGACGGCCACGCGAGTCAGTGATCGAAGTCGGTCGGGGTTCTCCCTCCGTTCATCGTTGGATGTTGTGATCGTGAGCGCTCCTCATGACCTGGGGATCAGTCCGCGAGAAGGAGAACTCGTATGTTCGACTGTTTCAGTCGGCGCGGTGCGCTCGGGGTGGCCGCCACGTTCGCGATCGGCGCCTGCGTGGTCGGCGCGACCGGCGGCACGGCGCAGGCGGCCGCGGGCGGGAAGACCGCGCTGATCCCGGGCGACCTGCTGGTCAGCCGCGTGCACTACACCGGGACCGCCGGCATGATCACGCCCGGCGTCACGGTGCTGCCGACCGGCGCCGTCGCGATCGCCGACGGTTCCTTCGCGCACGTGTGGGACAACGTCTCCGTGGACGAGAACTTCGGCGTCACCGCGCCGATCTACCTGGACCAGGTCACCGAGTCCGGCCGGCCGGTCGACTCGATCGCGGTGCCGACCGGCACGCCGGGCGCGGACAGCCGCGGCCACGACCTGCTGATGGGCAGCTTCTCCTCGAAGTCCGAGCTCGCGCTGAACCTCTCGACCGGCGGCGACGCCGTCACGTTCATGGGCTACGTGACCCCGGCGAACACGCTCGACGCCTCCAACGGCAACACCCCCGGCGTCGTCGACCCGACGAATCCGGACGCCCAGTCCGTCTACCGCGCCGTCGCCGAGCTCGACCGGAACGGCAAGTTCGAGATCACCGAGACCAACGCGTACAGCGGCGACAACGGCCGTGCCGCGATCCTCGACGACGCCACCGGCCTGTACTACACCGCCGGGAACTCCAACAACGGCACCGGAACCTCCGTGCCCGGCCTGATCTACGGCACCGGCGCGCAGCTCGTCACCCCGGCCGGCGTGCCGGAGCAGGCGCAGACTCCCGGACAGCCGACCCCCGTCGGCGGGTTCAGCGCCACCGAGCTGCCCGGCGACACCAAGGCGGACAAGCTCGGCAAGGACACGAACTTCGCCAGCGTCACCATGCACGACAACGTCCTGTATTACACCAAGGGCTCCGGCAGCAACGGCGTCGACACCGTCTACTTCGTGGACACCACCGGCACCGCCTGCCCGAACGGCGTCGGAACCCCCGTCGCCGGAGCGCCCGCACCCACCGCGGCCGACACCTACGACGCCGCGACCGGCCAGCCCGCGGACAACATGTGCGTGCTGTCCGGCTTCCCGACCGCGCTCGCCAAGTCGATCAAGACCCCTGACACCGGCGCCGCGAGCAACACCGCCGACATCGGCGCGATCTGGTTCGCCGATGACACCACGATGTACGTCGCCGACTCGGGCAACGGCACCGACACCTACAGCGACGGCGGCTACACCGCCGCCGCGGCCCAGAACCTCGCGGGCATCCAGAAGTGGTCGCTGGTCGACGGCTCCTGGACCTACGACTACACGCTGAACGCGGGCCTCGGCCTCGGCGTCCCGTACACGGTCAAGGGCCTGCCCGCCGGCACCAACTCCGTCACCGGCACGCCGTGGACCCCGGCCGTGGACGGCATCCGCAACTTCACCGGCAAGGTCAACTGCGACGGCAGCGTCACCCTCTACGGCGTGACCACCTCGATCGGCGGCGTCTCCGACTACGGCGCCGACCCGAACAAGCTGGTCACCATCACCGACAAGGCCTCCGCCACCACCCTGCCCGCGAACGAGCACTACACCACCCTGCAGACCGCCGCCGCGGGCGACGTGCTGCGCGGCGTCTCGTTCACCCCCGGCAGCGCGCGCTAGCCGCACCGGTCAGGATTCGAGAAGCGGCCCGGTTCGCCGGACCGTAGTGTGAAGGGCGTCGGGAGATCCGGCGCCCTTTCACGCGACTGCCCCAGGAGGACCCATGCCGTACACCGTGGACTTCGAGAAGGTGTCGACCACCGGCCTGGAGTCCTCGCCGGTCGCGGACGCGCTCGCCGGTCTGCGCGCGAACGAGGCGCGCTACTTCCGGAACAAGTACGGCCACGTCTTCACCGTCACGCCCGCGGACGAGGACCCGGAGACCCTCGGATGGATCAGCCGCGTGCTGGCCGAGGAGCGGGACATCGTCATCGGATCGCGTC
Source organism: Actinospica sp. (assembly GCA_035493475.1). GTDB lineage: Bacteria > Actinomycetota > Actinomycetes > Streptomycetales > Catenulisporaceae > Actinospica. The sequence continues at coordinate 48,740 of DATJIF010000155.1, forward strand.
CGCTCGAGGTCACGTCCTTCGAGGTGGACGGCATTCGGATGGCGTACGTGTTCTACGAGTCCGGCCTGTCGATCAACGTGATGTACACCGTCGCGGACGGCGGCAAGCGCGCCGTGGGCTTCAAGCTCTCGCAGGGCATGGACGTGCCCGAGGAGCTGGCGGAACGGTTCAAGTTCGCCCGCCAGCGCTCGAAGCTCGCGGGCGAGATCCGCGGCTCGTTCTTCGTGGTCAAGGGCGAGTACTGAGCCGCCCGCGCGTAGGCCCTACTGGCACTGCCAGGTGAACGTGGTCCGCTCGAACCGTCCGGCGGCCAGGTCCTCGCGGCTGATCAGCCAGTACAGCCGGCCCTCGTCGCCCCAGCCCATCTGGGTGCGCGCGTCGGTGTCGATCTGGATGAGCAGCACGAGCCGGGAGGCGAGCAGCTTGCGCGCGGCCACGTCCTGCTCGTCGTCGCCGGGGTGGAAGACGGTCGCGCCCTCCGGCTCCACCGACCCCTGGACCGGCAGCGCGTAGCCGCCGACCCGGTGGTGCGGGGAGTGGTCGCGGCGGAACGCGGTCAGCGCGTCCCAGAAGCCCTGGCCGTCCGGGTCGGTGGTCGGGTAGTCGCAGTAGTCCACCGGGTCGTCCGGGTCGCCGTACGCGGCGATGAGCGCGGCGTTCTCGTTGTCCGGGATGGTGGCGATCAGCTCGCCGCCGAGGTCGAGGCGCGGGAACGGGTCCACGTCCTCGGGGGCGCTGCGCACGCCGGTCTCGGTGCCCGCCGGGATGTGCAGCACACGGGTGCCGTTGATGACGCTGTCCGGGTCGTTGTACGCGACCGTGTTCTCGCCGAGGCCGTCGTCGTAGAAGAACAGCAGCGTGCCGGAGTCCGGGAACGGGATGTCGAGCGCGTCGCCCGGCACCAGCGCGCAGTCGATCGCGGCGACGAACGAGAGCGGACCGTGCCCCTCCCACGTCGGCCACGCGACGTCGGCGGGCAGTTCGGGCTCGCCGCCGAGGTAGCCCACGATCTGCTCGCCCGGGTTCGCGGCGCGCAGGTGGAAGGCCGGACGCAGCAGGCCGATCCAGGTCTCGGCGTCGGCTTCGCTGAAGTACTGCCGTCCGGCGTGGGCCAGCGGCGAGTCAGTCATCTGCATGGCGCCGATCCTGCCAGAGCGCGCGCGGCCCGGACCAGACCCGGCGGCAGGATTGTCCGCCCGCACAAGACTTCTTGTCAGGGCCGGGACCGCATGAGCCGCAGCGCGTACGCGGCCGCCGCCAGTTCCGCGACGCCGTACGGGGTGGCGAGCGAACGGCCGGTCAGATCCTGCAGCCGCCGCAGCCGGTAGCGGACCGTGTTGGGGTGGCAGTAGAGCGCCTCCGCCGCGCGCTCGGCCGAACCCTCGTGGTCGAGGTACGCGGTGAGCGTGTCGATCAGCATGGTCCGGTCGTCGGCCGGCAGCCCGAGCACCGCGCCCAGCACCTCGTCGGCGAAGCGGTGGCCCTCCGCGGGCTCGCTGACCATGAGCGCGGCCAGCGGGCTGGCGTCGAACATCCGCACCTCGGACGTGCCCGGCGGCAGCGTGCCCAGCGCGGTCCGCGCCAGGTGCAGCGCCCGCGGCGTCTCGGCCAGCGCGCGGTACGGCGGGCTGACCCCGGCCCGGGCCCGCGCGATCCCGCCGAGCACGGTGAGCAGCGTGTCGAGTTGGTCCGGCTGGAGCGAGACGACGCCGAGCTGGTGAACCGGTGTCAGCCGCCAGCCGGAGACCATGCCGTGCGCCGCGAGCACGTTCTCCACGTCCGGCAGGCTGGCCTCGGCGAGCCCGCGGGTGTCCGCGGCGACGACCACGAGATGCCCGTCCGACGGCAGCCCCAGCAGCGTGGCCGCCTCCCACGGCCCGGCCTCGGCGGCGAGGTGGCCGGTCAGCAGCGCCTCCACGAGCGCGGAGCGGCGCTGCTGCTGGGCGAGCAGCAGTTCGGCGGTCGCGGCGCGGTAGGCCTCGGTGAGCGCGAGCGCGTGCTGATCCGTCAGCCGCAGGATCATGCCCGTCGCGGTGAGCAGCGCCTCGGTCTCGGCGGGACCGGCGACGTGTTCGGCCAGGGCGTCCCAGAGCGTGGTGAAGCAGATCCGGTAGCACTGCAGCACCTCGGGCAGCGGCGCGCCCTGCCGGGCCCGGCGCCGTCCGGTGGCCTCGGCCGCCGCCAGGTCGAGCGGCGTCTCCGGATCCCCGATCGCGGCCACGAAGACCCGCAGGTTGCGCTCGATCGAGCCGCGCAGCTCCTCGGCCGGCACCACCTGTTCGTCCCGGTAGAACGGGATGCGCTTGACGGTCGCGGTGCACACGTCGTCGATCAGCCGGGGCAGCCGCGTCTCGGCCCACCGCGCCAGACCGGCCAGTTCGGTGCGCGGAAAAGGCGTGGCAGTCGGATTCGTCACGCGCCTATCCTCGCAGCCATGACGCCTCGGCCCGGCACGATCTACCAGCATCCGCTCGCGTTCCTGCTCGGTCTCGAAGGCATCGCGCTGCTGCACGCGTGGGCCGGCGGCTTCGACGAGGAGTTCGTGCACGCGCGGCTCGCCGAGGTGCGCAGGCTCCTCGACGACGAGGCGCTGACCAGGCCCGGCGTCCACGTGCTGCGCGGCGGCACGCAGGACGGATACCGCCAATGGGCCGCCGGATACGACGCGCAGCTGGGCTACGAGGAGGAGTTCGGCGGCGGCATGTTCGGCGCGGCCGAGCGCGTGATCCGCGAGGTCCTGGACACCCGGCCCGCCGGAACCGCCCTGGACGCCGCGTGCGGCACCGGCCGCGTCGCCGCGTACCTGCACGGGCTCGGCCACCAGGTCGTCGGCGTGGACAGCGCGCCGGAGATGCTGGAGCTGGCCCGCAAGCGCGTGCCCGAGGCGGAATTCCGGGACGGGGCTTTGGAAGGCCTGCCGCTGGCGGACGAATCGGTCGATGTCGCCGTCACCACGCTCGCGCTGTGCCACGTGCCGGACCTCAGGCCCGTGATGGCCGAGTTCGCCAGGGTACTGCGTCCCGGCGGCGACCTGGTGATCTCGGACATGCACGTCGAGCAGGTGTTCCGCGGATCCGTCGTCAGGTGCCTCGGCCCGAACGGCGAACCCGGCCTCGCCGAGACGTACCTGCACCAGCCGGGCGACTACCTGCGCGCGGCGCTCGCGGCGGGACTCCAGGTCCGGCGCTGCGAGGAGCCGCCCTCCGGGGCCATGGCCGCGTCGGAGCCGGCGACCGATCCCGGGCCCTGGTCCGACTGGCCGTGGAGCCTCGCCGCGATGATCCCCGGGGCGGCCGCGGCCGCGTGGCGCACGCCGGTGAACATCGTCTGGCACTTCCAGCGCGCAGCCTAGAACGACCCGCTGAACGTCTCCGTGCCGCCCCCGGCGGCCTCGGCCGAGACGGAGTACGAGTCGGCGGACGCGCTCCAGCCGTGCCGGGAGTGGCTGAACTGGGCGGCGAAGGAGATGTCGCCGGGCGTCACCTCGTCGCCGGACGTGAGTGCGAACACGTACGTGATCGAACCGTCGCCGTTCTGGGTGGTCGTCTCGTCGAACTGGCCGCCCGCGCCGGAGTCCCAGGCCCCGGCCGCGTTGAGCTGGCTGCAGTACGCGACGTTGATGGTGATCGTCAGCGCGCTGAGATTCTGCTGGACGGAGGTCGTGACGTCGAGCTGGGTCCACGAGCTGTTGCTGCCGCCGTTCACCGCCGCCGCGACCGTGAGCGCGTCCGGGGCCGACGTGCTGCCGGTCGCCGAGGCGCTCTGCGCGGGCGCGGTGGTCGAGGGCGAGGCGCTCGGCGTGCTGGCGGTCGGCGTCGGCGAGGCGCTGGGGGAGTGGCTCGGGCTGGCCGACGCCGAGGGGGACGGGCTGGCGCTGGTGTTCACGGAACCGGGCGCCGCGGAGGCCACCGCGCCCATCGTGCCGCTCGCCGCGAGCGAGAGCGGGGCGTTCGTGTCGGCCGGACTGCCGCTGTTCGACGCGGCCGTCGCGATCGCGCCGATCACCACGACGGCGCCGGTGGCGATCAAGCCGCCGATCAGCAGCGGCCGCGGGAACCGGCGCCCGGCCGGCTCGGGCTCGTCGCCCGCGATCGGCTCCACGATGCGCGGAATCGTCACGGTCGGCGCGTCCTGCGGCGGTATCAGGGATATGCGTTCGAACAGCAGCGCCCGGACCCGCGCCATGTCCGGTTCCCCGGCGGCCCGCGGCGTCGGCGTGCGTCCGGCCCGGTGCACCCGCCGCTGCACGAGGCGCTCCACGATCGCGCCCATCGCCGCCGCGGACGGCCGCGCCGCGTCGCCGGTCAGCTCGTCCCACCGCCGCCACGCCTCGGCGAACGCGTCCGCGGCGACCTCCTCGGCCACGTCCGCCGCACCGCACAGGCGATACGCGAGCATGCCGATTTCGCGCTGCTGGTCGGCGAAGTACGCGTTGAACGCCGACCACGTGTCTTCACCGGCAGTACCGAGCCCCACACCCTCCATAGCGGAGCACCCTAGCAATACCGGGCCTCACCCGACGAACGTCAGCATCTGTCCACTGGCCTATACCTGCGGCACAGTGGAAGTCATGAATCTTGAGCGGTGGCTGGGCGAAGCGAACCGGGCGATCCGGGAGTGGTCCGACGGCTTCGGCCCCTTTCAGACGCATCCCGCGCTCGACGTGCCCGACGACGTGTTCGCCCCCGCCTTCGCCGAGTTCGCGGAGCGGCTGCGCGACAACTACCCGTTCTTCCATCCGAGCTACGCGGGCCAGATGCTCAAGCCGCCGCACCCGGCCGCCGTCGTCGGCTACCTCACCGCGATGCTGGTCAACCCCAACAACCACGCGCTCGACGGCGGCCCCGCGACCGCCGCGATGGAGCGCGAGGCCGTCGCCCGGCTCGCCGCGATGTTCGGGTTCGGCACCCACCTCGGCCATCTGACGACCAGCGGCACGATCGCCAACCTCGAGGCGCTGTACGTGGCCCGCGAGATCCACCCGGGCCTCGGCGTCGCCTACAGCGCGGAGGCGCACTACACGCACGGCCGGATGTGCGGAGTGCTCGGCGTGGAGGGGCACTCCATACCCGCCGACGGCGCCGGACGCATCGACCTCGAGGCGCTGGAGACGGTGCTGCGTACCGGCCGCGTCGGCACGGTCGTGCTCACCACGGGAACCACCGGCCTTGGCGCGATCGATCCGGTGCACCTCGCGCTGCCGCTTTGTCGCCAGTACGGAGTGCGGGTCCACATCGACGCTGCGTACGGGGGCTTCTTCAGCCTGCTGGCAGGAGACGATCTCGCCCCCGAGCCGTGGCGTGCGATCGCGGAGTGCGACTCGGTCGTGATCGACCCGCACAAGCACGGACTCCAGCCATACGGATGCGGCGCTGTGATCTTCCGCGACCCCGAAGTCGGCCGCTTCTACGTGCACGATTCGCCGTACACGTACTTCACCTCCACCGAGCTGCACCTCGGCGAGATCAGCCTCGAATGCTCGCGCGCCGGAGCCTCGGCCGCCGCGCTCTGGCTCACCTTCCGGCTGCTGCCGCCCACACCGGACGGTCTCGGCCGCGTGCTGGCCGCCGGTCGCCGCGCGGCCCGTGCGTGGGCCGACCTCATCGACTCCACCGACGCGCTCACGCTCTATCAGCAGCCTGAGCTCGACATCGTCACGTACTTCCCCGCCGTCGAGCCCGCCGCCCTGTCAGCCATCGACGAAGCCTCCGCGCGGATCCTGGCCGAGGGGATGGCCGCGCCGGAGCCCGTCTTCCTCAGCACTCTGCGCGCCTCCGCGGACGCCTTCGCCCACCGCCACCCCAAGATCGACTGCGACGGCGACGGCGCCCGAATCCTCCGCAGCGTCCTGATGAAGCCCGAGAGCGAGAACCACGTCGAGCAGCTGCACGCGGCGGTCACCCGGCTGGTCTGACCACGGACCGGCGCGGCGGCACGCGGCCGCCGCGCCGGAGTGGATCAGGACACGTTCACCGACGTGTCGTCGAGGACGAACGAGGTCTGCAGCTGCGAACCCTCCGTCCCGGTGAACTTCAGCGTCACCGTCTGCCCCGCGTACGCGGCGAGGCTGAAGCTGTGCTGGACGTAGCCGCTCGCCGCGTTGAGGTTCGAGAAGGTGCCCAGGGTGCTGAGAACCGTGCCCGAACTGTTCAGGACCTGGACCGTCAGCTTGTCGTAGGCGGTCGAGGTACTGGTCTCGGCGGTGTCGACGTGCAGGTAGAACCCGAACGACTCGGTGGAGCAGCCGGTCGGCAGGGTCACGGACTGGGACAGCGTGTCCGTGTGCGCGGTGCCGTAGCCGTCGAGCCAGGCGTCATAGCTGCCGGAGCGCGGCGGCTCCTTCGAACTGTTGCTGACCACGCCCGAACTCGCGGTCCACGGCGAGGCCGAGCCGGTCTCGAACCCGGGGTTGCCGAGCAGCTGGGACGCGGTGCAGGAGCCGGTGCCGCCGCCGGTGGGCGTGGGGGAGGCCGTGGCGGTCGGCGTCGTGGACGTCGGGGTCGGGGTGGGCGAACCGGTGGAGGTGGTGCCGCCCGCCAGCCACGCGGTGGCGTTCAGTGCCAGCGCCGCGTCGGTGGCGTTCGGGTCGTTCCAGCCGTCGTACAGGGTGTTGCCGCTCTCCCCGGTGCCGTCGTCGATGTCGGAGCTGTCGCCCCAGATCGCCACCCGGCCGCTGCCGAACGTGCTCGTGGCGAAGAAGGCGCCGGTGCTCCCGCCGGAGGTGGCGCCCGAGACGTACAGCAGACCCTTGGCATTGGCGTTGTCGGCGGTGTGCAGCGTCATCGTGGTGCCGTTGTAGAGCGCGCCCGCGGTCACGGTGCCGAACGGGCCGTTGATCACCGGGTTGGACGAGTCGCTGATCGCCTTCGGGAAGCCGCTGGCGATGTTCAGCAGGTCCACGGACAGCCCGAACGGGTCGCTGCTGTCCACGGTGTTGTTCGTCATCAGGTCGTTGGCGATGGCGGGGGAGTCGTAGCCGTCGTTGTTCCGGTCGCTGCCGGTGTGGTCGACGACCAGGAAGAGCCCGCCGCCGTTCTGCACGAACTTCATGACGGCGGTCTTCTCGGCGGCGGTGAGCAGCGTGTTCGGCTCCGGCAGCACGAGCTCGTCGAAGTTCGACAGGTCCTGCGGGTTCGAGCCGTCTCCGTACGTGATCGCCTTGGTGTTGGTCTCCAGGGAGTAGTCGCCGGTCTTCTGCAGCGCGACGCCCCAGGAGGAGATGGCGCCCGTCCAGTCGGTCTCGACGGACGGGTTCGCGTTCTGCACGGTCGGGTCGGGCATCGCGGTGCTGATGATCCAGTCCGCGTTGCCGGCGGTCTCGGCGTGCGCGTCGTCGAACAGCACGCGGTGCTTCGCGGTCGTGGCCGCGTGCGCGTGCGTCGCGTTCGTGACGGCGTACAGGCCGAGGGCGGCGGCGACGGTCGCGGCGGTGACCGCCGCCGCCACGCCGGTGGCGCGCGATCGGGGGGATGAGTATGCAGACATGTCGTAGACCTAACGTGGGTTAGTCAGGGGCATGACGTGGCGCACCGCCCACCGGACAGCCTCCGGCCGGGCAGCCTTCCAGAATCCCCGAGCGCCCACAGCGGGTCAAGGCGCGAATCAGTCGCTCAGGCCAACGACAGGAAAAGCTTCTCCATCCGCGCCACGTTCGCCGCGCGCTGCTCCGGATCGTCCGACTCCAGGCACTGCTGCAGCCCGCTCGCGATCACCTTGTACCCGGCCTGGTCCAGCGCCCGGTCCAGCGCCCGGGACACGGCGGCGAGCTGCCGATCTCCATCACGCCTCCTGCGTCGTCCGCGGATCTCAGGATACCCCACTGGGTATGAGGACGGAGCGCGATCAGTTGCGAGATGGTCACGTTCGGTGACGCGGCGGGCGCGCGGGGGTCACAATCGGAATGCCACCATTCGTTGGCCTCTCCCCGCTTTTTCCGTTCGATCGGAGGAACCCGTGGACCGCACCCCCGGCAAGATGGGCAAGCTCGCGCCCCAGTTCCCGGTCGGCCTCAAGGAGATGCCGGCCTACGCCGCGGACCCGCTGCCGCAGGCGCCGCCGACCGTCGACTGGTCGAAGAACGTCTCGACCTGGCCGATGGACGGCAACGACAAGTACGGCGACTGCACGATGGCCGCGGCCGCCCACCTGATCCAGTCCTGGAACGCGGAGACCGGCGAGCCGCTGCCGGTGCCCAGCGAGGACCAGGTCGTCGCGCAGTACCTGAAGCTGAGCGGCGGGCAGGACTCCGGCCTGGTCGAGTCGCAGGTGCTCAAGCACTGGATGGCCGCCGGCCTGTGGCGGCACAGGATCGTCGGCTACGCACCCGTCAACGTGCACAGCCTGGACCTGCTCAAGCAGGCCATCGCCTTCTTCGGCGGCGTCTACGTGGGCATCCAGGTCCCGGCCAACGCGCAGGACCAGTTCCGCGCCGGGCACCCGTGGACGCTGGACCCGGGCTGGCAGCAGCAGCCGATCGAGGGCGGGCACGCCGTGCCGCTGCTCGGCTACGACGACCAGTACCTGTACGCGATCACCTGGGGCGCCGTGCAGCCGATGGCCTGGGACTGGTGGTCCACGTACGGCGACGAGGCCTGGGCGATCCTGTCCGCGGAGTTCTCCCGCGCCGGACGGGTCAACGGGATCGACGTGGCCACGCTGCAGGCGGACCTGAACCAGGTCTGACCCGCGGTCAGGCGTTTCGCCGGCGGTTCGTTGATCGCCGGGTCGTCGCGGGCATACGTTACGTCCCATGACGAGAGCTCGGATCGGTGTGATGTTCGACCGCGACTGGCCGCCGGAGGGCCTGCCCGCCTTCGCGCGGCGAGTCGAGGAGCTGGGGCTGGACGACCTGTGGGTGGTCGAGGACCTCGGCTGGAACGGCGGGATCTCGGCGGCCGCGGCGGCGCTGGCGGCGACGGAGCGGCTGCGGGTCGGCATCGGCATCGCCCCCGCGCCGCTGCGCAGCCCCGCGCTGCTCGCCATGGAGCTGGCCACGCTCGCCCGCGTCCACCCGGGCCGTCTGGTGGCGGGGATCGGGCACGGCGTGCCCGAGTGGATGGCCTCGGTCGGCGCCGCGCCGCGCTCGCCGCTCGCGCTCCTGGAGGAGACCATCACCTCGGTCCGCGCGCTCCTGCACGGCGAGCGCGTCGAGGTGTCGGGCCGCGAGGTGCAGATCGACGGACTCGAGCTCGTGCACCCGCCCGCCGATCCGCCGCCCGTCGTCGCGGGCGTGGTCCGCGCCCGCTCCCTCGAACTGTCCGGCCGCGTCGCCGACGGCACGGTGATCACCGAGGGCCACGGCCCGCGGGACCTCGAACACGCCAGGGAACTGATCCGCAAGGGCGGCGCGAAGGACGACCACAGCCTCATCGTCTTCGCGTTCTGCTCGATCGGCGACGACGCCGAGCACGTGGCCACCGCGCTGCGCCCCAGCATCGAGGGCCACGCCGGCTGGCTCGGCCGACCGCAGGACCAGATCTTCACGATCTCGGGCCCGGCGCGCGAGGCCGCCGAACAGATCGGCGAGCTGGCGCGGGCCGGTGCCGGGACGGTCGTCCTGCGCGTGCTCGGCCCCGAACCGCTCACGCAGCTCGAAGCGGTGCTCCCGTTCGCCGAGACCGCGTGAGACGCTGAGATCATGAAGGTCTTCGTGCTGCACGAGAATCCCGAGTGGTACCCGCCGATCGCCGCCGCCTTCGACGAAGCAGGGGTCGAACACGAGCCCTGGCTGCTCGGCGCGGGCCCGCTCGACCTCGATTCCGAACCGCCGCGCGGGGTCTTCTGGTCCCGGATGAGCGCGTCGGCGCACACGCGCGGCCATCCGTACGCCAAGGACCACGCGCGGGCGGTGCTGTCCTGGCTCGAATCCCGGGGACGGCGCGTGGTCAACGGACGCGGCGTGCTGGAACTGGAGATGAGCAAGGTCCAGCAGCTCGCCGCGTTGCGCGCCGCCGGAATCGACGTCCCGCGCACGGTCGCGGTCGTCGGGCCCGAGCAGATCGCGGACGTCGCGGGGAAGTTCGCCGCACCGTTCATCGTCAAGCCCAACCAGGGCGGCAAGGGCCTCGGCGTCCGGCGCTTCGAGTCGGTGGAGGAACTCTCCACGTACCTCGATTCGCCGGACCACACCCCGCCCGTGGACGGCGTCACCCTGGTCCAGGAGTACGTCCAGGCCGCGCAGCCCTTCATCACCCGCGTCGAGATCGTCGGCGGCGAGTTCGTGTACGCACTCACCGCCGACACGGCCCGCGGCGGCTTCGAACTCTGCCCGGCCGACGCGTGCGCCGTCCCCGGAGGCGAGCTGTTCGCGCTGCGCCCCGACTTCGACGGCCACCCGCTCGTCGCGCAGTACCTCGACTTCGCGCGTCGCAACGACATCGAGATCGCGGGCTTCGAGTTCATCGAGACTGCCGACGGACGGACGGTGACGTACGACGTGAATACGAACACGAACTACAACCCGGCGATCGAGGCCGTGGCGCCGCGCTCCGGCCCCGGTTCCATCGCCGCGTACCTGGCGCGGATCCTCGCGGACGAGGCAGGCCGCTGATGCGCTTCGGTTACTGGATGCCGATCTTCGGCGGCTGGCTGCGCAACGTGCCCGACGAGGGCATGAGCGTGGACTGGCCGTACATCCGCGACCTGGTCGTGGACAGCGAACGGCACGGCTTCGACCTCACGCTGATCGCCGAGCTGAACCTCAACGACATCAAGGGCCATCGCGCCCCGTCCCTCGACTGCTGGACGCTCGCCCCCGCGGTCGCCGCCGTCACCAAGCGCCTCGAACTGATGCTCGCGGTCCGCCCGAACTACCATCCGCCCGCCGCCACCGCCAAGGCGATCTCGACCCTCGACACCATCGCGCCCGGCCGGATCTCGCTCAACGTCGTCTCGTCCTGGTGGCGCGACGAGGCCGCCCAGTACGGCGCCCCCTTCGACGTGCACGACGCCCGCTACGCCCGCACCGAGGAGTGGCTGGGCCTGCTCGCGCGGCTGCTGCGCGAACAGACCGTGACCCACGACGGGCGGCTCTACCAGTTGGTGGGCACCGAGCTCGAACCCAAGCCCTCGCGCGTACCCACGGTCTACATGGGAGGCGAGTCCCCCCGCGCCAAGGACGTCATCTCCGAACACGGCGACGCCTACGTCATGCACGGCGACCCGCCCGACGTCATCGCCGCCAAGATCGCCCAAATGCGCGAACTGAGACAGAGCACCGGCCGCCCGCCCTTCACCTTCGGTATGGCCGGCTACGTCATCTGCCGCGACACCGAGGAAGAGGCCCAGGCCGAACTCGCCCGCATCCTCGACGTCCGCTCGTCCCCCGAGGCCTACGCCTCATACCGCGACTTCATCGAGGGCTCCCAGCTCGAATCGCACATCTCCCTCGAGGAGTACAGCGTCTCCAACCGAGGCCTACGCGCCGGCTTCGTCGGCACCCCCGAACAGATCACCGACCGCATCCGCGCCTACGAACAAGCCGGCGTCGACCTCTTGCTGCTCCAGTTCTCCCCGCAGCACGAGGAGATGGCCCGATTCGGCCGCGACGTCATCACCCCCTGGCGCGCAGGCTAGTCGTTCCGCTCGCGCAGTCCGTCCGTCAGAGGGTGAAGACAGCGGCGGAACGGACGTGAAGGGCGGCGAGCAATGGGTTTGTTCGGTACTAAGAAGCAGGCGGCGCCAGTGCGTGTGACACAGGCGCCGCAGGTGCCGCGCAGCTACTACATCGAGATCCTGACGGAGGCGGGCTTCCCGGCCACGTCGGAGAACATCGGCGGGCTCTGCCGTCAGATCGGCGAACTGTTCCTGATCAAGTCGTGGGAGTTCATCTCGTCCCGGAGCAAGGCGCAGTCCGAGGCGTTCCGGAAGGCGCACATCCTGCCGCGCATCGGTACGCCGGAGTCCAACCAGCGGATTCTCGACGACCTCGTCGCCTGGGACCGCGACGTCGCTCCGTACATCGACGACCTGCACCTCCGCGTCCGCCGCATTCTGCTCGAAGGTGGCGAAGGGACGATCCTGGCCGCCCCCAAGACCAAGTCGCTGCTCGAATTCATGGACGAGCGAAGGGAAGGCTAGCGCATGTACAACGGCGACAAGAGGATGTTCTGCTCCAGCAGCAAGTGCAAGAAGCAGACGAAGTGGGTGCGCTGCCCCAACTGCAACGGCCGCGGCCCGACGTGGACGACCACGTGCAAGAACAACTGCGACGCGGGGTACAAGTGCGAGAACGGTGCGAACGACCGCTTCCACTGATCGACCCGACTTCATGACGTCGCCCTCGTCCCGGATGTGTGCACCCGGGACGAGGGCGACGTCCGCTGGACCTAGGAGCGCGCCGTGATCGACGGGGCGTTGTAAGCCTCTACCTGCAGCTCCGGGTCGCCCGCGGGGAATGCGATGGTGAGCGTGCGGGATTCGCCGGGGAGGAGCCAGAGGTAGTTCTCTTCGTAGATTGTCGGCAGGATGCGGCTGCCGTCGGCGGTGTTCAGGAGGGACAGGCGGACCATGGCGGCCACGGCCGAGCCCTGGTTGCGCACGGTCGCGGTGGCTTGGCGGCGGCCGTCGGGGGTGCTGGTGACGTGGCCGAGTGTGGCGGTCAGTCGTGTGTGCGGGGCGGTGTTGAGGGCCTGCATCGCGGCGGTGGTGCGGTAGCGCCAGTACGTGTTCTGCGACAGGGTGTGGCCTGCGGAGTCCTGGAGCGTGAGGCGGAGCAGGTGCAGGTCGGGCAGTGCGTCGCCGAACGGGACCGTGAAGGCCTTGCTGCTGTCGGCCGCGGCGACGTTCAGCGCTGTGGTCTGGGGAGCGGCCAACTGCTTGCCGGTGAGGTCGTACAGGTGGGCCGTCACCGTTGCGCCCGATAGTGCGGTCGAGGTGTGGTTGAGCGCGATGACCTGCCAGTTCACGGGGTCGGCCTGCACGTGGAGGGGCTCGCAGGCGGTGCGGGCGCCGTAGTACATGCCGTTGACGTCGAAGTCGTAGTCGTACGTCTGCCAGACGGTGCTGTGCCACGCCGGGTGCGACATCCAGAGCATCAGGCCGCTGGCGTCGTTCCACAGGTTGGCGTTCCAGGCCTCGAACATGGCGCGCGCGTTCTCGAAGTTGACGAACTGGGCCTTGCGGGCGAAGTCGTCGATGGTGTTCGAGGTCTGCAGGCGGGCCTCGATGGCGGCCACGTATTCCAGCGGCGCCTGGTTCCCGTACTGGCTCCAGTCGTGGTAGTACCAGGGCCCGCCGATGGGCCACGCGGGCTGGTCGCCGGCCATGTTCCGCAGGCTCAGCGCCGTGGAGACGACCGGCATGCCGATCTCGGTGTGGAAGCCGAAGCTGCGGCTGCCGTACGTGGTCGGGTCGAAGTAGCTGGCCGGTTCGACCCAGTAGTACGGTCCGCCGCCGGTGATGTTCCCGCCCGCCGAGTTGCTCTGGTACAGGGTTCCGGGCGCGCCGTTCACGACGGCGGAGCGCATGCCCTCGTCGATCGCCGCCGGCGGGTTGCCCTCGTTCGCGCCGCACCAGACGACCACGCTCGGGTGGATGCGGTAGCGCAGCACGGTGTCGGCGGCGAGCGTGTTGTACGCGTCGTGGTCCGGCGGGTCCATGCCCCAGGCGTTCGGGAAGTCGTTCCACACCAGCAGCCCGAACTCGTCGCAGGCTTCGAAGAACTCCTCGCGGTTGCTGGAGGCGACCCAGTTGCGGATCATGGTGAAGTTCATGTCGCGGTGCATCCGGACGGCCGCGTCCATCCGCTCGGCGGGCATCCGGCGCAGCAGTTCGTCCCAGCCCCAGTTTCCGCCGCGGCACAGCACCCTGACACCGTTGACGCTGATCTTCAGCGACTCGGGCGCGAGGTCGACCGATTTCACGTCCGTCCAGGTCGAGGAGTCGTCGGACACCTGGATCACGTACGTCTTCGGATACGCCTGCTCCCAGAGGATCGCCGTCTGGTCGAAGGTCTGCGACGAGCCGAGGTCGACCTGGATCCACTGGTTGTCGTCGTACGCGGAGGACCACCGCGTGCCGCTGTTGCCGTCGGTCGCGTTCACGGCCGGGTTCGAGGGGTCTTCGGTGGACGCGGTCGTCGGCTGGTGTACGGCCAGGTCGGTGCCGGGCGTGGCGCTGTTGAGGACCGACAGCGTCCAGAGCGAATTGCCCCAACTGGTCTGGCGCAGGCCGCAGTTGATGCGCACGTAGCGGCCGGTGACGGCGGTGAAGGACTCGACGTCGAGGCTCGCGTCACCGCTGTTGAAGGGGAGCGGGATCGCCGTGTTGTCCACGCTCTTCGCGTCGGTCCACGTCGAGCCGTCCGCCGAGACCTGCACCGTGTACGTGCGCGCGTACGCCTGCTCCCACGTGATCGCTACCTGGTCAAAGCTCTGCGACGAGCCGAGATCGACCTCGATCCACTGGTTGTCGGCGTAGTCGGAGGACCAGCGCGTGTTCGCGTTGCCGTCGGTGGCGTTGCTGGCCGGGTTCGAGGGGTCTTCGGTGGACGCGGTCGTCGGCTGGTGTACGGCCAGGTCGGTGCCGGGCGTCGCGCTGTTGAGGACCGACAGCGTCCAGAGCGAGAAGCCCCAGCCGGTCGCGCGCGTCTCGCAGTTGACGCGCACGTATCGTGCCTGCTGCGCGCCGAGATCGACCGTCTGCGTGTACGAGTCGGGCGACGCGACGAAGGGGAGCGGCGTCTTGTATTCGTAGTCGAACTGCCGGATGCCGAAGCGCGTGGTCCGCCGATCGCTCTGCTGGCCGCCGACCGTGACCGTCAGGCTCAGGTCGTGCAGGTTCGGGTCGCCGTATCCGTTGGGCCACCACAGCTTCGGGTTACGCACGTTGAGCTGCGGGAACTCGGCCGGAGCGAAGGTCACGTCAATGCTCTGACCGGCCGGGACGGTCACCGTCTTCGCGACCCGCACGTTGTCGAAGGATGCTGTCACGCTCGCGCTGAGGTCGCTGGACGCCGCGTTGCGCACGGGGACGACGATGGTCAGCGCGGCGCTGGACGTGTCGGGGAGCGCGGGCAGCGTCGTGTCGACGCGAGGGTCGCCGATCACCGCGTCGCCGGTGGAGCGCAGCCGCACGTGGTTCCAGATGCCGCTGGCCCGGTCGCGGACCGCGGGCATCCAGTCCCAGCCTGAGACGGACAGGTACGTCGGCGAGTTCATGTTCATCATCTGTGCGCCCGCGTCCACCCACGACTGCCCGGCCGGGCCCTTGTCGCCTGGGCTGCCCGGGATCGGCATCGGGGTGATCTTCACCGCGACCGACTGCGTGGCGGAACCGGAGGCCAGGTGGGACGTCACGTCGATCGCGGCGCGCGCGAAGGGGTACGTGAGGCTGCCGACCTGCGTGCCGTTCAGGTACACGTCGGCGTGGTGGTTGACGCCGTCGAACTCCAGCCAGATCCGGCGTCCACGGCCCGCGTTCAATCCGCTGGGCAGCGCGAAATCCCGCTTGTACCACCAGGAATGCCGTGAGAGCGCTTCCGGGATCCGCAGGTTGTTGAAGCCCGCGACCGGGTCGGGGAGGTGCCCCTGCTCGACGAGCGAGGTGAGGACGGTGCCGGGGACGGTCGCGGGCAGCCACGCGCTCGTGTCCACGGTCGGCTTGGACAGTGCGGTCCCGTCGCCGGTGGCCCAGTCGTCGAGCGTCAGCACCCAACCCGACTCCAGCGGCACGGTGCCGTCCGCGGCCACGCTGAGGGCGGGCGCGTGCTGGTCGTGCGTCCCCCAGTCGGTCCATCCGGTGGCGGACGGTCGATGGCCGGACGCCGTGCCGTACACCTCGAAGCCGTTGAGGCCGACCGGATTCGCGTCGGAGCGCTTCGTGGAGGTCATCCGTACCCAGCGCGCCGCGACCGGCGCGGCGAGGTTGATCGCGACCGCGCCGCCGGTACCCGACGTGGTCTGATACACGCTGGTCCACGACTTCTTGTCCGACGAGACCTCGACCGTGAAGGCCACCGCGTAGCTGGAGAGCAGTTCCTGCCCGGTGGTGCCGTCCGACCAGTTGCCCGACGACGGCTTGACGAAGACCGGATCGCCCGCGGCCGCCTCGAAGGTCAGGTGCACGGCCGTGACCTGGCACACCGTCTGCAGGTCCACGGAGATCCACTGCGGATCGCCGGTCGCCGCACGCCATCCCGTGCCCCGGACCCCGGCCGAGGTCACGCCGTCCACCGCGAAGGATCCGGGTGTCGGCGCGTAGTCCGTCGAGGAGACCTCGATCGGGCGGTACCGGGCGAGCTCGCCGGGCGCCGCCGCGTGCCCCGACGAAGAGGAGGCCGCCGGCGCCGCCGCGAAGCCGGTGCCCGGCAGGGCGAGGTCCAGGGCGAAGCCCGCCAACAGGGTCGATCCGGCGGAGATGAGGGTCCGCCGCGACGCGTGAAAGGGCTGATTCGCCTGCTGCGTCATGAACCGCACGTCCAATCTGGAGCGGAGAGATCGGATGACAACGTTGTCAAAGAGTGGTCGGTGCACGGTCTTCTGTCAAGAGCCTGGGTACGATCGAGCGCATGGGGAATATGTGGCGCGAAGTCGCCGATCGGGTCTACCAGGCACGCTTCAATCCGTGCGACGTGACCGTCACCGCCGTGGTCGGCGCGGACGGCGCCGCGGTGGTCGACACGCGCTGCTCGCTCGCGGAGGCGCGCGAGATCAAGGACGGGGTCCGCACGCTCACGGCGCTGCCGATCCGCTGGGTGGTCAACACGCACGCGCACTTCGATCACGTGTGGGGCAACGCGGAGTTCGTCGCTCCGCGGCTGAATCCGCCCGCGCTCATCTGGGGTCACGCGAGCCTGCCGGAGGCCATGCGCGCTGAGGTGGAGGAGACCGAGAGGAGGATCGACGAGGCCGAATTCGAACTCGCCGTACCCACCGAACTCGTGGAGCAGCGCGCCGTGATCGATCTCGGCGACCGCGCCCTCGAAATGCTCCACCTCGGCCGCGGCCACACGGACGGCGACCTGTGGCTGCGCGTGACCGACGCGGACCTGATCCTGGCCGGTGACCTGGTCGAGCAATCCGGGCCGCCGGCGTACGGCTCCGACTCGTTCCCGCTGGAATGGGCCGCCACGCTCGAGAACGCGCTCACCCTCATCGGCGCGGCGACCGTCGTCGTCCCCGGGCACGGCGAGCCGGTCGACGCGCGGTTCGTGCGGCGTCAGCAGGCTGAGATCGGCGCCGTGGCGAGCGAGATCGAGCGCCTGCACGCGGCCGGAGTCGCCGCCGACGCCGCGCTCGCGGAAGGCGACTGGTCGTTGCCGCGCGAGAGCCTCGAGCAGGCCGTGCTCCGCGGCTATCAGGCGCTCGGATAGGCGGCTACAGTGAGTTGGAAGGAGGGGAGAAGGGCGACATAGCGGCGGGTGGTCACGGTGAAATCCAGATCGCACCGATACGCGGCGTCGGCGGCCGAGGGGCCGTCGTACGTCGAGCAGGTCGCGCTGCTGTTGTTCGTCGCGGAGCAGGCCATCGACGCCGGTCCGGAGGCCGACGCGGCGATCCGGGTCTGCGGCACCGTGTCACGCGTGCCGGATCAGGCCGCTGTCGATCTCGGGCACTGCCTGCGCGACTACTCCCGCCTCTATCACCGGCTCGAAGGCTTCACTCCGGACCCGGATCTCGCGCAGGTGCACGGCGACCTGATGGGCCAGTTGTCCTACCACCTGCACATGCTGCGCGACGCGGGCGACCTCGTCTTCTGCGGACGCCCGGTCGCGGTCAACGAGCGGTTCCGGCGCGAACTGGCGAACGGACTCGGCCCGCACGCGCTCGGCCTCGAACTGCTCCGCCGCGCACTCCGCGCCCGGCTCGCGGCGGCCGAGGCAGGTCCGTCCGTGGGCTAGTGGATGTGCTGCTGCCAGTCGCGCGGGAGACGGTCGGCCGGTCCGGGCGCGGTCTGCGCCTCGGGGTGGTGTGCCGGCGGCGCCAGCGTCGGGCCTTCGAGCATCTCGCCGGAGCGGTAGTCCCAGAACCAGTCCTCGCCCGGCTCGTAGCTCTGCATCAGCGGGTGCCCGGTGTCGGCGAAGTGCCGGGTGGCGTGCTGGGACGGCGAACTGTCGCAGCATCCGACGTGCCCGCACTCGGCGCAGCGGCGCAGGTGCACCCACCAGCCCCGCGCCGCCTCGCACTCCACGCAGCCGGGTCCGCTGGGCGGCGTCGCCAGATCGATTCCCTCGGTTGCCATGACCGTCTCCTCGCGGCTCGCGTGTCCGGCGTGGTCCGCCACGTATCAGGAGACCACGAAGTGCCCGGGTCGGCGAGTCGGCTCGGCTTGACGGTCTCTTAAGGCCGGGGGGCTTGACGGGTCCAATGGTCTAGTCCAATCATCCATGGTGCGGCACCCGCGGCGCGATGGGGCACCGGGGGCCGCCACCGTGAAGGGACCCACAGCACCCATGACGCGAAACCACGCGCCCAGCAAGCGCACCCGCGCGGCGCTGGCCACGGCGGCGGCCGCCGCCCTGGCCGCCGGCGGCGCGCTGTTCGCCGCCCAGGCAGCCCAGGCGGCGAGTACGAACATCCTGGTGAACGGGAGCTTCGCCACGGGCGACCTGACCGGCTGGACCTGCGACGCGGGGACGGCCTCGGTCGTCACCAGTCCGGTCTACAGCGGCGACACGCACGCGCTCGCGGGCGCCGCGTCGAGCTCGGACGACGCCCAGTGCACGCAGACGGTCTCCGTGCAGCCGAACACCTCGTACACGCTGTCCGGCGAGTTCGAGGGGAACTACGTCTACATCGGCGTCAACAGCGGCACCAGCAATTGGACCCCGGCCGCCGCGTCCTGGACCCAGCTCTCGACCACCTTCACCACCGGCGCCTCACAGACCTCTGTCACGGTCTACACGCACGGCTGGTACGGCCAGGGCACCTACTACGCCGACAACCTGGCGCTGACCGGCCCGGCCGGTTCCGGCGGCGGCAGCACGTCGTCCTCGCCCACGCCGACGCCCACCACCGCCTCGCCGAGCCCCACGCCCACCACGAGCACGTCCCCGACCGCCTCCCCGACCCCGACCGCCACCGGGACCGGCGGCACCGGCGGCGCCACCTGCGCGGTCAAGTCCAAGCCGAGCGGCAAGGTCGTCCAGGGCTACTGGGAGAACTGGGACGGCGCGGCCAACGGCGTGCACCCGGGCCTCGGCTGGATCCCGATCAACGACCCGCGGATTCTGCAGCACGGCTATAACGTGATCAACGCGGCGTTCCCGGTCATCCTCTCCGACGGCACCGCGGAGTGGCAGGACGGCATGGACACCAACGTGAAGGTGGACACCCCGGCCGACTACTGCGCGGAGAAGGCGGCCGGCGCCACGATCCTGATGTCGATCGGCGGCGCGGCCGCGGGCATCGACCTGAGCTCCAGCACCGTGGCCGACAAGTTCGTCTCCACGATCGTGCCGATCCTCAAGGCGTACAACTTCGACGGCATCGACATCGACATCGAGACCGGGCTGACCGGTAGCGGCAACATCAACACGCTGTCCACGTCGCAGGCCAACCTCGAGCGGATCATCGACGGCATCCTGGCCCAGATGCCCTCGAACTTCGGCCTGACCATGGCGCCGGAGACCGCGTACGTGACCGGCGGCAGCGTGACCTACGGCTCGATCTGGGGCTCCTACCTGCCGATCATCAAGAAGTACATGGACGACGGCCGGCTGTGGTGGCTGAACATGCAGTACTACAACGGCAGCATGTACGGCTGCTCCGGCGACTCGTACCAGGCGGGCACGGTCCAGGGCTTCCAGGTGCAGACGCAGTGCCTGAACAACGGCCTGACGATCCAGGGCACGACGATCAAGGTGCCGTACGCGTACCAGGTGCCGGGCCTGCCCGCGCAGTCGGGCGCCGGCGGCGGGTACATGTCGCCCTCGCTGGTGACGCAGGCGTGGAACAGCGTGAGCGGCCAGGTCAAGGGTCTGATGACGTGGTCGATCAACTGGGACGGCTCGCTCGGCTGGACCTTCGGCGACAACGTGAAGGGGCTGGAGGGCCGCTAGCCACAGCTGGTCACAGCAGCGCGCGGATCGCCGTCTCGAACCCGGCCACGTGCTCGGTGGCCAGCAGCGCCGCGTGGTCCTCGTCCCCGGCGAGCACGGCCCGTACCAGCGGACCGTGCTCGCCGACGTGGCCAGCGAGGCTCGGCAGCCGGTCGAGGAACAGGCACCAGATGCGGGTGGCCAGGTTGTCGTAGCGCACGAGTGTGTCCTCGAGGTACGGGTTCTGCGTCGCGGCGTAGATGGCGCGGTGCAGGCGCAGGTCGAGCCGGATCAGCTGGCCCACGTCCGTCGCGTCGGCCGCGCCGAGTTCGTCGAGCAGCGCGGTCAGCGCCACCTTGTGCTGCGTCCCCGCACGCCGCGCCGCGCACGAGGCGGCCAGCGGTTCGAGCCGCTGGCGCACCTCGGTCAGGTGGCCGAGGTCGGTGATCTGCACCTCGGTCGCGAACGTGCCGCGTCGCGGGTACGAGACGACTAGCCGCTCCGACTCCAGCCGCTTGAGCGCCTCGCGCACCGGGGTGCGGCCGATCCGCAGCTGCGCGGCGATCTGGTCGTCGTTGATGGGGGAGCCCGGGCGGATCCGCAGGGTGACCAGGCGGTCGCGGAGGTCCAGATACGCCTGATCGGCCAGCGACAGGCCCTCCGTCGTCACGGACATCCGCGCACCTCCGCACTGTCGACCTCTTGACCGGCCCGCACACTCAAAGTACTACTGATATATCAGTTGTTCCAGTCTAGCCTTTCAAGGGGATCGCATGGGCTCGGAGACCGTCCTGTCCCGACCGCTGGCCGACTTCGACCCGGAGATCGCGGCGGCGGTGGGCGCCGAACTGCACCGCCAGCAGTCGACGCTGGAGATGATCGCGAGCGAGAACTTCGCGCCGCTGGCCGTGATGCAGGCGCAGGGCTCCGTGCTGACGAACAAGTACGCGGAGGGCTACCCGGGCAGGCGCTACTACGGCGGCTGCGAGCACGTGGACGTCGTCGAGCAGTTGGCCATCGACCGAGTCAAAGCCCTGTTCGACGCCGAGGCCGCCAACGTGCAGCCGCACTCGGGCGCGCAGGCGAACGCGGCGGCGATGGTCGCGCTGCTCCAGCCGGGTGACACGATCCTCGGCCTCGACCTGGCGCACGGCGGCCATCTGACGCACGGGATGCGGCTGAACTTCTCCGGCAAGCTGTACAACGTCGTCCCGTATCACGTGCGCGAATCAGACATGCGAGTCGACATGGACGAGGTGCACCGGCTTGCGCTGGAGCACCGGCCGAAGATGATCGTGGCGGGCTGGTCCGCGTACCCGAGGCAGTTGGACTTCGCCGCGTTCCGCCGCATCGCGGACGAGGTCGGCGCGTACCTGATGGTCGACATGGCGCACTTCGCCGGTCTGGTGGCCGCCGGACTGCATCCGTCCCCGGTTCCGTACGCCGACGTCGTAACGACTACGACGCACAAGACTCTCGGTGGTCCGCGCGGCGGGGTGATCCTGTCCCGCGCTGAGTTCGCGAAGAAGATCAACTCGGCGGTGTTCCCCGGGCAGCAGGGCGGGCCGCTCGAGCACGTCATCGCGGCCAAGGCGGTGGCGTTCAAGGTCGCCGCGTCCGAGGAGTTCAGGGAGCGTCAGCAGCGCACGCTGCGTGGCGCGCGCACCCTCGCCGGGCGGCTGCTCGCGGACGACGTCAACGAGGCCGGTATCACGGTGCTGACTGGCGGCACGGACGTGCACCTGATCCTCGTGGACCTGCGCCGCAGCGCGCTGGACGGCAAGCAGGCCGAGGACCGGCTGCACTCCGTCGGCATCACGGTCAACCGCAACGCAGTGCCCTTCGACCCGCGTCCGCCGATGGTCTCGTCCGGTCTGCGGATCGGGACTCCGGCGCTGGCCACGCGCGGTTTCGGCGACCCGGAGTTCCACGAGGTCGCCGACATCATCGCCAGGACTCTGATAGGCGGGGCGGCCGAGGAACTGCGGGCGCGAGTGGCGAAGCTGGCCGACGCGTTCCCGCTCTACGCCGAGGTGTCAGTGTGAACGAGCCGCTGCCGGAGCACCCGGACTTCCTGTGGCGCAACCCCGACCCGAAGCCCTCGTACGACGTGATCATCGTCGGCGGGGGAGGGCACGGCCTGGCCACGGCGTACTACCTGGCGAAGAACCACGGCATCACGAACGTCGCGGTGCTGGAGAAGGGCTGGCTCGCGGGCGGCAACATGGCCCGCAACACCACGATCATCCGCTCGAACTACCTGTGGGACGAGAGCGCGGGCATCTACGAGCACGCACTCAAGCTGTGGGAACACCTCGAAGAAGACCTCGACTATCCGATCCTGTTCAGCCAGCGCGGCGTGCTGAACCTCGCCCACACTCTGCAGGATGTGCGGGACAGCAAGCGGCGGGTGTTCGCGAACAAGCTCAATGGCGTCGACGCGGAGTGGCTCGAACCGGAAGACGTCGCGAAGGTCTGCCCGATCGTGAACATCTCGCAGGACGTGCGCTATCCGGTGCTGGGGGCCACGTACCAGCCGCGCGCGGGGATCGCGAAGCACGACTACGTGGCCTGGGGATTCGCACGTCGCGCCGACGCGTACGGGATCGACCTGATCCAGAACTGCGAGGTCACCGGCATCGACGTGCGCGGCGGCCGGGTCGTGGGCGTGCAGACGACGCGCGGTCCGATCGCGGCGGGAAAGGTCGCGTTGGCAGCGGCCGGGCACACCTCCGTGCTCGCCGATATGGTCGGTCTGCGGCTGCCGCTGCAAAGCCATCCGCTGCAGGCGCTGGTGTCTGAACTGCTCGAACCGGTGCATCCGACGGTCGTCATGTCGAACGCAGTGCACGTGTACGTGTCGCAGGCGCACAAGGGCGAACTGGTGATGGGCGCGGGCGTGGACAGCTACAACGGCTACGGTCAGCGCGGCTCGTTCCACATCATCGAACGCCAGATGGCCGCCGCGCTCGAACTGTTCCCGGTCTTCGCGCGGGCGCATCTGTTGCGCACCTGGGCCGGGATCGTGGACGTGACACCGGACGCCTCGCCGATCGTCGGACTGACTCCGATCGAGGACCTGTACGTGAACTGCGGCTGGGGCACCGGCGGGTTCAAGGCCACGCCCGGCGTCGGCTGGTGTTTCGCGCACACCGTCGCGCAGGGCACGCCGCATCCGCTCAACGCCCCCTTCACCATCGACCGGTTCACCAGCGGCGCGCTGGTCGACGAGCACGGCGCCGCCGCTGTGGCGCACTGAGGATTGTGATCTGATGCAGCTGATCGAATGCCCTTGGTGCGGTGTGCGTGAGGAAGCCGAATTCCACTACGGCGGCCAGGCGCACGTGCCGTATCCCGCCGACCCCTACGCCCTGTCCGATGCCGAGTGGGCCGAGTACGTGTTCTTCCGCGCCAACCCGAAGGGCCGGTTCGCCGAGCGCTGGGTGCACAGCGCCGGATGCCGCAGGTGGTTCAACGCGGTCCGCGACACCGCCACGCACCGGATCCTCGCCACCTACCGCCCCGACGAGCCGAAGCCGGTGACCGCGTGACCTCCGCCTCCGCCCCGTTCCGGCTGCCGACCGGCGGACGCATCGACCGTGATCGCGCCCTGGCCTTCACCTTCAACGGAACCGAGTACACCGGCCACCCCGGCGACACCCTCGCCTCGGCGCTGCTGGCCAACGGCGTGCACCACGTGGCCACCAGCATCACCTACGGCCGTCCGCGCGGCATCGTCACGGCCGGTGTCGAGGAGCCGAGCGCCCTGGTGCAACTCGAGGCGCCGTTCCCCGAACCCATGCTCACCGCCACGACCATCGAACTCTACGACGGCCTCGTGGCACGTGGTCTGCGCGGCCAAGGACGACTCGCGTCCGAGCCCGACCCCGCGCGCTACGACAGCATGCACGCACACTGCGACGTGCTGGTAGTCGGTGGCGGCCCGGCCGGAATCGCGGAGGCACGCGCGGCTTCCCGCGACGGAGCCCGCGTCATCCTCGTAGACGACCAGCCGCAGCTCGCCGTAGACGATCTGCCCGGTGTCCGTGTCCTGACCAGCACCACCGCCTTCGGCTGCTACGACGACAATCTTGTGCTCGCGCTGGAGGGGCGGCAGCGCGTCTGGCGGATCCGGGCCAAGGAGATCGTGCTCGCCACGGGCGCGTACGAGCGGCCGGTGGTCTTCGCCGACAACGACCGTCCCGGCATCATGCTCGCCGGTGCGGCCCGCACGTACCTGCAGCGATACGCCGTGGTCCCCGGCCGCCGTGTCGTCGTGTTCACCACCAACGACAGCGCCTACGCGTCAGTACTCGAACTCGCCAGCGCGGGTGTCGAGATCGCCGCCGTGCTCGACTCCCGCGATCAGGTGCCGGAAGCATTGGTGGCGCAATGCCGGGAACGCGGGATCGACGTGCTGCCAGGCCACCTCGTGACCGGGACCAGCGGCGACACGCGGATCACCGGCGTGCACGTGTCATCGGGCACTGAGATCCCCTGCGACACGCTGCTCGTCTCCGGCGGCTGGAATCCGGTCGTGCACCTGTTCAGCCAGGCAGGCGGCAAGCTGCGCTATGACTCCCGGCTCGGCGCGTTCGTCCCCGCCGCGCCGCTCCCCACCATCCGAACCGCTGGCGCCGCGAACGGGGAGATCGACCACGACCCGGGCCAGGTGCTGTGGAGGACGTCCGCCGACACGACCGGTTTCGTCGACCTCCAGCGTGACGCCACCGTCGCCGACGTGCTGCGCGCGACCGGCGCCGGGCTGACCTCCGTCGAGCACGTCAAGCGCTACACGACCATCGGCACCGCGCACGACCAGGGCAAGACCTCGGGCGTCATCGCCTCCGGGATCGTCGCCGAGGCCCTCGGCGTGGACATCGCCGACCTGGGCACGACCACGTTCCGGCCACCGTTCACCCCGGTCGCGTTCGCGGCGCTGGCCGGTCGAAATCGGGGCGCGCTCTTCGACCCCGTCCGGGTGACCGCGCTGCATCCGTGGCACGTCGCGCACGGGGCGCTGTTCGAGAACGTCGGGCAGTGGCACCGGCCGTGGTACTACCCGCAGCCGGGCGAGGACATGGAGACGGCTGTGCTGCGCGAATGCCGAGCCGCTCGCAAGTCCGTCGCGCTGATGGACGGCTCCACGCTCGGCAAAATCGACGTGCGCGGGCCGGACGCCGGGGTCTTCCTCGACCGCGTCTACACAAACCTCATCAGTACCCTGAAGGTCGGCTCCGTCCGCTACGGCGTCATGTGCGGCGTGGACGGCATGATCCTCGACGACGGCACCGTGATGCGCGTCGCCGAACACGAATATGTACTGACCACGACCACGGGCAACGCCGCGAAGATCCTCGAATGGCTGGAGGAGTGGCTCCAGACGGAGTGGCCCGAACTCCGCGTGCACCTGACGTCGGTCACCGAGCATTGGGTCACGATCCCGCTCGTCGGCCCCAAATCCCGCGACGTGCTGGGAATCGTCGCCCCCGACCTGGACGTGAGCAACGACGCGTTTCCCTTCATGACCTGGCGTGAGGCGACCGTCGCGGGCATTCCGGCGCGCGTGTGCCGGATCAGCTTCTCCGGCGAGCTGGCGTACGAGATCAACGTGGTCGGCCGGCACGGGCTCACGGTCTGGGAGGCGCTGATCGAGGCGGGCGCGCCGCACGGGATCACGCCGTACGGCACCGAGACCATGCACGTGCTGCGCGCCGAGAAGGGCTACCCGATCATCGGCCAGGACACGGACGGCACGGTCACGCCGCAGGACCTCGGCATGTCCTGGGTCGTGTCGAAGAAGAAGCCTGATTTCATCGGCAAGCGCTCCTTCTCCCGCGCCGAGAACACCCGACCCGACCGCAAGCAGCTGGTCGGCCTCCTGCCCGTCGACGAGCACGTGCTCCTCCCCGAAGGCGCCCAGCTCATCACCACCCCGAGGCTCCCCGCCCCACCGGTCCCGATGCACGGCCACGTCACCTCCAGCTACCGCAGCGCCGCCCTAGGCCGCACGTTCGCACTCGCCCTCGTCCGCTCCGGGCACAGCCGCCACGGCGAGACCCTGTACGCCACCCTCGACGACGGCACCCTCACCCCGGTCACCGTCACCGAATCCGTGCTCTTCGACAAGGAGGGAGCCCGCCGTGACGGTTGATCAGTACTCGCTACGCCTCGACCCGACTGCCCCCATAGCGGCCGCCATCCAACAGGTCCTCGGCTGCCCCCTCCCCGCACCCTGCACCGAGACCTCGTCGGCCGCCGCGAACGTCCTGTGGCTCGGCCCCGACGAGTTCCTGGTCCTCACCACCTCAGCCGTACTCCCGCAGCAGCTCCGCGACGCGATCGGCGACGAGTTCGCCTCCGTCATCGACGTCTCCGCCCAGCGCACCACGCTGCTCCTCGACGGGCCCGGCACTCAGGTCCGCGACGTGCTCGCCCAGGGCTGCGCCATCGACCTCGACCCGCACGTGAGCCCGCCCGGCACCTGCGTGCAGACCCTCATCGCCCAAGCCGGGGTCGTGCTCCGCGTCCTCGGCCCGACGAGCATCAGCCTCCTGGTACGCCCCTCGTTCGCCCCCTACCTCGCCGACTGGCTCGCGGACGCGTGTTCCGAGTTCCACGACGTGAGGATCCGCAGCGCGTCGTAGGAGGGGGTTCCCGGGTCGGCGGTCAGGACCATGAGGCGCTGGCCGCTGGCGTCGGGGCTGTCCCAGGTGTCGCAGTCGAGGGTGAGGTCGCCGACGAGCGGGTGGCGGTACTGCTTGGTGCCGTAGCCGACGCTGCTGACCTGATGGCTGGCCCACCACGTGCGGAAGTCGGGATCCTGGAGCGAGAGCTGGCCGACGAGTGCGGCCAGCTCGGGATCGTCGGCGGCGTCCGGGCCGGCCTGCATGCGGAGGGCGGCGACGGCGCTGCGGGCGTCGTGCTCCCAGTCGCGGTGCAGGGCGCGCATGGCGGGGTGGGTGAACAGGAGGCGGATGTAGTTGCGCTCGCGGGGCGGGACGGCGGCGAAGTCGGTGTAGAGGGCGGCGGCGCCCGCGTTCCAGGCGAGGATGTCCATGCGGCGGCCCAGCACGATGGCTGGCGTCGCGGTGAGCTGGTCGAGCAGGCGCAGGACGGCGGGGCGCGGGCGTTCTTCGCGGCGTCGGCGAGAGCGGGGGCGGGCGGCGGACTTGCCGGCCAGGCCGTAGAGGTACGTCTGCTGATCCTCGTCGAGCCGCAGCGCGCGGGCCAGCACCTCCAGGACTCCGGCCGAGGGTTGGACGCGGTTCTGCTCCAGGCGTGTGTAGTAGTCGACGCTGATCGCCGCGAGTTGGGCGACCTCCTCGCGGCGCAGACCGGCGACCTTGCGGCGGGCTCCGGCGGGCTCGGGCAGTCCCACGTCGCCGGGCGTGAGCTGGGCGCGGCGGGCCTTGAGGAACGCGCCGACCTCGTCGGGCCGCGCAGTTGCGGGAGGGGGAGCGGGAACCATGCCTCCATTCTCGGCGCTGCGGCGGTCCGGGACAGGGGGCAGGATCCTTCCCAGGCAGGAACGTGCGGCTGTTGGGCGGTCTGAGCTGGGGCGATGCTGATGGACATGAACACGATTGAGATCACTTTCGACAGCGCGGGGATCGCACTCGCCGGGATTCTGCACCTGCCCGAGGGCTACGGGGACGGACCGTGGCCGGCGGTCGTCGTCGGGCACCCGGGCACCGGGGTGAAGGAGCAGGCGGCGGGACTGTACGCGCGGATGCTGGCGGAACGCGGGCTCGTCGCCCTGGCGTTCGACGCGGCGTATCAGGGGGAGAGCGGCGGGCTGCCGCGCGGGCTGGAGGATCCGGCGCACCGGGTCGAGGACCTGAAGGCGGCCGTCTCCTACCTGACCACGCGGGCCGAGGTGGACGCGTCGCGGATCGGGGCGCTGGGCATCTGCGCGTCGGGCGGCTACGTGCTTCCCGCCGCCGCGAGCGACCACCGGATCCGGGCCGTGGCGACCGTGAGCGCCGTGGACATCGCGCGGCAGTTCCGGTTCGGTGCGGACGGGACGCAGGATCCGGCGGTGTTCCAGTCGATGCTGGACGCTGCGGCGCAGGCTCGGACGGCGATGGCGCGCGGGGAGGACCCTGGAGTTCTGACACTCTTCCCCGAGACCGTCGACCAGGCCCGTGAACTCGGCGGCGAACACGGCGCGGAGGGCTTCGAGTACTACCGCACCCCGCGCGGCGAGCACCCGCGCTCGGCCCCGTTCCTCGACTGGACGAGCGTGGACCGGATGGCGATGTTCGATGCGTTCGGGCCCATCCCGCTGATCGGCGACCGTCCGCTGCTGATGATCGTCGGCACGCGCGCGATCACCTCATGGATGAGCGTCGAGGCGTATCAGCGGGCGGTCGGGCCCAAGGAACTCAGCTGGATCGAGGGCGCCAGCCACGTGGACTTGTACGACAAGCAGCCGTACGTGGGCGCGGCCGTGGAGAAGCTGGTTTCCCATTTCGGCCAGTAGTCAGTTCATTGCGGCGCCCAGCGCGACGAAGCCGCAGACCAGCACGAACAGGATCGCCAGCAGCGGCGCGATGAAACGCAGGTACTTGTCGTAGCCGACCTTCGCCAGGGCCACGCCACCCATGACCACGGCGGCGGTCGGCTCCCACAGGTTCATCCAGCCGCTGGCCGCCGCCCACGCCGTGACCACGATCGAGCGCGGCACGTCGGCGAACTGGGCGAGCGGGGCGAGGATCGGCATGACGAGCGTGGCGTGGCCCGAGGTGGACGGGATCAGGAACGCCAGCGGCAGGTTCACCAGGTAGACCAGGATCCCGAACAGCGCGGCGGACGTGCCGGAGACCAGGTGCTCCATCGAGTGCAGCACCGTGTCGACGATCTGCGCGTTGTTCATGATCACGGTGATGCCGCGGGCGAGCACGATCACCAGCGCGGGGGAGATGAAGTCGCCCGCGCCCTGCACGAACGTCGAGGAGAACTTCGCCTCGCCCTGCCGGGACAGGAAGCCGATGACGATCGCCGCCACGACGAACAGCGCGGCCAGTTGGGCGAAGGACCAGTCCAGCTCCCAGCGGTACGGCGTGGCGTCGGACTTGCCGGTGATCACGCTCGCCCACGGGATCACCGAGAAGATCATCAGCGCGAACGTGAGCCCGAGGGCGATCAGCACGGCCTTGTGCGTGCCGGTCAGCTCCTCGGGCTTGTCCGCCGCATGGGTGGCCATCTCGCGGTCGCCGGGCAGGAATCCGACCATCGAACGGTCGGGATCCTTGCGCACCCGGCCGCCGTAGCGCACGACGTAGGCCACGGTCACCCCGGTCAGCACGATCCACATCGCGCCGCGCAGCAGGATGCCGTCGCCGAGCGAGATCCCGGCGGCCGAGGACGCGACCCCGATGGCGAACGGGTTCACGGTCGAGCACATGACGCCCACGCCGGCGCCGAGGATGATCGCGCCCGTCGCCACCATCCGGTCGTAGCCGAGGGCGAGCATCAGCGGGACGATCAGGCCGTAGAAGCCGAGCGTCTCCTCGGCGAAGCCCTCGACCGAGCCGAGCAGCGAGAACACGGCCATGATCCCGACGATCAGCAGCGCGCCGCGCGACCGCAGCCGGTACGCGAGGCGGCCGATGCCCCGGTCCATCGCGCCGGTGGCGAACACGACGGTGATGAACGCGCCGATGGCCAGCACGAACAGGAACACCCCGGCGCTGCCGTAGAGCGAGCCGTCGGCCGTCGGGGAGACCTGGCCGGTCTGCGCGTCCTTGATCCCGTACAGGCCGTTGACCGGGGCGAGGAAGAGCTCGTTGAGCCGCTGATGGAAGTTCAGCGGGTTCGGCGTGCGGTGGTAGGTGCCCTGGATCGGGGTGCCGTCCGCCTTGGTGTCGTACGTGCCGGTCGGGATGACGAACGCCAGCGCCCACACGACGATCGTGACCCCGGCCAGGATCGTCAGGGAACTGGGGAAGGCGCGCTTCTTCCCGCCCTCCGGCTCGGTTCCGGAACTCGTGGGGGCCTTGGGCGCCGCGGTCGTGCTCACGCGCCGCTCCGTGCGCTGAAGGCCTCCGCGTAGTTGCGCAGGAAGGCGGCCTCGGCGTGCACGGCGCCGCGCAGTTCCGAGATCAGCACCCGCTCGTTCGGTCCGTGCAGGCCGCACTCGGAGTCCTGCGCGCCGAACAGCAGGATCTCGGCCGCCGGAACCGCCCTGGCCAGCCCGGCGACCAGCGGGATCGCGCCGCCAGACGCCGCGTGCACCGGCTCGGCGCCCCACGCCTCGCGCAGCGCCTCGGTCGCGGCCTGGTAGGCGGGGCCGCCGGTGACCGCGGAGAAGCCGAACCCGGCCTGCCCGTCCTCGGTGAGCGTGAGCTCGACGCCGAACGGACGCACGGACGCCAGGTGATCGATCAGGTACTTGCGCGCCTCGTTCGGATCCTGCGACGGGTGCACGCGCAGGTTCAGCTTGGCGCGCGCGTAGGGGACCACGGCCGAGGCGGCGGTCTCCACGGCGGGCGCGTCGAGCCCCATCACCGTGATCGCCGGTCCGCTCCACAGCCGCGACCCCAGGCTGCCGGTGCCCATCAGCGGCATCCCCGGCAGCACGCCGCCGAGCCGCCGGAACTCCTCGTCGCTGAACGTGTAGCCGTCCCACTCCTCGCGGCGCAGGCCCTTGACCGCTACGTCCCCGTTCGCGTCGTGCAGCGTGGCCAGTGCGCTGATCAGGGCGAGCAGCGCGTCCGGAGCCGCCCCGCCGAACTCGCCGCTGTGCCGGGCCTGCGCGAGCGTGCGCGCCTCCACGATCACCTCGGCGTCCCCGCGCAGCGCGACCGTGAACGTGCCGACGCCGGGCCGGATGTTGCCCATGTCCGCGATGACCATCGCGTCGCAGCCGAACTGCTCCGGATGCGTGGGCGGATAGTCGTCGAAGACCGAGCCGTACTCCTCCTGGCCCTCGAACAGGATCTTGATCCCGACCGGCGGCCGCCCCTCGAAGGCCCGCAGCGCGCCGAGGTGCACGGCCAGGTTGGACTTGTCGTCCGCGATCCCGCGGCAGCGGATCGCGTCGCCCTCGCGGGTCGGGGTGAACGGCGGCGAGTCCCACAGCTTCTCGTCCCCCGGCGGCTGCACGTCGTAGTGCCCGTAGAGCAGCACGGTCGGCGCGTCCGGGGTCGGCGGCGGGATCGAGCCGGTGATGATCGGGTTGGTGTCCGGCAGCGTGAGGTCCCTGATGTCCCGGACCCCGGCGTCGCCGAGCAGGCCGACCAGCACGTCGTGCGCGCGCAGCACCTGCTCGCGCGGATAGCCGGGGAAGGAGACCGAGGGGATCTCGGCCAGCCGCACCAGGTCCCCGACCAGCCCGTCCAGCAGGCCGTCGATCTTCGCACTCAGGCTCGCGTGATCCATACGACAAGTAGCCCGTACGCGGGAGCCCCGGGCAACCGCAGCCACCCGTTCCGGCTAACGCGGCATCCGGGGCTTCCGTTCACGCCGAGGTCTTCGATCGGACGCGTGGCGCTGCCACACTGACGGTGTGTATGACTACGACGTGCTCGTCCTCGGCTCCGGGCCGGGCGGTCAGAAGGCTGCGATCGCGACGGCCAAGCTCGGACGCCGCGCCGCGGTCGTCGAGCGGCGGGACATGGTCGGCGGGGTGTGCATCAACACCGGCACCATCCCGTCCAAGACGCTGCGCGAGGCCGTGCTGTACCTGACCGGCCTGAACCAGCGGGAGATGTACGGGCAGAGCTACCGGGTCAAGGAGAACATCACCATCGCCGACCTGCTCGCCCGCACGCAGCACGTCGTGGGCCGGGAGATCGAGGTGATCCGCAGCCAGCTGTCCCGCAACCGGGTCGCGCTGCTGCCCGGGCTCGGCTCCTTCGTGGACGAGCACACCGTGGAGGTGGCCGACGGCTCCGGCTCCGCGAACCGGGTGACCGCCGACCGCATCGTGATCGCCACCGGCACCAGCCCGGCCCGCCCGGCCAGCGTGGACTTCGACGGGGCCACGGTGGTGGACTCGGACGGCATCCTCAGCCTCGGCCGGGTCCCGCAGTCCATGATCGTGGTCGGCGCGGGCGTCATCGGCATCGAGTACGCCTCCATGTTCGCCGCGCTCGGCACCAAGGTCACCGTCGTCGAGTCCCGGACGCGGATGCTCGAGTTCTGCGACATCGAGGTGGTCGAGGCGCTCAAGTACCACCTGCGCGACCTCGCGGTGACCTTCCGGTTCGGCGAGACCGTCGCGGCCGTCGAGCGGCACGAGCGCGGCGCCCTCGCGGTGCTGGAGAGCGGCAAGCGGATCCCGGCCGAGGTCGTGATGTACTCGGCGGGGCGCCAGGGCATGACCGCGGGCCTGCGCCTGGAGAACGCCGGGCTCAGCGCGGACGACCGCGGCCGGATCACCGTGGACGAGTTCTTCCGCACGAGCGTGCCGCACATCTACGCGGTCGGCGACGTGATCGGCTTCCCCGCGCTCGCCGCCACGTCGATGGAGCAGGGACGGCTCGCCGCGCACCACGCGTGCGGCGAATCGGTCCAGGGCATCTCGCCGTTGCAGCCGATCGGCATCTACACGATCCCGGAGATCAGCTTCCTCGGCCGCACCGAAGACGACCTGACCGCCGCCCGGATCCCGTTCGAGGTGGGCGTCTCACGCTACCGGGAGCTGGCGCGCGGGCAGATCATCGGCGACTCCTACGGCGTGCTGAAGCTGCTGGTCTCCCCGGAGGACCGCTCGCTGCTCGGCGTGCACGTCTTCGGCACCGGCGCCACCGAGCTCGTGCACATCGGCCAGGCCGTGATGGGCTGCGGCGGCACCGTGGACTACCTGGTCGACGCCGTGTTCAACTACCCGACGCTCGCCGAGTCCTACAAGGTCGCGGCGCTCGACGCGATGAACAAGATCCGGCAGATCGAGTGGCTCGGCGAGTGACCTCCGGAGATCCGGAGCCGCAAGCCTGAATGTGAAAACGTCAACGCGCCGTCGGCGCGCGCTTTACCCTGCCTTGGTTTCTCCGCGACAGCCGCTTCGGCCACGCTCCTCAAGTAAGCGTGCTGCGTCGGACCCACCCACTCCGCACCCACCGTCCGGCGATGGCGCACGCCCGCATTCCGCCACGCGAGAGGACCACTATGGCAATACCCGGATACCGGACCGGCCTTTCCGGCCTGGCCGTCGGCAGCTCGCTGCTGCTCGCCGCGACCCTGGCCGGGCCCGCCGCGGCCGCCACCACGACCCCGGCGAGTTTCCCGCACTACAACCACGCCCGGCACTCCGACCAGATCTGGGGCGGCTACGCCGACACCGGCGGCACCTTCACCTCCATCAGCGGCGCCTGGACCGTGCCCTCGCTCGACTGCAGCGCGACCCCGAACAGCTCCGTCTCGCCGTGGATCGGCATCGACGGCTGGAGCTCGGACACGGTCGAGCAGATCGGCTTCGACCAGGACTGCGAGAACGGCGTCGCCGGGTACTACCCGTGGGTCGAGATGTACCCCGCCGACTCGATCTACTTCACCGAGACGATCAAGGCGGGCGACCACGTCACCGCGTCGGTGTCGGTCAGCGGCACGTCGTTCACCCTGGTCGAGAAGGACACGACGCAGGGCTGGTCGAAGACCTACCACAAGACCGGCAGCGACGAGCTGTCCTCGGCCGAGGCGATCGTGGAGGACCTCGGCGACGGGATCCAGCCGGTGGCGGACTTCGGCTCGATCACCTTCACCAACCTCACGGTCAACGGCTCGAGCTTCGCGAGCGCGGGCACCCCGAACTCGACCGACATCGAGCGCGGCAGCACCCTGCTGACGAAGAACTCCTCGGTGTCCGGCAGCACCTTCAAGCTCAGCTGGCTGCACGCCTGATCCAGTCGAAGGCACCCGGGCCGTCGCAGTGCGCTGTCACCGCGGCGGCTCGGGCCATTCCCAGCGCACGCCGATGACGCACGGGTCCAGATCGACCCCGATGGCGCACGCCCGGCCCTGGTCGTCGAGCGTGAGCACGCGCTCGGTCTCGACGCCGCCCTCATCCGTGCGCGGCACCGTGAACTGCACGCAGCGCGCGGGCAGCATCGGCCGGGTGAACTCGACTTCGAGCACGTACTCGCGGATCGGCAGCCGCAGCCGACGGCTCGAATCGCGGTCGCGCGGGAACGGCTCGGTGAACTCGACGACGTGCTCCAGCAGCGCCAACTCGCCGCGCTGCAAGGGGCGCGGCAGCAGCAGTTCGGCGATGACCAGTCCGGCGTCGGGCGCCGTGCGGACGACTCCGAGGCGGGAGCCGCGCAGCGGATGGATCCGCGACGGATTGCCGTCGTCGGCCTGGTCGATCACGATCACCGAGCCGACGTCGTTCGCGGCCGACCGGACGAGGGCCCGGGAGTAGAGCTCGCGCAGCCGTCCGTCCGGGCCGACCGTGAGCCGCTCGTACTGCGAGAGCCGGATCAGGCTGTCGTCGGAGCCGGTGTCGAACTCGGCCAGCAGCCGGGCGATCGGATCCCAGTCCTGATACACCGCCGCCAGGGCGGGCGCGTCCGTGTAGACGTTGCGTCCGCGGGCCCGGCGCGGGCCGACCAGCGCGGCCAGGGCGCCGGACGGCACGCCGACGATCTCCTCCAGCCGGCTGAGCGCGGCCAGCGACGCGGCCCGTTCCGGCTGCCGCCGCCCGGACTGCCAGCTGCTGAGCGTGGCCAGGCTGACCGGCGTGCCGTGCTGCCGCAGCCGGTACCCGATCCGGTCCAGGCTCAGCCCGCTGTCGGCGATCGCGGCCCGCAGCGCGTCCGGAAACGGCCCGGACGCGAGCAGCCGGGACAGGTCGGTGCGCACTCCAGACACGGTAGGGCACGGCGATCTCGCGGGATGCGCGCGGGCCCGGCCGCACCGGATCAGAGCTCGAGGTTCTCGCCGATCGCCTGCAACTGCCGCCGGGCCAGCGCGAGGTTGCCGCGGTTCTTGTCGAGGGCGAGGTAGAGGAACAGCCCGGCGCCGTCCCGGCTGTGCAGCGGGCGGATCAGATGGAACTGGTGGCCGAGCGTGATCAGGATGTCCTCGATCCGGTCGTCGAGGCCGAGCATCTCCATCGTGCGCATCTTCGCCTTGACTACCTCCGTGTTCCCGGCGGCGGCGACGGTGACGTCCAGATTCTTCGACGCGCTGGCCCCGGCGAGGGTCATGCCGCTGCCGTAGTCGACGAGCGCCGCGGCGATGGCGCCCTCGATGTTCATGACGTTCTTCAGAGCGACGTCTATCCCAGCGGCCATGAGGTCGAGCTCCTTTGCTGAAGGCGATGGGTTCCGCGGCTCACGTTAGGCAGTTGCAGGACAGCAGCGTTGAAGGATTCTGCAATTCGCCTCGTTCGCCACGGCGCGAACCGGAATCCGGGGGCGCGCGCCGGGTGCGCGCCAGGGGCGGCCTCCCGGCCCGACGCGGGAACCGCCTCGATCGGCCACCGGCTGCTGCCAAGATGATGGATGTCGAGTCTCCGGGAGGAAGTGGCGCCGATGCAGATCCCCCTCTATCAGGTGAAGGCGGAGTTCTTCCGCGTGCTGGGCCACCCGGTGCGCATCCGCGTGCTCGAACTTCTCTGCGAGGGGCCGAAACCGGTGCGGGACCTGTTGGCGGACGCCGAGATCGACTCGCTCGGGGTCTCCGCGTCGAGCCTGTCGCAGCAGTTGGCCGTGCTGCGCCGCTACGGGATCGTCATGACCACGCGGGACGCCGGGAGCGTCGTCTACGCGCTCACCGGACCGGACGTCTCGGACCTGATGATGGCGGCGCGCCGGATCCTCACCGAGATGCGCGCGCGCCAGCACGCCCCGCTCGCCGGCTAACGCTCGATCGTCGCGCCCACCAGATCGACGGGCGTCCCGCCCAGGCGCAGCTTGTAGTCCTGCGCGCCCTTGAGGAAGTCGAACCGGAGCCCGCGGTCGAGGCTGCGTTCGATGAGCAGCGAGACCAGCACGACGCCGGGTGCCAGACCCTGCTGGCCGTCGGCGGCCGGGGACGTGTCGTAGGCCATGTTGTAGATGTGGACCGTGTCGCGGTGCGTGAGCACGATGACCGCGGCGAGCGGCCGTCCACCCGCGTGCAGCTCCACGACCTGAGCCGCGCCCGCGTCGCAGAGTTCGATGACCATGTCGCGTACGAATCCGCCGTACTCGTCGACGAACTGCCGCGTCTCGTCGCTGGCGTCGGCCTTCCATGCCAGCAGCCGATCGAGCGAGTCGCGTATGGTCGCGGGCGTCGAGTCGACCAGTTCGAGTTCGCCGAGCGCCTCGGTGAGCCGGTTGCGCTTGCGCAGGATGTCGCCGCGACGCTTGGAGTTCAGCAGCGCGAGGTAGCCGCAGGGCGCCTTCTCGATCCGCGGCGCCTGGTCGTAGGGCTCGACGACCGCGTCCGGGACGGCGTGCGCGATCGCCTCGATCATCGCCTCGGCCGACGCGTCGTCCCGCACCAGCCCGGCCAGGTCCGCGTGCGACCACGTGGTGGACTCGCGGATCCAGCGGACCAGCGCGGCCGCGACGTCCTTCTCCCGCCCGGCGATCGCGACCGGACCCATGTAGTCGACGACGTCCCGGCCGCCGGCGAACGCCAGGGTCCCGGAGTTCAGCTCGAACGCGCAGACCCCGACGACCCGCTCGCCGTCCACGACCCGCGCCGTGATCAGCTGGGACTGCGGGTTCTTGGCCTGCCGGTCGTTCCACCAGCTGAGCAGGAAGCGTCCGGTGTGGAACGGCGTCCCGGCCGACGCCACGACGGCGTCCCAGGACGCGGAGGCCAGCATGCCCGTGCCGCTCTCGGTGACAACCTCGACATCCGCCATATATGCGACCCCTGCTCCATCCCGGGGCCGCTCCCGCCCCCTTCCGCGATTTTTCCCGGCGCGGCAGTCGGGAAACGCGGCGTCCGCGCGCCCGCACCGCCGGGGTGCGGGCGCGCGGCCCGGCTCAGCGCTCCTCGCGGAAGTCCGCGTGCCGCCGGGCGACCGGGTCGTACTTGCGCAGCACCAGCCGGTCCGGGTCGTTGCGGCGGTTCTTGCGGGTGACGTAGGTGTAGCCGGTTCCGGCGGTGGACCTGAGCTTGACGATCGGACGCAGTTCGCTGCGGGCCATGGTGCGCTCCTAATCGATAATGAAAACCGTTTCCAAAGTAGTGTACGCTGCGGCCCGTCGATCTATTCCACGACCCCGGAAAGAGGGGCCCATGTCCGCACGCTGCCAGGTCACCGGCCGCGAACCCGGCTTCGGGAACGCGGTGTCGCACTCGCACCGCCGCACCCGCCGCCGCTTCGACCCGAACATCCAGTCCAAGCGCTACTGGCTGCCGAGCGAGGGCCGCCACGTCCGGCTCACGCTCAGCGCCAAGGGCATCAAGACCGTCGACAAGCTCGGCATCGAGACGGTCGTGGCCCGCATCCGGGCGCGCGGGGAGCGGATCTGATGGTGGACGTCCGGCCGCAGGCGCAGCCCGTGCTCCCTGTCGTCGTGGTGGCGGGCCTGCACAAGGAGCAGCGGCGCCGGGCGGTGCTCGAACTGCTCGCCGGGAACCGGGGCTCGGTCGTCCTGCACCACGACCTGTCCCGCGCCGAGCACGGCGAGGTCGTGCGCCGCGTGTGGAACGACCGGGGCGTCTCGCACTTGACGAAGGTTCCGCTGGTCAACGACTGCCCCTGCTGCGCGATGCGTGAAGACCTGCTGCCGCAGCTCGTCCGGATCGCCGAGTCGAGCGCGCACCGCCTCGCGATCGTGGAACTGTGGGGCGGCAGCGATCCGCTCCCGCTGGTCGAGACGATCGCGTTCGGCGAGGCGTGCGGACGTCGGATGGAGCAGGTCGTGCGGATCACCGGGATGATCACGGCGGTCGATCCGCAGCGGCTGATCCCCGAGATGTCCCACGACGATCCGCTCACCCGGCACGGCCTGCACACCAGCTCCGACGACGAGCGCACCGTGGCCGAGGCCCTGGCCCACCAGATCGAGTACGCCGGTGTGCTCGCCGCCGCGGCCGGTCGGGGCACGGAGGCGCAGGCGGGCATGGCGATGCTGCGTCAGTTGCGTCCGGGCGCCCCGATCGTACGGCTGGGACGCGGCAATCTGCCCCTTGCCGCACGCTCAGGGTTCGACGTCGCCGCGGCCGCCGCACGGGTCGATCCGGCGCTCGCGCAACTGCCCGTCCAGAGCGACGAGGACGGAGTCGCCACGCTCGTGTGGAAGCAGCGCCGGCCCCTGCACCCGGCCCGCACGTTCGCCGCGCTCGGGCAGCTGGTCCGGGCGGCGCAGCGCAGCCGCGGCCGGTTCTGGCTGGCCAATCGGCCGGAGATGATGCTCGGCTGGGACGCGGCCGGAGCGAGCCTGACCGTGGAGGACTGCGGCCCGTGGCTCGCCTGCCTGTCCGACCGGGAGTGGGCGCTGCACTCGCCGGAGCGGCGCACCGCGGCCGCGCTGGAATGGGACGCGGGCTTCGGCGACCGGGTCCAGCTGCTCACCTTCACCGCCGAGGGCCTCGACGCCGAGGGAATCAGGGATCTGCTCGACTCCTGCCTGCTCACCGACGAGGAGCTGGCCGAGGGCGAGGACGGCTGGAAGCGGCTGCCCGACGCCTTCGAGCAGCTGCTCGACCCGGTCGCCTGAACCGCGGGGAGAAGTTTCCCGCCCGGCCGTGCAACCCTCGAGGGGTCTGGACGCATCAGGACGGCATGGATTCGAAACGTGGGGGCCGGCTGACACGATGACAGAACTACGAAGGGACGCGGCGTTCACCGAATACGTCGCCGCCAAGGGACCGTGGCTGCGCAAGGTCGCCTACCTGCTCTGCCAGGACTGGCACCGTGCGGACGACCTGGTCCAGAACAGCATCATCAAGCTCTACGTCCAGTGGCCGCAGGCCGAGCGGATCGGCAACCTCGACGGGTACGCGCGCCGGGTCGTCGTCAACACGTTCCTGGCCGAGCAGCGGTCGTCGTGGTGGCGCCGGGTCGTGCTGCACGAGCCGGAGTACGCGGGCCACGCGGACGCGGGTATCGCGCACGTCGAGACGTCGCTCGACCTGGCCGACGCGCTCGGGGCGCTCCCGGCCCGGCAGCGCGCGACGGTCGTGCTGCGCTACTTCTGCGACCTGTCGGTGGAGGAGACCGCGACGGCGCTCTCCTGCTCCGCCGGCACCGTCAAGAGCCAGACCGCCCGCGGACTCGACGCGCTGCGCCGGGTGCTCGACGGCCGCGCCGCCGAATCGGCCGCGTCATGAGGGAGGAAATGCCGACCATGTCCGTCCAGGAACAGAAGCTCTACGCCGCGATCGAGGAGCTGGCCGACCGGCCCGCGCCGCCGAGCGCGATCGACGCGGATGACGCGATCCGCCGCGGCCACCGGGTCGTGCGGCGCCGCCGGGTGGCACGGGGGGCCACCGGAGCGGTCGTCGGAATCGCGGCCGTCGCGGTCGCCGTCTCGGTGCTGCCGTCGCACGGCTCGTCCGGAGCCGCCGGCACCGGCGCGGCGAACTCGAGCACGAAGGCCACGCCGCAGCATCCGTCCGGACCGGGCACCGACCCGCTGACCCTGTCCGGAACCTTCGGCTGGCTCCCGACCAACGTCGCGAACGTCGGCTACTCGCTGCACGAGACGCCGAACCAGGTGCAGGCCGTGGCCCGCGGCGACCAGGTTCTGCCGTCCTCGGACACGCCGATGATCTGGCTGAACATCTATCCCAAGGGCACGACCCCGACGCTCGGCCAGTTCGCCGGCGGAAACACCCAACTGCGTGTCAACGCACCGAAGGTCAACGGTCAGACGGCGTACTGGATGACGGAATCGGCGAGCGATCCGACCAACGCGGGGGACACCTGGCTGCGCTGGCAGTCGCCTGACGGCCAGTGGGGCGAGCTGCACGCGTACAGCCTGGACACGCCCGACATCACCACGGAGCTCCTGCGGGTGGCCGCGGGCATCGACTTCGCCCCGCACTCCGTCCCGCTGCCGATGTCGATCAGCGGTCTGCCGAAGTCCGCCGTCACGGTCGAGGCGGACCTCGACCGCCCCAGCCTCTCCGGCGACGGTGCCTGGGATCTGGCCCTGATCCTCCAGGTCGGCGGCGCCACGGTCCAGATCTCCGTCGACCCGGGGACGCAGCACAGCGCCGACAGCGGCACCTGCAAGACGGCGAACGGCCTGACCGCGTGCGTCCTGGTCACGTCGCCCGGCGGCCTGCCGACCTCGCTGGCCAAGGGCGGCGCCGCCGGGATCCTCGACCGCATCACGCTGCTCGGCACCGACCCCGCGAACTGGACCACGGCCGTCGTCCAGCAGTGAGCTGGCGTTGACTCCCTCTCCGGTTGCTAGGTATGTTGCACTACATAGCTAGCAACCGGAGAGGGGCATCGCCATGGCCCGAGTACTGATCACCGGCGCCTCGCGCGGCATCGGCAGGGGCACCGCATCCGCCCTGGCCGCCGCGGGCCACGAGGTCATCGCCACCGCACGCGACCTCGCCGCGCTCGACGAGGTCCCGGCGGCGTTGAAGCTGCGGCTCGACGTCACCGACCAGGCCTCCGTCGACGCGGCGCTGGACCAGGCCGGAGCCGTCGACGTCCTCGTCTCCAACGCCGGCGCGACCGTGCGCGCGCCGATGGAGACGATCCCGCTCGACGCGCTGCGCGAACTGTTCGAGCTCAACGCCTTCGGTGCGCTCCGCGTCGCCCAAGGGGTGCTGCCGCAGATGCGCGAGCGCGGATCAGGGCAGCTGATCTTCGTCTCGAGTGTTCAGGGCCGCTACGTGATCCCGCTGATCGGAGCCTACGGCGCGACCAAGCAGGCGCTCGAGGCGTTCGCCGAGACCATCGCCATCGAGGCCGGCCACTTCGGCGTCTCCACGCACATCCTGCAGCCGCCCGCCGTCAGTTCCGGCGGTGCCGAGCGCGCCCGGGTCTTCCTGGACGAGGACAGCCCCTACCACCCGCTGCTCGGCAGGCTCGGCCCGTTCCGATCCGCGCCGGTCTCCGTCGAAGAGGTCGCCGCCGCCGTCGCGCGCACGATCGACGAGGGGGAGAAGGCCGCCTTCCGCATCCCCGTCGGCGATTCAGCGTACGAAGCCCTGGCCGCCCGAAAGGCCGCGCCCGACGACCGCCCGTTCCTCGCCGCCCCGCTCGACTGGTGAATAGAAGTGACTAGCCCTTGGGCGACACGGCGGCTGCGTAGCTGACCAGCGCGGCGCGTACGGAGTCGTACGGCGCCGTGCTCCCCAGCGCGCGCGAGGTGATCATCGCGCCCTCGACACCGGCCAGCACCGCGTCGGCGAGCGCACGTGCCGCCGATCGCTCCACGCCGAGGGCGACGAAATGGTACGCCAGCCGGTCGGTCATCTCCGTGAACCCGCGACGGCTCGTCTCGGCCAGCTCGTCCGAATCCTGCCCGGCCGCCTCGACCACCAACGGCGCTATCCCGCAGCCGCGCGCGTAACCGCTGGCAGCCATGCCGTCGCGGGCGAGATCAAGGTAGAGCTCGACGAACCGCGCCGCGGAGTCGGCCCGTGCGGCGGCGTCGTCGATGATCCCGATCTGCTCGTGCGCGTGCGCCGCGGCCGCCTCCATCGCCAGCTGCGTCTTGCCGCCGGGGAAGTGGAAGTACACCGAACCGCGCGGCGCCTTGCTCAGTTCGAGGACGTCGGAGAACGCCGTGGCGTGGTAGCCGCGCTCGCGCATGAGCTGCTTGGCCGCCTGCACCATCTTCTCCTTGGCGTCCGACCGCTTGCCCACGCCTGCACCTCCCGCCCGTCGTCCCGAAACACTATGCCGAGCTACATACTACTCTGACTCCTGGTAGAGCAGCCGGGCCAGTTCGGTGCGGGAGGAGACGTTCATCTTGCGGTACACGCGGGTCAGGTGGGTGTCGACCGTCCTCGGGCTGAGGAAGAGCTGCTCGGCGATCTGCCGGGAGCGCATGCCGGTCGCGGCGAGCTCGGCGATCTGACGCTCCCGCGAGCTGAGCGGATCCTTCCCCCCGCGGGTGCTCGCCTCCCGGGGCGGCGGGTCCGCGTCCTCGCCGAGAAGTGCGGCTCCGGCCAACTCCGCGTCCTCGCAGACACGCGTCGCCCCGGTGCGCTCGCCCTCCGCCGCGGCGGTTTCCAGGAACTCCAGCGCCGCGTCCCGGCCGAGCGCCTCGGCGAACGACGGCGTCGCGCGGATCAGCGTCCACGCGTACTGGAGCGGCATTCCGGCCTGGCGGAACGTCTGCGCCGCGTCGCCGAACAGCGCCGCGGCCTTGTCGTGCTGGCCGCGGGACGTGAGCAGCACCGCCTCGGCCCGGCGGACGTGCGCCTCCTGGACCGGCAGCCCGAGCCGCGCCGCGTCGGCTTGGGCGTCCAGCAGGTATCTGTCGGCTGATTCGGTGTCGCCGGTTCGCAATGCCGCCTGGACCATCACGGCGAGCATCGAGGGGCGGAAAGGCGGCTGCAGACGCGACAGGCCGGGGCCGCCACGTTCACGCAGCGTCCGCAGACAGCCTGCCGCGTCGTCCGTCATGAACTGGATCTGAGCCAGCAGCCCGGCCGCCGAACTCGCCCACCAGCCCTGCCCGGGAAGCGTGCTGTCGATGCCCCGTTCCGCGAGCGCGACCACCTCGGCCGCGTCCCGCCGAGACCGCGTGGGCAGCACGGCCGCCGCGCGCAGGGTCATGGCCACGCCCACGACGTCCGCGGCGCCGATCGCGCGCGCCAGATCCTCCACCTCGCGCGCCCACCGCTCCGACTCCGCGAGCCGCCCGCGCCACTGGTCCACGAGGGCGAGTCCGAGCAGATGGTGCAGCCGGGTGTGCCGCTTCGCGCCGCCGCTGCCCTCGTCGAGCCCGCGGCGCAGATGCCGTGACGCGTCGTCGATCCGCTCCAGATACAACTCCGCGCAGCCGAGCGTGGCGAGCACCTCGGGAGCGTCCCTGGCATCCGCGTCCGGCGAGGCGTCCATCAGCCGGGCGATGCGGGTCACCTGCGTCCGCGCCGGTTCGAGCTCCCCGAGGTAGGTGTTGTAGAAGGCGTCGAGCACGCTCAGCGCGGCCCGGCTGACCCGGCCCGGCGCGACGTCGACCGTCGCCGCCTGCGCGACCAGCGCACGCGCCTGCTCGTGCGTGCCGCGCTGCGCGTGCGTCATCCCGAAGCTCATGATCAGTTCGGCGGCTTCGGCGGGCAGCGGGTCCGGCAGCGGATCGGGCACGAGCCGCAGGCCCACCTCGGCGATCGCGTCCGCCTCCTGATAGTGGCCGAGATGCCGTTCGGCCTCCGTGCAGACCGCGTGGGTCTCCAGCCGCAGCGCCGTGCCCAGCGTCGGCGCGTCACGCAGCATGTCGTGGGCGAGCGCCCGGGCCCGGGAGAGCTGCCCGGCCGCGATCAGCGCCCGGCACGCGGCGATCAGCAGCGTCGCCCGATCCGGGCCGGTCCAGTCGGCGGGCAGCGACTCGGCCACCAGCAGCAGCCAGCGCGCCGCCCGGGACGGCGACACGTGGGCCACCTCCGCCGCGCCTACGATCAGAGTGGACAGCGAAGCGGCGCTGTCGGACCCGGCGATGTACTCGGCGTGCCCGGCCAGGACGACGGGCGGGGCTCCCCGCGCCGAGAGCAGATCGAACGCCTTGCGATGCCAGAGCAGGCGGTATGAGGGATCGGCGTTCTGGTGGATCACGTGCCGCAGGACGGCGTGCCGGAACGCGAG
Organism: Actinospica sp.; assembly: GCA_035493475.1. Lineage (GTDB taxonomy): Bacteria > Actinomycetota > Actinomycetes > Streptomycetales > Catenulisporaceae > Actinospica. The sequence continues at coordinate 92,389 of DATJIF010000155.1, forward strand.
CCGTCCGCCGCTGCTGACCGGCCGCACCACGTCGGCCCGGGCCAGCAGGGCCAGGCTCGCCAACGTGCGCTGCGGATCCTCCCCGGTCAGCACGGCGACATCCCGCGGGCAGAACGTCTCACCCAGCACCGCCGCGGCCGCAGCGGCGGTCTGCGCGTCCGGAGGCAGTGCACTGATCTCGGCGACCAGCGGTGTCGCCGCGCGGAGCAGCCCGTCCCGATTCGGTCCCGGACTGTCCGGCCAGTCCTGCGGCTGCCACCCGGCCGCGGCGAGGATGCGCACGTGCCCGGGATTGCCCCGTGCCGCCGCGCACAGCTTCCGGGCGAAGGCGGGATCCTCGCTCGGCCGGCCGGAGTCCTGCCAGGCGGACAGCAGAGTGCTGACTCCGGCCTCAGTGAGCGGCGACGGCTCGATCCGGTGCACACCGCCGAACTGCGCGTCGCACGCCAGCGCCTCAAGCACCGCCGGATCCGTCTGCCGCGGACGATGCGCGATCGCAAGCACGAACGGCGCGTCCACGTTCATCCGCAGCAGCGCCGCGAGCCCGGCAGCCGCGCCGTCGAACAGATGGAAGTCGTCAATGAGCAGCACCCCGCCGCCCGGATCCGCCCACTCAGCGAGCCGCTCCGAGACACGGTCAAGCAGCGCACGATCGAGCCCGCCCCGCCCGTCACCCGCGAACAGCTCATCGAGAACGTCGTGCAGCCCCCCGTAGGGCGGAAACCCCGCACCCGCGGAAAGCATCCGCACCACCCGCGCGCCAACCTGGCCCGCCAGCTCCGCCAACGCGTTCAACAGCCGCGTCTTCCCACTCCCCGGCTCCCCGGAGACCTGCAGGAACGCACTCCGCCCCGACCGCATCGCCGCCACCGCGGCAACCAGCGCGGCCGTCTCCGCCCCCCGATCGACCAGCAGTTGGTCGGAACGGATGGCCGGCAGGTTGAACACGCGCTCCTCGTCCCTCCCAGCAGCCCGATGCAGGAGCGCAGTCTACGGGGCCCGCCCCTCCCGCCGCATCGTGCCGAGCGCCTATAGGCCTTCGGAGACAGCGAGCGTTCGCTCCGCACTGTCGATGAGTTCTTCGTATGTCATGACATCGATCCTGCTCAGGATGCCGTTGTACGTTCGGAATGCCGCAGCGATCTCGGCCGCGGTGAAGTCGGCTTCTACGAATGCGGGATGGCCGATGAGCACGGTGGCCGAAGCGCGTCGGCATTCGATGCCGTGGTCGGCGAGGATCGAGGCTCTGTTCTCGTCGAGCGATCTGAGGTAGTTAGCCGCCTGTGTGACTGCCTTGTGCACTTCGGGGCCGACCGTGCAGTGGGAGCGCGGCGCTTCTACCAGATATGGAATCGCGGCCTTCTTCAGTTCGATGACGTGCAGCGAACCGTCGCCCCGAAGGAGCGGGATGTCGATCTCGTCGGTCGTCGTGAGCCGCCGCCGGGTTAGTTCCTTGATGTAGCGGCCGCCGAAGATCCACGTCTGCTGCTTGAGTTCCGCGTGGATTTCCCACTCGGTGCTCTCGGCGCGCTCCACCACTGCGCGGAGGCGATCGAGCGACTGTTTGCGTCTTGTCCAGTCGATGGCGCGGGCCACGAGTTCGGCTCCTGGGACAGACGAGAGTTCCTCTGCCAACTCGGGTGGGATCTCAGCATCGCCTCCGTGGTCGTCCAGGACCAGTTGCATGCGTTTGAGCCAGGTCATCCGATCGGCTGCGTAGCGTGGCAGCCTCACCCCTCCGTTGCGGGCTTCGCCGATCGACCACGCGTCCATCGCGTCGGCTACTCGCAGAATCCATGCGTGTGCGTCTTGGCCGCTGGCTTCTGGTCGATCCTTGAGGTACTCACCGAGGATTTCGCCGCTGCGCCGCAGCCCGAGGCCGAGCAGCATGCGCATGTAGTGGTCATCGGACTCCCTTCCGCGCGGGTCGTAGCGTGATTCCAGGACGGTGAGCGGGATGACGCCGGCGGCGTATTCGGCGAAGTCCGCTAGGCGGTTGCTCAGGGCCGCTTCTCCAGCGCGGCCGGCGGCCTTCGCGGCGTTCTCCAGATGGGTGACGAGCGGTCTCCCGCGCTGGTACCGGGAACCGCGCGGAGCGGCAGGGTCCGTCGTGTAGGCGATCGCGGCGTCGATATGGCGATGCACCTGAGCCGAGGACGACATCTGGCGGGTCTCGGTGAGGAATTGAACGAGTATGAACCCTGATCTGTATCCCACCGGCCAAGTGTGCCACGCGCCTATCATGGCGTGCATGGTCTCGAGTGTCGGAAGTTCCCTTGCGCGGATGCTCGCCGAGATTAGCGGGTATCCCGTCGGCGACCACGACTATCTCGCGTACTTCGAAAACGAGCATGGTGAGCAGCTCATGTTCGTGCGGGCACCTGGAGCCTCGTACGGTGTCCTGTTGCACTCCGATCTGGGCTGGGAACCGAAGCCGGTCGCCGCTCCGCCGAAGCCGGGAAGGGCCACCAACGAGCTCCCGCCTAAAGTCCGGCTCTTTCTTGGTGATGTGCCTGTCGTGGGAGAAGTGATCTTGAACTCTTCTGAAGCGATCTGGCTCAAGGCCTGCCTCGCCGCGAGCACGTGGTACGGGGAGTCTCCCGGCGGCGAATAAGGGCATTGATCACCAATGTCAGTTCGGGCAACCTGGCGTGGACGAGACGGGGATGCTCCTAGTGGCCGGGATGGAAGTCGGCTTCGAATAGGCAATCGGCCGGCCATCTGCGGGGCGTCACGGTTCCTTCGCTCGAGGGGATGGAGGGTCCTTAGGGACCGTCGTCGCTCCGGAACCCGCTCGGCGGGCGAATGGTGGCGAAAAGGCCCTTCCAGGCCGGGGAGATGTCCGGATCGAGTATTTCCGGCGGCTGGGCGCACATCATCCCCACTCAGCGCTGCGGTCCGGGCTGGCATCCGGCAGATCAGCTCGGCCCGCGATGGCGGATCGCGCCGGGAGTGCTGATCGACCAGCCGTGCGTGAGCAGCCACTCCGCGCACAGGCTTGTCCATGCGGAGGCGGCGCCCGCGTCCGGGGCGTCCGCGAGGCCGAGGCCGTGCGGTCCGCGGGCGAAGACGTGCGTCTCGTGTGACACGCCTTCGGTCGCGAGGGCTTGGCCGAGCAGGTGCGTCTGGCCCGCGGAGATCGTCTGGTCCGCGGCGGTGTGCCATACGAAGACCGGCGGGCTAAGAGGATTGACGAGCTGTTCGAGCGAGGTCTCGGATACGAGCGTTTCGGAGGGCGGGTCGCCGAGCACGATCGACCGGATGCGGTTCGGCGTCGCGGGGGTCATGGTGACGACGGGGTAGCCGAGTATCGCGGCGTCCGCGCGCTGCTCGGCGGATCCACCGGGGGAGAAGGCGGCGAGTCCCGCGAGGTGCCCGCCGGCGGAGAAGCCCAGGACCCCGATGCGGGTGGCCCCCTCGGCGCGTAGACGGGCGATTTCGCTGCGGACTGCGTGCAACGGGCCGGGATGCGGGGTGTGCAGCGGGTATCGGAAGACGCTTGCCGCGATGCCCAGGTTCTGGAGCCAGGCGGCGACCGGTTCGGCTTCGTGCGGAGCGTGGGTTTGGTAGCCCCCGCCGGGCAGGACGACGATGTGCTCTGCGGTCACGCGGATTCCTCGCTGTTCGGGTACGGGCCCGGCCCCGGGTCGGCCGGGCGAACGTGCGGAGTTCGCGGTTGGCCGATCCGGGGCCGGGCGGGGGAGTCGGCTACGTCACTGCGCCTGTGAGCAGTCCACGGCGGCGTAGCTGATCGGTACTCGGGTGTACGAGGCGGCGCGGCCCGGCGCGTAGCCGACGTACGCGTCCACCCATGCGTCGCCCGCCACGATCGACTGGCCGGATGCCGCGAACTCGTGGCTCACGGTCGCTCCGGGTGCGACGGCGCTGAATTTCTGCTGGCCGTACGGGGTTTCGAGGCGGATGTCCGTCGCGTAGGCGCCGATGTTCTTGGCCTGCACGGTGACCACGGCATCGTTCTGGTCGGCGTCGCACCCGCTGACTGCGGTGGACGACACCTGCGCGTAGTCGCCGACGACGCGGTTGAAGTGGATGGCGTACGTCTGCGTCTGGTCGCCGCTCGTGACGGTGACGTGCGCGTCGCCCGGCACGGCGGTGGCCTGCGCGATGGTGACCGTGGCCCCCTTGTCGTGCGCTGTCGCGGTCACGACGGGCAGGGGTGCCCCGGCGAGGCTGTCGACGGTGTAGCCCGTGGTGTCGGGGGCGAAACCCGCCACCGCGGTCCCGTTCACCGCGAGCGCCGTGAGCGAGGCGTCCGGCGGCGCGGCGGCGGGCTGGATGGGCAGGAACTCCGCGGTGTTCTTGCTCGCGCCGATCCCGGAGCCCCACTCGATGTAGCCCTTGCGGCCGGAGCCGTCGTTGTCGTTGACCAGGAAGGAGAACGAGAACGGACCGTTGGACGGCGACACCCCGGTGTCGGACCACGGCATCGTGATGTCGTAGTCCGTCTCGCCTCCGGAGTCGTTCCGGGTGATCGTCGCGTCGGCGTCGGTGATCGGGCCGGAGGGCGTGGCGAAACCGTAGACGACCGGTCCCGACGAGATCAGCCCGGCGCCGAACTCGCTGCGACTGGTGCTCGATCCGGGAAGCCCGGGGGAGAAGGCGAACTGGATCGAGTCCCCGGTGTAGATCGTCGCGGCCGACGGCGCGTCGGTCTGCGTCTGGTCGAGGATGCGCGCGTGCACGGTCACCGTGTCAGGGTCGGCACTCACCCACATCGTCCCCGAGAGGTCGGCGGCGCCGCTGAGGGTGCCGCCGTTCAGCGGGACGAACGTGCCGGCGGTCGTCAGGTCGGCGGACGGAACGTTGCGCGTGCCGGTCGGGTAGGCCGGGGCGAACGCGGTGCGGTCCTGTAAGACGCGGTCTGCGGCCCCGGCGACGTGCGCGGTCACCGACACGTTCAGCGGTGACCACAGCGGTTCCGTGGAGCTCACCGGAAGCGGGATGTCCGAGGTCGCCGACCCCGCCACGTTCGTGCTCTGCGACACGGTGCCGGACTGCTGGCCGACGGTCCAGTCGACGCTCGAGATCGTGACGGGAGCGGTGGCGTTGTTCTGCACTCGGACCGCCGCCGTGGTAGTGGCGGCGCCGTCCTGGTAGGCCGTGTCCGGCGCGAGACCGATCACGGGGCTCTCGACGATGGTGATCGGCTGCTGGAGCAGGGCGACGGTGCGGCCGCCGCTGCTCAGCGTGGCGACCTCGGTCTGCGGGCCGGCCGTCGGGAACGCCGGGGTGGTGATCGTGCCCGAGGTGCTGCCCGCCGGGATCGTCACGCTCACTCCGGCCTGGTCGGTCGCCGTGACGTCCGCGGTCGCCGCGGCGGAGAGGCTGACGCCGACCGGCACGGGAGTGTTCCACGCGCTGCTCGACGGCACGGTGAGCGAGTAGGTCGGCGTCGTGGTCGCGACGATCGAGCTCACGGCGCCCTTGAGGTACACAGGGCTCCCGCTCAGGCCGAGCTGGAGCGGATGACCGGTGCCGCCCGCCGTGGTCGAGTGTCCGCCGGTGTCCGTGAGCGTGAGGTCGCCGGTCGAGGTGACCGTCACCGTCGATGGCGTGGTCGCCCACAGCACGCGCGTCTGATTGCCCGCGGCGTCGGTGTAGACCTCGTCGTACACGCCGGTCGCGACCTGCTCGGTCGCGTGGAACGTCGAGCCCATGACCTCGTGGTTGAGGATGGCGTACTCGTCGTACGCGGGCTTGGGCGCCAGCGCGGTGATCCCGCTCTGGGTGTCGCGCATGATGCCGTAGTTGTAGAGCGCGTTGGTCGGGTCCGGCTGGGAGATCATGTCGTAGACGAAGGTCTTGTCGACGCCTGCCGCGTTCATCAGGACGAATCCGCGGGTGATGTAGTCGGCCTGCTGCGCCTCGGTGTTGTCGCCGGTCGCGGTGGTCCAGCCGTATTCGGTCCACCACAGCGGCACGCCCGGCTTGTAGCTGTCCATCAGCTGCCGGACCTGGCGCGCCTGGACCTCGCTCTCGCCTTCGGGGGCGTTCGGCCAGTCGTAGCTGTGAATGCTGACGACGTCGAGCACGTTGAGGGCGCCGAGGTCGAACAGCTGGGTCAGGAAGGTCATGTCGACCTCGGCCAGCGCCGGACCGACGACCCAGGCGCCGGGCGCGGCCGCGTGGATCGCGTCCGCCGTCGGCTTGAGCAGCTGGTAGTAGCACGCGGCGGTCTGGCCGCAGGCGCCGTTGTTGAACGGCCCGTTGTACTCGTTGTAGACCTCGTAGTCGGAGTCCGCGCCGTAGTGTGCCGCGACCGCTCCGGCGTAGGCGGCGAACGCGGCGATTCCCGTGGGAGTGCTCGGGGTCTTGCCGCCGTCGTAGAGCGGGTTGCTGTAGGCCAGGATGATCAGCGGCCGCACGCCCAGCGCGTGCAGGGCCGCGACCTGCGCATCGATCGTCGGGTCGAAGGTGTACACGCCAGCGGTCAGTTCGACGCTGCTCCAGGACACGTCGAACCGCACGTTGCCGACCCCGAGTGGACCGACGGCCGCTCCCATCTGGGCCGCCGTGGTCATCGATATGTGCGAGTCCTGGCCGAACGGGTGCGAGCGCAGCGGCTGCTCGCCTCCCGCGTCGGGGATCACCGCGAACGAGGTGTCCCGGGCGGTGCCGCCGCTGGACAGGGTCAGTCCGTAGTACCCCTCGGCCAGGTCGGGCAGCGATATCGTGCCGGCGCCGCTCGTGATCGGGGCGGTGCCGCTGTCGATCTGCTGGCCGTCCCGGTCGCTCACCGCCCAGTCGACCGAGGACGCCGACGAGGTCAGGCCGATCGAGACGTTGCCGGGGGTGAACACGAGCGCCGTGTTGCTCACGCCGAGGGTCGTGGCGGGCGCGGTCGAGGTCTCGAAGCTCGCGTTCTGCAGGAGGTTCGCGGTGGTCCCGTCGGCCACCATGCTCACGTCGTCGATCCAGGTCGTCCCGACGTCCTGCGTGAGGATCCGGAACGCGAACGAGGTCTGGCTGGTGGGGACGGTGTAGTCCCAGGTGTACTGCGTCCAGTCGTAGGTGCCGGACGGGAAGTTCTCGCGCACGGTCCACGCCGGGTCCATGGCGATGGTGACGGCGCCGGTGCTGGCCACGCCGGAGGCCTTGACCCAGGCGCTCAGGTGGTAGGTGGTGCCCGGCGTGATGGCGACGTTCTGGAAGAACTGGGCGTACACGTTCGCAGCCTTGGGCGACGCGTTGACGATCTTCAGGGACTGGGACCCGCCCTGGTGTGTCGTCGTGTCCGCCGTGAAGGTGACGTCCGCGCTGTTCGCGAAGGACTGCGTCCAGTTCGCGAAGGTCGTGGAGTCGGCGCTCGAGGCGTGCGCCGACGTCGCGGCTCCCACCGTGAGCGCGGCGGCCGCCAGCGCGGTCGCCAGTAGTCGCGCCAGGAGCGTGCGGAGGGCTCTGGGTGTTCGGCTTGGTGTCATGTCGCCTAACTTCGTCGTTGGGACAACGGTTTCTCACTGCCGAGCCGGAGACTAGCAACGGTCCTCGTCGATATCAAGATCATATAGCTGCTTTCGCTGTAAGCCCCGAGAACAGCTTGACTTGACAGAGTCAGTCCGTGCGTGCAACGTTCCTGGAACATCGCTTTCCCATGGGTCCCCGACGCACCACCGATCACCTACGAAGGAGTAGAAATCGTGATCCGATCCCGTTCGCGCACAGCCCTCTTCGGGACCGCGACCGTGCTCGCCGCTGTGAACCTGCTCGCCGCCTGTTCGAGCTCCGGAGGCGGCGCGGCCGCCAGCGCGACCTACGATCCGAAAGCCCCCGTCACCATCACCGTGGGGGATGAGCCGCCGACCTCGGAGGCGCCGCAGCGCGCCGCCTTCCTGGCGAACGTCAAGCAGTTCGAGACGCTCAACCCCAACATCACGGTCAACGCGACCGAGACCCAGTGGTCGCCGCAGACGTATCAGGCGATGCTCGCGGGCGGGACCATGCCGACCACGCTGATCGTGCCGCTCACCGAGATCCAGTCGCTCGCCGAGCGCGGGCAGGTGCTCGACCTGGCCGCCTACACCAAGAACGACAAGGTCGTCTCGGCGATCAACCCGACGCTGACCAAGCAGACGACGCACAACGGCGACCTGTACGGCGTTCCCGTGGGCGCGTTCACCATGGCGCTCATCTACGACCGCGCGCTGTACACCGCCGCCGGGCTCGACCCCGACAAGCCGCCGACGACCTGGGCGCAGGTCGAGCAGAACGCCGTGACGATCCACCAGAAGACCGGCAAGGCGGGCTTCCTGATCCCGACCGTGAACAACTTCGGCGGCTTCGTGCTCACCGCGATGTCCTACGGCAACGGCGGCGCGCTCGAGAAGACCTCGGGTTCGACCGTCACGTCCACGATCGACAGCGCGCCCGTGCAGGCCGCGCTGCAGTTCCTGCACGACGTCCGGTGGAAGGACGGCGCGTTCGGGTCCAACTACCTGCTGGACCCGGACAGCGCGCTGAAGGAGGTCGTCACCGGCTCCGCGGGCCAGGCGATCCTGGCGGGCGACCGCTACGGCGAGGCCGTGTTCAACGACCAGGCGAACCCCGACGACGTCGGCATCGCCCCGCTTCCGCAGTCCGCCGACGGCATCGGGACCCTGGCCGGCGGCAACATCAGCGTCGTCAGCCCGAAGGCGAGCGCGGCGCAGGCCGCGGCCGCGCTGAAGTGGATCGACTTCGAATACCTGACCATGTACACCGACAAGGACGCCGCGGTCGCGGCCGCGAAGGCCAGCAAGGCGAGCGGCCAGCCCGTCGGTGCCCCCACCGTCCCGCTGTTCGACGCGAAGACGCAGGCGCAGTACCTCGAGTACATCAAGGACTACATCGACGTGCCGCGCGACCACTTCACCGCGTACCTGAACAGCGTGGACACCCTGCCGATGGTGCTGGAACCGACCGTGGCGGCGCAGCAGATCTACGCCATGCTCGACTCCACCGTGCAGGCCGTCCTCACCAACCAAGGGACTGATATCTCGGCGCTGTTGCAGCAGAATCAGTCGCAGGCCACCTCGTTGATCAACGCGGCCGGCTGATCACCGGAGTAAGAAGCGAATCCAGTGCTGTACCGCGGAAAGGGCGCCATGGCAGTCAAGGTTGCGAGGGCTCACGAGGCGACGAGTGAGCCGACGACACCGCGTGCCCCGAAGCGGGCCCGCCGCGGTACCGGCCTACGAGGCTGGTACCGCGGCGGGGGGCTGAGCACGCTGCTGCTCGCGCTGCCCGTGATCCTGGTCTTCGGGCTGTTCTCCTGGTGGCCGATCATCGCCAGCATCCCGATGAGCATCCAGAAGAACGACCTGGTGCAGCCGGCCAGCTACGTCGGCTGGGCCAACTTCCGGGCCGTGCTGTCGGACCCCCTGCTGCCGACGGCGATCCAGAACACGGTCTGGTTCACGCTGCTCGCGGTCGTGATCGGCTTCCCGGTGCCGATCCTGCTCGCGACGTACGCGGCCGAGCTGCGCCGGGGCCGCGGGCTGGTCAGCGCCCTGGCCTACCTGCCGGGCGTCATCCCGCCGGTCGTCTCGGTGCTGCTCTGGAAGCAGTTCTACGACCCGGACGGCAGCGGCCTGTTCAACACGGTCCTCGGCTGGTTCTCGATCCCGCCGCAGCCCTTCCTGCAGAACGCGATCTCGGCCATGCCCTCGATCGTGGTCCAGGCGACCTGGGCGGGATTCGGCTCGACCACGATCATCTACCTCGCCGCGCTCATGTCGATCCGCTCAGACCTGTACGACGCGGCGGAGCTCGACGGCGGCGGGATCGTGCAGCGCGCCTGGCACGTCACACTGCCGCAGATCCGGCACATCATCCTGCTGATGCTGCTGCTCCAGATCATCGGCACGCTGCAGGTGTTCACCGAGCCGTACCTGATGACCGGCGGCGGCCCCGCCAACGCGACGGTGACCGTGCTGATGCTCGTGTACGACTACGCCTTCGTCTACGGCAACTACGGGCAGGCCACCGCGCTCAGCCTTCTCCTCGCGATCGCCCTCGGCGTGGTGTCGATCGTCTACTACCGAGTCACCCGTCGTTGGAGCAGCTCATGAGCAAGGTCGCCGAAACCGAGGAACGCACCAACCTCTCACAACTGGAGCGCCGCCGGCCCGCGGTCCGGATCGGGTTCGCCGTGCTGACCACCGTGGTGGTCGCGTTCCTCGTACTCGCCTGCGCCGGCCCGCTCATCGTGCTGGCGAAGTGGGCGACCTCGAGTTCGCAGGACATCATCAGCGATCCGTTCGGCTGGTGGCCCAGCGGCGTGGTCTGGTCCAACCTGAACACGGCGCTGTTCCAGATCGGGATCGGCCAGAACTTCCTGAACACGCTGTGGGTCGTGCTCGGTTCGTGGATCATCGGCCTGTCCGTCGCCGTCACCGGCGGCTACGTGATCGCGATCCTGCGCCCTTGGTACGCCCGGTTCCTTAACGCGGCCATCCTGGCAACGCTGTTCATCCCCGGCATCATCTCGCTGGTCCCGCTCTACCTGACGATCCTGCACGTGCCGGTACTCGGGGTGAACCTGCTGAACTCGTTCTGGGCGGTCTGGCTGCCCGCCGGCGCGCACGCCTTCAACGTGCTGCTCGTGACGCGCTTCTTCCGCAGCCTGCCGTCGGAGGTCTTCGAGGCGGCGAAGGTGGACGGCGCCGGTCCGTTCCGGGTGCTGTTCAGCCTCGTGCTGCCGATGTCGAGGCCGATCCTCGGCGTCGCGTCGCTGCTGATGATCGTGGCGTCGTGGAAGGACTTCCTCTGGCCGCTGCTCGTTCTGCCGAGCACCAGCGTGCAGCCGTTGGCGGTCGCGCTTCCGCAGTTGGAGACGACGACCACGATGGGCGTGCTCATGGCGTCGCTGTTCATCGCGACGATCGTGCCCGTGCTGCTGTTCCTCGTCTTCCAGCGTCAGTTCCTGCGCAACGCCGGTCAGGCGGGTGCCCTCAAGGCGTAAGCCCGAGACAACGAAATGGGTGGTGCGTCGGTTCGCCGACGCGCCACCCATTTCGTTGTCGCAGACCTCAGTCGCAGTCGCCGCGCCCCGGTCCGTGCGCGGTGAAGATCGACGCGCCCCACGGAGCACTCCAGTCGTAGCTGCGCGAGGCGGCCGCACTGCGCCAGTGGCTCGGCGTTGTCGCGTGGAGCCAATCGACCGGGCGCAGGTCCGGCTCGCCCCCGTCGAGGGAGAGCGCCACCGCGGCGCGGATGTCGGCGTCGACCTCGTCGTTCCGGGCGGCCGGATCGACCGACAGGAACAGCGGCGTGCCACTGCGCGCGAGGAGATCGAGGAAGTCGCGGTTGCGGTGCCACGGGGTCGTCGTCGTGGCTGGCACGCAGTCGGCGTCGATGGCGTAGAACCGGCCGTGCTGCGGGAGCCGGTAGGCCAGGCAGTTCACACCCATCCGGCGCGTGCGGTCCCACTCCACCCCGGAGATGTCGTCCCCGATCCGCTGGATGTCGACCAGCCCGGCGGCGAGGTGGCCGATCGTGTTGCAGCCGATCAGGACGACGTCCGCCGCGCCGCGCAGCTTCTCGTAGAACGCGGTGAGGATCTCGGCGGTGGTGCGCGAGGTGTCGGCGAAGCCGGGGCCCGACGGTCCGTTGCCGAGCAGGTCCGGCCCGAAGCCGCCGAGCGCGTCGAAGGTGGAGAAGTCGTGCTTGATCAGCTCGTAGCCCCAGTCCGCGAACCGGGCCACGTCCTCGGCCACGCGGTCGAGCACCGCGGGCGAGGACGGGTCGAGCGTCCACCCCGACTCGTCGGCGAACCGCGCCCCGGGCGCTGGAGTCCGCGAGAGCAGCGGCCGGAACCAGATTCCCGGGCGGGCGCCCGCCTCGCGGATGCCGTCGGCCAGCTCTCCGGGGTCGCCGACCGCGGGGATCCCTTCGTCCCACGGGCCTCCCGAGGGGACGCTGAGCGGGTTCCAGCCGTCGTCGACGACGCAGAACGGTGCGACGCGGTGGCCGTCGGCGTACTCGACGATCGTCCGCGCGTCCCGCAGCACGGCCGCGCGATCGAAGGTCCCGTACGCGTAATACCAATTGTTGCTGCCGACGATCGGCCCCACGTCGCGGATCCGCGCGGGGGCGAGCCGCTCGATCAGGAGCGTGACGGCGTCCCAGGGATCGCCGTCTACGCCGAACAGGACGGCTTCGGCGGCGAGGAGGGTGCGGTCGCGCAGTTCGACGGCCTGGCCGCCGTTGCGCACGTCCAGCCAGAGCGAGACGCCGCGATCGTCGACGCTCCACGAGCACAGGGCGGCCGCGCCGGTGCGCACGCCGAACACGGTGCTCCGCTTGCTGTCCGGGTCGAACGCCGCGCCGTACCAGTGCAGTGGCCGCTCCGGTTGCAGATGCCGCCACTGCAGATCGCCGTAGGACCGTTCCAGCGCGTCACCCAACACGAGCGACCCGGGCGGCACAGGCGCGTTCCAGCGCACGACGACGCGGCTGATCGGGGTGTTCGCCGCGACCGTCACAGTGCGCACACCGTCGACGGGGTCTGATATCCCGATCTCGACTCCCGCGGCGGCGAACCGGCCGGGCAGCCCCGACGACGCGTGCAGGCTCTCCAGACGATCGCCCGGAGAACGCTGCAGGAACACGGCCGCGGGCGATCCGAAGTCCTGGTGGGCGTTCTGGTCGGTGGTTGTGCTCATCGGGGGTTCCGCTCCGGCGCACCGAGCCGCGCGCCAAGGTCGAGGTCGTTGATCAGGACGGCTTGGCCGGTCGCGAGCGACCGGTTCCCCGCCGCGCCGACCGCCACCGCGGCGAGTCCGGCGCCGTAGCCCGCCGCGCGGCCGAGCGGATCATCGTCGCCGCCCTCGAAGACCGCGGAGAACAGCAGGGCGTCGCCGCCGCCGTGGCCGCCGTCCCCACCGTCGATCGGCACCCCGACCGAGTGTTCCCAGTGCCGTTGCAGCAGCAGCCGTTCGCCTTCCGGCCGGGCGTCGTCGCCGGATGCGGTGTGGGCTTCGACGCTCGGATCGACGGAGATCGTGCCGTCGGCGCGGCGAATGACCGCCCCGCGCTCGACCACCTGCAGTTCTGCGCGGCCCAGTGTGCCGTTGACGCCCACGGTGTAGCCCTCCCACGGGCTGTGCGCGTTGAGCGAGTAGCTCATCGAGGTTCCGCGCGCGTAGTCGACCACGAGTGAGAGGTTGTCCTCGATCGTGATTCCCTCGCCGAAGACGTCGCGGTCGCGGATGTAGCCGTCGTGCGCCTCGGCTTCGAGGTACAGGCCGCGCAGCCGCTCGTCGCCGCCGAGGTCGAGCAGGAACGGATCCTGCGTCGGGTCGCCGTCGCGCGGTTCCGGCCGGGGCGGCAGTCCGCGGCGTGCGGCGTTCTCGGCGCCGTAGAAGCGCAGGCCGCCCGAGGCGAACACCCGGGTGGGCACGTCGTCGAGCCACCAGTTGACGAGGTCGAAGTGGTGCGAGGACTTGTGCACGAGCAGGCCGCCCGAGTTCGCCTTCTCCCGGTGCCAGCGGCGGAAGTAGTCGGCACCGTGGCGGGTGTCCAGCAGCCATTCGAAGTGGACTGAGGTGACCTCGCCGATCGCGCCCGAGGCGATGAGCTGCTTGAGCGCCGCGTTCCGGGGGGAGTAGCGGTAGTTGAACGTCAGCACGAGGTCGCGTCCGGTCCGCTCGATCGCGCGCAGGATCGTCCGGCAGCCTTCCGGGTCGATGGTGAGCGGCTTCTCGACGACGACGTCCGCGCCGGCGTCCATGATGCGCGAGATGAACTCGGCGTGCGTGTAGTCGGGCGTGGTCACGATGACGCGCTGGATGCCGAGCTCCGCGATCTTCGCTTCGAGCTCCGCGGGGTCGTACGCCGGCGGGCGCGTACCGCCGGTCGCCTCGAGGGCCAGGCGGTCCAGGTGGAACGCGATGCGCACCGGATTGGTGTCGAACACCGCGGCGAGCTCCGCCACGTCGGCATGCGGGCCGGTGATCGCCGTCAGATAGGTCTCCGCGCGGGCCCCGGCGCCGATGAGGGCGTAGCGGGTGCGCGGGGCGGGGGAGGGAGGCAGGGGCACGGTCGGTCATCCTCGTCCGGGTCACGGCGCGGCGGACCGCCGCGCCGTGGCTCAGTCTATGGGAAACCGGTTTTCCAGTACATAGCCGCGCCCGCGGCGGGCCGCTCAGACCACGGGGAGGAAGTCGCCGGCGTCCCCGCTCAGGTCGGCCTCGGCGAATCCGGGCAGCGGGCCGAGCGTGGTGTAGCCCGGCACCAGCGTCCCGGGGAGGTAGCGCACGCCGCCCTCCGGCGCGCTGTCCGCCCCCTGCATCGCCAGCAGCTGCTCCGCCGCGGTGGCGCCGAGGTCGGCCAGCTCGGGGTCGATGGTGGTGAGGAAGGGCGCCGATCCCATGATCAGCCTGCTCAGGTGGTCGTAGCCGACCAGCGCCACGTCGTCGGGGATCCGTGCTCCGGCGCGGCTGAGCGTCTTGTAGGCGCCGAACGCGATCTGGTCGTTGCCGCAGAAGATCGCGTCCACCTCCTCGAGCCGGGGCAGCAGCCGCTCGGCGGCGCGCCGGCCCCAGTCCTGGGTCCAGTCGCCGACCAGCGGCGAGCCGAGGGCCAGCTGCAGGCCCGCGGCGTCGAGCGCGTCCTGCAGGCCGGCGGCCCGCGAGATCCCGGCCGCGTCGCCGCCCGAGGTGATGTGCGCGATGCGGCGCCGGCCGAGGCCGATGAGGTGCTCCCCGGCCGTCCGCCCGGCCCCGCGCCCGTCCGGGAGCAGCGAGACGTCCGCGTCGACGTCGCTCTGGCAGAACGCGTAGACCACCGGGCAGTCCAGCTGGTTCGAGATCGACGGGAAGGCGGACGCGGTGCCGTCGCCGATGACGACGACGCCGTCCGCGTGCCGCGCGCGCAGCTTGTCCACGATCTCCAGCAGCGCGGTCACCCCGCCGCTGGCGTCGTAGCTCAGCGCGGCCATGTCGTGCGCCCCGAGCGTGGTCGTGACGCCGCTGATCACCGGCAGGGTGAAGACCCGGTCGGGTTTGTGGACGATGACGCCTATCGTCAGGCTGAGGCCGCGCGCGAAGGAGCGGGCGAGGGCGTTCGGCCGGAAGTTCAGCCGCCGCGCGGTCTCCAGGATCCGCTGGCGGGTCTCCGGGGCGGCCCGCCCGCCGCCGTTCAGGACCTTGGACGCGGTCGAGTTCGAGACCCCCGCGAGCTTGGCCACGTCGCTGAGTGTCACGCGCTTGTCAGAACCCATGGTTCACCGCTTTCCCTCGTCCATGCTCCCCATGGTACTCAGGTGTGCGTCACCAGTTGGTATAGGAACCGTCCGTCCGCCGCAGATGAGGCGGCTCGAACCAGTCGGCGGTGGCGAACTCCGCCAGCAGCGACTCGTCGACGTCGATCCCGAGGCCGGGCGCCGTGGGGACAGGGTAACCGGTCCCGGCGAGCCGAGGCCGGTCGACGAAGAGCGGGCTCTCGAACTGCGCCGGGTCCTCACCGGGCGTCTCGCGGCATTCGAGCCAGGAGAAGTTCGGGACGGCCGCGGCCAGGTGGATGGTCGCGGCCGTGCATACGGGGCCGAGCGGGTTGTGCGGCATCAGATCGACGTAATGCGCCTCGCTCCACCCGGCGACCTTCATCGCCTCGGTGAACCCGCCGACGTTGCACACGTCGATCCGCGCGAACTGGGTCAGTCCCTGTTCGAGGTAGGGCAGGAACTGCCACTTGGAGGCGAACTCCTCGCCGATCGCGAACGGGATGGTGCACATGCCGCGCAGCACGCGGTACGCGTCGGGCGTCTCGTCGCGGATCGGCTCCTCGAGGAAGTCGAGCGTCCCGTCCGGAAGGCGGCGACTGAACGCGGCGGCCTCCGCGACGCTGAGCCGGTGGTGGTAGTCGATTCCGAGCACCACGCCCGTGCCCAGCGCCTCGCGGGCCTCCACGAGCCAGTCCACGGTCGCCGGAATCGACTGCCAGGGCTCGAAGACGCCCGGCGCGGTCGCGCCGTTGCGCCGTTCGAGCCGGATGCAGTCCCAGCCGGACGCCTTCAGGTGGAGAGCGGCGTCGAGCGTGTGAGCGGTGGCGAAGGTTGGAACGGTCGTCCGGTGCCGACCGCCGAGCAACTGGTACACGGGGACGCCGAGCGCCTTGCCGACGATGTCGTAGAGCGCGATGTCGATGGCCGAGATCGCCGCGGTCAGGACCCGTCCACCCTCGAAGTACTGGCTCCGGTACATCTCCTGCCAGAGCGCGCCCGGGTTCATCGGGTCGCGGCCGAGCAGGAACGACGTGAAGTGCTCGACCGCGCCGATGACCGCGAGCTCCCGCCCGGACAGCCCCGACTCGCCCCAGCCGACGAGCCCGTCGTCGGTGCGGACCCGCACAAGGAGCAGCGGCCTGCTGCCGACGCGCACGGGGTGGCAGGTGATCGATGAGATCTTCATGCCGGGAGCCTTCCGTCCTCGACGACGAGCGATCGTTCCGGCAGTTCGAGGGCGAACTCGGGGCGGAACCCCAGCAGTTCGCGGGAGCGGGAGGTGTCGACCAGGGCGCCGCGCCCGGGGACGGCTCGGCGAAGCGGCACGTCGGGGGCGAACGCCGCCAGCAGTTCCGCGGTCGGGTACGGCAGGAGCGTGTCCTCGGCGGCGACGCCGACGACGTTGGAGCCGGCCAGTTCCGCGCGCAATGCGCACCGCACCGCGCGGGCGGCGTCGTGCGTCTCCAGGTACGCCCAGCCGACGGTGAGCCCGTGGACCGGAGCCTCCGTCTGGACCGCGCTCTCGCGCCGGATCGTCTCGGCGCTGTTGACCCAGGGGAACCGCAGCGCGACGCCGGACATGTCCCAGTGGCTGCACGCCATGCCGAGCGTGAGCTCGTCGGAGATCTTCGAGAGCGAATACCAGTCGTCGATGTGGACCGGGAGGTCCTCGTCGAGCGGGAAGTAGTCCGGCCGCAGTTCGAGGTGGTGTAGCGGGACTCCGTAGGCGTTGATGCTGCTGGCGATGACCGCGCGCCGCACGCCGGCCATCCCCGCCTGGGAGAGCACGTTGAAGGTCGAGGACACGTTGGTCCGGTAGACCTCCAGCGGGGCGGCGTGGTCCCGGTGGATGATCGCGGCGAGGTGGACGACCGCGTCGCACCCGGCGACGGCGTCCGCGACCGCGTCGGGGTCCGCCGCGTCGGCGGCGACCTGCCTGCCGACGCCGGGCAGCGGTTCGGGGAAGTCCAGGGAGAGCGCGACCACCTCGACGCCGTCGTTCACGAGCAGTCGGCTGACGGCGCGGCCGATGCGTCCTGCGGCGCCGGTGACCAGAACGCGATGGGGGGAAATGACGCTACCTCCAATACGGCGAGAAATCGGTTTCTCATGAATCAGCGGGTATTGCCCAGCACCCGTTCGACGAACGCCGCGTGCGCGGGCCACCGCTCGGGCCCGCCGCCCTCGTGGCCGTTGTAGGGGTAGACGTCGATGCTCTTGGCGCCGCCGTAGCGGTTGAAGGCGCCGAACACCGTCGACGGCGGGCAGACGATGTCGAGCAGCCCCACCGAGAACAGCGCCGGGGCGGTCGCCCGGGTCGCCAGGTTCGCGCCGTCCAGGTAGCTGAGCGTGGTCTGGACGGCCTGCTCCATGCCGCGCTGGACGGCGAGGTAGCGCGCGATCTCGCCGTATCCGGGGTCGCGGTCGGTCAGCTGCACGGCGCGCGGGAAGTCGCACAGGAACGGCACGTCGATCAGGGCGGCGGCGATCCCGGCGTGCAGGCCGGCGACGGCGAGGCCGATCCCGCCGCCCTGGCTGGTGCCGCAGGCGACGATCTGGTCCGCGCGCACGCCGGGCAGGGCGGCGACCGCGTCCACGCAGCGCACCGCGTCGGTGAAGACCCGCCGGTAGTACGAGTTCTCGGCGCTCTCCACGCCGCGGGTCACGAAGCCGGTCACGCTCGGGCCGGTCCCGTGCGGGTCGGCGGTCGTCCGGCCGGCGGCCCAAGGCGAACCCTGCCCGCGAGTGTCCATCACGACGTACGCGTATCCGCTGTTCGCCCAGGTCAGCCGCTCGTGCGCGAAGCCGCGCCCGCCGCCGTACCCGACGAACTCCACGACCGTCGGCAGGGGCTCCGCCACGCCCGCGGGCCGCAGGTACCAGGCGAGGACCTGGTCCCCGGCGAAACCGGGGAAGGCCAGTTCGCGCACCTCGACCGCGGACAGCGCCGTCGCGACCTGCGTGACCTCGGGATCCCTCCGCACCGCGCGCGCCTCGTCGATCGTGCGCGTCCAGAAGGCGTCGAAGTCCGCGGGGATCTCCAGTTCCGGCGCGTAGCGGCGCAACTCGTCCAGCGGCATGTCGAACCGTGGCATCCCGCAACCCCTTTCATCGTGGTTGCGGTGACGGTATCAGAAAAACCGGTTTCCCATCTCGGCTCCGGTCTGTCAGAATCGCCGATATGCAGACAGCGATCCCCAGAGTGATCATCGACACCGACATCTTCTCCGACGTCGACGACGTCGGGGCGCTCGCCGTGGCGCACCACCACCAGAGCGCGGGACTGGCGCGGATCGAGGCGGTCACCGTCAACACCCCCAGCGTCTACGGGGTCACGGCGGCGCGCGCGGTCAACGAGTTCTTCGGCCGGCCCGAGATCCCGATCGGGCGCTTCGCCGCGACGGACGAGTCGCTCGCGGACCGGGAGTACGCGCGGTTGATCAGCCCGCTGGCATCGCGTTCGACGGACGACGGGGAGGCCGTCGCCGTGCTGCGCCGGGTGCTCGCGGCCGCGGACGACGCGTCGATCACGATCATCACCCTGGGGTTCATGGACAATCTCGCGGGACTCGTGGCGAGCGAGGCGGACGAGTTCAGCCCGCTGCGGGGAAGGGATCTGGTCGCCCGGAAGGTCGCCGCCACCGTCCTGATGGCCGGGAAGTTTCCGAGCGGCAGGGAGTTCAACCTCGTGGGGAATCCGCAGGCGACCGGACGGTTCCTCGCCCAGTGGCCGACGCCCATGACCTTCCTCGGCTGGGAGGTCGGCAGCGACGTCGTCTCGGGCTCGCGGCTGGACGACCGCGAGGTCCCGCCGAACCCGGTCGCCATCGCGTACACCGCCTGGTGCGGCCGCGGCGTCGGCCGCAGCAGCTGGGATCTGCAGACCGTCGACCTCGCCATCCGCGGTGAGCTGGCCCCGTACCGGCTCAGCGAGCCGGGGGAGATGCTCTTCGACGTCGAGACGGGGGAGAACGGCTGGGTGAGCCGCGCGGACGGCCCGCACCGGCACGTCATCCGCACCGAGGCCCCCGACGTCATCGCGCGCGAACTCGACGTCTTCCTCGGCGGGCGGGCACCTGAGGCCGCGTGACATGAACGACGACCTGGCGGACGTGGTGACCATGGGGGAGGCGATGCGGCTGCTCGTCGCCGAACCCGGTGCCGCCCTGCGCCGCGCTGCGTCGTTCAGCTCCGGCGTCGTGGGCGCGGAGACCAACGTGGCGGTCGGCCTGGCCCGGCTCGGAGTGTCAGTGCGCTGGTTCGGCCGGGTGGGCGACGATCCGGCCGGGCACGCGGTGCTCGCGAACCTGCGCGCGGAGAACGTGGACACATCGGCCGTCGAGCTCGACCCTGAGCGGCCGACCGGTCTGCTGATGCGAGAGAGCCATCCGGCGCGACCGATCGCGGTCCAGTACTACCGCACCGGATCGGCGGCATGCGGCTTGTCCGGCGACTACGTGCGCGCGCAGGACCTGGCCGGTGTACGGCTGGTCCACGTCAGCGGGATCACGCCCATGCTCTCGCCCTCCGCGCTCGACGCGACGAGAACCCTGTTCGATGCGGCGCGCACATCGGGAGCACTCGTATCCTTCGACCCGAACGTCCGGCTCAAGCTGGGTACGCCGGACGTATGGCGCGACACGGTGGATCCGCTGCTGCGGCGTGCGGACTGGATCTTCGCCGGCGAGGACGAACTCGAACTGATCGCCGGTGCAGGGGCGGACGAGGCGACCACGACGCTCCTCGCCGGACCGGCCGCCGAGGTGATCGTCAAGCACGCGGACAAGTCCGCGACGGTCACCACCGCCGACGGCCGCTGGCGTCAGCCGCCGCTGGCCCGGACCGTCGTCGACACCGTGGGCGCGGGCGATGCTCTGGTCAGCGGCTACCTGGCGGCCCGGCTGCGCGGGGATCGCCCCCCGCAGGCGCTGCGTTCCGGCGCGGTCAGCGCCGCGCTCGTCGTCGGCGCCGTCGTCGACACCGAGGGACTGCCCGACGCCGTCGAACTCGCCCGGGCCACGGCGGTTTTCACCGGAAGCGGAACGGATGTGGATCGCTGATGTACCGGCACGAGATCGTGCACGAAGTCCTGCGGCAGCGGATCGTCGGCATCGTCCGCACCCGCGACACGGCGAGCGCCGTCACCGCGGCCCGCACGATGCTCGACGCCGGAATGCGCGCGGTCGAGGTCACCTTGACGAACCCCGGAGCGTTGCCCGCCATCGAGGAACTGTGCGCCGCCTACCCGCACGCGACGATCGGCGCCGGAACAGTGCTCGACGAATCGGCGGCCGTCGCCGCACTGCGTTCGGGCGCGCGCTTCCTCGTCTCGCCGCACCTCGACGCGGGGGTGGTCCGGGCGGCGCACCGCTACGGCGCGGCCGCGCTGCCCGGCGCCGGATCCGCGACCGAGATCGTCGCGGCGCTCTCCGACGGCGCGGACGCGGTTAAGCTCTTCCCGGCGTCGTCGTTCGCCCCCCGGTGGATCTCCGACGTGCGGGCCGCGATCCCGCAGGCACCGATCGTGCCGACCGGCGGAGTGCGTCCCGAGGACGTGCCGGCGTGGGTGCGGGCCGGGGCGGCGGCCTGCGGCGTCGGAGCGGCGCTCACCGCGGGACCGGCCGACGAGGCTGCCCTCCGTATCAGGGCACTGCTCACCGAGATCGGCCGCGACTGACCGCGGCGAAGTCTTCAGTACACCGAACCGAACAGGAGCGCACGCAATGCCGATCACCCTGCCCCAAGGCGCCGTCATCGTGTTCCAGGGCGACAGCATCACCGATGCCGGACGGCGCGACGAACCCGGCGACGGGCTCGGCTGGGGCTACCCGCGACTGACCGCCGACCTGCTCACCGCCGCGTACCCCGACGCGGGACTGCGGTTCTTCAACCGCGGCGTCGGCGGGAACACGGCGGCGGATCTGCGTGCCCGCTGGCAGTCCGACGCGATCGACCTGCGTCCGGACGTGGTCTCCGTGCTCATCGGCATCAACGACACCTGGCGCCGCTACGACAGCGACAGGCTCACCACCACCGAGTCCTACGAGAAGGACTACCGGCACATCCTCTCCCGCGTCCGCGACGAGACCGATGCCCGCCTTCTCCTCATCGAGCCGTTCCTCCTGCCGGTCCGGGCCGAGCAGTGGCAGTGGCGCGAGGACCTCGACCCCCGCATCCACGTCGTGCGCCGCCTGGCGTCCGAATTCGACGCCGCCCTGCTGAGCGCCGACGGCCTCCTGAACCAGGCAGCGCGCACGGTCGGCACCCCCGAGACCATCGCGCCCGACGGCATCCACCCCGCCCCGGAAGGCCACCGCCTCCTCGCCGAGGAGTGGGCTCGCCTCGTCACCAAGGGCTGAGCCCGGGTAAGTCCGGCTCGGCTCCGCGGGGTTGCAAACCCCGCGGTTCGGTCTTCAGTGATCCGATCGGCCGGCTGCCCCGACGCCGCGCAGCACTACGGTGAGGGCGGCGGCGAGGTCGTCGGCGAAGGCCTCGTCCGGCCGGTCGGACTCGCCGCACCAGCGCCGTAGTGCGGCGAGGTAGAGGTCGCTCAGGATGCGTCCGGCCTCGGCCGCCGAGACTTCGGTGGTGAACTCACCTGCTTTCATACCCGCCTCGAAGACGTCGGCGAATCGGGCCGCGAGGGTGCAGTCGTCGCGTGCCGGTGGGTGGCTCAGTCTGAACCACGGCGTGAGTACCGGGACGAGGATGCTGCGCTCGGCGACGCAGATGCCGGCCAGAGTGTTGACATACGAGCGCAGCCGGTTCGCGTGCGTGTCGTGGGCGGCGCGTGCCGCGTCCTCGGCGTCCAAGGCCCGCTCGACCCGGTCCCTGTGCCATGCCGACCACTCCTCCAGCAGGTCCTGCTTGTGCTGGAAGTGCTTGAAGAAGGTCGCCCTGGCCAGGCCCGCACGCTGCGCGATGTCGTCGATCTTCGTGCTGTCGTACCCCTTCTCGACGAACAGGTCCACGGCCGAGTCCAGCAGACGCCTTCGGGCCAGCAGTTTGCCCTGCGCCCTGCGGCCCAGCGCGCCGGGTCGCTCCGTGATCTCCGGCCCCATGCCGTGCCTCCCTGGTCGTGTCGGCGCCGGGCGGCTCGGGGGATGCCGCGTGATGTGCGCCACATGCAAAATGTGGTTCTTGCGGGGAAGGGTGAACCGTGGTCTACTGACCATAATGAATCAGTGTTCGAAGTGAGATCTTAATGTAACTCTCCTTCTCATGCTGGTTATCTCCTCAACGTCGAGGAATTCACGGGTTTCACAGGGGACCGGGGGACATGCGTGTCGGATGCCCGGTGACTGCGCGGCGGTACCCACCTGCCGCGCCTCCGGTTGCCCCGTCTGACACCGTCCGGCCGGGGAATGCTGGAAGGTCACACACATGGCTGTCAATCACCGAAAGCAGATCGAGGAGTTGCTGCGCCGGGCGGAACTCCTCGTCGCTGCGGCGTTCGAGAACGAACCGCTGAGGCTGGCCCCCGGCGGAGACAAGGTCGTCGAATACTTCGACGCACGGGATTATCTCGATCTCATCATGGACCTCAGCCGCGCCACCCGGCAGCGGGCGCTGTTCGTCAACGGCCTGCAGAACGGGCCGCAGGCCGGGGTGCGCGTCGCGCTGCGCGGCGAGATCCGCCGCCTCGCGGAGCGCTCCGTGGACGTGGCGATCACCTGCCTGCCCGACGAGGTCGGCAACAACGGGCGGCTGGAGTTCCTGCAGCGGATGGACGCGTATCCCACCGCGAGCGTGCGCATCAGCCCGCTGCGGGTGCGCGGCGTGTTCGTCTTCGACAACCGGCAGGCCCTGATGTGGAGCAGCCGGCACGAGCGGAACTTCGCCGTGATCACCTCCCCGGTGGTGCTCGAGCCGATCCTGCGGCTCACCGACGTGCTGTGGGAGACCTCCTGCGCGCTGGACGTGTTCACCCGGCACCGCGAGACCGGGCTCGACGAGACCGGCAGCCGGGTGCTGCGCCTGCTCAGTTCCGGGTGCAAGGACGAGGTCGCCGCCCGGGAACTGGGGTTCTCGGTGCGCACGTACCGCAGACACGTGGCCTCCCTGCTCGACGCGTTGGGCGCCGCCTCCCGGTTCGAGGCCGGGGTCAAGGCGGCGGCGCTCAAGCTGGTCACGGTCGACGGCTGACCCCGTCTCGCGCGGCTTCCGCAGCGCCGTGGTCCTGCGTCAGGACCCTTTCCTCGCGGGCCGGTTCGGCCGCGCCGGCCCGCGAAGCCGGGGTCAGCACCGCGTTGGCGGCCGCCGCGACCAGCGCGGCCAGCCCGAAGACCAGCGGCAGGGTGGCCACGGCGAGCGTGCCGCCGAGCAGGATGCCGCCGAGGCCGGCCCCCAGGGCGCTGCCGAGATAGAGCGCCGAGGCGTTGAGGGAGACGGCCACCGGGCCGTTGACGCCCGGCAGCGAGAGCAGCCGGTGCTGCTGCGGCGCGAGTGTGCCCCAGCCGACGACGCCCCAGGCGAACAGGCAGACCGCGGCGCCGGCCGGGGTTCCGGCGGCGACCGGCAGCAGGGCGAGGACGGCGCCCTGGACCCCCAGGATCAAGGTCAGCAGCAGCCTGGTGTCACGCCACGAGTCGAGCAGCCGGCCGATCACGAGGCTGCCGGTCATCCCGCCGAGCCCCCACAGCCACAGGTACTGGGCGAGGTGGGTGGTGTGCAGCGTGTGCGCGAAGAACGGCGCGACGTAGGTGTACATGCCGATGCTGGTGCCCGAGCAGCACAGCGTGATCAGCGAGACGGACAGGACTCTGCGATCGGTCAGCACGCCGACCCGGGCGCGCAGCGACGGCGTGGACGCGCTCACCCGGGGCAGCATCAGCGCGATGCCGGTCATCGCCAGCAGCCCGATGCCGGCGATCAGCCAGAGCGTGGCGCGCCAGCCCGCGTGCGCGGCGAGGACGAGTCCGAGCGGAACCCCGAGCGCCGTTCCCACGCTCATCCCGCCGACGATCATCGCCAGGGCCCGGCCGCGGCGCTGCGGCCCCGCGAGCCCGGCGGCCGCCGCGGCGGCCATCGGCGCGTACAGGCCGGCGCCGATGCCGGCCACCGCCCGGGAGGCCAGCAGCACTCCGAGCGAGCCCGCGGCGGCGCCGAGCACGTTGCCGGCCACGAACAGCGCGAGGGCGAGCAGCAGCACCGCCTTGATCGGACGGGCGGCGAGCAGGGTCGCGCACACGGGGGAGAGCAGCGCGTAGGCCAGCGTGAATACGGTGACCATCTGGCCGGCCGCGGACACGGTCGTGTGCAGGTTCTGCGCGACCGGGGGCAGCAGGCCGGCGACGACGTAAGCGTCGAGTCCCAGGGTGAACGAACCGAGTGTGAGCACTGAGATGCGCCTCATGGAACCCCCAGCGTAGAGATTGATGACCGATCGGTCAATAATTGGCGAGGGCCGGGTCGGCCGGCCGCGAGGGCGGGTGGCGGGGTGTCAGGCGGTCGGGCGCAGCAGCGTGAGCGCGGCGTCGAGGATCGGCTCCACCTCGGTCGTCGCGCGGCCCAGCTCCCAGAGGCCCTCGATCATCGCGAACAGGCAGCGGGCGTACTCCGGTCTGGCCCGGGTCGCGTCGATCTCGTCCAGCGCCGCCGCCGCGCGCAGCGCGTCGAGCAGCCGGGACTGGAAGCGCTGGTGCTGGCGGGTCAGGACGCGCAGCACCTCCGGGTCGCCCGGCAGCAGCTCCAGGGCGCTGTTGGCGAGCAGGCAGCCGCGGCCCTGCACCGCCTCCGCGGCCTGCCGGCCGAGATAGGCGCGGATGCCCGCGAGCGGGCTCGCCTCGCCGGACAGGTCGGCCTCGAGCAGCTCGAAGCGCCGGTCCGCGTAGCGCGTCAGAACACGGATGAAGAGCTCGTACTTGCCGCCGAACGCCGCGTAGAGGCTGCCCTTGTGCAGACCGGTGACGGCCAGGAGGTCGGAGATCGAGGTGGCGTGGTAGCCGAAGGAGTGGAACCGTGCCTCGACCGTGTCGAGGACGGCGGTCTCCTCGAAGCCGCGCGGCCGCCCGGCCCGCGTCCGCGTACCCGCCGCCGCTGTCTGAGTCATCTCCCGCATCATAATCGCCCGCCCGCCGCGGGCACCGCCTCGTCGGGGGTCGTGCGCATCGGGCCGCCCGTGGCCAGCGCCGCGGCGGCCTGCTCGGCGGGCGCGCCGAGGATCCGGGTGACGTCGTCGCGCAGCCGCCACGGCCGGCCGGTGACGGCCTCGGCGTCGGCGAGGATGCGGGTGACGTTCTCGGGACGGAAGTATTCGCGCAGCGGAGTGAGCGCGCCGAGCAGGCCGAAGAAGGCCACCCGGTGCTCCTCGGTGAGCTTGGCCGCCTCGATCACGGTCAGCAGGTCCTGCGAGTACGGCTCGAGCCGGGCCGCGCGCAGGTGCTGGCCGAAGGCCTCGGAGAACGTCTCGTCGCGCCATTCGCGGTACCCGGCGAACGCCTCCTGCTCGCCGGCGCGCCCGGAGAACCAGTCGTCCAGGGCCTGGACCATCGCCTCGGCCGTGCGGAAGGAGTCGGTGATGCCGATGCCGGCCACCGGGTCCTTCAGATGCGCCGCGTCGCCGAGCAGCGCCCAGCCGGGGCCGTGCGGCACGCGCAGCCACTGCTGAGTGTCCTTGAAGGCGTAGAAGGGCTCGACCCGTTCGCCCCCGCGGACCAACGCGGCCACCTCGGGGAACAGGTCGAGGGTTCGGTGGTAGTTGCCCTCGACGTCGGCGCGGAACTGCTCGTACTCGTGCCGGCGCCAGCCCACCATGACGTTCACATTGCCGTCGTTGGTGGGGATGATGAACACCTCGCGCCCGTCGACCCGGACGAAGATCTCGTAGTCGATCGGCGTGTCGTGCCAGTACGAGTACCACACGGCGGTCTTCGCCGGCGCCCCCGCGATCTCCTCGGGCCGGACGGTACGCGCCACGATCGAGCCGAGGCCGTCTGCGCCGATGACGAAGCGGGCCGTCTCGACGTGCTCGACGCCGTGGGCGTCGGTCCCGCGGATGCCGTGCACCCGCCCGTTCTCGCTGAGCACCTCCCGGACCGTGAAGCCCTCGCGCACCTCGGCCCCGGCCTCGCGCGCCGCGTCCACCAGGATCTTGTCGAGCACCGTGCGGCGCGGCCCGATCGCGTAGTCGATGCCGTCGTGCGCGGGCGGCGGCCCCTCGAGCAGCGTGTCGTTCATGCCCCAGACGATCCTCGTGATCGGCGGGCAGCCGGTGGCCAGTACCCGGTCGAGCAGGCCCCAGCGCTGGAGCCGGGCCACCGCCGGGGTGTGCAGGAAGTGCGTCGAGGGGGTGTCGCTGGGGAATCTCGCCCGGTCCACGGCCAGCACCCGGTAGCCCCTGCGGGCCAGCAGCATCGCCGCGGGTGATCCGGCACAGCGCGCGCCGACGACGATCACGTCGTACATTCCGCGTTCCTCCGTTCCGCCTGAGGTGATCTTGTACAGCTTCCCGTCAGTCTCGCCGGGCTCGCGGCGGCGCGGGGCGGGACGGCAGGAAGCTGCGAAGCCCGGCGCTCCCCGATCGGGCCGCGGCCGATTTCCGATGTCAGCTTGCTGCCGGATCGCGATCGGGCGCCGCGCCGCCTCCTAGCGTGCGGAGCGACGGGAGGAGGCGCCGGATGGAACAGCTCGAGCTCGTGGTACGTCAGCGCAGGCAGATCGCCGAATCGGTGGTCGAACTCACCCTCGGCGCGGCGGACGGGGGCGCGTTGCCCTCGTGGTCTCCGGGAGCGCACGTCGATCTCGTCCTGGCCGAGGCCGAGGACGGGCGGACGCCGCTGGTGCGGCAGTACTCGCTGTGCGGGCCGGAAGCCTCCGACCGTTGGCGGATCGCCGTGCTGCTCGAACCCGGCGGCCGCGGCGGATCGAGGTTCGTGCACGAGCGGCTCGAGCCGGGCACCCGGCTTCGGGCCCGCGGACCGCGCAACCTGTTCCCGCTCACCGAGTCGCGCCGGGCGATTCTGCTGGCCGGCGGCATCGGCATCACACCGCTGCTGCCGATGGCCCGGCGGCTCGCCCGCACCGGCGCGGACTGGCGGCTGGTGTACGGCGGGCGCAGCCGCGCGGCCATGGCGTACCTCGGCGAACTCGCGGCGTACGGCGAGCGGGTGCGGATCGTCGCGCAGGACGAGCAGGGGCTGCCCGACCTCGGGTCGCTGCTCGGCCGCCCGCTCCCGGACACCGCCGTGTACTGCTGCGGCCCGGCCGGCCTGATCGCCGAGGCCGAGCGGCTGTGCCGGAGCTGGCCCGCGGGGGCGCTGCGCTGCGAGCGGTTCCAGCCGGAGATCGGGTCGGGCGTGCCGGCCGGTCCGGACAGCGGGTTCGAGGTCGAACTCGCCCGGTCCGGCAGGCGGCTGACCGTCCCGGCGGGGCGCTCCGTGCTCGAGGTCCTGCAGGCGGCGGGCGTCGCGGTGCTCTCCTCCTGCGCGGAGGGCACCTGCGGAACCTGCGAGACGCGCGTGCTGGACGGCGAGCCCGAGCACCGGGACGAGGTGCTGGGCGAGGCGGAGCGCGCCGATGGCAAGACCATGATGGTCTGCGTCTCCCGCTCCCGCGGCCCGCGGCTCGTGCTCGACCTGTAAGAGGAAGACACCCGACGCAAGGAAATGAGGAGAGACATGCCCTCGATCGTCGAAGAGCGCAAGGCGGAGATCAAGGAGATCGTCTGCGACATTCTCGAGATCGACCCCGGCGAGATCACCGAGACCAGCCTGTTCAAGGACGATCACGGCGCCGACTCGCTGCGCGCCATCGAGATCCTGGCGAACCTCGAGCGCACCTTCGGGGTCACCATCGACCAGGCCGAGCTCAACCGGATGACCAATCTGCAGAACGTGTACACGGTCGTCGAGGAGGCGGCCGCCCGCTCCTGACGGCGGCCGCCGAAGCGAACATCCGACTCGGGAGGACGGAATGTCAGCCAGCACGGCGAGGGGCGCGAGCCCGCGGGTCGTGGTCACCGGACTCGGCGCGGTCACCAGCGTCGGGATCGGAGCGGACCGGTTCCTGGAGGCGCTGCGCGCCGGCCGGGACGGGGCGAAGCCGATCGAGGGGTTCGACACCGCGGGCTTCGCCTACGCCAACGGGTGCGAGGTCGCGGACTTCGACCCGCGACCGTGGATCGAACGGTATCCGCTCGAGGAACTGGGCCGGGCCACGCAGTTCTCGATCGTGGCGGCGCGCATGGCCGTGGCGGACGCCGGCATCGCCTCCGCCGCGCTGGCCGCGCAGCGCGGACTGATCGCCGTCGGCACCACGGACGGCGAGTCGCGCGATCTCGACCAGTTGGTGCAGGCCCAGCTCGAGCACGGCGCGCAGGCGATGGACCCGGTGGTGGCGCGGCGGGTGCCGGCCGGCCGGCTGTCCGTGTGCGTCGCGCGCGAGCTCGGCCTGACCGACGTCGAGGCGGTCACGCTGCCGACGGCCTGCGCCGCCGGGAACTACGCGATCGGCTACGGGGCGGACGTGATCCGCTCCGGTGACGCGGCGTTCGCGCTCGTCGGCGGCGCGGACGCGGTGTGCCGCAAGACCTTCGCGGGCTTCTACCGCCTCGGCACGATCGCACCGGAGCGCTGCCGGCCGTTCGACGTGGACCGGCAGGGCATCCTCACCGGCGAGGGCGCCGGGATCATGCTGCTGGAGAGCGCGGAGTCGGCGCTGCGGCGCGGCGCCCGGATCTACGCCGAGGTGCTCGGCTACGGGCTGAACTGCGACGCCGACCACCCGGTCGCGCCCAACCGGGACAGCGTCGCGCGCTGCATGGCGCTGGCCCACCGCAACGCCGGGGTCAAACCGGGCGACATCGACTTCATCTCGGCGCACGGCACCGGCACCAAGGCCAACGACGTCACCGAGGCGGCGGCGATCCGGGCCGTGTTCGGCGACGTGCGCCCGCCCACCATCTCGACCAAGTCGATGATCGGCCACACGATGGGCGCCGCGAGCGCGCTGGCCGCCGTCGCGTGCGCGCTGGCGATCACCCACGGTTTCATCCCGCCGACCATCAACCATGAGACCACCGACCCCGAGTGCGACCTGGACTGCGTCCCGAACACCGCCCGTGCGGCGCAGTTGCGGGTGGTGCAGAACAACGCCCTGGCGTTCGGCGGCAACAACGCGGTGCTGATCCTCGGCCGCTGGGACCAGGAGGACTGAGATGGACAAGGCGCTGACACCGGCGCGGCCGGGGCCCCGCTACGCCGTCGCGGGCAGCGGCGCGATCGCCTCGACCGGGCGCAACGCGCCCGAGCTCTACGAGGCGCTGTGCGCCGCGCGGAGCGGCCTGGCGCCGCTGCGCGGTTTCGACGCGGACCGGTTCAGGGCGCGGCACGCCTACGAGATCGACGACCGCCCGGGCCGCGACGTGCCGGGCCGGGCCACGGCCTGGCTGCTCGAGGCGATCGCCGAGGCGCTCGCGTCCGCCGGGCTCGGCGAGGACCTCTCCGAGATCCCCGTCTTCGTGGGCACCGGCCTGCGCGAGCTGCGCTCCGCCGAACTGTGGTGGACCGAGGGCGCGCCCTTCCCCGCGCGGCGGCTGCACTTCGGCCCCGCGCTCGCCGAACGGTTCGGCGCGGTCGAGACGTACACCGTCAACAACGCCTGCTCGGCCTCGCTCTACGCGCTCGCCCTCGCCGCCGACCGGCTGGCGACCGGCGAGCAGGACGTGGTCGTGGCGGCCGGGGTCGACTCGATCACGGCGAGCATGTTCGGGCTGCTCGACCGGGTGCACGCGGAACCGGTGGACCGGGTGCGGCCGTTCGACCGCAACCGGCGCGGGGTGCTGATGGGCGACGGCGCGGCGGCCGTGGTGCTGCGCCGCACCGCGGAGCGGCCGCTCGCCTGGCTGCGCTCGGTGGCGGTGAACTGCGACGCCTTCCACGTCACCGCCCCGGACGGCGCCGGCGTGGCCGCCGCGATCGAGCGGGCGCACGGGCTGGCCGGTCTCGATCCGGCCCAGATCGACCTCGTCTTCGCGCACGGCACCGGCACCCTGCTCAACGACGAGGTCGAGGCCGGCGCGCTGACCAAGGTCTTCGACGTCTCCACCGGGCAGGGGCCGCTGGTCACGGCGATCAAGTCGATGACCGGGCACACCTCCGGCGGGTCCGGGCTGATGAGCCTCGTCGTGGCGGTCGAGACGCTGCGCCACGGCCGGATCCCGCCGACGGTGGGCCTCGAGGAGCCGGTCCCCGACGCGGAGGGCCTGCGCTTCGTCACCGGCGAGGCGCTGCGTTCCGACGTGCGCCGCGTGCAGGTGGACGCGTTCGGCTTCGGCGGCGTCAACGCCGTGGCCGTGCTCGAGAAGGCGGGGCTGTGATGGAGGTCGCCGTGACCGGACTGAGCGTCGCCGGTGCCGGGTTGAGCGAGCCGGAGGACCTGTGGCGGCGGATGGGTACGCGCGGCGCCGACGGCACGCCGGCCGCGCCCGAACCGTATGACCCGACGCCCGAACTCGGCCGCGGTATGCGCTACAAGGACCGCGCGACGAAGCTCGCGCTGCTCGCGGCGGACCGCGCGCTGCGGTCCGCGGGCGGCGGCGAGGACCGGCCGGGGCGCGCGGAGACGACCGCCGTGGTGGCCAGCTCGAACTTCGGCAACCTCGACACGGTGTGCGAGGCGGCCTCCGTCATCGCCCGGAGCTCGGTGTCCGAGACCAGCGCGATGGAGCTGCCGAACGCGTCGAGCAACGTGATCGGCTCGTCCATCGCGATCCGGCACGGGCTGCGCGGCCCGAACGTGATGCTGTGCAACGGCGCGGCCTCCGGACTGGACGCGGTGCACCTGGCCCGCACCCTGCTGGCCGCGGGGCGCGCCGACCGGGTCCTGGTCGTCGGGACCGAGGCCGCGGGCGCCGCGGTGGCGCGCTGGCACGGACTGAGCACGCAAGAGCTCTTCGACGGCGCCGCGGCGCTGGTGCTCGAGGACGCCGCGGCGGCCGCGGCGGACGGCAGGCCGGTTCGCGTCCTGGTCGACGCGTTCAGCCGGCGGCTCGGCGCGCGCGCCTCGGCGAGCGCCGCGCTCGCCGGCGGTGCGGCCAAGCCCTCGCTCTGGCTCACCGGCGGCTGTCCGGATCCCGACGAGACGCGGGAGGGCCCGGACCCGGCGCCCGCCTGGGGACTGCCGCCCTGGCGCGACGTGGAGGCGGTGTTCGGCCCGGCCTTCGGCGCGCTCGGCGTGCTCCAGGCGGTGGCCGCCGCGCACCGGATCGCCGGGCACGGCGATCCCGCGGTGCTGGTCACCGCGGGCGGCGGCACCGCCGAGGCGGCGGCCTCCCTGCTGCTCACGTCGGCGGGCCCGGCATGAGCGCGCCGCCGCAGCTGCCGGTGCGGTGCCGCAGGGCCGGCGCGGGACGGGCGGTGCAGCGCGTCCTGCTGCTGCACGGCATGGGCGGCGGGGTCGGCGTCTGGGATCCGATGGACGAGGCCATGGCCGCCGGCTTCGAACTGTGGGACTGCGAGCTGCCCTGGTCGATGGGCGCGTCTCCGCGCTGGGCCTTCGACCGGGATCCGGCGGCCTGGCTGACCGCCGCCGTGGACGGCTTCGTGCGCGCCACCTACGCGCCGCCGGACCTGATCGTGGCCCATTCCTTCGCCGCCAACCTGGCGCTGGAGGCGGCCGGAACGCCGGCGGGTCCGGGCAGCGTGCCGACCGTGCTCGTCAACCCGTTCTTCCGTCCCGCGCCGGAGGACTTCGAGTGGGGC
This sequence comes from Actinospica sp., assembly GCA_035493475.1. Classification (GTDB taxonomy): domain Bacteria; phylum Actinomycetota; class Actinomycetes; order Streptomycetales; family Catenulisporaceae; genus Actinospica. Next base: position 124,312 of record DATJIF010000155.1, read on the forward strand.
TCGATCGCGCACTACGCCCGGGGTTTCCAGCGCATGTTCGACGAGGGACTGCGGCTGCGCGCCGGGGCCAGGTTCACCGATGCGGAGCGGGAGCGGCTCGCCGAACGGCTGTGCGTGCTCACCGGTCCCTACCCGTGGCTGCGCTTCTACGACGTCTTCCTGCGCGCCGCGCTGCGCGGGTTCGAGGAGTTCACCGCGCCGACCCTGCTGGTCGGCGGAGACCAGGACCGGGGGGCCGAACCCGAGGGCGTGCGCGCGCTCGGCCGGCGGATCCCGAACGCCCGCGTCGAGATCCTCGACCAGTGCGGCCATTTCCCGATGATCGAGCAGCCCGGCCGCCTGGCCGGCCTGCTCGCGGAGTTCGCCCAGCAGGGCGAGCCCGCCGTCCCAGCATCAGCATCCTGAGCTAAGGAGTCGAACCGATGACCGCAGCAGCCGGGCTCACGGCGGCGGAGCCCACCACGGTGCGCCTGCGCCCCCGGTACGAGGGCTCGAACATCTGCACCTGGATCGGATTCAAGCACGTGAACTACCTGGTGGAGGAGGCCGTCCTCGATCACCTGCGGGTGCGCGGGCTGGCCGCCCGCCGGCTGTACGAGGAGCACGGCCTGTGCGTCGAGCTCGTCGACCTCGACACCCGGATCGGCTCCGCCTTCCACATGGACGACGAAGTCGTCGCCGAGGTCCTGCCGCGGACCAGGCCGGAGGACACCGAGATGCGGCTGACCGTCAAGCTCGCCGCGGTCCGGGCCGACGGGCCGGTGCACGGCGCCAGCGCCAAGGTGGGCGTCGTGCTGCGCCGCGACACCCGCGGCGGCGCGGCCGAACCGGTGCCCGCCGAACTCGAGCGTTTCGTCGTCGACCGCATCGACCGCGAGGCGGGCAAGCAGGCTCCCCCCGTCCCCGCCCTGCCGAGCGCGTACGCGGTCGGGCGCGGCGCCGTGGGCGTCGGCGCGGTCGGCGGCGACCCGCTGCTGACCGAGCTGGCGCGGGACGCCAACTCCTTCGTGTGGCGCTGGCGCATCCCGTACCCGTACTGCCATTTCACCGAGCGGCTGCAGATGTCCGGCTACCTGCGGCAGATGGAGGAGGTGGTCGACCTGTTCCTGGCCGACCGCGGCGTGTCGATCAGGACCCTGCTCGATCAGCAGAACTGGATCCCGGTGGTGCCGCACTCCTCGATCACCCTGCTCGACGAGGCGCTGATGGAGGAGGAGCTCTACACCGTCTTCACCGTCGAAGAGGTCTTCAAGAACTTCACCTACACGGCGCGGATGGACTGCTACGTCGTGCGCGACGGGGCGCTGGTGCGCACGGCCACCGGCCGGATCACCCACGGTTACGCGGTGATCGAGAACCGCCGCGACTGGTCCCTGGTCGACTTCGACGAGCGGATGCTCGCCGCCCTGGCCGGCTGAGGGAGCGCCCGGGTGAGCGCGCGCGGCCGGTTCCTGCTGGTGGAGTCGGTGGGCCGGTGGGCCGACCGCGGCGGGCGGTTCCCGCGGTCCGCCGCGGTGCTGGCCGAGTCCGGCGCCGAGACGGTGCTGTGCCTGGTCGGCGACGGGGTCAGCCGCGCGGGCGGCCCCGCCCCGGAGCTCGAGCGGCTGCTCGCGGCGGGCGGCCGCGTCTGGGCGGACCGGGCGGCGCTCGAGCGGCGCGCCCTGACACGGCTCCCGCGCGCCCGGGGCGTCGAGGAGGTGGGCATGGAAGAGATCTGCGATGCCGTGTTGGCGGAGGGGACGCGGGTGCTATGGCACTGAGCGACACGGAAGCCGGCCCGCGGTGGGACCTCGCGCTCGTGCTCACCGCCCCTCCGTACGGCTCTGAGGCCCTCGGCACGGCGCTGCGGCTGGTCGAGACGGCCCTGCGGCGCGGAGCCGTCGCGCTGGTCTGGACGTGCGGCTACAACACGATGCTGACCCAGACCGCGCTCGGCGACGCCAAGCCGCGTGATCCGGCGGACTGGCACGCGGAGCACCCGACCACGGCCGGGATCATCGCAGGCCTGCTGGCGCGCCACCCGGACGATCCGGCCCGGCCGCGTCCGCTCGGCGGCGCGCTGACCTGGTACGTCTGCCGGTTCTGCGCGCTCGACCGCGGCGCCGGCGAGCAGATCGACGGGGTGCGGACGGCCTCGTTCTCCCGGTTGGGCGGCTGCCTGCGCCGCTCGGCGAAGACGCTGTATCTCGGAGGGGCCTGATGCCGGCGGGCGTGCTCGCCGTGATCGAGCGCGGCTACCGCGGGTCCGTGGAGGTGCAGTACGGGGACCTGCTGTACGTCTGCCGCGGCCTGCACGGCGCGCTCGGCGGCGTCGACCTGGTGCTGCGCGGCTCCGCGGTGACCTTCGCGCTCGCCGGTGGCGGCGTGCCCGCGGAACTGGCCGCGGCCGACACCGAACCGGGGGTGGTGCCCGATCCGCGCGCCGGGCTGGCCGGGCTGATCGCGGCCGGCTCCCGCGTCTGGGTGGACGAGCCCGACCTGCGCGCGATCGGCTGCGCCGACGCCGAACTGCTGTCCGGCGCGGAACGCCGCGACACGGACCTGATGTCAGAACTCTGGCCTGAATATCGAGAGGTGTGGTTTCTGTGACCCGGCCCCTTGCCCTGACCGGCTGGTCGGCGGTCGGCCCGCTCGGCGTGGGCGCCGAGCACTTCGGCGCCGCGGTGCGCGGCGGCGGCAGCGGACTGCGTTCCACCGGACCGGAGCGCGAGCTGCCCACCGAGCGCGTGGGCTTCGTGCCCGACTTCGAGGTGCGCGCCTCGCTCGGGCGCAAGAACACCCGGTCGATGGACCGGGCCACCGGACTGGCCGTGCTCACCGTCGGCATGCTGCTGGAGGGGGACCGGGCGGCCGGCCGCGCGTTCGACGGCGACGCGGTCGGGCTGGTGCTCGGCACCACGACCGGCAGCGTGCAGTCGATGACCGACTTCACCCGCGACTCGCTGACCGGGGACAAGCCCTACCACGTCGATCCGGCGCGGTTTCCCAACACCGTGATGAACTGCGCGGCGGGCCAGAGCGCGATCTGGCACGGGCTGCGCGGCCCGAACACGACTGTCGCGGGCGGCGCGACCACCGCGCTGACCGCGTTGAGCTACGCCGCGCGGCTGCACCGCAGCGAACGCGCCCGCACGGTGATCTGCGGGGCCGTCGAGGAGCTCGGGCCGCAGCGGGCGTGGCTCGAGGCCCGGGGCCGCGAAGACGAAGGCGCCACCGCGCTCGGCGAGGGCTGCGCCGTCTTCCGGCTCGAATCGGCCGAGTACGCCCGGACCGAGGGGCGCGGCGTGCTGGCCGAACTGCTGGCCGTGCGGCTCGGCGTGTCCGCGTCGCCGGAGCAGACCCCTGACGCCCTCGCCGACTGCGCCACCGCCGCGCTCGCCGAGGCCGTACCCGGCGATCCGGACCGGAGGGACGCGGTCTGGGCCGTGGCCGCCGACCTCGATCCGGCCGCGCTCGCCCCGGCCGCCGCGCTGCTGCCGGGCGTGCGGCACATCGAACTCGCCTCCCGGACCGGCGACACCGGCGCGGCCTCCGGGGCTCTGCTGCTGGCCGCCGTGCTCAGCTACGCGCAGGAGGATTCCGCGGCGGCCGGCCGCGTCGCACTGCTGCTGTCGGCGGACCGCGACGGACTGTACGGCTGTGCGGTGCTGCGGATGAGCGCGGGGGAGGGGCGATGACCGAGACCGCGCTCGGCGCCGTGCGCCCGCGGACCCCCGAGCCCGTTCGGCACCCCACCCCGGCCGAGGCCACCCCGCTGGCCGACGACGTGCGCGTCGTCTCCTTCGACCGGTCCGCCCCGAGCACCATCACCACGGCGGCGTACGTGGATCCGGCCGCGCCCCTGCTGGCCGGCCACTATCCGGGCTTCCCCATCTTCCCCGGCGTGTGCCTGATCGAGTGCGCGCATCGCAGCGTCCTGTCGGCCGGCCGGCTCCTCGGCCTCAGCCCCGCGCTCGACGGCGTCCGCTCGGCGCGCTTCTCGAGCCCCGTGCTGCCCGGCGACGAGGTGACCACCGAGGTGGAGCTCACCACCACGGCCGGGCGATGGCAGGCGAAGGCGAACGCGACGGTGGGCGGCCGGCGCGTGGCCACCGTCCGTCTCGAGTACGCGCTGCCCGGGCCGGACGCCGAATCGGACGATCGCGCACCCGCGGCAGCGGCCGCGCCCCTCGAAACCGACGCGGCGGACGCGGACGCCGGACCGGCGCAGATCGCGCTGCGGTTGCCGCACCGGCACCCGATGCTCCTGGTCGACCGGGTCCTCGCGCTGACCCCGGGGCGGGCGGTGCGGGCGGTCAAGGCGGTCACCGCGAGCGAACCGTGGTTCCGGCCCCGGCGCCCGTCCGAGGTCGTCGACGACCGGCTCCCGGCGAGCCTGCTGATCGAGTCCTGGTGCCAGGCCGCGTGCCTGCTCGCCGCCTGGGACGAGCCGACCCCGGACGTGCTGGCCGGACAGGTCCTGCTGTTCGGCTCGCTGGCGGACGTGCAGCTGCCCGCCGCGGCGCGGACCGGCGACGTCGTCGAGCACCGGGCCCGCCTGGTGCGCTCGGACGGCGGGGTGTTCGTGTTCGAAGGCACGGCCGCCGTGGCCGGCCGGCCGGTGCTGCGCGTCGGGCAGGCGCTCGTCGCCCTGCGCCCGGCCGCCGCGCTGCGCGCCGCCGGCTGAGCAACCGTCAGGCACGGCCCACGATCGAGAAGGAGCAAGGCAGATGGACGGACGATCGACCCCGGCGCCCCGCCCGGTGGCGCTGGTGACCGGCGGATCGCGCGGCATCGGCCGCGCCGTGGTGCGCCGGCTCGCCGAGGACGGCTACGACATCGCGTTCTGCTACCGGTCCGACGAGGCCGCCGCCGCGGCCACGGAGAAGGCCGCGGTCGAGGCCGGGGCGCAGGTCGTGGCCGTGCGCGCGGACGTCGCCGACCAACGGGCCGTGCAGGAGTTCGTCGAGCGGGCCCAGGAGCGGCTCGGACCGCCGCAGGCGGTCGTCGCCTCCGCCGGGGTCATCCGGGACGCCCCGCTGGTGGCGATGGGCGCCGCCGACTGGGGGCAGGTGATCGACGCCAACCTCACCGGCACCTTCAACATCTGCCGGGCGGCGGTGTTCCCGCTGCTCAAGCAGCGCAGGGGCAGCGTGGTCACGATCTCCTCGGTGGCCGGGCTCGACGGCAACGCCGGGCAGGCCAACTACAGCGCCTCGAAGGCCGGGATCGTCGGCCTCACCCGCGCGCTCGCCAAGGAGGTCGCGCGCTACGGCGTGCGGGCCAACTGCGTCGCGCCGGGGTTCATCGACACCGACATGACCGGCGGGCTCGGCGACGCCGCGCGGGGCAAGACCCTCGAGCGCATCCCGCTGGGCCGCTGGGGACGGGCGGAGGAGGTGGCGGACCTGGTCGCCTTCCTGCTGTCCGACCGGGCCTCGTACATCACCGCCGAGGTCTTCCGCGTCGACGGCGGAATCAGCCTGTGACGCCGCGCCCCGCCCACGACCATCCGAACCGGACACCGGCACCACGCCAGAAAGGCGGCTCCGGGATGACGCCCACCCCGCCTGCACGCTTCTACTTCAACCTACGCAGCCCGTACTCATGGCTGGCCGTGCACGACCTGACCACCCGTCACCCGCGGCTGGCCGCCGCACTGGACTGGCGCCCCTTCTGGGAGCCGGACCAGGGCGGCGAGAAGCTGCTGGCCGAGGCGGGCGGACGGTTCCTCTACACCCCGATGACGCCGGAGAAGCACCGCTACATCCTCGCCGACGTGCGCCGGCTGGCGCGCGCCCGCGGCCTGGACATCACCTGGCCCGTCGATCGCGAGCCGCACTGGGAGGTCGCGCATCTCGGCTACCTGGCGGCCGAACAGGCCGGGCGCGGCCGCGCCTTCGCCGTGGCCGCCTCGCGCGCCCGCTGGGAGCGGGGCATGGACATCGGCGATCCGGAGCAGGTGGGCCGGATCGGCGTCGAAATCGGCCTGGACGCGGACCGCGTCGCCACCGCCTGGCAGGACCCGGGGCTCGTGGCGCTGGGCACCGCGGCGCTGTACGCCCTCTACGATGACTCGGTCTTCGGCGTGCCGTACTTCCTGTGCGGGCGCGAACGGTTCTGGGGCGTCGACCGGCTGCCCGACTTCGTGGCCTGCGTCGCCGAACACCCGCTCACGGCGGCGGACCCGGCGTCCGCGGCGGACGAGCCGAGCGCGGACGCCGTTGTTCCGATGCTGCTCGACGGTGCCCAGTACGACCACGCCGGGGGCTGCGGATGAACCCGCGCACGATGCAGGGCCGCGAGCCGGCCGGACTGGCACTGCTCTTCCCCGGTCAGGGGGCCCAGCGCCCGGGTATGGGACAGGCCTGGTGCGAGATCGCGTCATGGTCGCTGGTGGCCGACCTGTCCGAGTGGAGCGGGCAGGACGTCGAGCACCTTCTCCTGCGCGCCGATGCCGAACAGCTGCGGCGCACGGACGTGGCCCAACTCGCGGTCTTCGCGCTCTCCATGATCGCCCACCGCGAGTTCGTGCACGCGAGCCCAGAAGCCGTGATCCACGGGTACGCGGGGCACAGCCTCGGCGAGTACTCGGCGTTGGCCGCCGCCGGAGCCCTGTCCCTGCGCGCGGCCACGGAACTGGTGGTCGCCAGGGGAAGGGCGATGCTCGCCGCCGCGAATCGCACGCCGGGCACGATGGCCGTCATCGTCGGCGCCGCGGCCGAAGATCTGGAGACGGCTGTCGAGGAGGCGCGGGCACAGGGCGCGCGGTTGTGGATCGCCAACAGCAACGCCCCCGGGCAGCTCGTCGTGTCCGGGGAGACGGAGGCCGTCGAGGCTTTCGCGGCGCAGGCATCCCGGCTCGGCGGCAAGGCCGTCCGCATCCCGGTCGGCGGCGCCTTCCACAGCCCCCTGATGGAGAGCGCGGCGGCAGCCCTGGCCGAACGGCTCGCCGCGACGCCGTTCACCGCGCGGCACCGGCCCGTGGTGGCCAACGTCGACGCCCGGGTGCACACCGGGGGACGGGACTGGCCGAGGCTCGCGCTGCGTCAACTGACCGGGCGCGTGCGCTGGGCGGAGTCGGTCGCGACCCTGGTGCGGGAACTCGGCTGCGCGGCGTCGCTCGAACTCGGAACCGGCAAGACCCTGACCGGAATGGTCACCCGCATCGCGCCCGGCCTGCCCGCCGAGGCGGCCGACTCACCGGAACGCATCCGGGCCGCGCTCGCCGCGCTTCCGGGCCCGCCCGTCCCGCACCGCTCAGCGGCCCAGGGCGGTCCAGCCGCCGTCCACCGGTAGCGAGACGCCGGTCACGAACGTGGCGTCCAGCAGGAGGAACTCCACCGCCGCGGCCACCTCGTCCGGCAGGGCGAGCCGGCCGAGCGGAGTGCGCGCCAGGGTCGGCGCGGGATCGTAACCGTCCGCGACCATCTTCTCCACGAACGGGGTGAGCGTCTGGCCCGCCGCGACGACGTTGGCCCGAATGCCCGCGGCGGCCCACTCCACCGCCAGGACCCGCACGAACTGGGCGAGCGCGGCCTTCGCGGGACCGTAGTCGCCCTGACCGCGCGACGCGGTGATCCCGGTCGTGGAGCCGAGAGCCACCAGCGCGGCGTCCCGGGGCGCGTCCACGCCCTCGCGCTCGGCCAGCAGGCGCCGGCCGAAGACGCCGGCCGCCAGCAGCGTTCCCTTGACATGAACGTCCATCAGCCGCTGCCAGGCCTCGATGTCCAGCCGCACGGCGGGCAGCAGCTGTCCGTGCGCACCGGCGGAGACGACGAGCCGGTTGGGCGTGCCGAAACGCTCGGCCGCCCGGGCGAACCCGTCCTCGACGCTGTCCGGCCGGGTGACGTCCACGCGGAGCCGGAGGCTGTCCCCGTCCCCGCCCGCGCCCGCGGATCCGGCGCCCGCTCCGGCGGCGTCCGGGTCGCGCAGATCCATCACGGTGACCGGAACCGCGCGGGCACGCAGCCGCCGCACGACCGCCTCCCCGATGCCGCCCGCTCCACCGATGACGACGGCATGCTCCTCGGCTGACCGCTCCACGCTTCGCCCTCCCCGCCTGCCCGGCCGCTCACGGCCGCGCATCCGCGGCCGCCAGTCAGCCTGGCCCGGGGCGGGGCGTGCCGGGGGCGCGGGTCAGGAATCTGCCACGGGCGCGGGCGTCCTGCTGACAGCTAGCTGCCAGCCGGACGGCCCGGCCCGCACGGACGGCTAGGTTCGGGTCACGGAGACGACAGACAAGGAGCGTGCGATGCCCCAGGGTTCCGAGGCGAGCGAGACCGCGGTCACCGGCGCCGGCGCCCCTGCCGTGTGCCCGTTCCCGCTGCCCCGGCAGTATCCGCTCGATCCGCCGCCCGAGTTCGCCCGGCTGCGGGAGCAGGCGCCGGCCGTTCCGGTGCGGATGTGGGACGGCGGCCGGGCCTGGCTGATCACCCGGCACGCGGAGGCGAGGGCGGTGCTGAGCGACACGCGGTTCAGCTCGGACGTCACCCGGCCCGGCTTCCCCACCTACTACGAGGGGCAGCGGGTGGTGATCGCCGAAGCGCCCTCCTTCATCCGCGCCGACCCCCCGGAGCACAGCCGGCTGCGGCGGATGCTCACCCCCGAGTTCATGCTCCGGCGGGTCGAGGCCATGCGCCCGGCCGTGCACGAGACCGTCGCCCGGCTGATCGCCGACATCAAGCAGGGCCCCGATCCGGTCGACCTGGTCCGGGCGCTCGCCCTGCCGCTGCCCTCGATCACCGTCGGCCGGATGCTCGGCATTCCCGAGGACGAGTACGAGATCTTCCAGAAGCTCACCGCGGTCAACCTCTCCCGCGACTCGACACCGGAGGAGACCGAAGCGGCCACCGGCGACCTGCTCGCCTGGCTGGACGCCCTGATCAGCGCCAAGGAGCGGCACCCCGGGGACGACCTGCTCGGCCGGCTCGTCGCCGAACAGGTCGCCCCCGGACTGCTGAGCCACGACGATCTGGTCGCGATGGCGCGGCTGCTGATCGTCGCCGGCCATGAGACGACCGCGAACATGCTCGGTCTCACCCTGCTGAGCTACCTGAGGCATCCCGAGCACTTCGCCGGGATCGCCGACGACCCGCAACTGCTCGACGGCGTCGTCGAGGAGTTGCTGCGCTACCACAGCATCATCCAGATCGGCCTGGCACGCGTGGCGATCGAGGACGTCGAGGTCGGCGGAGTGCTGATAAGGTCCGGCGAAGGCGTGGTGGTCTCGCTGCTCGCGGCCAACCGCGACCCGCGAACCTATGAGAATCCCGACGAATTCGTCGTCGCACGCCCCGGAGCGCCGCGGCACGTCGCCTTCGGCTTCGGTGTCCACCAGTGCATCGGCCAGGCACTCGCCCGGCTCGAGATGCGCGAACTGCTGCTCGGCGTCGTCAGGGATCTGCCGCGGATGAGCCTGCTACACCCCGTGGAGGAGATCCCCTTCCGCGGTGAGATGACCGTGCACGGAGTCCACGAACTCTGGGCCCGCCGGTGAGCGCACCGAGTGCCGCGCGCTGGTCAGTCCACGTCGAACGTGACCGCTGCTGCGGATCAGGCCAGTGCGTGCTCGCCGCGCCCGAAGTCTTCGACCAGGCGGAGGACGGCCTGGTGTGCCTGCTGCGAGAACGCCCGCCGGCCGACTCCCTCGAGCGGGTGCGCACCGCGGCCTACGACTGCCCCTCGCGCGCGATCGCCCTGCGCGCCCCCTAAGCGAAGAGCCGGTCCCCGTGATTTCCGGAACCGGCTCTGAACTGCGCTTTCTCTAATGCTACCGGTCCTCCATGCGGGTGAGTAAGTCCTCTTGCCGCTGTATGGCGTCGTTCACCTTCTGCGTGAGCTCGTCGAGTTCGGCCTGCGGAGCCCCACGATTCTCCGCGTCCTGGAGCTCTTCTACCGCCTGCTGAGCCAGTCGGTTGAGGGTATCGATCTCCTCGTCGACGGCGGACTTGTGAGTCGGCGGACCGCCGTGCAGCAGCTCTTCCCGCCTGGCCTTCTGGGCCGCTTTGCGGACCTTCGAGTCATAGCGGGGATCACCTTCGAGCTGCAGCTCCACTTTGTGCGACTCAGGGTCGTAGAGTGCGCGCACCATGTCGCCCTCCACGGGAAAGCCGACCAACTCCACTTTCGCCTTCGTCTCCACCCGGAACGGTTCCCCGTCGGCGGGCTGGACTTCGACGATGTATTTGGTCTTGGCCGTGGGATCACCGGGCATGCCCGTGTAACCCGCGGGCCCCGCATCTTGGAGGATCTTCGCTTGCCCCTCGACCATGCTCTTCTTTTTGTGGAACATCTTCCCTCATGACGGAACGAGATCGGATAGATCAGCCGTTCGCGGGGGCGACGATGCGGCTGTGGCCCGCTTGTAGCGCACTTCGTCACCCCTCCGGATACCTCGGGCTCGCTTGCCCGAGCCGATTCTCTCGGCTTGTTGCAGATCCGGCTTGAGTAGCGCGTACTCAATCGACCGAGGATCGATCAGGGGAGCGTGACGGCGCGGCGCGGGAGCCGACCAGTAGGAGGCAGAACACCGCGATCGCCGCGGTGAGGCCGCCGAGGAGCAGGACGGGACTGAGTGTTCTGATGTCGCTGGCGTCGGCGACTTGCTGCTGGTCGGTCTGGGCGACCGCGGACGCGCTCGGGGTCGGCGCCGTGGATGCGACCGCGGTCGGGGAGGCGGACGCGGTGGTGGGCTTCGTGCTCGGCGGTCCGGCGGGTGGGGCGGCGGCCTTCGAGGTGTACGCGATGTACGTGCGTTCGGGAGCTGGGGCGGCGGACGTGGCGTGGTGTGCGGCGCCGGCCTGCGTGGTGGCGGCGGTCGGGGCGCGCACGATCACCTGGGCCCGCATATAGGGATGGACCGCGCAGTAGTAGGAGTACGTGCCGGGCTCGGTGAAGGTGAAGCTCCAGGACTGCCCTTTGGACAGGTACGGCGAGCTCAAGCTCTGCGGCCCGCTGCTGGTGGTGACGGTGTGCGGTGCGGTGTCGTCGTTGGTCCAGGTGATCGTGTCGCCCACGTTCACGGTGATCGAGGACGGGGAGTAGGCGTAGTTCTCGATCTGCACGGTGTGGCTTGCCGCCGCTGCCGGAGTCGGGGCGTGCAGGAGCGCGAGCATGGCGACGGCGAGGGCGAGGGCCACCGCGGTGATCGTGCGCCTCATCGGAAATCCGCCGCGAGCAGGAGCCGGACACGGTGCGCGTGGCCGGTGCCGATGATCAGCAGTCTGTCGTCTTCCCGGTCCACGACGCGGGTGCGCAGGGTCAGGGGAATCGTCGTGTCGCGCAAAGAGAGTTCCCCTGAGATGTCGAAGCCACCGGAGTTCGTGGGCTTGAATTCGGTCGCGGTGAATTCGAGCGCTCCACCGCCTCGTTCCTCGGCCTCGACGGTCAGGCGGGGATCAGGCGAGTCCGCAGCTATGACGAGGCTGCTGCTGCGCGTCGTGCAGCGTCGGCGGCGCACGGCCAGGGGGTCGAGGCGGCGCGAGACCTCGAGGATGCAGCGGTCCGGCGTTGCGCGGTACGTGCCGGGGGAGGGGAGTGGGCCGATGCGCGGCGGACCGGACGGCAGTACGAAGGTGTCGGCGTTCATCTGAATCCTTTGAGATGATGGCGACGGAGGCGGACCGGCCGACTTCCACTCGGCCGGTCCGCCTCCGCTCGCACTAGCAGCTGCCGGTGAGCACGCCCTCGGTCGGGGCGATCATGTTCTCGACGAGCGTGGTGTGGTTGAGGATCCACTGGTCCAGGTTCAGCAGATCGCTGACCTGCTGGCCCGGGGACTCGCTCAGGTGCGCGGCGTCCACGTGCTGCAGCAGCGGCACGAGCAGGCCGGTGAGGATCGTGTTGGTGCTGTTCCAGAGCGGCACCAGCATGTTCTCCACCAGTGTGGTGTGGGTGAGCACGTACTGGTTGAGGTTGAGCAGGTCCTGCGCCTGCTGGCCGGGGGATTCGCCGAGGTGCGCGGCGTCGATGTGCTGCAGCAGCGGCAGCAGCACGGAACTGAGGCTGGCGCAGCCGCTGCTCGAACCGACCGAGCCGAGCACGCCGCCGGAACCGCCGGTGCTGGTGGCCGTGGGGGACATGGACATCCCGCCGGTGGAGGTCGGGGTGCCGGCCGTCGCGGTCGGGCTGGAACTCGTCGTGCTCGCCGACGGGGTCGGGGAGGCGCTGGTCGGGGTGGCGGTGGGGCTGCCGCTCGGGGTGGAGCCGCCGGTGACGGTGATCGTGGCCTTCATGTTCGGGTGGTCGGCGCAGTAGTAGCTGTAGGTGCCGGCCGTCTCGAAGATCGCCGAGAAGGAGGCGCCGGGTGCCACCTGCCCCGAGTCGAACGACGCGGGGCCCGAGGTGGTCGTGACCGTGTGCGGCACGGTGTCCTCGTTGACCCAGGTGACCTTGGTGCCGACGGCCACCGTGGCGGTCGCGGGCGCGAACGCGTAGTTCTTGATCTCTATGGTCACCCCGCTGGTCGCGGCGACGGCCGCGGCGTTCGCGAGGTCGAGCGTCGTCGAGGTCTGCGGGGCCTTGGCCGCCGACGCGGGTTGCGCCGAGGCCTCGGAGAGCAGCAGGGCCGAACAGAGCGCGGCGATCACCGCGAAGGCCAGCAGAAGTCTGGTTCCGAGGCGCGCGCCGCCGGATACGGCGTCTGCGGCCGGCGCCGGGTCGGGCGCCGAATCGAAGTGGGTCATCTACGGCATGCCTTTCATGGATAGCTGATGCACGGGGGAGAAGCCTGGTCAGCGTCCGGGAGCGGACGAGATCAGGACACTTGCCACGGCCAGCACGGCGAGGGCGAGCCCCGCCTCCGCCGCGACCGTGTAGACGAAGGGGCGTACCGTCGCGCGGTCGCCCTCCAACAGCACCGCGACGTCGAGCCGGTGCCGCACCCAGTTCTTGCTGTGCTGGGCGAGCAGCAGCACGCACGCCACGACCGCGAGCTTGAGCAGCAGGGTGTGGCCGTACGACGTGTGCAGCAGGCCGTGCAGCGAGCCGACCAGCTGCCAGGCCAGCACCGTGCCCGCGCCGATGATCAGCAGCATGGAGGCGAGCGCGAGTTTCGAGTAGCGGGCGACGGTCTCGGCCATCTCCTGCGGACGCCGGCGCGGCAGCACACCGAACAGCAGCGTGAACAGTCCGCCGATCCACAGCGAGACGCCTGCCAGATGCGCCGTGTCCGCGATCGCGCCGAGCAGCGGATGGGCCGCGTCGTCGTGCCCTGGCATGCTCGTCGTGCGCAGCAGGCCGAACGCGACGGCCGCGAGCCCGATCCGCCAGCCTCGCGAGCGTGCCGCGCCGTCCTGCTGCCCGAGCACGGCGGCGAGCACGACGCCGCCGAGCAGCCACAGCAGCGTGCGCGCGATCAGTTCCGCGCCGATCTGCGTACCGAACAGGCTCAGCAGCGCGGATCCGTTCAGCACGCCGCCGAGCGGCAGCAGCGCCGTGTAAGCCGCCTGCAACGCGGTCTGCGCGACGCTCATCGCCAGCCCGAGCAGCCACGCGACGCTGAGCAATACCCTGATTCGGCGCACCCCTGTTCCAGGCGGCCAGATCAGCGCGAGGAAGGCGAGACCGCCGACGTACAGCGCCGTGCCGAGGAAGCCGAGTCCCTGCACGGCGATCAGCGTGTCGTTCACCGCGGGATCAGGCCCGGGAACGACCGCCGTGGTCGAACTCGCGCTCGGCGCGGCGGCGGTTCCGATGACGAAGCTGAGCGTGCCGGTCTTCACGTGCCCGTCGTCGGAACTGACCGATCGCCAGTCGAGCGTCAGCCGCCCGCCGCCGGCCTTGACCGCGGACAGGTCGGCGACCAGGACGTCGGGCGAGCCGGACGGCTGGTGGATCGGCACGGCCCGGCCGCCGACCTCGACCGCGCAGTCCTGGACGGCCAGTCCCTCGCTGAAGGTCATGGTCACGGTCTTGGGCACCGCCGTCAGGTGTGCCCCGGCGGCGGGCGTGGACCGGACGAGTTCGGCGTGCGCCTGGGCCTCGGGAGCAGCGATCACCGCGCCGAGAAGGCAGATCGCGACAGCCGCGAGCAGCGCGAGGATCCGACCGCGTGGCCTGGTCACGGTGTCGCCGAGGAGGTGGGTGTGGCGGTGGCCGTGCACGCGCCGAACAGGCCGCTGAGCGTGGACTCGACGCCGCTGTCCAGGCCGGCCACCACGCCGCCCAGCAGGCTTCCGGAGGCGGCGGAGGTCGGCAGCAGACTGGTGATCCCGTTCGATCCGAGCACGCAGTCGAGGGCGGACGCGGTCCCCGGCGTGGCGGAGGCGGGGGCGGACGGCGTTGTGGTGCTTCCCGCGTCGCCGCCCACGACGACGGTCGTGGTGCCGCCCGACGCCGACGGCTGTGACGATGCGCCGCCCGACGGCGCCGACGGGGTACCGGCCCCGACGCCCGCGTAGCCGGTCGGCAGCGTGCTGCTGCCATCTCCGCTGGTGTAGACGTAGTAGCCGCCGGGGTCTGAGGTCGCGCCGCCGCTCGGGCCGCCGGTGGCCGAGACGATGACCGGCGCGGGACCGGTCGGGTCCGGAGACGGCTGCTCGGCGACGGCGCCCGGCGTGGAGCCCGCGGAGGGCGTGGTCGCGCCGCCGGAGCCGCCTATCCCGGATGCGTAACCGAGCAGGACCACCACCATGCCGACGAGCGCGGCGGCGACGATCTCATCGCGGCGGTCCGCGGGCCGGCGTGGGCGCGCGGCGGACGATCTGCGGGGTGGGTGGGGCACCGTGCCTCCCGGTCGACTCGGTTGAAGTGGGTCGTGCCGAGTGCACCAGGATGCTGCTTCGCGCGGATTACCTGTTCGTCGCCGCGTGGTGACGGCGCCCTCTCTTTTTCTCATTCTTTAATGAGATGAATTCGACCCCCTGGATCTTCACTCTTTCGGGTGAAAATGCCGCTTGGGCAATTGTCTGACGCCGCCGCGATGCGGTATTCGCGCCGGTCGAACCCCTGCTGGCCTGTGCCGTTTTGCTGACGCTCACAAAGCGTCGAATCGCGCGGAGAGAAAAGCGTGATGGCGCCCTTACCGGCCAGTCATACCTCTGTCGCGGGCGAGGATTGCACTGGCCGGGTAATGCGCCGTACCACCCCGGCGAAATCCCACCCACAAGGACGCAATCATGCCCATTCCCGTGTCAACGGCCCTGTCCGATCAGGGTCAGGCCGCCGCCGGCAAGATCTCGGACCTGCGCAGTCCCGGCCGCTACCTGGTCAGCTCGATGCTGGCCGGGGCGTACATCGGCGTCGCCGTCGTGCTGCTGTGCTCCGTCACCGGCCCGCTGCTGGCGGCCGGATCGCCGTTCGCCAAACTCGTCCAAGGCCTCGTCTTCGGCGTGGCACTGACCCTGGTCGTGTTCGCCGGGGCCGAACTGTCCACCGGCAACATGATGACCACCGTCCAGGGCGTGTTCGCGGGCAAGAGCGGCGTCGCCGGCGGCATCGCCGTCATCCTCGGCTCGTTCTTCGGCAACCTGGCCGGCTCGATCGTGTTCGCCTGGCTGGTCCACGAGAGCGGCGTGCTCTCCGCCGGAGCCACCCCGGGCCACGTCGCCCCCGCCCTCGCGGCGCTGACCGGCATCGTCAAGGCGAAGACCGCCGAATCCGCCTCGGCGCTGTTCTTCCGCGGCGTGCTGTGCAACTTCCTGGTCTGCCTCGCCGTGTGGGCGTCCGCGCGCACGAAGTCGGACGGCGCCAAGCTGGCGCTGATCTTCTGGTGCCTCCTGGCCTTCGTCGGATCAGGGTTCGAGCACGTCGTGGCCAACATGACGGTGCTGTCCCTCGGCATGTTCGAACACGCCAAGCAGGCCACGCTCGGCGCCTTCGCCTCGAACCTGCTCTACGTCGGCCTCGGCAACCTCGTCGGCGGCGGCCTGCTCGTCGGCGCGACCTACGGGTACCTCGGCCGGCGCACGGAAGAGCCCGCGGCCGCACCGTCCGCACTGGATGCGGAACAGGCGCCCGTGCCCGCGTAGCACGGAGGGCCGAGGCCGGCCGTCTCAGTGGCATCGTCCGTCCTGCACGGGGGTGCGGGCGGATCCGGATGACGGCGGGCGGATGCGCGTGATCACGCCCGCCGTCGGCCTCTTCGGGTCTGTCGACCTCTGCCGGCACGATTCGTCCGGCCTCGCCGGCCATTGCGGGATGTGCGTCGGCTCGGCTTTCCGATCGGCCGGACGGCCAGTCCGGCCCCGACGAGTTCGAGCGCGGTCAGCCCGCCGAGCAGTTCGATGTCCTGGATCCAGGCGTGCTTCGTCGGGGCGTGCGCGGGGTCGCACCGGGAGAGCATCACTGCTCCGGTCGGCGATCGCTGGCCGTTGCAGCCGTCGCCGAACAGCTTGTCGAGATCGACCGTCGCGGCCGAAGCGGAATAGGCCCAGCGTGCGCTGGAGAAGTACGAGATCTGATCGAGACCGGTTATTCCGCGCACCTGGAAGGCCGAGCCGCTCGTCACGAACTGCGCGAACAGGATGATCGGCAGGATCGTCATGACCTTGTCGGCATTGCCGGTCAACGCCGAGACCATCAGACCCAGCGCCATCGCGCTCAGCCCGGCCAGCGACGCCTCGATGGCGATCTCCAGACGGCCGTCGGACAGCACCACGCCGTGCGTCGGGCCGCCCTGCCTGAGCAGCGCCAGGTAGGTCATGATGAAGGACTCGACGACGGTGATCAGGCCGAGGATCAACGCCTTGCTGAGGATGTAGGCGGTCGTGGACTGCCCGACGGAACGCTCCCTGGTCAGGATCGGGCGTTCCTTCACGATCTCGCGGATCGAGTTGCCCGCGCCGAGGTAGCTCGCGGCGAGTGTCAGCGCGAACAGCACCGTCGGCGCGTTCCCCGTCGGCCGGACCGTCCCCGGCACCAGATTGTCCGTGCCGAACGCGGCGAGCATGAGCAGTCCGAGCACCGGCGCCTGCGCGAACAGAAGCAGGGTATTGCGTTTGTCCGCGCCGATCAGCGCGCGGTACCTGCTCATCAGCGTGCTGAGCTGATGCCAGGTGTGCGGATTGCGCCGCGGAGCCTCCGGGTCCGCCGAGTCCTCTGCGCCCAGGCCGCGTTGCACGGCGAGCGGTTGCGTCACGTAGCGCCGCTGCGCGCTCGACTCGGCGAACTCCTTCTTCGCCTGCCCCGGTTCGGCGCGGTCGAGGTATTGGAAGACCTTCGCGTACCCGGTCTGGTCGAAATGCGGCAGCGCCAGCTCGGGCGGACCGAAGTACGCGGTCTGGCCTCCCGGGGCGAGGAACAGGAGCCGGTCGCACAGCTCGAGGCTCTGGATCGAGTGGGTCACGGTGATGACGGTCCGCCCGCTCGAGGCGAGGTCGCGCAGCAGTTCCATCACGCTTTCCTCGTAGCCCGGGTCCAGGCCGGAGGTCGGTTCGTCGAGGATCAGCAGCGAGGGACGAGTCAGCAGTTCGATGGCGACGGAGGTGCGTTTGCGCTGACCGCCCGAAAGCTTCTCGACGGCCACGTCGGCGCGGCCTTCGAGCCCGAGCTCGGTCATGACCTCGAGGACTCGGGCGGAGCGCTCGGCGGTCGGCACGTCCGGCGGGAAGCGAAGTCTCGCGGCGTAGTCGAGCGCCGCCCGCACCGTCAGCTGGGGGTGCAGGATGTCGTCCTGCGGCACGTAGCCGATGCGGTTGCGCAGTTCGGCGTAGGACGCGTAGAGGTCGCGGCCGTTGTAGAGCACTGATCCATGATCGGCAGAGCGCGCACCGGTCAGAGCCTTGAGCAGGGTGGACTTGCCCGCCCCGGTCGGCCCGAGGACCGCGAGGAACTGCCCGCCCTCGAGGGCGAAGCTGACCTCGTCCAGCAGGACCCTGCGACCGGCGTGGACCGTGAGGCCCAGCGCGCACAGCGTCGCCTCGCCGTGATCGACGTACTGCTCGAGCGTGCCCTGTTGCAGACGCAGCAGGGTGTCCCCGACCGCGACGAGCGCGCCCTCCCGCAGCCGGATGCGTCCGTTGACCTGCCGCCCGTCGACGTAGGTGCCGTTCTGGCTGCCGAGGTCCAGCAGCTCGAAGGAACCGTCGCGCGTCGTGCGCAGTTCGGCGTGGTGGCGGGAGACGAGCAGGTCGTCGACGACGATGTCATTGTCCAGCGACCGGCCGATGAGGATCCGGTTGGAGGCGCGGTACGTACCTCGGAACGAGCCCGGGGCGGAAAAGCCGTCGGCGAAGACCGGCATCGTGGGGATGTCCGGGTCGAACTCGCCGCCCGGAGCGGGAGGCACCAGGCGTATTCGGCTGCCGCCGTTCCCCGAGCCGAGCGCGAGGATCATCGGCCGGTCGACCGGCAGCCGCGTCACCCGGCGCCCGTCGAGGAAGCTCCCGTGCGCGGAACCGTGGTCCTCGAAGACCCAGTTCCCCTCCTCGAGCCGCAGCACGGCGTGCAGGCGCGAGGTCTCGGAATCGGGTACGACCACGTCCGCCGCGGCGTCCCGGCCGATCGTGACCGGCCTGCTTCCGTCGAAGTAGCGTTCCGAGCCGGTGGGCAGCCTCTGCAACCTGAGCATGTTGACCGGCGCGGCCGGCGATCCGTGCATGCGCGCAATCTTCGCACGGTGCGCACCCGCGCTCGCACGAGACTGCACCGAGTCGTGATCACGTGGCCGCGCCCGGCGGGCCACCCGTGAGCAAGGTTGGGTCGCCTTCACGCACCTGACGGCCAGTCAGCGTCGCGCCGCGCTCCACCGGTCTGGAGCCGTGGAACTCTTCCGTGCTTCCTCGCCGCCGGCCGGATCCGGCGAGGTCAGCGGCATGGAAGGCCATTCGAAGATCATTCGAAGGGTGCCCGTGTCACGCTCTTCTCGAGCGATTGAGGGATCGCATATGCACGCGGTGCGCAACACGTTGCCGCACTCGCCTTAGCAGAGAAGAGAACGGGAAATGAGGCAGCACGAGGGTGCGGCGGCGCGCGTGCGCCGTGGCGATAGCCGGGCGCGCAACCGCGCAGCGCTTCCGCTGCGCGTGGTCGCTCTGGCCGGCGCGTTGGCCGCGGTTGCGGCCGGTCTGGCCGCGCAGCCCGCGGCGGCGGCCACCACGGGGTCGTTGGCCACGGCCGCGCCGGCCATAGCCACCGGCTCGCGTATCGTGCAGCTGGCGAACGCGAACGTCGGCGACATGGCCTGCTCCGCGAACAGCCTCGGCGGGAAGGGCTACCGCAGCAGCTGTACCGGGAACGGCGGCCAACCCGAGTACTGGTGCGCCGACTTCGCCGCATGGGTGTGGGAGAACTCGGGAGTAGCCGACCTTTCCGGGATCACCGCGGCCGCGCGCAGCTTCTACACCTACGGAACGGCCAACGGCACGCTGTCGAGCACCCCGGCGGTCGGCGACGTCGCGGTGTTCTCGAACGCGAAGGGCGACACGAGCAGCGATGCGAGCGGCATCCACCACGTCGCGATCGTCACCGGGGTGGGCGCCGGGACCGTGCACACGGTCAGCGGCGACTGGGGCGGCAACAGCGGCTCCGAGGCCACCTTCGCCGGCTCCTCGCACGTCGTGGACAACGGCAGCTACGGCAGCGCGGTCGGCAGCTATTCCAGCACCATGGGCATGTACATCGAAGGCTACGTCGCGCCGGTCGGCGGCCTGTCCAGCGGCTTGGTCGCCCCTTCGGCGGTTGAGGCGCCGAATGGGGATTTGTCGGTGTTCGCGATCACGAGTGACGGTGAGCTGGCGATGCAGGCGCAGTCCACGCCGTATGGCCCGCTCGGTGACTGGCAGGTGCTCGGCGGGCAGCTGCAAGGCAGCCCTTCCGCGGTCGAGGCACCCAACGGAGACCTGTCGGTGTTCGCGATCGCAACGAACGGCAACCTGATGATGCGGGATCAGTCCACGCCCTACGGTCCGTTGGGCGACTGGCAGGACCTGGGCGGGCAGCTGCAAGGCAGCCCTTCCGCGGTCGAGGCACCCAACGGAGACCTGTCGGTGTTCGCCATCGCGAACGACGGCCAACTCGTGATGCTCGGCCAGTCCACCCCGTATGGTCCGCTGGGCAACTGGCAGATCCTCAGCGGCAACCTCGTTGGCAGCCCGTCGGCAGTCGAGGCACCCAACGGAGAGCTGTCGGTCTTCGCACTGGCCAACGACGGCGAGCTCGCGATGCGCGCACAGTCCACGCCATACGGAGCCCTCGGCGACTGGCAGATCCTCGGCGGTGACCTGGAAGGCAGTCCGTCGGCGGCGGAGGCGCCGAACGGTGATCTCTCGGTGTTCGCGTTGGCGAACGATGGTGAGCTGGTGATGCGGGATCAGTCCACGCCCTATGGCGCGTTGGGTGACTGGCAGGACTTGATGGGTGACCTGGAAGGCAGCCCGTCGGCGGTGGAGGCGCCGAACGGAGAGCTGTCGGTGTTCGCGCTGGCCAACGACGGTGAGCTTGCGATGCGTGCGCAGTCCACGCCTTACGGCGCGCTCGGCGATTGGCAGATCCTCAGCGGCGATCTGCAGGGCAGTCCGTCGGCGGTCGAAGCGCCCAACGGGCAGCTTTCGGTGTTCGGTATCGCATCGACCGGTGAACTGGTCTCCCGAGCGCAGTCCACCCCCTACGGCGCCCTCGGCGACTGGCAGAACGAAGGCGGCCAACTCGAGTAGCACACCTCAGGGCTCTGGATCGGAGGCGCACGTCAACCACCGACCCAGAGCCCTTCTTCGTGCCCAAAACCCTGCTGAACGTTCGAATTGGAGCACAGTGCTATGCGATCTCTTATATCCGGCAAAGCCGCAAAGTTCCTCGGCCTTTCGCTCCTCGCGGTCACCCTCACCGGGGTCGGCGCCGTCCAGGCCCAGGCTGCCGCGCCGAGTTCCTTACGGCTGTCGCCGGCGGCGGCCAGCGGGCAGCTCGGCTACGCCCAGATCGAGGGCTACTGGATCGACGCGGGAGGACCCGCCGCCCAGGCGTCCATCGCCGCGGCGATCGCCTGCGCGGAAAGCAGCCAGCAGCCCGGCGTCATCCAGAGCGGCCAGCCCTACGCAACGACGGGTTGGGGGCTGTGGCAGATCACTCCCGGCAACTCGACCTCGTCCGCGTACGGCAGCGACTATCAGCTACTCGATCCATGGAACAACGCCGAGGCCGCAGTTCAGAAATACAACGGACTGGGCTTCCACGCGTGGAGCGCCTACACGTCCGGCGCCTACACGCGTTATCTGCAAAACGTTCCCGCCGACACCCAGCTGACCGACCCGGGTGAGTACGTGCAGATCAACTCGGCGCCCGCAGGCACTCCCGCGTCGCCACCACCCGCGCCCGGCAGTACCTTCGGCCCGCCGATACCCGGCGGAGCGAGACGGGGTCTTCTTGCTCCTTCGGCGGTTGAGGCGCCGAATGGGGATTTGTCGGTGTTCGCGATTACGAGTGATGGTGAGTTGGCGATGCAGGCGCAGTCTACGCCGTATGGCCCGCTTGGTGATTGGCAGGTGCTCGGTGGTGCGTTGCAGGGCAGTCCTTCTGCGGTTGAGGCGCCGAACGGGGATTTGTCGGTGTTCGCGGTCGCGGATGATGGGCAGTTGGTGATGCTGGGCCAGTCCACGCCGTATGGTCCGTTGGGTAATTGGCAGATCCTGAGCGGCGACCTGGTTGGCAGTCCGTCGGCGGTGGAGGCGCCGAATGGGGAGCTGTCGGTGTTCGCGTTGGCGAATGATGGTGAGCTTGCGATGCGTGCGCAGTCCACGCCTTATGGTGCGCTCGGTGATTGGCAGATCCTCGGCGGTGACTTGGAAGGCAGTCCGTCGGCGGCGGAGGCGCCGAACGGTGATCTCTCGGTGTTCGCGTTGGCGAACGACGGTGAGCTGGTGATGCGGGATCAGTCCACGCCCTACGGCCCGTTGGGCGACTGGCAGGACCTGATGGGCGACCTGGAAGGCAGCCCATCGGCGGTGGAGGCGCCGAACGGAGAACTGTCGGTGTTCGCGCTGGCCAACGACGGTGAGCTTGCGATGCGTGCGCAGTCCACGCCTTACGGAGCCCTCGGCGACTGGCAGATCCTCAGTGGCGATCTGCAGGGCAGTCCGTCGGCGGTCGAAGCGCCCAACGGGCAGCTTTCGGTGTTCGGTATCGCATCGACCGGCGAACTGGTCTCCCGAGCGCAGTCCACCCCCTACGGCGCCCTCGGCGACTGGCAGAACGAAGGCGGCCAACTCGAGTAGCACACCTCGCAGGGCAGAATCCTGACAGTGCGCGTGACGTGGCTATCGGACCTGCGGCGTGAACCCCGCGCCGCAGCACTCCGACGTGCGTTCGCGCAATGTGGCCGCCTGCTCCGCGTTGATGACGTCGAAGAGTTCTGCCGCCTGCTTCCAGCTCAGGTGTGCCTCGTTGGTACTTCCGTTCCGGTGCAGCACGTCGCCGAGGCAGCTGAGAGTTTCGGCGACCCCGAAGCGGTCGTGCGTCGCCTCGCCTGCCTCGATGGCCCGCCGGAAGCTCTCGATCGCCTGGGCGTATCGGTCGGCCAGTCCGTGCACGACGCCGAGGGAGCACAGGATCACCCGCGTGTTGAAGCCGTTTCCGAGGCCGGTGGCGATCACCAGCGCTTCCTCCAGACTGGCCAGTGCCTCGGTGTACAGTCCGAGATCGGTCTGGGCTTCGGCCAGGTTGTTCAGGGCGATCGTCTGGCCGTCGGCGTTGCCCTGCACCCGGTGCAGCGCCAAGGCACGCTCGAACTGGTGCAGCGCCCCCCTCCTGTCTCCGCCTCGGGCGCGGGTGACGCCGAGACTCGAGTGGACGAACGCTTCGAGGCCCGTGTCCCCGGCGCGCACGCACAGTTCCAGCGCCTGCTGCTGATGGGTCCTAGCCTGCCCGAATTTATTAAGTTGCTGATATGCGACCCCTGCGTAGTTCAGCGCTCTGGCCTGCGCACCCGGGTCATCCAGCGCGACGGCGGACCGGACGGCGATCTCGTGCGTCGCGATCCAGTCGTCCCATCGCTTGCTCAGGTCGTAGTAGGACACCAGGAGGTAGGGCAATTCGACGGCATGCCGGTGTAGTCCGCATTCCGCGGCCAGCCGCACCGCCGCCTTCACGTTGCCGCGCTCCGCCTCGAACCAGGCCAGCGCGTCGTCGTGGGTCTCGAAGCGTGGCGGCTCCGGTTCGTTCTCGGCGAGCTCACCCGACGCCGCCTTCGACGCCGCGGGATAGATGGCGATGGAGGCCGCGCGGGTCGCCGAGACGTACCAGTCGGGCACCCGCCGCGCCGCCGCGCCGACCTCGTCGGCGGACCGTTCGCTGTTCGAGCGCTGCGCCGCGTACTCGGCGACGAGGTCGTGCAGCGCGAACCTGCCGCCGGCGATCCTGGTCAACAGATGGGCGTCGGCGAGCTCGTTGACCGCGGCAGAGGCGTCGCCGCCGGCGAGGGCGTCGGCGGACGGCGCGCTGAAATCCTCGAAACCGGCGAAGCCGAAGAGCGAGAACAGCCGCCGCGTCGGCTCGGTCAGCGCCTGGAAGGACAGGTCGAGCGCCGCCGCGAGCCCGCCCTGCTCGTCGCCCTCGACGGTGAGAGTGCGCAGCGCGCCGGCCTTCTCGAGCCGGTCGCGGAAGTCGGCCAGCGACAGCTGCGGCGCGCCGACAAGGCCGGTCGCCGCGATCCGGACGGCCAGCGGCAGGCCGGCGCAGCGTTCGATGATGCCGCGGGCCGGCTCGGGCTCGGCCTCCACGCGGTCGTCCCCGACGATCCGGCGCAGCAGGGCCAGCGCCTCCACGTCCTCCAGCGCGCCGACGGCGAGGGATCGGGCCCCGTGCCGAGCGATCAGTCCGCCGAGCCGGCGGCGGCTGGTGACCAGCACCCGACAGCCGGGTCCGCCCGGCAACAGCGGATACACCTGCTGCGGGGAGACCGCGTTGTCGAGGACGACCAGCACTTTGCGTTCGGCGAGCAGCGACCGGTAGAGCGCCGCCGCCTCGTCCTGGTCGACCGGCACCGACTGGGTCGGCACGCCGAGGGCGCGCAGGAAGCCGCCGAGCACCTCGGCCGGCTCGCGCGGCGGATTCCGCGCGTGTCCGCGCAGGTTGACGAACAGCTGACCGTCGGGGAAGCGCGTGGCCGCCCGCTGCGACCACTGCACCGCCAGTTCCGTCTTGCCGACGCCGGCCAGCCCGATGATCAGCGCCACCGGCGTGCCGGAAGCCGCCGGCGCCGGATCGGCGAGCAACGCGTCGAGCCCGTCCAGTTCCGCGTCTCGGCCGGCGAAGCCGAGCACGCCGACCGGGAGTTGCGCCGGACGCGGTGCGGCGGCGACGGCTCGGGCCGGCCGGTTGGCGGCGGTGGGAGCGCCGGCGCCCGGCTCGTCGCGCAGGATCGCCGACGCCAGCGCGGCCAGCCGCTTCGGCGCGTCGAGCCCGAGCTCGTCACGCAGCCACCGCTGGTTGGCGCGGAAGGCGGCCAGCGCCTCGGGACCGCGACCGGCCCGGTGCAGCGCGGTCATCAGCGCCGCCACCAGGCCCTCGCGCTGCGGATTCGCGTCGGCCAGCCCGGTCAGTTCGTGGATCAGTCCGGCCTCGGGCGCGCCGGAGAGCTCCAGGCGCGCGGCCGCGCCGGCCTCGATCACGTCGAGCCGCAGCCCCTCCCAGCGTTCGGCCTCGCGCTCGGCGAACGGACCCTCCAGCCCCTCCAACGCGCGCCCGGTCCACATGGCCAGCGCCGCGGCGAACTGCTCGACGGCCGCCGCGTGCTCCCCGCGCTCGGCCGCCTGCGTGCCGGCCTCGGCCAGCTGCCGGAACTCGGTGACGTCCACGCTCCCGGCCGCCGGATCGACCAGATACCCACCCGGGGTGGTACGGATAACCTCTCCCGCCGCACCGGCCTTCGCCAGCGCCTGACGCAGGCCGCTGATGATGGCGTGCACCCGGCCGGTCGCGGTAGCCGGCGACTCCTCGCCCCAGACCGCGTCGACCATGCGCTGCACGGGCACGCTCCTACCCCGCGCGAGCAGCAGGACCGCCAGCACCGCCCGCGGCCGTGGCCCGCCGAGCGGCACCGGCTGCTGCCCGACCCACGCCCCCACCGGGCCCAGAACCCGAAAACGCACAGACTCGAGCGCCATCCCCGACATCTCGGTCACCCCCCCCTGCGGCGCCTTTCGCCTCAAAACGGCCGCGCGGCCAGCCTACTGGAGCACGCCGACCGTAAGGTGTGCGGTGACAGACGCCGCAGTGGTTTGATTTGAGTGAACCGCGCCGGGTTCGGTCCAGTCCTCCACTTTCAGCACCTTGCGAATCTCGACGGCAAGTATCTGTCGAGCGAAGTCGCCGGAGGATTCACCGGCCGCACCATCGGCATGTACGCGGCCACAGGCACCGTCCTCTTCGACTGGTTCGACTACGAAGTGGTCAATCGATGAGCGGTCGTGCCACGTTGAGTTCGTCGTGCTCGATCAGCCAGCGGACGGATTCGAGTACGGCGGCGTCCGGTTCGTAGCGGGGCGCGTAGTCGAGAAGTGTCCTGGCCTTGTCGATGGCGCAGTAGTGGCTGCGGTAGAGGTGCTCCCAGCTGGCGTCGGCGTGCTCCGGGCTGGTGGTCTGGCGGAACTGGTCCCAGGTCACCGTTTCCAGGGTGGCGCTCTGGCCGAACCAGGTGGCTGCGGCGTGCGCGTATCCGCGGACGTTGAGCGCGCTGGGGGCGACGATGTTGAAGTCCTCTCCCGCTGCCGCGTCGTGGTGCTCGATTGCCAGCTCGAAGGCCTGGGCGACGTCGTCGGCGTGCACATGGTGCATGAGTTCAGTACCGATGCCCGGGATCGGCAGTGGTTGCCCGGCCGAGAGGGTGTGCCAGACGGCGGGGTCGAGGTTTCCCAGCGGGCCGATCGGGTGCCAGCCGGGGCCGACGATGTGCCCGGGGTGCAGGGAGGTGGTGGCCAGACCTCCGGATGCGGTCTCCTGCTTGAGCATCCGTGCGATCCGGTCCTTTTGAATTCCGTACTCGCCGAACGGGGCGGTGCCGGTGCTTTCGGAGATGGGCAGCTTGTCGCTGGCGCCGTATCGCCAGATCGACCCGCAGTGCAGCAGGTGCCCGACTTCGCCGCGCAGCCGTTCGACCAGCGCGGTCGCCGATTCGAGGGTGAAGCAGACCAGGTCGACGACGGCATCCGGGTTCAGCCCGGCCACGGTGTCGCCGAAGGTGCCCTCGGTGTCCTGGCTCTCGCGGTCGGCGAGGACGTGGCGCACCTGCTGCCATTCGGCGGCCTCCGCGTACGCGGTGCGGTTGCCACGGCTGATGTTGGTCACTTCGTGCCCGGCTCTAACCAACCGGGGTATCAGGAACGTGCCGATGTGGCCGCTCCCGCCGATGACGACGACTCGCATGACTCTCCGATCACTACGACTCAGGGGACGATACCCGGCCTCACGCCAGTTCGATCAGGCCGCGCCGTGGCTTTCGGTCATCGTGGTCGTGGCGGACCGACTGTGGGTGCCCAGTTCCCTGCTGATGCGAACGTGGCTTTTGGTGGTCACCTGGGTGCGGAACAGGAGGACCTGGACCGATCCAAGCAGCTGTCTCGCTCCGTGGCCATCTGTGGGCGCCTGCTCGGTGCTTCAACCGGCTCCACGTGGCGTGGGGACGCTGCCAAAAACAACCACAGCCCCTAGCCTGACCTGAGGCTTGGGGCTGTGACGTGCAGAAACAGTGTGGACGATACTGGGATTGAACCAGTGACCTCTTCCGTGTCAGAACGGAAATCACTGCATACTCTTGCAAAGAGATCACTACGCAGATGCCGCTGACCTGCGCTTACCCAGAATCGAAGGCTCGTAACCTATGCGGTTGCACGCAGTTTAGCACATTCGACGGGGAGCATGCTCCCCGGTTTGGCACCCCGCGACGCTCCCCGCGGCGCTGGCTGGCAGGTTGAACTCTTCTTACGGCACCCCCCTTTCTCTGATGGTCTGTCAGGTGCCCTTCCTCCTCCGCTCGGCGCCGCTTCGTCCATGCTCCGCAGCGACGACTCTTAGGCCTCTCGACCTGCGCAGATATACTCGAAGTGGGACTTCAAGGCATGCCTCTACCCGTGTGCCGGAGGCTGCGCGGCGATGACGAGAACGGGGAGCAGGGTGGGGAGCATGCTCCCCACCCGAGGGGCCGAGAATCTCATCTGTCTGAGGCTGAGTCAGGTTCGCCCGAGCTGTGCGCCGAGAGATTGAACCGGTGACCTCTTCCGGAACGCGGAAGAGGTCCAAGGGTGCGCCGCTGGCCTCTTCCGCGTTCCGGAAGAGGCCAGGGTTCAATCCCATATGCGTCCGACCGTGCCTTGGCCCTGCCAGAACTTCTCACACAACGCGATCGGCACCGTGTGCGGCCAGGCTGCGCGTGCGGTACGTCTCCAGCTGCCTCTGTTCCGTGGCTGGGCCGGCGCCTGGTATGGCTTGGACGCGATCAGCTACTTCGCCCGGTCCCCGCGATGTGGTCCCACACGGCGGGGATCTACCTCGGCTTCACCGACAGTGCCCTGGCGGTCTCGGTGAAAGCTCGCCCGGCTGGCCTGACGCCGTGCTCGGGGGCTGTTATCCGATGTCGAACCGGTACTGGTTCGTGCCGTCCGAGGTAGTGAACGGCTCCTCGAGCACGCCGTCGAGCACTGTCGGGCAATCGGTGACATTGGGATCGTAGGTGAGCTGCTTGCCGCTCTTTTCGTCGAGAGTGACGAGTTGCCTGTTCGCGACCACATAGACGTGTCCGTTGGTCGATCCGCAGTATGCGACGTTCGGCACGGTCCACACTGTGGCCCCGGTGGTGGGTGAAAAGCGCGTCAGGGTGCCCGGGTCCTCCCAGTTCGGGCCGGGTTCCTCGAAGGTGGCGCCGGTCTCCGGGTCCCGGTCGATACTCCCGTTCCATGCCGAGTAGTTGTTGGAGGACCAAAGGCTCGCGCCGCTTGGCAGCGAGAAGCCGCCCGGGCCGGAGGCGTCCCCCAGTACGACCGATCCGACGGTGGTTAACTTTTCAGGGTCATTCTCGAAAAAGAGGAGCAAATCGTGATTCGTAATCTTGCCAACGGCTGCGGCGGTGCCCGGGTCGAGCTCACTGACCGAGGTGTACGAGCCCGAGTCCGTCTGGGACGCCACGGGCGCTGTGAGTAGGTTGCCGAGAACGCCGGTCGCGCCAGGGGCCTTGGTGATGGCGCCGGAGTCTAGGTTCACGGAGTACGGGTCGACCGTTTCTGTCTCCAGCATGTACTTTTGATCCTCAGTGATCGCGGGGTCCAGTCTGCTGCCGCGGACGCAGTAGTCGGGGTTCTCCTCCTGCCCGGCGCCACCGGGGATGTGTGCCGTCCAGAGTACCGAGCCGGTGGCGGGGTCGAGGCCGGACATCTGCACCGCGGTGGAGCCAGCAGTCAGACCCTGAGCAGCGGTGGTCACGGTCTTCTCGACCACCAGGACGTTTGTCCCGGTGTCGGTTCGGATCAACGTGTCGATGCACCCGATAAACACGTGATCGGGTGCCGTGGTGAGCACTTCTGGGGTGAAGGTGCCGAGTTGCTGCCCGGTGCGCAGCGAGTATGTAGTGAGGGCGAGAGAGGACCCGGACGCCGAGCCGGACTGCGGTACGGACGACTCCGTCTCGAGCACGAGTTCAGAGCCGTCGGCCCACGTGTCCACGACCTGCGCCTGGTCCATCAGCGTGACTGCCGAGCCCATCGTCGCGTCGGGCGCGGTGCTAGGACTCGGTGAGTCCGATGGCGAGGCGGCGTTCCCGTCTCCAGCCGTGCGGCCCGGGAACGGCTGAACCGCACCCGTAGGCGAGGACGCGGCGGCCGGGCCGCCGCTCGTCGCCGGGCCGGCGACGATCTTCACGGCGGTGACGATCCCGCCGACCGTGAGCACCGCCGCGACGGCGATCGCGGTGGTCCGGTTGCCGTTCGCCCAGTTGGCCAGGGCATCAAACGGCTTGCGGAGGGCGGCCAGTGTCGCGGCGCTCGACCCGACCGACGCGGCCGCAGCCGCCAGGCCGCCCCGCTTGTTCGTGATGTGCTGGTCGCCGCCCACGACCGTTGCGCCGCGCGCGTCCACGTCCCGGCCGCCGACGACACCGGTGACGCTGCCGCCGATGGCCACGCCGTCGCCGGCCTGTACGTTTGGACCAGTTGGCGCCGTGCGTGGCGCGGCCGCATTCGGTATGCCAGCCGCCAGCGAGGGCAGCGTCCGATCCACCGCGGAGACTAGTCGTGCCAGACCTTCTTCGACTGCGCTGTGCTCGACCCGCAGCGCTTGCAGGCTTCCAAGCCCGGCGATGTCCGGCGGTAGCTCATCGGGCCGCGGCAGATCGGTGCCGTCGCCTAGCAGTACGGGAAGGATGCGGTTGCCCGCGCGTTGCGCCGTGACGATCTCGCGTCGTACCCAGTCGTGGTCCCGGTCCAGCAGCCGAGTACCGGACTCGTCGCGCGCGGAGAGCCAGTCGGCACCTATCAGCACCAACATGAGCGGGCAAGAGCGCGCGTTTGTCAGCAGTGCCTTGATGTAGTCGGTGCCGGGCTGGATTGTCTCGCCGGACTTGAAGACCTCCGGGTCTCCGTATCTTTCGACGAGTGCGTGGTGGATGCGCTCCCGCGTAGCACGGTCGTCCACCTTGCGGAAGCTGATGAAAATTCGTGCCATCGACGGATCGTCCCCTCGCCGCGGTTCAGCGGTCACTGGTCAGTGGAGCCTGGCAATGTTGTGCAGGTCGGGCAGCGGTGGTCCAGCCGACGGCCCGAGGGCTCGGCGCTGGAAGCTTCGCTGTCGTGCGGATGTCGGATCTCAGCGCGCCAGGGGATTTTCGACGACAGCCCCGTTGGCATCAGGCTGTGGACGATTTCTGCTCAGCCGACGACGAACGTGTTCTGGTAGTACGACCCCTGCTTCGCTCCTACCTCGTCAAGGATGCCGTCGTCGACGAGCGGGCACGTTGAGACTGAGGCGTCCTGGCGGATCTGCCTGCCGGTGTTCTGATCCAGCTCGACGAGTCCGCGGTCCGAGATCATGTACGTGTGGCCCCTGGTCGAGCCGCACATCTTCGAGTCACCCCGTTCCCACAGCTTCGCGCCTGTTTCAGCGTCGAGGGCGACCACGTTGCCCCTCGCCGGCTGCTGCGCCGAGTAGAGGATCAGCACGGTCGGGTCATCGTAGTCGAGAGACCAGAATTCGAACCCTGTCGTGCCGGCGGAGGTCTTGCTGATCGTGCTCTTCCAGAGAATTGTCGCGCTGGGGAGCGAGTACGCGACGGTCTGGCCGTTGATCCCGTTGGCCCTGGAGCCGACGACCAAGTCGAGATCGCCGCCGCTGTCGGCCCCGATGACCCCGTAAGAATTCTGACTGTTTTCGTCACCGGACTCTAGATCCGTCGTGATCCCGGTGCCGCTGTCGAGGATGGTGTGCACGATGGAGCCGGTGGACGGGTCGACGAGCGAGATGCTGGACGAGTTCGGGCTGTCCGCCTCAGTGGCCGTGCTCGGCTCGGCCAGCCAGCGGCCGAGCACCGCCGTCTTGGCCGGCTTCTGCGCGAAGGCGCCGGTGGAGAGATTAATCAGGTATGGAACCCCGGTCTCTTCGTCGAGCACGAACTGGCCGCCGGGGACCGCCGACTGGAAGACGTCGGCGCTGGGTTGCGTGCAGGTGCCGTTGGACGGGGAGAAATCGTTGGCGTAGGGCAGTGTTCCGATCCAGAGCCGGTGCCCGTTCGCCGCGTTGACCCCCTCGAACTCGAGAGTGTCGCCGCTGCCGGTCATATTGAACTCGGCACCGCTGACGAACTGTGCGAGAAGCATCACGTCGATACCTTGGGGTGTGCGCTGTAACTCGTCGAAGCACACTGGGCCTTGGCTTAGGTTGGGAGCAGCGAACGAGGCGATGCGTCGGCCGGTGGTAAGGGAGTACGTCACGAAGGTGAACCGGTCCGAGTCGTACGCGGCGGGATTCGGACTGGAGCTGGTGCTGGCGATTGGGCTCGCGGTGCCATCCGCGTCGGCGGGTGCCGACGTGGATGGCACCTCGAGCACGAAGACATTGCCGTCGGCCCACCAGGCATCGCCGGTGGCGGAGGCGGTCTCGATCGAGGCGAGCGTCGTGCCGGAGGCCAGAACGCTCGTCGAGACCGTACCGGAGACGGCCGAGCCCTTCCCGGAGATTCCGTTCGTGGCTACTGCAGCGCCTACGGTGGCACCGCCGACGAGCACGAGCGCGCTGATGCTCGCGGTGATGCGGTGCCCACCGGCCCAGGCGGCGCTCTTGGCGAAGGGCTTGCCCAGCGCCTTGAGCACGGCGGCGACCGAGCCCGCCGCGCCACCCGCGGCCGAAGCCGTTCCTCCGTAGCCGCGGTTGACGGTCGTCTGGTGCAGGTCGCCTCCTACCACTGGCCCGTGGGCGTCCCGGCCGACCATCGCGCCGCGCACCTCACCCGTGACGACCGAGCCGTGCACGGTACCTGAGATGTCGGTCGGGCCGAGACGATTCTTTCCGTCGGCCGCCGGCGGCTCCGGCTGCTTGGTCATCCTCGGCAGGTTGGCGTGCAGTACGGCCACGAGTCGGTTCAGACCCGCGTCGACGGCGCTGTGCGCGATGCGCAACGCCTGGATGCTCGCCATGGCGGCAATGTCGGGGGGCAGTTCGTGGGCAGCCGGCATCAGGACGTCGTCGCCGAGCAGGACCGGGATCACCCGGTTGCCCGACTCGATCGCGGTGCGGATCTCGAAGCGGACCCAGTCGTTGTCCCGATGTAGTGATCTTCCCCCGTCCGGGTCCTGAGCGTGCAGCCAGCCATTGCCGATCAGTACGAGCATCACAGGGCAGGCGCGGGCCTGAGCATGCAGAATCCTGACGTAGTCGGTGCCGGGTGGGATGGACTCGCCGGACTTGAATACCTGCTCCGGGCCGAACTCCCCGGCCAGGCGGGTGTAGAGGAGCTCCCGCATCACGCGGTCGTCGATCTTGCGGAAGCTGATGAAGACACGTTGCATCGTCGAGGCTCGTCCTTCCGGGATACTCAGCCGAGTCGGGTGGCGCGGATCAATTCAGGCATCAGCGCGCGCGAGCGCGCATGGGCAGGGTGTCTCAAGAGAACGTTGACGAGTCGGCACAGGTCCGCCCGGACTGTGCTGGATTCGAGGCGGGCCAGGTCGGGCAGTACCGACTCGGATAGAAAACAGGAATGGTCTAGCTCTCCCGCGCCGGCGAACGCGAGGGCGCCGCGCACGACGAAGCGGGCCCGGGTGCGGGCCGCCACGCTCGGGCTCCACGTCTCCGGGTCCGGGCCGAGGACGCGGATCGCGGCCCGGTACGCGCGGAGGTCGACGAGGCAGGAGGCATGGATCACCGCGCCGTCGTCGTCGATGGTGTTCGGGCCCCACGATGGACCCCGCGGGAACGGGTCGGGTCCGAGCGCGAGCAGTCTGGCAGATTCGGCTAGGGCGCGCTCGCACGCGCCTCGCTCGCCCGCGAGCGCGAGACCCTGGGCCAACCGTCGAGCAGCCAGCCCACGAATTCGTGGGCTGATACCAGGTTCGGCTGATGCCCGGCTCGCGAGTGCGATGGTGTCGGTGGCCCGTCCTTGGTAGAGCACGGTGAGGGAGAGGCGCTCCCAGCGGTAGCCCGCCATGTCGGGGTCTCCGCCGGAGACCGCCCAATTGGCAGCCGCGGTCGTCCAGGCGTGGGAGAGCGTGCTGTCCCCGGCCTCCTCGGCGAGCCAACCGGTGAACTCGGCGCAGCGTGCGGCCAACAGCCACAGCGGCTTCGCGTGGACCCCACCGACTCTCGCTGCCGTGGCGGCTACGGCTTGCGCATGCGCGGCGAGGCGTTGCGCGAGCGGCCTTGGCTGGTCGTTCTGAGCGGCGTGACGTATAGCAAGGAGTTCGGCCTCGCCGGAGATCGCGGTCGCATCGGGGTCGATATTGAGAGCGCGGTCGCCGCCGAACACGGGTGCGTGCGGTGCGGGAATTGGGCCGCGCGCAGGCGAGCGAATCGGCGCGTCGCGAAGCGCGATCAAGCTGCCGCCAGCCTCGAGTTGGGCATCGCAGACCGCGGCGACGGCGGCCGAAGGGCGCTTGCGGCCACGCTCGAGGTTACCGAGGTAGGACTTTGACACGTGCGTGACTGAGGAGAGTTCGGACAGAGACAGCCTGCGGTCGAGCCGCAGCCGCAGCAGTCGCGTGCCGAAGTCGTCCTCGGGCAAGGTGGCGTCACGGGCGACAGGCTGCGAGACCGGAACACGTACACTCATTTGGACATCGGGCTTACTGGCGGAGGAATCAACGGTACGCGTGGCGTCAGCGAGGTTGGCGTAGGCACGCACGACAGCCTCCGTGACGGTCCGCGTGCCTCGTTCCACGTTGCTTAAATGCGACACGCTGAAGCCCGTCGCTGCCGCTGCTTCTCGCAGGGTCAGACCGTGTTCATGGCGCACCATTCGTAGGCGGGTCCCCACCCGAGATGCCGCTCCCGCCACATCCATGGTCTGAATTGTAGGCAGGAAGGTGCTGAATCACCGGCCTTTTCCCAATTATTCCGTCTCCTGTTCCAGCATTCGCAGGCAGGCCTGGGAGATCACTAGCCGCAGCGCTGCCGTGAGCGTCAGCCGCCTGTACTCGGCCCTGCGTAGGGCTGCGTCCACCTGGGTTCCACGGATGACCAAGTCGTCTAGTCCGTGAATCTTATGGTTGAGCTGGGGAGGCGTTAATCGGCCCGGTGACGGGGTGGGTCACCGGGCGTCGAGATCGGGGGTGGTCAGGGTGACGAGGGCTTGACCTTGTGGACGCGTTGGGGCTCGGGCAGGTCGAGCGCGGACAGGATCTTCTTCTGGCCGGTAGCGGAAGGTGCCGGCCGGGCCTGTGAAGGTGCCCTGTGCAGGCGCTGGAGCTGTTCGCGGATGGCCGGCCAGCTCTCGCCGACGGCGGTCTCGATCAGGCGAATGAGGAGTATGGCGCGCCAGCACAGCAGGATTCGACCAACGGTGTACCGGGGGCTGCGGTCGTTCAGGGCGGGGTCCGGTCGAGGTGGAGCGGCGGGGAGCAGGCGGGGAGCATGCTCCCCGCCGAGGAAGTGGCGGCCTTCGTCTATCTGATGGTCAGTCAGTGTGTTGGGGGCGCCTCGCCTGGCCTCTTCCGCGTTCCGGAAGAGGCCAGCGGTTCAATCCTCAGGAGGTAGGTCTAGGGCCTCGGGAGGCGTCTCGCTGCATCCAACATGCCAGACTAGCCTGTGGCAAACTTCTTGTACTCACGCAAAATCTCGTGCATGCTTCACGCATGACTTCGCAGGAACTGCTCGACGACATCTTTGCCATCCGCTGGCCGCTGCCGTACTTCCCCGAGGACGACCAGACCCCGCCACACGAGCGCGGTGCTGCGGTGGACGCCGTGTGGAGGCACCGCACAGCCTTCATCCAGAAACTAGGAGCCGCAGCGGCAGAACGCGGCCCGGACTACGATGCGCTCCTCGGGGCACTTGAAGACCTCGTCGCGATCAAGCAGGCCGCCGATGAGCAGATTCGGTTGCTCCTGGCCTACGGCCGGGTCTACGTAACCCCGCGCCCGCACACGCTGGAGACCCTCGGCCAAGCTGCCAGCCTTACTCCCTCCGGCGTCAGCCGCGCCTTCGGCGCCAAGGAGATCCTCGCCGTCGGGAACCTAACCGGCAAGCGCCCCGCCGCGGTAGAGATCAACGATTACCACCCCGACCTCGTCCCCGGCGAAGACAGCCGACGGCAGTGCACCTGGGGAGGCAGCAAGAACCACCCCTGCACCGACGAGCCCAAGCACGCGGTCACCGACAAGTCCGGCACCACGTGGGCCTGCTGTGACGGCCACCTGCCCGGCTATCTCCGCCCACGGCCCCGCGCCGAACAGGCGCTGTACACGGGCCCGGCCCCGGATGTAGATGCACCATGACGCCCGAACCCGGACCTGCCGAAAACCTCCACGCCGTGGCCGTAACGAACTGCTCCGCGCCCTTGACGCGTGAGATGCTGGCCGAGCGGGGCTTCCTCGGTTTCGTTCCGTTCGCCGACCTCCCTCGCAGCACCGTCCCCGCAGGTGAGGGTATCTACGTCGTGCTGCGCTCCGTCGCCTCGCTCCCGGTCCTTCTCACACGCAACCCCGCCGGTCATCGCAAGGTCGGTCTCCGTGATCGATACGTTCTAACGGATCACGGATTATGACACTGCCTTCGCTGGTCTTCTCGAGTCCGAGGCGATGTACCAGACGAACGTAGCCGCTCTGTTGACCGACAACTTGGCGGCGCTCAGTCGCCTACCGGACCTGTCGGCGCTCATCACGCTGCCAGGCCGGTTTTACCCACCGAACTGGGCCTCGCTCAACGATGACCTCGACTACGATACGGCGATCGAGCCCGGCCCCGTCGGTGCCGAGACAGCCGACGCGGGAGTACGGACGGGTCCAGGCGCGGAGGTGGCCGAGCGAGTCGGCAGCATCCGGTGGGTTACCTAAGCCCCTGGTGCCCTGCGCCTCTCATATTCCACTGGCTGGTGCAGGCGAATCCGCCCGCACCAGCAGTCTGCGCGCCGGTCAGGATCTTCCGGGCGCGTCTGTTTCGGTACGCATCGCGCAGGCGTGATCAACCAGCGGAGGGCAGGATCTCGACCGCCGCGAGGTTCCAGGTGTCACCGCTGGGAGCTGTGTCGTTGACCGTGACCGTCGTCCCGGCTGCCGGCGTCGGGCTGGTCTCGTCCTGGACCCAGAACGTCTCGCCGTTCGCGGTATCCAGGGTTTGTTCCAGCATGCTCTGGCCCGGCCCGGGGGTGCGGGCCGCGGAGCGGGTGTAGTCCTCTCCGACGCCGAACACCCATGACCCGGCCTGGGTCGTGGTCACGGTCAGCGAGGGAAGGCCGTTCGCCTTGTCCGCGGTCGATCCGGCTCCGACGCCGCTCGCCCCGGTGAACACCTCTACCGTGACCTGTTGGTCGTAGCCTGTGGTCTTCGGGGTTGAGGTGACGGTCACGTTGCTGAGCGACGCGGTGCTGGAGGCAGTCCAGACTTCTGCCGTTCCGCCCTTGGTGTTGGCCCGCTGGGCGAGGGTCCAGGTCAGGCCCGCGCCGGTGACGGTGCTGGTCTGCTTGGTCGCTGGGCCGTCGGAGCTGATGAACGCGACAAGGAGGCGAGGGCCTGCCGTGCTGAACGCCGGTGTGGTTAGCGTGCCGTTGCCCTCTCGCGTGATCGTCTGGTCGACCCCTACGCCGGATGTCGTGATCTGCAGTACCACCGAGTTGCTGGTCGACGCGGTGTACGCGGCTCCGGTCGGGGTGAAGATGGCGGTCAGCGTGTGCGAGCCGATGGCCAGAGCGCTGGTGGTGAGTGTCGCGGTGCCAGAGGCGTTGACCGTGACCGGGCTGCCGAAAGCGGTGCTGCCGTCATAGAACTGAATCGCTCCGGAGGCTGCGGGGGATTCCGTCGCGTTCAGTGTGACTGGCGTGTCTTCGACGGCGCTGCCTGATGGCGAGGTGCTCAGTGTGGTCGTTGTCGGCGCCGGGGGCTGCACGCTCTGAGGCAGAGCGCTGGAGGAGCTGGCCGTGTACGAGGTCGAACCCTGATAGGACGCTGTAATGGTGTGCGTTCCGGGTGAGAGTTCTGGCAGCGTGAGGCTCGCGGCACCCGCGGTGAGTGTGGCCGCCGGGCTCTGTTGAACGCCGTCGACCGTGAACAGGACGGTTCCGCTGGGTGTGCCCGCGCCCGGAGATGTCGCGGTGACCGTCGCCGTTACGGTGACTGTCTGGCCGTCGGCTGAGGGGTTCGCCGACGAGGAGAGCGTGGTGCTGGTTTGCGCCGGTCCGATCGTCTGGGTCAGGGCGGCCGAGGTCGCGGGCGCGAATGTGGAGTCGCCGGAGTAGGCCGCGGTGATGGTGTGGCTGCCGGCGGAGAGCGCTGGGAGTGTGAGGGTGGCACCGCCGGATGCGAGGGTGACGGGGGAGCCCGCGGTGCCGTCTACGGTGAAGGTCACGGTCCCGGTTGGGGTGCCGGTGGCCGGGGCGACGGGCGCCACGGCGGCGGTGATCTGGACCTGCTGGCCGGCCACTGACGGGTTAACGGTCGAGACGAGGGCGAGCGTGTCGGTGGAAAAGGCGATGTCCTCGGTCAACGGGCTCGAAGTGTCTGCTGTGAACTCGTCGTCGCCGGAGTAGGTGGCGGTGATCTGGTGCGGACCGGCGGGAAGCGTGGCCAGGTTCAGGCTCGCGCTCGTGTCGGAGAGCGTGACGGGGGCTTGTGCGGTTCCGTCGATGCTGAAGGTGACGGTCCCGGTGGGTGTGCCCGATCCGGGTGTGAGCGCGGCCACCGTCGCGGTGATCGTGCCGGGCTGGTTGACCGGGGACGGGTTGGCCGAGGAAGTCAGCGTCGTGACCGTGTTCGCCTGGTCGACGGTCTGTTCGAACGCTGGCGAGGTGCTGCCGTAGTAGACGGGGTCGCCTGAGTATGCTGCGGTGACGGTGTGCGTGCCGACGGCCGGGTTCGGGATGGTCAGGCTCGCGGTGCCCGAGCTCAGCGGCAGCGCGGGCTGCGTGGTTCCGTCCACGTTGAAGGTGACGGTGCCGGTGGGTGTCCCCGCGTCGTAGCCGACTGCGGCGACGGTCGCTGTGAACGTCACGCTCTGGCCGGTCACCGATGGCGAGGCTGAGGAGGTGACCTCGGTGCTGCTGCTGGCCGCCACGACTTCATTCGACGGTGGTGAGGTGCCGATCGCGTTGAGCGCTTCCACGGTGAAGTAGTCGGTGCCGGGCGCCAAGCCCGTCACCGTGTAACTCGTGCCGGTGATCGGGGAGGTGTTGACGGGAGTGGTGCTCTCCGCGCCCGGGCTGGCGCCGGCAAAGACGTCGTAGCCGGTGATCGGGCTCCCGCCGTTCACAGTGGGTGCGGTCCAGGTCAAGCCCACTTGATTGGCGCCGGCGAGGGTCGCGGCAAGGCCGGTCGGGGTGTCGGGCGCGGCCAGGATGCTTCCGGAGAGGAGGACTCCGTAGTCGGCATCGACGATGCAGAAACAGGCGACGCCGAGCCCGGCGACCGTGCACGCCGATACGCTCGCGCAGGACACGTCGGCGAGTTCGCCCGTGGCGATCGGAGTGCTGACCGCCTGAACCCCCCAGGTACCTTCCGCGCTCGTCAGAACGAGCGGCTGGTAGGGGCCGCTTTCGCCGACCGCCGCGCATACCCCGAGAGCAGGGCAGGAAACACCGCTGAGTGTGCCGACCACGCCCTGGCCGTCTACCGACCAACTGCCGTTCGCGTATTCCTCGATCAGTGTCTGGTCGCCGCCCGCGCCAGCCTCGCTGCCCACAGCCACACACGAGGACGTCGTGCAGGACACGCCGGAGAACGAGTCAGATCCGACGACGCTCGAAGGTGCCGAGGGGCTCCACCCTCCGTTGCTCAACACCTCGGCGAACGCGTTCCTGGTGGAATTCCCGGTGTAGCTGCCCACGGCGACGCAGTCTGCCGCGTCGGAGCAGGAGATCGTGGAAAGTGTGAAGGTGTTGTAGGGGGCGGGGTTCGTCAGGACGGTCGAGCTCCACGTGGTGCCGTCGAATGTCGCGAGCAGGTCGCCCGTTCCGACGGCGAGGCAGTCGTTCGCGTTGACACAGGTGATCGAGGTCAGCTTGTCGGCGGCGATGGTTGAGCCGCTCAGGATCTGGAAGGACCAACTGCTCCCGTCGAACCTCGCGACGAGCGGTCCGCCGACGCCGGTGGAGGCCGCTACGGCGGAGCCGACCGCCACGCAGAACGTCGTGCTCGTGCAGGAGATGCTGTCGAGCTCGGACGAGGTGTAGGTCGCGGAGGTCGGAGTGCCGCTTGGCGCCGTCTGCCAGACGCCGGTCGCATTGCTCTCGACGAACGCTTGGTCTTGATTGTAGATCGATCCGACGGCAATGCATTCACTTGATCCAGGAATGCAGTAAACGCCATCGGTGTCCAGGGTCCCGACCGGGGAGCCTGGTGCCTGAGCCCACGCGGCGGTGGCCGCTACGGCTGTCTGCATCGGCAGGATGCAGGAGGCTGCCAAGGCCAAGACGACGCCGACGACCCCACGCGCGAAGATCTTCCGCATGTTATCCCCCTCGCTCACATCAGCGAATCAGCTCTCATCGTTGCATGCGCTCCGGGCGAAAGGAGTCGATTTTCCGAATATTGGCTATCGGCCAGGAACCATCGCAGCTAGGCATCGCGATGTCTTTGAGGCTCCGCGGATGCTGGCGGCAGGAGCGCCGTGGGCTCGTCACCCAGAATGTGAATCGGCTCCGACGTATTCGTTCGACGTCTCGGGAGGCACCTGAGATCAACCGTGCGGTGACAGGAATGACGGAAGCGGCGGGCGATATTCGTGGTCTGGGTGTGGATAGCGCTAGAAGCGAAGGTTCGCTGCGTGGCGTTGTCGAATCGCAACAGATCGTGGCCTAGTCGTGGTCCGATTCACCTGCGAGGAGGGGTGCGCCGGGAGTACGTTGCACGAGGTGGCGTGGTGGTCACTGGGTGGGTGGCCCGAATCGGGCTTCTGTGGTGGGGTGGGTTTAGGTGAGTCGTGCTGCGCGTAAAGGGTGGTTGATCGCTCTCGGAGTGGTCATTGCCTTGGTCGCGGGTGGTGCCGCTGGTTATGTGGCGCTCCGTGGATCGCACTCCCAGCCTGGCTCCGTCGAGGTGTCCTCGCAGAAGGCTGCGACACTGAGCCTGTCGGATGGCGCGTCGGTGACGATCCCGGCGGGCGCCGTCGCCGGATCGGGCACGGTGTCCGGCCGAGTGGTCCGGGCTCCCGCGCCCGCTCCGACCGGAATGATCCTGCTCGGCGAGGCGTACGAGTTCGAGGTCTCCGGGACGCGGCTCACCAGGCCAGTGACGGTAAGCCTGCCGGTGGACTTGGCCGCTCAGGACGGGTATCCGCCGGCCGCGCTGCTGGTGTACTTCGACACCTCGACGCACGCGTGGACGCCAGTGCCCGCGGTCTACCACGCGGACACGCACATGATGGTCGCGCAGACCCCGCACCTGTCCAACTGGGTCCTCGAGACTGTCGCCGGTTCCCTGAAGAACTGGGTGCTTGGAACCTTCAAGTCGTTCATCGGCGTGAACGACGTCGCTGCGCAACCGTCTTGCCCCGGCACCGCGCAGGCGACCTCCGCGGGAATCACTGTGGTCTCGAGCAGCGGATCGCTGGTGAAGTGGTGCGTCGGGGACCAGGACGGCCAAGCGGTCCTCCAGGTCGCGGACGACCGTGCGTTCGCGGTGGAGATCGACTACCCGTCGGGCTGGGCGGTGGAGCGCGATGCTTGGCCGGATCTTGATTCCGCGGCGGTCGACGGTGTCGCGGGGTTCTTGAGCGTCGCGCCTCGCGGCGAGAAGGCGGTGATCGTTCCGGGGGGAGAGTCCGTGACCTTCACCGCCGCGCCGGGAGCCTCCGGGCAGGCCCAGGTCGATCCGTCGAGTGAGGCGTATCTCGTCAGCGCTCTTCTCTACGGCGTCGGCACGCTGGTCTCGACGACAGAGGAACTGCCGTGGATATCGAAGCCGACACCGGGCGCCGCGCTCTCGACGATCCAGCACCTGTTCGACCTCAAGGACTGCGTCAGTTCGATGGAGTCGCTCGACCGTCAGAACGTGACGAGCGTTTCCTCGGCGGTCGGGCTGTTCTGGAACGACT
The DNA here is from genome assembly GCA_035493475.1 of Actinospica sp. Classification (GTDB taxonomy): domain Bacteria; phylum Actinomycetota; class Actinomycetes; order Streptomycetales; family Catenulisporaceae; genus Actinospica. Next base: position 164,875 of record DATJIF010000155.1, read on the forward strand.
TGCAGTCGGTCTCCAGCTGTCTCGGCGACGCATGGGAGACAGCGTACGGCACTGCGGGCGCGGTCACGCAGTTCCTGGTGAGCACCTTCGAGTGGCTGATGGACGGCCTGAAGCTGATCAGCCAGGGCATCGGCGGAGCGATCGAGAGCGCCGTGTACTGGCAGGCGTATCGCATCACCCTGACCTCCCCGGCGGTACAGCCGGTCTTCGGCTCCTCCGCGATCGCCGAGGCAGTATCCGCATGCACGGCATCGAACGCGCCCGGCATCGGCACCGCGACCATCCCAGCGAAAATAAGATTGACCACGCCTGAGACCGTGCCGACAACGGCAGGCGTGTACGGGGCCAGCGTCCTCGACGGCAGCGGCTCGCCAGTGCCCTACTACCTGATCGCGCCAGCAGGACTCGCGTGTCAGTCCTCAGTGAGCACCGATGGGAGCATCGCGGTCACCGCCGGATCGAGCGGAAACCGAGTGGCATATGCCGTTCCCGGCGGAGCGACGATCAACGCAATGCTCGGCGCCGCATACATCCCGGCGGTCTCGGCGTACCTCGACGGCCAAGGCGTGCTGACCGGATCACCCTCAGCGCTGGCTGGCCAGAGCACGAGCCCCGTGCCGACCGGCGCGTCCAACGTCTACCTGACATTCGTGCGAGACCCTCAAGGGCAAGGCGTCCAGGGCGCGATCAACGCACCCGGTGGGCCCTCTGTGGCCCTGGTCGCAGCGCGAATCACCGACGGGACCACGAACGTCGCAGCTGAGACGATCGACTGCACGACGGCTTCCGGCACGGCCACGTGTACCGCTGCACTGACATACTTCCTCCAGCAGTACGCATTGGGCGCGGGCCTCACCGAACAGGAGGTCGCCACCGCGGCGAGGACCGTCCGGGCACTCGCGGCTGCCTAGGAGCCATACGGAGTGTCCATGCCGTGTCCGGAGGGCTCCAGCGTCGGACGATACGGGTGAGGCCACACGCTCCCCCCGCGAGAAGGCAGGACGGTATCCACCCGACGGGCACTCAGCTCAATGTGTTGCGCTCGTCGGTCCCGGGAGTAGTTGATCTCTTCTGTGATCCGCGCGGCCTCTTCCGCGTTTCGGAGGGCGCCGGCGGTTCGACTTTGGTACCACCGGCTGGCCGCGTTGCGGGGAGGTGTCGGACCCTGTCGCTAGGGTTTCCGGGATGAGGATTGAGCGCGCCCGCCCGACGTCGGATTGGTGTAGCTCACGAGCTTCGGCCGATGAGGTGGTCTGGTGCAGAGCACGGCAGTTACCCGATCCAGCAGTGTCGGCGCGCAGCAAGCTGGAAACGGTGCCCACCTCGCGTTCAACTTTCTCCCCGTGCAGATCATCGAGGGCGACTTCACCGGCGGCGTCTTATCGTACGAATCTGCTGAACAGCTGGGCGAATTGCGCGCCAGGTTCGCGGATAGCCACGTCGTGATGCGGCGCGGCTCGCAGATCATCATCGCCGCCTTCGACGTGGACGCAGCGGTGGTCGGTGATGAGACGCGGTTTACCGCCCTACACGACCTTGAGATCGTCATGCGGCTCGTTGAGCGCAGGCTGGTGTGGCTGCTCACGCGCGAGTGGGGGTATCTGCTTCGCCGGGAGGCACCGCCGAAGTTCATTTCCCGTAGACCCGAGCGCGACCTGCTCATGCAGGCCAGTAACGGGTGTCGGCTCGGTGGGCTCCATGTCTACCCCCAGTACACGCTTGATGTTCGCCATAGCGGTCCGCGAAACTCGCCCGGGATCGTCCTCGGGATCAAAGCCCGCTACGAGCTCACCCGCCCCGTCGCAGACCTTCTCGGCGCTGGCGTGAATATCGAGGGCAAGCACGTGTTGACCATCCAGGAGGATCAGCTGGCCAGGCCGTACCACGATCCAGACGCACGACGCAGGCTCGCGGGGCTGGTGATCGCGGTCCGCGGCGATCGGCTGGTGATCGACACCCCCGATGGCCGTGAAGAGGTCGCCACCTCCGAGGCGTGGCTCGAAGCACGCCGCGAGGTGTTCGACGAGGTACTCGCTGCTCTGGCGGGTTCCCGCCACGGTGAGATCGCCCGTCGGCTGGAAGAGAAGGTCTTTGGAATCAGCGGAGCAGAGGGGAGGCTAGCGCTAACTACGCAGCTCGCCGGATGGCTGGGCAGGAAGACGATCGCTGTGGTGCCCGGGGTCGAGGTTCGCATTCAGCCTCCGATCGGAGCCGGCGAGGCGGGCGCCAACGTGGCCGGTCGGCGGATCGAGGAGCCGGTGTTCGCCTTCGACCTGGGCGGCGAGAAGACACATCGATCCGCTGACAAAGGCCTGGAGGCTTATGGTCCGTTCGATTCGGAGATGTTCTCGCCCACCAGGCCGCGGATCGCGGTCATCACCCCGCGCGGATATCAGGGATCGGCCGAGCAGTTCATGGCGGCCTTCCGCAACGGAGTGCCTGGCCGCGGCGGGTTCAGCCAAGGGTTCGCGCGCAAGTACCGGTTGACCGATTGCGAGATCAGCATCCTGTCCTTCGATGGCGGGCCGCTGGACGCCTCGGCGTACCGCCGGGCGTGTCTTGCCGCAACCGCCGACGGCGAACCACCCCACCTGGCCGTAGTGATCACCAGTGAGGCGCAGCAGCACCTTGTGGGAGATGCGAGCCCCTACCTGGTGGCCAAGTCCCGCTTCATGAGCCAGGGTATCCCCGTGCAGGAGGTACAGATTGAAACCATCCAGCGCGACGATACAGCCTCGGTGTTGAACACAATGGCGCTGGCCTGCTACGCGAAGCTGGGCGGCACCCCGTTCGTCATGCGCGTTCACGCTCGCCCGATGGCGCACGAACTCGTGATCGGCATTGGAAGCGCCCATGTCAGAACCAGTCGGATGAGCACACCGGAACGCTACGTCGGGATCACCACTGTGTTCACCTCCGACGGCAACTACCTGCTGGCCACCGCTTCCAAGGAAGCACCCTACGAGCAGTACCCGCAGGAGCTTCTCGCTTCCCTGCGGGCCAGCCTGGAGAACGTCAAGGCGCGGAACAACTGGCAGCCGACCGACACACTCAGACTCATCTTCCATGTCTTCAAGCCCTTCAAAGACCAAGAGGCGAGAGCCGTGAAGAGCCTGGTCGAGGTGCTCGCGTCGCAGTACGCGGGAGTCGAATTCGCGTTCGTGCACGTAAGCGACGAACACGAGTGGACGATGTTCGACCGGGCCGCCGAAGGCCTGACGCGCAGCGGCCGCGTTCGCGGACGGTGCGTGCCCGCGCGCGGCCACGCGGTGCGCGTCGGGCACTCCGAGATGCTCGTATCGGTCACCGGCCCGTACGACATGAAGCTCCCGCTGCAGGGAGTGCCGCGCCCGCTCTTGCTCAAGCTGCACCGTGAATCGACGTTCACCGACCTGGACTACCTGGCCGCTCAAGCCTTCCGGTTCACCGCAGTCTCCTGGCGCCGGTTCTATCCCTGCAGAACACCGGTCACCATCTTGTATTCCGACCTGATCGCCAACCTGCTAGGCCAACTTCGCCACGTCACCAACTGGAACTCCGACATGATCTCGACGAAGCTGCGCGACAAGAGGTGGTTCTTGTGAGCGACGACGTGCCGCAGGATGCCGCTGAGCCCATCGCAGGACTGGTTGCCGGACAACTTTCGGGTCTTGCGCGACGTCTCGTCGAAGGCAACGTGCCCGGCAGCCTCGACGGCCTGATGGCCCACCACGTCCTCGCGGGAATATCGGTCCCGTTCGAATGGAACGTCGATCCGTTCGTCAACTCCTGGATCACGGTCCATGCTGACCGGCTCGACGAAGCCCCGAACCTCGCTGCACTCGGATTCGGGCTCGCCCACTTCTCCGCCGGCGCGACTCCGCGACTGCTCGATCTGACCTGCCGCGGTCTGCGGCGTTTGATGCAGCGTGATCCGTTCCAGGGAGACAGGCTCTCCTTTCTATATGACATGCGCCAAGCGACCGGAATCCGCCTCGCCGTTGCCGCAGTCAGTCCTCAGATCCCCGAGGCTGCCGACTGGCTTCGCGCCACGCTCCGTGACCCGCGCAGACACACTGCCGAATGCAACGACGAACTCGTGGCGGGCCACACCCTCGCCGCCCTCGGCTGCGATCCGGCCCATATCACCGACACCGCGGCCATGGCACCGCGCGAGCTCGCCACGGTGTCGTGGATGATTGCTGCGGGAACGGCCAGGCTGGCGGACCCGCTTGTGAGCGCCCGCGAACTCGAGCGCGTGGTGCTTGCCGAGGCCCTACGCTGTAACCCTCGGGAGCTAAGGATCCCCACTGCGGCCTTGTTACTGCGCTGCGCAGAGCGGGCGCTTTCGGCAAGCATTGATGAGATCGTGGTCGGACGCTCCCACGTCGGGCAGGTCCTGCGGCGCTTCGAGGCCGCGCTGCGTCGCTGGCGGTGGGACCCCGACGACGCAAGGCGCCCGGTGCGCTGGGAGATCAACGCCGAGCGCGAGGTCCAGGACATCTTATGGATCATGCTGCGGACAGTGTTTGATGACGTCGTCGACGAAGAGACGCTCGCGAAGCTAGGGCACGCCAGCTACCGCGCCGATTTCGGGTTGCCCCGTCTCGGAGTGCTGATTGAAGCCAAGTTCGCCCGCAAGGCTGCCGACTTCAAGGAGATCGAACAGCAGGTTATGGTCGACTCAATCGGATATCTCAAGAACACGGAGAGGTACAAGGAAATCGTCGTGTTTATCTACGACGACTCGAGCTCGGTCGAGCAGCACGACGTGACCTACCGCGCACTGATGGAGATGCCGGGCATCGCCGATGTGATCATCGTTTCTCGCCCAGGCGTACTGCCTCGCCCTACGGCCTCGATGGCTCGCCGTGCCCGGGGCCGCGAGCCATCGACCCGGTGAGTACTCTCAAGTGAGCATCTGCCGGCATGGCCAGCGCTCGCCGCTCACGTGTTCTAGGCCCCGGAAAGCCTTCCTGCGGACATGTCGTGTCGGTCGAACCGCACATGCCTGTGCCAGCGATGGGTGCTCGCCGCCGATCATCCGTCCGTCTCTGGCTGGGGGAAGTGAAGGTCCGGATCGTAGTGCCGCAGCATCCCGACGAACCGGTCGAGCGTGTCGACCTGTTCTTCCCTGAGTGGCTTCGGGTTGAAGTGCATGACCTGGTTTCGGATTTCGCGCACCTTGTCGAGGATTTCGACGAAGTGGTCTTGGTCAACGCCCCTCCACCCGAGTTTCGGCCAGAGGCCTTCGTGTTCGAGCAGCCTCACGTAGCCGCCGAACATCATATCGTCGACGGACTTCTTCTTTGGCGGCTGCGGGTTGGGCGAGGGCTTCTTCTTGGACTTCTCGGCCAGTTTGATGTCGTCGCCGTCGAAGACCTTGAGGCATCGCCGGAGACGGAACTCGATCTCCCCAAGTGTGAAGTAGGGGCCAGCGACGGCCTCGAAGCGCTCGGCGAGGTCGGAGGTCGTGACAATCCCGCACAGCGCTCCGTCGGTCTTGCGGACAAGGACGAACCCCTCCTTGCGGATGACGGAGATGAGCGGGAGGAACCTGTCTGTCGTCGCCGCGACGGTGTAGTGCGCCGTCGCAGCGTTGGCCAACGTCGATTTGTGCCCGAGCGCGTGCATGTGGGCGATGGACTCCCACGTGATGACCCCGCGCACGGTCGCCGCGCCGTCGAGGACGGGCAACTGCGAGAGGTTGCGCTCTGTCATGAGCGCCGTGGCCTTGGTGAGCTTAGCGTCGACCTCCACTGCAATCAGGCCGGCGTGCGCCTGAGCGACGTGGCCGAGGAGCATGGGGATTTGGGGAAGGATTCCGGGCGCGGCCTCGCCAGTCTCTTCGTCGGCGTCGATGGGGACGTCGTGTGGAGCCGACCCGGAGCCGTGATCAATGGGTGTGCCGCTGGGCTCTGTGTTGTGCCCGAGCGGGACGATCACCACATCGGCGTCGAGTGCGCGCCGCCGCAAGGGCGGTGCTGTCGTCAGGCCCGCAGCAGCGAGGTCGCTCTCAACGGTGGGCACGGATTCGTAGTTGCGCGTGCGGTAGCCCCACAGCGCGAGCAGTTCGCTAACGCGCAGGGTCTTGCCGACCAGGTTCGCGATCTCGTCGGTTGTCGGCCGGGTCACGGCTGCTGGCCCTCTCGGATCGCAGGGTTGCCCATTGCGCGTTCGGCCAGCGCCAGGATCCGGGCGGCACGATCGCGGTAGAAGCCCTCGAAGTCGTCGGCCCACAGAAGCTTCGGATCAATGAGGTGCGTGCTTACGACATCGTCGAACCAGTGGTCTTCCAGGCCGCTTTCTCTCTCGAATCTCGGCAGGTACGTGGAGGGCGGATTGTTGCCGATCATTGTGCTGGCGAGGTAGGACAGGGGCGTCTTGTTGACGATGCTGCTGGCCGCGGGCAGGTCCCCGCCCTGCTGGCCCAGCCATGCCTTCGGGAAGATCTGGCGGACATCGATGTACTGTCCCACGAGCGAGTCGCCGGTGATTGGGGCGGTGGTGTTCGCCCAGTCGATTGCTCCCTGCTTGAGCAGCAGCGCATAGATGCCCTTGTACGCTGCGCTGTTTCGCGTCGTGAGGGTATTGAGCCGGGTGTCCTGGATGAACGCTTCTGCGACCGTGTCTGGCTCTGGCCCGTCAGCCAGAATCCACGCCGCGAGCTGCTCGACGTCGCGCACGAACCTGCTCTCGGTCGATCCGCTGTAGAGCTCCCCGAGCACCCCGCACCAATACCACCGTGTCAGCTTGGCGCGCACAGCCGGTTCGTCGGCACGATCTCCTATGAGCATGCGGATCGCGGCCAGCGGCACCAGTTGGGTGCGATAGGGAAGATCGCGTTCGCGGAAGATGTGCTCGCAGGCGAGAAACGCGCCGACCCAGTGGAACGCCTCCACGGCCGTCGGAGCGTGCTGCAGGAAGACCGGCAGGGGCAACTCGAGCAGGTCGCGCCGCTTGCAGCCGACGGCCGGCGGTTGGCTGGCGTTCGGATGCGCCTGCACCCACGCCTTCTTCCGCTCGAAGGTGGCCACGAGCGAGACCGCCTGCAGGAAGTCGAGACTGGTCAGTCCAGTCTCTTCGCGTTCCTCGACTCCGCCCAGTACTGGATGGGCGTCAGCGAGCTCCCGCTTCACGCCGCGCCAGTACTGCGCGAGGTTGAAGTAGTCGTCGGCGTCCTGCCCCGTCGCCTTCAGCGGTTCTCCGGCATAGGACGCCGTGAGAAGCTCGAAGACGTTGAGCGTGACGCCTCCGGTGTTCACGCGCTCGAAAACGCTGCACACCGCGTCTTTGCTGGTCGTCTTCGGGAGCCGGATCAGAGGGACCTGAAACTTCTGGATCCGTCCGATGATCTCATTGTGGAACTGCCAGAACAGCTTGGACCGGCCGGGGTTCACCTGCGCGAAGACCTCGTGCCACTCGCCGGTCTGGGCGGAGTCGAAGACCAGGTTGAGCGGGAAGAGGCCGAGTAGGCACTCTTGTTCGCGACTGCTGAGGTCCAGCTCGATGTCGCGGCCGAAGTCGCCCCGGATCAGCCGGTTCTCCGGCACCGAGACGATCGCGTCGTCACGGTCCGCGCGGGGGTCGAGAGCCTTGGCGATGTCGATGTAGTACCAGCGCGTTGTCGGATCCCCCTGGACCCAGGTGAGGACGGGCTGGGTGGACATCAGCGCCTGGTAGAGCGAGGTGAGGCGCTGCTGGCCGTCGAGCAGGAGCATCTCGGCCTGGGTCCCGGGCGCAACCTCGGTACCGGCGAGCGGGCGCGATCGGAACCGCGCCGCGCCCCCGGTATCGAGGGTCAGCGCGACCCCGAGCGGGTAGTCCAGTGTGACGGTCGCGATCAGCGCGCGGATGCGCTCGTCGTCCCACTTCCACTCCCGCTGGAAGTCGGGCAGCTGCACGCGTCCGGCAGCGACGCTTCCGAGCAGGTCGCCGAGATTCGGTCCGTCCAGGGCCATCCGCGCCCCCACCGCCTTCCGCCCACGTGACGTATCGTCAGGCAATCATGCCATCGCACCCGCTGCGGTGCGACGGACAATCGAGAGGCCACACTGCGCGGTACGGTGCAGAGCTCATCGAGGTCAGATACGCTCGCCCTGCGCTGTGAGAAGATCTCCAGAACCGATGCGGGCGAAGGGGCACGGGAGGATTGATGGATGGGGCGCCGTCGAAGATCGGCCGCTATACCGTGGAGCGGCCGCTCGGCTCCGGCGGCATGGGAGAGGTCTTCCTGGCCTACTCGCCGGCCGGCGAGCCCGTCGCGGTCAAACTGATCCGCGCCGACCGGCTGGATCCCGAGACCCGCAAACGCTTCGAACGCGAGGCCCACATTGCCCGCGGCGTGGTCGGCACGAGCCGGGTCGCGCGGTTCCTCGACGCCGACCCGTTCGCCGACAGGCCGTGGATGGCCGTGGAGTACATCTCCGGGCCGACCCTGGATGAGAGCATCGGGGCGGGCGGGACCTGGGCGGACATACTCGTGGCGAGCATGGGCGCATTGCTGTCCGACGGGCTCGAGGCCATCCACCGCGCCAAACTCCTGCACCGAGACCTCAAACCGCAGAACATCATCCTCGGCGAGAGCGGGCCGGTCATCATCGACTTCGGCCTCGCCGCCTTCGCGGATGCGAGCAGTTCGCTCTCGCGCTCCGGTACGATCATCGGGTCGGTGCGGTGTATGCCGCCAGAGCAAGCTGCCGGAAAGTCCGGGGTTACCCCAGCCGCGGACGTGTACGGCCTGGGCACCGTGCTCCTGTACGCCGCGACGGGACACTATCCCTACGACGGCGCCACTTGGCAGGCGATCACAGCGCAGGTGGCCAGCGCGGACGCCAAGCCCGACCTCAACGGTCTTCCCGCGGCGTTGGCTCCGCTGGTGCGGGCCATGCTCGAGCACGAGCCGGAGAACAGGCCGACCACGGCCGATGTGCAGGAAATGTGCGCCGAGCTTCTCACCGCGCGCGGGTGGAGCCCGGTTCAGGCGCGGCGTGAGCTCATCCGGCTCACCGCACGTCCCGTCGAGCAGCAGGACCCGGCCTTCGCGATCAGCGCTTCGGTGGAGGCCCGCATCGACGCCGAGGCGATGTCCATGGCCGCCAAGCGCGGCGATTCAGCGGAGCTTGCCGCACTGGACCATGCCGATGCCGAGCGCGAGCGGGAGGAGCCGGTCGCGGACGAGCCCGCCGCGCCCGAACCGGGCGACGCAGCGAAACCCGTGCGGCCCGCGGCCTCGACGCGCGTGGCCCAGGAGCTTCGACGCGTCTACGCGGCGGCTCCCAGCCTGTGACCGCAGGCCACGCACCGTAGCCGAGCGAACCAGCTACGGTAGATCGACACTCTAGGGTTCCAGGCACATGCCGGTTGGGGAAAGGTGCGGAAGGTGGCAGGGCAGGAGGCGGCAGAGTCAATGGCCTCAGGAGGCTACCCCCCGGGCTCGCAGATCCTCGTCAGGGACGAGGAGTGGCTGGTGCGCAAGGTCACCCCGACACAGCGCGACGGGCTGATGATCGAGGTGACCGGAGTCTCCGAGTTCGTACGCGACACGGAGGCGGTCTTCTACGACCGCATCGACCGCGTCGAGGTGCTCGACCCGAGGCACACGAAGCTCGTCGCCGACGACTCGAGCAACCACAGCCGGGCCCGGCTCTACCTCGAAGCGGTGGTACGCAAGTCGTTCCTGCCGCAGTCCGAGCAGGGACTCGCGCTCGCGGAGAACTTCCTGATGGACACCCAGGTCCACCAGCTTCGACCCGCCGAGCTGGCACTCTCGCTGCGCAACCCGCAACCCCGCCTGCTCATCGCCGACGTCGTCGGCCTCGGCAAGACCCTGGAGATCGGGATCCTCCTGGCCGAACTGATCCGCCGCGGCCGCGGCGAGCGCATCCTGGTGATCACACCCCAGCACGTCCTCGAGCAGTTCCAGCGCGAACTGTGGACACGCTTCGCCATCCCGCTGGTGCGGTTGGACTCCACCGGGATCCAGCGCGTCCAACAGGAGATCCCCTCGGGCCGAAACCCCTTCGCCTACTTCAAGCGCGTCATCGTCTCGGTGGACACGCTCAAGAACAGGGACCTCTACCGCCACCACCTCGACCGCACGAACTGGGATGCCGTCGTCATCGACGAGTCCCACAACCTGATCACCATCGGGTCGCAGCGCAACGAACTAGCCCGGGCCATCGCCCCTCGCACCGACGCGCTCATCCTGGCCTCCGCCACCCCCCACAACGGGGACGGCAAATCCTTCGCCGAGCTGATAAGGCTCTTGGACCCGGCCGCTATCAAAGATCCAAAAGACTACGAGATCGAAGACCTCGACCACCTGTTCATCCGCCGCACCAAGGTGACACCAGAGGTACGCGACAGTCTCAAGGACGGCATCTGGGCCGACCGCGGCCCCTCGCGCCCCGTGCACGTGCCCGCGACGCCCGCGGAAGAGCGCGTCTTCCAGGAGTTCGCCGAACACTGGATCCCAAGGGACAACGACCGGCGCTCGGCCAGCGAGAGCGGACTGACCGCATACACGCTCTTCAAATCCTTCCTCTCCTCGCACAAGGCGCTGCTCGAGTCGCTCGAGACCAGGCGCAAGTCGACCGGCCTGGAAAGCCTCGGCCCGCATCAGGAAGACGCGAACCTGACCGCCGAACAGCGCGCGCTCAAGGATCTCTACGCCCTCACGATCCAGATCGACGACTCCGACTCGGCAAAGCTCACCGCCCTGGTCGACGAGTTGCGCGCGCTCGAGGTCGGACCGGGATCCCCGACCCGGGTCGTGGTGTTCTCCGAACGCATCGCGACCCTCAAGTGGCTAGCGGTCGCGGTGCCGGCGATGCTCGGCTTCCCCTTCGACGAGGCACAGGCAGCACAGGCGATCCAGCCAAGAAAGACAACACGGCGCCGAGCCGCGCCGAAGCCGGCAGACACGGCTAACGAGAAGAAGCCGTGGCTCGGATACGGCGGCGCCGTACAGGTCATGCACGACGACGCCACCGGCGTCCTGGAACAGATGTCCATCATCGAGCGGTTCGGGCTACGCGAGGACCCGGTACGCATCCTGTTCACCGGCGACGTCGCCTCCGAAGGCGTGAACCTGCACCAGCAGTGCAACCTGCTCATCCACTACGACCTGCCCTGGTCACTGATCCGGATCGAACAACGTAACGGCCGCATCGACCGGTACGGCCAGTCCCGCAAGCCCGAGTTCCGTGCCCTGATCCTCACCAGCGCCACCGAGTGGCGCTATACGAAGGACGGAGAACCGCGGCCCCTCGACGACCGGCTGGTCGGCGAGAAGCTCCTCAAACGCGAGGAGGAGGCACACAAGATTGAGGGCAGCGCGGAGGCCGTGACCGGGCTCTTCAGCGCAGGCGAGGAAGACAGCCGACTGGTCAAGGACCTGATCGCGGGCAAGAGCGTCGAGCAGTCGGTCCAGGAGTCGAAACAGACCAGTCTCGGCGGACTGCTCGCAGGGGCATTCACCCAGGTCAACGCCACCCCGAAGCGCACGGATGTCCCGCGCGCACGAGTGCCGAAGCTGTTCGACACCACACCCGACTACTTCTCGGCCGCCCTCAACGTCGTCTTCAACGGAAACCCCGAAGACGCGCTCACGCTCCGGCGCGAACAAGACGGCACCATCGCCCTCACCCCGCCACGCGATCTCCTGGTGCGGTTCAAGGCCCTTCCGAGCACCTACCTCAAAGAGCAGATCTACTCCGACCCGGAACGTCCGCGCCTGCTCGTCACCTTCGACAAGGACACCGCCCGGCGACGCCTCACCGAGGCTCTGCAGTCCTCCAACAGCCAGTGGCCGAGCACCGGCTATCTCACCGACCTGCACCCGATGATCGAATGGATCACCGACAAGGTACTCGTCCAACTCGGGCGCCACCAGGCACCCGTCCTACGCGCCCGAGTCGGAGAACCCACCTTCCTCATCCAGGGCACCTACTCCAACCAGTTCGGCCGCCCCACGGTGGTGGAGTGGATGGCCGTCGGCGTACGCACCGGATCGGTGGCGGAACTACTCTCCGTCCTCGCCGACTGCGGAGTCGGCCCCGGAATGCCCGCCCACGCCGTGTCCGACGAGCGCCTCACCGTGCTACAGCCGCTGGTCGCTGAGGCCATCGACATCGCAAGCCGGCATCTGATGGCGCAGCGGGGCCAATACGACCGACAGATGGACGAGTTACTTGAGGAATACCGCGACAAACTCGACACCTGGCACCAGCCAAGCCTGATCGACTTGGGTGAGACCGCGAACAACCAGATGCACCGAGACGTAGCGGCCCGCCGAGAACTCCTGGACAAGCTCGCCGCCCACGGCGAGCCGATGCTACGGCTGCTGGCAGTGCTGGACGGAGAAGACGACTGATGGCCGTGTTCGACACGATCAGCAACCGGGGCGAGTACTTCACGGCCCACTACTTCGCCGAAGGCCTGGCCGAGGGCCTCAGACGGGGAGTGTTCACGAAGTGGGCGTCGCTGGAGGGCGACGAGAATGAGAGCGAAGAACGCAGGCAAACCCCCCCCCGTCTGAGACTGCCAGCACTCCGGAGCACGTACTTCTCGGATGACCTCCGGACCTATTTCGCCCGGCAGGCTGCCCGCGCCGAATCCTCGCCACAGGACGCGGATGCCTTCACCTACGCGGACCCCCAGTGGACCACTCGGCTCCGAACCTGGCACCAAACTGTCCTCAAAGCCCTGGGATACGAGGACGGCGAGCCGCGGCAACTGACAGTGCGCCAAGCCGGGCGCGATCACGCCATTCCTGTTGCCTACGCGAACAACGGCGTGGTGGCCCTGGACTGCGGCTGGGCCAACGACCTCGACAGCGCACTGGACGGCGATGGCGCCGACCGCCTGCTCACGCCCGTCGCGCTCGCCGGATCCGAAGCGTGCCGAACCGGCGCCGAACTGGCGTCATTCCTGTTCTTCAGCGAGGAACCTCCCCGGTTCGTACTCCTGCTCACCGGCGGCGTCGTGGTTCTTGCTGACCGCCACAATTGGGGCGAGGGCCGCTATCTCGCCGCGAACCTCGAGCAGGCCCTGGAAAAACGCGACACTCTCAAGACCGGCGAGCTGGCGACGATCGCCGCGCTCTTCTCGCTGGCCATGCTGCGCCCCGCGGAAGACGGCGGAGACGCCGTGCTCGACACCCTCCTCAAATCCTCGGCCGAAAATGCAGTCGGGGTCTCCACTGAACTGCGCGACGGCCTGCGCGACTCCGTGGAACTGATCGCGAACGAGGTGCTCGAGCGGCTCAGAGACGAAGGCGTCGCCTGGCAGCAGGTCGAAGACGTCAGAATCCCGTTCGCGACCGAGCTCACGCGCGAGTCGCTGCGCTACCTCTACCGCATCCTGTTCCTCCTGTTCGCCGAAGCGCGCCCAGAACTCGGCATCCTGCCCTCCACCGACGGCAACTACGAGGCCGGATACTCGATCCTCCGGCTGCGCGAACTCGTCGTGCGCAGCGACGAGCTGGAGAGCGAGACCGCCCGGCTCGGCCACCACCTCTACGAATCCCTGGATCTGCTCTTCACCCAGGTCAACAAAGGCCACCGCCCCTGGGGCTCGGAAGATACCGACGACCTGCCCGAGGATGATGAGGCCACCCGCAGCGCCAAGGCCGCGCTCCGCAGCGAGGATCTCGGGCTCAGGTTCGAGCCCCTGCGCTCCGAGCTCTTCGATGACAAGGCGATCCGGCTGATCGGGCGCAAGATCGAGCACCCGGAGCGCGCCGGCTACCTCGACCTTCGCCTGCGCAACGAGACATTGCACCGTGTCCTTCGGCTCCTGACCGTCACCAAGGGCAAAGCGGGAAAGCGCGGCGGATTCATCTCCTACCGCAACCTCGGCATCAACCAGCTCGGTGCTGTCTACGAAGGACTCATGTCCTATACCGGCTTCGTGGCGGACGAGCGCCTGTACGAAGTCGCCAAAGGCGGCGATCCGAAGGACGGATCATGGATGGTCCCGGAGGGGCGGCTCGGTCAGTACGAGGATGCGCTTAGGGTGCACTATCCGGACACGGATCCCAAAAGGAGACGCGGCCTCAAGAGCTACGAACCGGGCGAGTTCGTCTACCGGTTGGCTGGCCGGGACCGCCAGACCTCGGCGTCGTACTACACACGTGAGTCTCTTACGCGAGTCACAGTCGAGCTGGCTTTGAAGTATCGGCTCGACCAAGAACGCGATGATCACGGGCAGGTAGTCCGTACGCCCGCTGCGGATCTGCTCAAATTCAAGATCTGCGAACCGGCGCTCGGATCCGGCGCGTTCCTCAACGAGGCGATCAACCAGGTCGCCTCCGAGTACCTGCGCCGTCGCGAAGCGGAGCTCGGCCGCCGCGTTCCGGCCGAGGACAAGTTAACTGAGTTGCAGAAAGTCAAGGCATACATCGCTCTGCACAATTGCTACGGTGTCGACCTGAACTCGACGGCCGTCGAACTCGCGGACGTTTCCCTGTGGCTGAACACTATGCACCCGGGAATGCGGGCGCCCTGGTTCGGACTGCATCTACGGCGAGGCAACTCCCTCATCGGTGGCCGCCGAGCGGTCTACGACGCAGCCGATGTCGTCGGCAAGGAGTGGCTGAAGGCGAAGGGCACACTGGCTCCGACGGAGCTCCCGTTCTGGAAAGGCGGGGAACGCCTTGCACTACCCGAAGGAGCGGTGCACCAGTTCCTCCTCCCTGCCGCCGGCTGGGCGGCGGTCGCCCGTGAGAAGGAGTCCGCCCAACTAGCCCCCCAGCAGGCAGCGGATCTGGCGGCCTGGAGGAAGACTCTCCTCAAAGCGCCATCGGCGAAGGCCCACAAGGGACACAGGCTCTCCCAACTCGAGCGGCTCCAGGGCTTGGCCAGGCGTGCGGAGTTCCTTTGGGCCATCGTCGTGCAGAGGATGGAACTGTCTGAATCCGAGATCGCCAGAAGGATCGACATCTGGGGAGCGGAAGACTACGACTTCATCCACCAGCCAGAGCAGCCAGTGGCGAAGGAGAAGGTCTACGGCGATCTCTACGAGTCGCCTGGCTCGCCCTTCTGGCGTCTTAAGACCCTCATGGACACCTGGTGCGCGCTGTGGTTCTGGCCGCTCGACAAATGCGGGCTCCTCGACGGCAGCGACGCCGTCTACCAGCAGGCCCCGGTATCGCGGGTCCCCGAATTCGTTCAGAAAGATATCGTCTCGGCCAGCCCTGCGACAGTGACAAAGTTCGCGGTGCAGCCCGGCCTGTTCGAGGCGGTCGGTGAACAGCTCGTCATCGGCGCCGAATCCGACGACGAGGCAGGCATACCACTGGTTCCAGCCGGCCTCAGCACTCGCGCCAGATCCTGGCACCGCTCCTCCGCTGTCCTGCGCAGATCCGCCATCCCGCTCAAGGAACTGGCGGACTGGATCGACTTCGCCGAGTCGCTCCTAGGCACCCATGACCTCGAAGAAGGCATGGTCGTACCTCCCAAGTTTGCCAGCCTGCAGGAAGTCGAACGCTTCGAGGACGCGCTGCCGGGCGGCACGGGAATGGAGGATGTACTCGACTCCTCCTTCGACAACCGGTACCCCTGGCTCGCGACTGCCCAGAAGATCGCTGAGGAGCGCGGCTTCTTCCACTGGGAAGTGGACTTCGCAGCGGTCTTCGCCCGCAACGGCGGATTCGACCTCCAAATCGGAAACCCGCCCTGGGTACGCCCCGACTGGGATGAAAACGGATCCCTCGCCGAGTTCGACCCCTGGTTCAAGCTGGCCTCGACTTCGGCCATCGACAGCGCGCCAGAAAGGCGCGCAGAGCTCCTCGCAACTCCTCACGCGCGCACCGGGATTCTCGCCGACCTTGTCCAGGTGAAGAGCACCAGCGCCTTTGTAGGAGGCGAGACAACCTTCCCGCTGCTGGGCGGCACAAGGCCCAACCTCTACCGAGGCTTCATGATCCAAGTCTGGCGGCACCAAGCACACGGCGGGACCGCGGGACTCCTCCACCCCGACACGCATCTTGAGGGAAAAACGGAGGGACCGATCCGACCGGAGGCATACCGTCGGCTGAGGATCCACGGGAGCTTCGTCAATGGAAAGAACTGGGCATTCCCCCTTCCCGCAGGCAATAGCCTGGAATTTGGGATGCACGTCTACGGCGCGGCACAGCGGGACGTCGACTTCCTTCACGCCAGCCACATCTACGGAGCGCGTGTCATTCCAGACTCGCTGGTCCACGACGGCAGCGGACCCCTGCCCGGAATCAAATACGAAGGGGGGTGGGACAAGCGTGCGCACCGTGCCCGGATCATCCGCGTGCAGGCGCCCGTCCTCGCGGAATGGCAGAGCCTCCTAGACCTGGGAAGCACCCCGATCGACGAGACGCCGCTCCTGCATCCCCTCTCCACGGCAGAGATCGAAGCTATGGCCGCGCTCCAGGCCTATACGATCAGGGTCGGAGATGCCGCCCAGGCAAGCGGCGGCTTCAACGAGAAGACGGATAGAGATAAGGGATTCTTCCGCGAGCAGGTGGGCGCGAGGAGCGAATGGCGCGAAGTGATCTTGAAGGGTCCGAACTTCGCGGTGGCTACTCCATTCGCCAAGCAGTCCCCGGAAGATCATCGTCAGGGCAAGCCAGCCAATCTCGTCAACCTGGGTGACGATGCCATCCCTTCGACGAGGTATCTGAGGTCGTGCGATCGGGCAGTTTTCGATGCAAAGATCGACGGGTGGGAGTTCAGCGACGGTGATAAGCGGCCAGCGACGGACTACTTCCGCGTTTTCAGCCGCCGCCGAATCGCCGACAACAGTTCCAGAGCACTCATCGCGGCGCTTATGCCGCCAGGCGCAACTCACGTCGACTCGGTGCAAAGTCTTGCAATGCCGACAGAGCTGGAGACGTTGGCCGTAGCAGGCTTCTTCGCAGGACTCCCGCTGGACTACTTCATAAGAGTTACGGGCCGCGATGACCTCCGGCACTCCGAGTTGAGGAAGCTGCCCGCCTTGGCCTCCGGCCACCCGCTCTTGACAGCGTTGATTCTGCGCACGATGCGCCTCAACTGTCTGACTCGAGCGTACGCGCCGCTATGGCAGCGACTGTATGACAAGCGGTGGTGCAATGAGCGCTGGGCCCTGGTGTGGAAGGGGCTTGACCCTCTCGGGTCGGTCAGTTCCGAATGGCAGCACGCCACGCCCCTGCGCAATGAGATGGAAAGGCGCGCCGCACTCGTCGAAATCGACGCGCTCGTCGCTGTCTGCCTCGGCATGAGTTCCGACGCGTTGTGCGCCGCTTATCAGTCACGCTACAGCGTATTGATCAATTACGAGGAGGGTATCTGGTTCGACGCCCACGGCAGGCAGATCGCCGGAAACCACAACGCTTACGGACAGGGGCAGAACAAGCAGGACTGGCAGTTGTTCGAGAAGTATCTTGAAGACAAGTCCGACGATCAGATTCCCGAAGGATACACGGGCCCGTTCTACAAGGCCGACCGGGAGAGGGAAATGCGCAAGGCGCACTCCGTATTCCAGGCGCGGCTGAACGCCGCCGTTGATCGTGGCGAATGGGATCCAGAAAAGCAGATCGACCCGCGTAAGGCGGACACGGAGGCTCACCGATGAGGCCGACTCTCGAGGCGCGTGAGGTCAAGGCCAGCCTGCTGCAGTACCTGACGACGACCTACGCCCTCTCGGACGAGGGAGCGCGAAGGGCGCTCGAGACCTTTCTCGGCGATGAGACCGCCGGGATGTTCCGCGGACCGTATCTGCGCGTCCGAACCCCTTTCGCGAAGGAAGAAGACGGTGGTTGGCGCGGCGTGCTGGAGTGGGCGCCGGAGGGGTTCACCCCCTACCGCCACCAGGCGGTTGCGTTCGGGCGCCTTTCCTCCTTCGGCGGCCACGTACCTGAGCCGACGCTGGTGACCACAGGTACCGGCTCGGGCAAGACGGAGTCGTTCCTCCTGCCGATCCTCGACCACTGCCAGCGGGCGAAGAAGCAGGAGGCAACACCTGGCGTGAAGGCGGTACTCCTGTACCCGATGAACGCCCTCGCCACCGACCAGGCGATGCGGCTGAATAGGATGCTCCTCGCACACGACGCCCTCAAAGAGGTGACCGCGGGCCTTTACATCGGCGAAAGGGCTGCTACCACTTGGGAGCGAGTGGCCACCAAGCGGTCGGACATGCGGATGACACCGCCCGACCTACTGCTGACGAACTACAAGATGCTCGACCGGCTGCTGCAGATGTCCGACGACATCCCGCTGTGGCGCAACGCCCAGATCCAGTACATCGTGGTGGACGAGTTCCACACCTACGACGGCGCTCAGGGCACTGATGTCGCCATGCTGCTTCGTCGCCTTGCCAGCGCCGTCGGGGCGAGCGAGCCGGGCGCCCCGCTCGGCTCGATCTGCCCCGTGGCGACCTCCGCGACCCTGGCCAGTGCCGGCCAGGACGGCACCAACCGCGATCTGACCGATGTGGCAGGGCAGGTGTTCGGCCGGCGCTTCACGGATGATGCGATCGTCGGCGAGGACCGGTTGAGCGTCGATCAGTTCATTCAAGGCCCGAACCCGGCACTTCCCATGCCGGATCCGGAGGTCCTGGGGAACATCCGTGACATCGCCCGTGATCCGAAGGCCTTCGACGAACTCGCGTTCCAGGTCACCGGGGAGCGCGGACTGAGTCCGCAGGAACTCGGCGGGATCCTCAAGCAGCACATGCTCACGCGGGCGGTCATGAAGGCGCTGGATGGCGGGGTTCGGACCCTGCCGGAGGTCCTCGAGGTGATGTGGCGTGAAGGCGCCTACTCGTGGGGCCGTACGATCGCCCAGCGACCGCAACTGGCGGCGGAGGCGCTTGCCGCGTTCATCGCGCTGCTTTCCGCGGCCCGGGACCCGGAGTCGACCGCTACGTCTCCGATGCCTTTGGTACATGTCGAGTCTCATCAGTGGGCACGTTCGGTCTCCCGGCTGCTGCGCGGGGTCACCTCGTGGCCGAAGGCGGAGTTCCGGTGGGATGCGGCGGACCTCGCCGATGCCCACGGCGTCGAGGAGCAGCGGGCCGCGCCGGTGACCACCGCGACATCGGAAGCGCGGTCGAACGTGTTCCTGCCGGCCGTCTACTGCCGCGACTGCGGCCGCTCCGGATGGGCCGTGTTTTCGCCGGAAGGCGACGACCAGAGGGTCGTGTTCGACGCTGTTAAAATCCGCCGCGCGTCGGTGACGATGGACAAGATGCGGGTGCGGACCCTGATTGCGGCCACCGACAAGGAGGCGCTCGCGGGCGCCTCCGATGAGAAGATCACACCTGCGACCCGTCGCGGGGACGGCGGCGCGGGCGGGACCCTGATGGTCCTCGACGGCATCCGCGGCATGCTGCGCTTTCCCGACGCGCTCAACGACTACGCGTATGCAGGCGAAGGAGAGGAGAGGCGGCGCGTCGCGAAGCTCGGCGCCCGCGACTCCGCCTTCGTCCTGGTCAATCTCGGGCCGACGGCCAATCGGGCGGGTGCCGATGACTGGTGTCCTGCGTGCGGTACCCGAAATGCCATCCGCTTCCTCGGAACAGGCCAGGCGGCGCTCGCATCGGCAGCCTTGACACACATGTTCACCAGCGGGGAACTGGCGGCCGACGGCGAGCGCCCGAAGACCCTGATGTTCAGCGACGCGGTTCAGGACGCCGCTCATCGAGCCGGGTTTGTCGCGAGCCGTTCGTACACGTTCTCCCTGCGTGCACTGCTGACCCATCACCTTTCGCCGGACGAGCCGATCGCGCTCAACGACCTGATCGCCAACGTTGTGGATGCAACGACCGATCGCGAGGTGCTCGCCGCCGTCGTGCCGCCGGACCTGCACGATGACCGGGGGGTAGAGCGGTTGCTGTCCGGCCGTGGCCGCGGGGGAGACCGCAGAACCTGGATGCTGATCGGCGAACGCCTTGCCTTCGCGACGTTGATGGAATTCGGCTTGCGCTCGCGCCAGGGACGCACCCTCGAGGTGACTCGCACCGCCGCCGGATGCGTGCGTATCGAGGATACGCAGGCAGCGGTCGAGGCAGTGCGCGCCGCACACCTGGCTGTACAGGGCAACACCATCGAGGCGAGCGATGAGCAGTACCTCGGATTCCTTCGGGTCTTTTTGGAAAGGACGCGGTGGACCGGCGGCGTCGGCCACCGGTGGCTGGATAAGTATTTGGCCGAAGCCGGGGTAAGCCGTTACTTCATCTGGGGGCGGCGTCCGGCCGGCATGCCCGCGTTCCCTAAAGGCGTCGCGGCGCCGAGGTTCCTGCTCGACCGGGACAAGACGGGAAACGATCTGTTCGATGTCGCCAGCGGCCGACTCTCATGGCAGGAGCTGTGGGCCCGCCGCTGCTTCGGGGTCACGCGCGAACAATCCCCGCAGATGTGGGAGGCACTGCTGCCGCGGCTCGCCGATGCCGGGCTGCTGTCCGTGCGCACCGCGAAAGACCGGGCGACGCGCATCTACGGTCTCCAGCCCGGCGCGGTCAGCGCCCAAACTCTCGAGGACGAGGCCGTTGCACACGCGTATGTGCGCTGCAACGTCTGCTTCTGGGAGCAGACCGTGCACCCCCTGCTCCTCGATCAGTGGCATGGCCAGCCATGCCCGTCCTACCGGTGCGCCTCCGGTCGCCTGGTCGCCGGTGACCGCGCAGGCGCGAGAGACGAACACCACCGGGAACGGGACTTCCGTGCCGACTACTATCGACGCCTTTACCGTGACGCCGGCACATACCAGATCATCACGGCGGAGCACACGGGCATGCTCACCCGCGCTCAGCGTGAGCGGGTGGAGGCGGCGTTCCGCTCAGGGGAGAACTTCAACGACCCGAACGTCCTGTCGTGCACCCCGACCTTGGAGCTCGGCATCGACATCGGAGACCTCTCCGCTGTCGTCCTCGGCTCGTTGCCGCGCACTCCCGCGAACTACGCGCAGCGAGTCGGGCGGGCGGGTCGGCGCACCGGCAACGCTTATCTGCTGACGATCCCGGGCCGCCGTCGACGCGACCTGTACTTCCTGGACCAGGCCAAGGAGATGATCTCCGGCCGGATCGTGCCGCCCGGCTGCCACCTGTCGGCCGTGGAGATCCTGCGACGCCAATACCTGGCCCACCTCCTGGACCTAGCCGCACTCGGTCGCCTGTTCGTTGCTGCGGGGGAAGGCGGCACCGCAGCGCTGGCACTGCGTCCGCTGCCGCGCAAGGCCCCGGTGCTGTTCGGTTCCGCCGGATACCTCCGCGATCTGGCTGACGCTGCCACCGCCGATGCCGACGGGCTGGTGGAGGGGTTCCTCGCGCTCTTCCCAACGGGCGTTTCGGGCGAGGCCGCCCAGGCGCTGCGTGAATTCGCGGCCGTCGGCCTGCGTGAGGTGCTGCAGGAGGCGGACCGCGAGTGGCAGGCGCGTCTCGAGCTGCTGCGCTCGCGGATCCGGGCTATCGACGAGACGCGCGAGGAGTTGTCCGAGGCGGACCCGGAGGAGGCGGGCACGAAGGCCGAACTCGATGCCGAGCGCAAGGCGATCGGCGCCAAACTCGGTGCGATCGGCGACAGCGACGCGCAAACGGCCATGACCGACCTCGGTCTGCTGCCGAACTACGCGCTGATCGACACCCGCACGACCCTTGATGCGACCCTCTGGTGGCTTGATGAAGCTAGATCCGGCGCCGATGGCACGCGCGTCTACGACAGTGAGACGAGGGACTACGAACGCCCCAGGCGCATCGCTCTTGCCGAGTTCGCCCCGGGAAACACGTTCTATGTCAACGGATACCGCCACGAGATCACGGGCCTCGAGATCGGAAGCTCCAAGGAACCCGGGTGGCGCACCTGGCGAGTGTGCCCAGGATGCGGCTATGTACGCACAGAGCACGCTGAGACAGATCGGTCCGGGTGCCCGCGCTGCCACGGGAGCGCGATCAGCGACAACGGCTGCCTCTACCGTGTCATGGAACCGGCGCGCGTCACCTCCCGCGACCGGCGCGAGGACGCGAAGATCCGCGACGATCGAGACGAGCGCGATCCGCGCTTCTACACCATGGTGACCGCGGTGGACATCCCTGCCGACGAGATCGAAAGCTCCTGGCGGCACAAGGACGAGAAGATCACGTTCGGCATCGACTTCTGCCGCCGGGCGCAGATCCGCACCCTGAACCTCGGGCCGGCGCGGTTCGACATCCGGGACAACACGACGTTCGCCGGTCATCAGGTGCGGCTAAATCCGTTCCACGTGTGCACGGCGTGCGGAGCTGCCACTGCGGACGGTAAGCCGGTTTTCGAGCACGACGACGACGCTGTGACCGCGTCCGCGGCGCGGGATCCGAGAGTCAAACACCACCGGCCCTGGTGCCCGCTGCGCCGCGTGCGCAAGCCCGGCCAGGACCGGCCCGAGCAGATCCCGGTGCTGCTGGGGCACCAGTTGGTGAGTGAGGCGCTTCGGATCCTGCTTCCCGTTGCGACGGTGAGCGTGCCCGAGAAGGTCTACTCCTTCCGTGCCGCGCTGCGCTTAGGGGTGGACCGGGCGATCGGCGGCGACCCGCAGCACATCGACGCCACGGTCGCCTTCATGTACGACCAGGCGACCAGCAAGAACCGCGCATACCTCGTCCTGTTCGACACCCTCCCCGGAGGCACCGGCTACCTGCACCGGTTTACCGACGCCGACGCGTTCAAGTCCGTCCTCGTCAAGGCGCGCGAATGGCTGACCAGCTGCGCCTGCAACGAGGAGGGCCGCCGAGCGTGCCACCGCTGCCTGCACCGGTACACCGAGGAAGGCCGGCAGGACATCGTCTCGCGAGCAGACGCCCTGGAAATCATCGACGCGCTCATCGGCCCGGAGGACGGCGATACCGAGACCTGGGGGGTCGTGCCGGTGGCCGGCACACACCAGATCGGGCTGTCCGCGCAGGTCGAATCCGACCTCGAAGCGCGATTCCTGGAAGCGCTGCGCGCATGGGCGGACAAGACCGAAGACGTCACCTTCGACGAGACCAGCAGGCGCACCGCGACCCTCGCAATCCCCACCGCTGGGGGCGTGATTCGCTGGCGTCTGAGTGCTCAGGAGAACCGTGGACATACCCGGCCGGACTTCACGTTCGACAGGATCGACGGGCCGCGCACCAGCATTGAGCTCTACCTCGACGGATACGGCTACCACGCGGTGCGCGCCTACAACCGGCTCGCCGATGACGCGGTCAAGCGCACCCGGCTGCGGGCCGAAGGCGAGACGGTTATCCAGCTCACCTGGGATGATCTCGACCTGTTCGAGGGCAGGGAGAAAGCCGAACCGGTCTGGTTCCCCTACGAGCGCACCGGACAGGACCTCGCGCGCGCGATCCACGAGCAGACCGGTGGCGACCGCGCGTCCCTCGAGGCGGAAGTGTGGGTGAATCCGGTCAATACCCTCCTGGCGTACCTGCGGGACCCGGACACTGCTCACTGGGCGCGGCGTGCCAGTTCTGCAGTGGCGGGGCTACTCACCCGCCCGGCGCTCGGCCCGTTCCAGACCGGAGGTTCGCGCACCGCTGCCGCCATCAGCGAACTGCTGGCCGAGAGATCGCCAGCGAACCACGACGGTTCGGTTCAGCTCATCTCGGCCCGAGACGCCAACGGACTCCAGTTGATCGCGGCGGCCGACATGGCAGACCCGAACGCTCCACAGTGGAGTGCGCTGGCCATCCTGGACGACGATGAAGCGGCTCTGGAGACCAACGAGCACAAGCGGGCGTGGCGCGCGTGGCTGTACTGGACGAACCTGCTCCAGTTCCTCGGACACGCCAGCGGCGACGGCGTCCAACTGACGCGAAGCCAAGCCGCCGCATACCCCTTCGAGGCACTCAAGGTCGCTGGCGGGGTGGGAGAGTACGCCTCGCTCGCGATTCCCGGGCCCGCCAGCCCCACGTCGGACGCTCAAGGACAGGCGCCACAGCCCGCCGTCGATGAAGTCGGCGCCCTCCTGCCAGCCGACCCCGACTGGGATGCCCTGGTGATGCCCTACCTCACCGAGCACATCGAACACCTCGATGAACTCGCAGGTCAGCTGCGAGACCGCGGAGTTCGCGCGCCGGTCGGCGGATATGAGCTGCCCGACGACTCGAGGTGGCCAACCGAGTTCGCGTGGCCCGATGCGAAAGTAGCGGTCGTCTTGCCACCGCTTAGCGACGCCGACACCGAAGCCGAGCGCCGCGACGCCGCGTTCAACGCCGCCGGCTGGCACGTAGGCATTCCCGCCGCCTGGCTCGCCGAGCTCCCAAGGCTGCTCAGTTTGCTGATGACACCGCCCGCAGACGACACGGAAAGCCCACGCTGATGAACGCGCGCCTAAGTGTGCACCACAGGGCCGACGACGAGATCTACAGGCTCGAGCGGTCGGTCAAAGCAGACTTCTACGACTTCTGCCACCGGTTCCGGGACAACCCGAACCACCCCGGGCTGCACTTCAAGCAGCTCAAGGGAGACGGGAGGATCTTCTCCGCCCGGGTCGGCCGCGAATTCCGCGCCGTGCTCACCCGCGCCGGGACCGCCGCAAATGGCCAAGAGGACTGGCTCGTGCTCGCTGTCCGACCACGCAAAGAGGTCTACGACCAGCTCTCCGTCATGGTCAACCGGGTAACCGGTGAGATCGAGTTCGTGGACCTGTCCGTCGTGGGCGACAGCGCACTGCGCCGGGCGGGGATCTCCTTGACGGCCTCCGAACCAGACGAACACGCAGACACAGCGGCCCCGGCACCACCAGCCTCCCTGGCGCAGACCTCGGATCCAGCCCCGCCGCTGCTGACCGGCTACACCGAAGAGGACCTGCGCGGTCTCGGAGTCGCTGAAGCCCTCATCCCTCTCGCGCTCACCATCACAGCCGAGCACGAGCTCGATGCACTCATCGAACACGCGCCCCTGTTGAGCAAGGACGTGTTGTGCGCGATCGTCGCAGGCTACTCCTTCGACGAAATCCGCCGCGAGATCACCGAACCGGTCGCGGTTGAGGAGAACGTTGACCAGCAAGACTTCGCCGCTGCGCTTCAGCGCACCGTGGTCACCACAGCCGACGAGGCACTCGCGGCCGCGATCGAGGAAGGCGACTTCCGCGCCTGGAAGGTCTTCCTCCACCCCACCCAGCGCGCTCTGGTGTCCAAGGACTTCAGCGGACCTGCGCGGGTGAGTGGCGGCCCGGGAACGGGCAAGACCATCGTCGCGCTGCACAGGGTGAGGTATCTAGCCGAGCTGCTGCCCGCGGGTGCAGACAAGCCCATCCTCCTGACGACGTACACGAAGAACCTCACCGCCGACCTCAGGGCCCGCCTCGCCTCCCTCCTGGAGCCCGAACACCTGGCACGCGTGGAAATCGCGCACATCGACCAGCTGGCCAACCGCGTGGCCGGTGAGAACACCCCCTCCGGCAGAGCACGCAAGCGAATCGACGATCAAGCCGCCCGCGACGAACTGCCCGCGCTGCTGCTCGAACTCGGCGAAGACGCCTGGACTGCCCAGTTTCTATTCGAAGAATGGGAGCAGGTCGTGCTCGGCCAGTCGATCCAGACCCGCGCCGAGTACTTCCGCGCCCGCCGGGCGGGACGAGGCACCGCCCTGACCCGCCCGCAGCGCGACGAGGTGTGGAAGCTACTGGAGAAGTTCACCGCGCGCCTGGACAAAGCTGGCCTCGAGACCTGGGCGCAGGCAGCTGAACGCGCTGCCCGCTATGAGCTCGAACGCGCCGCCCAGGCCGAAAGCTATCTCAGCGGTTCCGTGGCGAAGCCGGACGAGCGACCGCTCACGGATTCGAGCGCACGGCGACGCACCTACCGTTTCAAGCACGTCGTCGTCGACGAGGCGCAGGACCTGCGCGCCGCGCACTGGAAGATGCTTCGTGCCATGGTCCGCCCCGGCCCCAACGACATGTTCATCGCCGGCGATACCCACCAGCGGATCTACGACAACCAGGTATCGCTCGGATCCGTCGGGATCAACATCCGAGGCCGGTCGTCCCGCCTGACTCTCAGCTACCGCACCACCAAGGAGATCCTCGCCGCGGCCCTGACCGTCGTTTCCGGCGAGAGCTTCGACGACCTAGACGACGGCTCAGACGACCTCGCTGGTTACCGGTCCGTACTGCACGGCCCCAAGCCCACCTACACTTCATATCCCACGTGGGACGCCGAACTCGCGGGCCTGACCGGGACGCTCCGGAGATGGCTCGGCGGCGATGCAGGCGAGGGCGGGAAGATCTCACGACGCGGCCCGTTTGCCGTGTGCGTCGCGGACCGGGAGAAGGCCGCCGAGGTGATTCGGTGCCTTGCCGATCAGGGGATCTCCTGTACGGAGCTGACGAAGGACGGTCCCGCCGCCGATGCCGACGTCCACGTCGGAACGATGCATCGTTTCAAAGGGCTTGAATACCAGAAGCTCGCGATCGTTGCCGTCAGCGAGGGAGTGGTACCGCGGGCCGGTCTTGAATACCTGGCTGAGGCTGACCCGCAAAGGTATGCCCGCGAATGTCGGAAAGCGCGGTCTCTCCTGTTCGTGGCCGAGACCCGCGCGCGCGACGAACTCGCCGTCTCCTGGTCTGGGCGCCCGAGCCGTTTTCTGCCAGAGGGGTTGGCGACCTGATGCTGAGCCAGGAACGCGTTCCACGCGCGGGCTGGGCCGGGACCATGCCGCCGCTTCGGGCGTGAGCTTTGGGGAAGCGCACCCCCGAAGCGGCGGCGCCCGCTACGGCCGGGATTGCGCGCAGACTGGTCGCTCAGGGGGTCAGACTGGGCAGGGTCTTGGGCAGCGTGGCGTAGTCGCGGACAGACTGTTGGTAGCGGATTTCGAGCCGTTCGAGCAGGTGCGCGGTCATGGCGGGGGTGATGTGGGAGTAGCGGTCGCCGATGCTGGGGGTGGCGTGGCCGAGCCGCTTGTCCTGGACGAAGCCGTCGATGCCGTCTTCTTTCATCCAGGTCTTGTGGGAGTGGCGCAGCCCGTGGAAGGTCATGCCGGGGGCGATCGGGTCGCGCCGTTCGGGGTTGTCGTGGTTGGGCACGCCGTCGACGGCGGGGTCCCACACGCGCTGGCGGAAGTTGGAGCGGCGTAGGTATGCTCCGCGCGCTCCGGTGAAGACGGTGTCGTACCTCGCGATGGCGAGTTTGGCCGTGAGGAGCTTCGCGAGGAAAGGCGGGAGGGGGATGGTGCGCACGGAGTTCTCGGTCTTGGGTACATCCAGCCACACCTTTCCGACGAGTTCGCGCAGGTTGCCCTCGTTCGGGTCGATGACGACCTCCGGGACGTCCTGGTCGAGTAGGACGTTGTGCCAGGCGAGCCCGGCCAACTCGCCCCAGCGCATGCCGGTGTAGGCGGCGGTGATGACCATGGTGGCGGAGACCGGGTCCATGCGGTCGGCGATCTGGAGGACCTGCAGCGGGGTCGCGATGGCCTTCTCAGGGCCCTTGCGGTGGGACAGGCGCAGTCCGTGGCAGGGGTTGGTGGGTACGTGCTGGTTCTCGGCGGCTTCGGCCATCACCGTGGAGAGCAGTGTGAGGATCGAGTGGGCGCTGGAGGTGGCCATGCGGTCAGCCAGCTTGTTGGCCCAGGCTTTGACTTCGATGCGGGTGATGTGGGTGATCGGGGTGGCGCCGAACTTGGGCAGGATGTATAAGCGCAGGTGGGATTCGTAGCGTGCGGCGGTGGTAGGGGCGACCTTGTGTGCGCCCATCCACTTGTCGACCCACTGGTCGAGGGTCAGGCCGCCGTTCGTACTGATCGTGGTCAGGGCTGTCTCCTGGCGGGGGCGCTTAGCGGCTGTGCGCCGGGCCGGGCGCACCGATGCTGGGGCGACGACGCCGAAGGCGGGCTCGATTTCCACGCGGGCCTGCTCGGCCACGGCGATCGGTTCCGTACGGGTCGCGGGCGTTGCGCTCGCCGGAGCCGGAGCCGGAGTCGGGTTCGGGGCTGGGTTGGGGTGAAAAACGGGTTCGGTGGGGTCGGCGTTGAAGTTCTTGGCGCGGCGGCGTGCTTCGATCTTGGTGTCGTAGCGGCCGAGGGTTTCGACGGTGCCGTCGGGGTAGCGGTGCCGGACGCGGAATCCGGCGCCCTTGGGTTCGACCCATGCCATGGGAGTAGCTCCTGGAAGTGGTTCTCGGGGTGAACGCTTCCGCGTTCGGCTCCCGCCGGGCGGCGGGCGGGGTCCATCCACGCTCGCCGCCCGAAATAGATCAAGTCATTGCTGTCTGGCTGTTGGTTTCTATATGCCGCGGCGTCAGTCCGGGCGGGGGCCGGCGGCGTTGTCGGCGATGATCGCGTGCAGGTCGGCGTCGGAGAAGCGCAGGTGCTTGCCGAGGTAGGTGCAGGCGATCTCGCCGGCTGAGGCTGCGCGCCGCAGCCACGAGGCGCGCACGGCCAGCAGGACGGCGGCCTGTTCGGGTGTGTAGGCCAGTGGTCGTATGCCGGGCGGAAGATGCGGGAAGAGTTGCTCGCCGTGCGCGGGAGCGGTCCGGTCCGCAGTGTCATTCCCGAACTCGTCCCGGGGCGCTGCGGCGGAGTCGGGAGGGTCGGCGGCGCGGCGGTGGGGGAGTGGCTCCTGGTGGTGGCCTGGTGCGTCGGCGGTGAGGGCGTGTTCGGCGGTTCGCGGCGGTGCGTCGCGTGCTTCCGCGCGCGCCGGGCTCGTGTGCTCGTGCGTGTCGGGATCGGCCTGGTGCGCGGAGGCGGGCCTGCATGGATGCTGTTGACCCGCCTGGCGATGGCGCTCGCGCCCGGCGTGGTTGACGGAGCGTGCGACCGGGCGGGCGCTGGGATGCGACGGTGTCGTCACGGAGGGATCCTTCGCGTTCGGCAGGGGGCGGGTGTCGGTGTGGGGGCGACGTCGCGGCCGCGCAGGACGCGCGCCCGCGACGTCCCTTTGCCGGGTGCGGCTGGCGCGGTCAGCCGCACCCGGGAAGCGGGGCGCTAGGTGAGGGCTCTGCGGGAGAGTTCGCGCAGCGCGGTCTCGGCGTGCAGGGGGAGGACTCCGTTGCCGGCCAGGCGCAGTGCGGCGATACGCGAGACGCCGGGGACACCGGCGAGGTAGTCGTCGGCGGGAAGGCCCATCACCCACGCGGCGAACTCCGGTCGCAGCCGAGGCCTGCCGTTGCGCCCGGGCTCTGTGGGCTCGGGGGCCGGGCGGCCGAGGATGTGCTCCCAGCGCCGCACCGCCTCGAGATACGGTCCCCACGGGTAGGCGGAGTGCGCGGGGTTCAGGCCGCCTTCCTCCGCGACTTTTCCGGCGGTACGTCCGGGTGCCGGGCGAGGCGGGCGATCGCCGAGGTGAGCATGAGGTCGCCTTTGGACCCGCGCTGGTTCGGCGATCCCTTGGTTCCGTCGGAGGCGCGCGGGGTCGGGAAGAGCAGCGGCGTCCCCGCACTGGCCGGAAGGACGCTGACCGCGTCGTCCAGGCCCACCGAGTGCCCCCGTGCCCTGCGGGCAGCAGGGTCGGAGGCTCCCCGCCCGTCGCCGTCGCGGGCCTGCGGGGTGGGCAGCAGTTTCAAGGAGTTGGCGGGCGCGGTCTGAGGGCCGGTGGGCGAGGATGAACATGCGGGCTCTGCGATGGGGGGCTCCCACCTGGGATGCTCGTAGGCATAGCCATTGCGTGTGATACCCGCTGCCGGCCAGGTCGGCTTGGACCCGGTCGAGTCCGCGCCCGCGGAGCTGAGCGACGTTTTCCAGCACGACGAGATCGGGTCGTAGATCGCGAATGGAATCTGCGACGGTGTACCAGAGGCCACTTCGGTTTCCCTTCTTCATTCCTTCGCCGCGTCCGGCGATCGAGATGTCCTGGCAGGGCCAGCCGGCGGTGAGGATCTCGATGCCCGGCACCGCTTCGCGGTCGGCGAACTCCAGCCGGGTGATGTCGCCGAGGTTCGGCACCCGCCGGTGGTGGTGTGCGAGGACGCGGGAGGCGTCGGGGTCGGGGTCGGCGAACCAGGCGGGGGTGGCCTTGAACACGCGGCTGGCGGCGAGGTCGAGGCCGCCGTAGCCGGTGCACAGGCTGCCGAGCCTCGGCGCGCTGGCCGCGCGGACCGGGCTCACGCGGCCACCGCCGGGTCCGGTTCGGGTCGGCCGGAGCGGCAGGCCCACGGGGAGCAGCCGTCCGGGTCGCCGTTCTCCCAGTCCTCGGCCTCGTCCCGGCCGGCCAGCCGCAGCTGCCGGCGTCGCGGCGGGGCGTCGATCGGTGCCTTGTCCAGCGGCAGTAGCGAGGGGTGCAGGAACGCCTGGCCGAGCAGCGGTCGGCCGTTCGCGTTCGCGCGGGCCGAGCCGGAGCGGATGGCGCGGTCGAACTCGACCGCCTCGGCCCACTGCTCGGGGTGGTTGTCCCGCAGGTTCCGCCACCCGGCGTTGGAGGTGTATGGGCAGCCGACGCACGCGCTCTTGGAGACCGCGGCGAATCCGTGCCGGTCGAGGTAGGCCTGCGTGTCGGCGCGGGTGAGGCCGAGCTCGAGCAGCGGGAAGGTGTTGACGGCGTACTTGACGCCGGAGTCCTTGGCCCGGTGGAACTCGTCGGCGCTGATCCCGACCCACATGTTCAGGTGCCGGCCGCGTTTGACGCGCCCGATCCGCCCGTCGCTCGTGACTTCGGCACCCAGGCGGCGGCGCGCCTCGGCGAGGAGCACCTTCACCTTGTAGGTGCTCGTGCACTGCCGTCTGAGCATGCCCTTGGAGCCGTCGCGGTTGCGGATGAACATGGGCATGGTCGAGAACCTGCTGTTCGGGTCGAGCGCGTCGCGGCGGATGTCCCCGGCTGACAGGCGCACGATCTCGATTCCGGCGGGCTTGGCGACCTCGTTCTCGAGCCGGTCCAGGGCGGCGTAGGTCTCCGGGCGCTCCCAGCCGGTGTCGGCGAAGGCGGCGTAGTCGATGCGCGGGAGCAGGCCGTGGGCCGACATCAACAGCAGTGCGGAGCTCTGGACTCCGGCACCTCTCTCGGGTATTCGGTGTTGTTGCAAGGGTGTTGTTCTCCTTCGGTTTCTTCGGCGGGATTGGTTGGTGTGATCTGGCTCCCGAGGCTGTGGAGGTGTCGTCTGCCACGGAAATGTCGGTGCGTTCTGTCACGTCGT
>DATJIF010000156.1:0-50588 GCA_035493475.1 Actinospica sp.
CTCGAACCCCACCGGATCGGCGTCGAGCTGTCCGAGGAGTACCAGCTGCACCCCGAGCAGTCCACCGACGCGATCGTCATCCACCACCCGGAAGCGAAGTACTTCAATGCCTGAGCCGACCGCCGTGCTGTTCGACATGGACGGCACCTTGATCGACTCCGAACCCGTCTGGTTCGACACCGAGGTCAGGTTGCTGGCCGAGTTCGGCTTCGAGCTCGGCCCCGAGCACTGGGGCAACGTCCTCGGCCAGCCCAACGAGGTCTCCTGCAAGTACCTGGTCGAGGTCAGCGG
Organism: Actinospica sp.; assembly: GCA_035493475.1. Lineage (GTDB taxonomy): Bacteria > Actinomycetota > Actinomycetes > Streptomycetales > Catenulisporaceae > Actinospica. The sequence goes on from DATJIF010000156.1 coordinate 292, forward strand.
CATCCCGCTGACCTGGCAGGAGCTCAACAAGAGGATCGAGTCCGCGATGGTCGAGCAGCTCGCGCAGGGCTTCGAGCTGCTGCCCGGGGCCAAGGAGCTGCTGGTCGAGCTGCAGGCCGCGGGCATGCCCACCGCCCTGGTCTCGGCCTCGTCCCGGCAGATCGTCGACGCGTGCATCGGCGCGATCGGCGCCGACTTCTTCCGGCACACGGTCTCGGGCGACGACGTGGCCCGCAGCAAGCCGCACCCGGAGCCCTACCTGCTCGCGGCCCGGCTGCTCGGCGTGGATCCGGCCGAGTGCGTGGTCATCGAGGACTCGCGGATCGGCATCACGGCGGGCTCGGCGGCGGGCTGCCGGGTGCTGGCCGTGCCGCACCCGACGGTCCAGGTGCCCGACCTGCCGCGGATCACGCAGGCGGTCTCGCTCGACGGCGTTACGCTGGCGCACCTCAGCGCGCTCTGATCCGCGGGGCCCGCCGATCCCGGCATCCGCGTCCACAACTTGTACATACAAGTTGTGGACGCGCCGTAATGCGCGTTGCTAGGTTCTAGGGATGACGCCGATGGTTGTGGCCGTGGTCCTGGGCTCAGCGCTGCTGCACGCGCTCTGGAACGCCCTCGCGCACACCGCCAAGGACCGGCTTGCCGCCATCACGCTGATCGCGACGGCCGCCGGCCTCACCTGCGTCCTCGCCCTGCCGTTCCTGCCGACGCCGAACCGGGCCGTCTGGCCGTACATCGCGGCGTCCACGCTGCTCGAGGCCCTGTACTCGTTCGGGCTGGTGCTCGCCTACAAGCTCGGCGAGTTCGGCCGCATGTACCCGATCGCGCGCGGCACCTCGCCGCTGGTCGTCGCGGTCATGGCCACGTTCGTCGTCGGGCAGCCGATGTCGGGTCTCGAAGCGCTCGGCATCGGCGTCGTCTCGGCCGGGCTGCTCGCCCTGGCGCTGTCCAACGGCCTGCCGACGCGGAAGGACCTCCCGGCGGTGCTCGCCGCGGTCGGCACCGGCCTCGCGATCGCGAGCTACACGGTCGTGGACGGCGTGGCCGTGCGCAAGGCGGGCACGGTGCTCGGCTACTCCTGCTGGATCTTCCTGCTGCAGTCGGTCATCGTGCTCTGCGTCACCGCCGCGATCCGCCGCCGCGCGTTCGTGCCCTCGCTGCGCGTCGACACCGCGCGCGGACTCGGCGGCGGCGTCATCTCGCTGACCGCGTACACGCTCGTGCTCTGGGCGCAGACCAAGGGAAACCTCGCCGCCGTCGCGACGCTGCGCGAAACCAGCATCCTGATCGGGGCGGCCATCGGCGCGCTGGTTCTGCACGAGGGCTTCGGCCGGATGCGCATCGCCGCCTCGGCCGGCGTCGTCCTCGGCATACTGCTCATCGCGCACTGAGGCGCGGCCGGACGCGCCGGGGCACCGCCGCGTGCGAGGCGCGCGGGGGAGAGCGCCGCCCGGGCTCAGGCCGTCGTCGGCACGATCCGCACCTCGGGCACCGGCGGCTGCTCGCCGCCCTGCGCCGGGCACAGCTCGCGGAAGCTGCACCAGCCGCACAGCTTCGACGGCTTCGGATCCCACTTCTTCGCCTCGGCCGCCTCGCGGATCGCCGACCAGATCGCGGCGATCTTGCGCTCCGCGGCGAGCAGGTCGGCCTCGTTCGGGTCGTAGGTCAGCACCTCGCCGTTGCCCAGGAACAGCAGCTGCAGCCGCTTGGGCACCACGCCGCGCACCTTCCAGAGCACCAGGGCGTAGAACTTCATCTGGAAGAGGGTCTTCTCCTCGTACCCGGGCGGCGGGGCCTTGCCGGTCTTGTAGTCGACCACGCGCAGCATGCCGTTCGGGGCGATGTCCAGCCGGTCCACGAAGCCGCGCAGCAGCAGCCGGTCGTCCCCCTCGCCCATCGGGGCGCGGACGAACAGCTCCCGCTTGGCCGGCTCGAGCCGGGTCGGGTCCTCCAGGGTGAAGTAGGTGCCGAGCAGCTTCTCCGCCTCGGCGAGCCAAACCGCGCGCTCCTGCTCGCCCGCGAACAGGCCGCCGAGCTCGGGCCGCTCGGCCAGCAGCCGCTCCCACTGCGGTCGCAGCATCTCCACCGCCTCGCCCGGCGTGCGCTGGGGCGCGGGCAGGTCGAAGAGCCGCTCGAGCACGGCGTGCACCAGCGTGCCCTTGGTCGCCGCGGCGTTCGGCGGCTCGGGCACCTTGTCCACCACGCGCAGCCGGAACAGCAGCGGGCACTGCTGGAAGTCCCCGGCGCGGGAGGGCGAGAGCGCGGCGGGCAGCTTGACCACGCCGGGCCCGGCGTCGAAGAGCGCGCCGTCCGCGAACTCCTGATCCGGCCGCTCGACGGCCTCCATCTCACCCATGGGCGCCTACCTTAGCGGTCCCGTCCGACAGAACCCGGCGACACCGATCCGACACCGTCCCGGGGCAGGTGACACGTGGGAGCTGAGTAACCCGTAGCATCGCCTTTGTGAGCGATGACAACCAGAACAACGGCGGGCGGCCGGACCCGAACCGCTCAGCGGGCTCGGGCGGCGGCATCCGGATGGGCGCGCCGTTCGGCATCCCGATCGTCGTCTCACCGACCTGGTTCCTGATCGCCGCGTTCATCACGTACTACTTCGGCCAGGAGATCAGCGACGAGGACTTCGGCAACTGGCGCTACGCCATCGCCTTCGGCTTCGCGGTGCTGCTCTACCTTTCGGTCCTGCTGCACGAGCTGGCCCACTCGGTCGTCGCCAAGGGCTTCGGCCTGCCGGTCCGGCGCATCGTGATCTACTTCCTCGGCGGCGTCTCGGAGATCGAGAAGGAGCCGGACACCCCGAGCCGCGAGTTCGCCGTCGCGGTGGCCGGCCCGGCGCTCTCCTTCGCGCTCGGCGGGATCTTCTTCGGCGTCTGGAAGCTGATGGACCACCCGACCTCGTCGGTGGCCTTCGCCGCCTGCCAGTACCTGGTCACCGCGCTGTGGGTGTCCAACGTCGTGGTCGGCGTGTTCAACATGCTCCCCGGACTGCCGCTGGACGGCGGACGCGTGCTGCGCTCGGCCGTCTGGGCCGTGACCCGCAAGCCGCTGGCCGGCACCGCGGCCGCCGCGTGGGCGGGCCGGCTGCTGGCGATCGGCGTGCTGATCTACGCGATGCTCACGACCCGCGACGCGACCAGCGGCTCCGGCCTCTACACGCTGGTCTGGGCCGCGTTCATCGCCTCGTTCATCTGGATCGGCGCCAGCCAGTCGCTGACCGTCGCCAAGCTGCGCGAACGGATCCCGACCCTGCATGCCCGCACGCTCACCCGCCGCGCCATCCCGGTGACCTCGGACGTCCCGCTGTCCGAGGCGCTGCGCCGCGCGGCCGGCGTCGGCGCCCGCAGCCTGCTCATCGTGGACCACGACGGCAACCCGACCGCGATCGTGCACGAGGCCTCCGTCGCCGCCACCCCGCTCGAGCGGCACCCCTGGGTGCAGGTCGGCACGCTCTCCCGTGCCCTGCGTCCCGGGATGACGCTCAGCACGACCCTGGACGGCGAGTCGCTGCTGCAGGCCCTGCGCGCCACCCCGGCGCCCGAGTACCTGGTCACCGAGCCCGACGGGGCCATCTTCGGCGTCCTGTCCGCCGCGGACGTCGAGCACGCTTTCCTGGGCCGATAGAGCTGTCCGTAGTCGGGCGTCGAGCGCGCTTTCCTGGGCCGATTGTGCACGGTCCTGGTGAGTGAGACGGCGGTGCGTGCCGGGTCTTCGAGGTGCTGTCCGCTGCGGGCGTCGAGCGCGCTTTGCCGGGCCGCTAGAATCCCCTGGTGAGCGAAACGTACGAGGAAACCGGCAAGTCACATCGGCAGGGGCCGTTCCGGCCGGGTGACCTGGTCCAACTGACGGACACCAAGGGCCGGCACCACACCTTCCCGCTCACGCCCGGCAAGCAGTTCCACACGCACAAGGGCTACTTCGACCACGACGCGCTGATCGGCGAGCCCGAGGGCAGCGTCGTGCGCTCGACCGGCGGCATGGAGTACCTCGCGCTGCGCCCGCTGCTGTCCGACTACGTCCTGTCGATGCCGCGCGGCGCCGCGGTGGTCTACCCGAAGGACGCCGCGCAGATCGTCGCCATGGCGGACCTCTACCCGGGCGCCCGCGTGCTCGAGGCGGGCGTCGGCTCCGGCGCGCTGACCTGCTCGCTGCTGCGCGCGGTGGGCGACGGCGGCCGGGTCGACTCCTACGAGCGGCGCGAGGACTTCGCCGCGATCGCCGCCAAGAACGTGGAGACCTTCTTCGGCGCCAAGCACCCCGCCTGGACGCTGACCGTGGGCGACCTGGTCGCCTCTCTGCGGCCCGACGAGGTCGACCGGGTCGTGCTGGACATGCTCGCGCCCTGGGAGTGCGTGGACGCCGTCTCCAAGGTCCTGGTGCCCGGCGGCGTGCTGATCTGCTATGTGGCCACCACGACCCAGCTCTCCCGCACGGTCGAGGCGATCCGCGAGCACGGCCGCTTCGCCGAGCCGGCGCCCTTCGAGACGATGGTGCGCTCCTGGCACGTCGAGGGCCTCGCCGTGCGTCCTGACCACCGGATGGTCGGCCACACCGGCTTCCTGGTCACCGCCCGCCGGATCGCCGACGGCGTCGACCTGCCGGTCCGCCGCCGCCGTCCGGCCAAGGCCGCCGCCGAGCTCGGCGAGGCCTGGGACGGGTCGTCGTCCTCCGACGAGGCGGCGGTGGACGAGTCCGAGGCGCGCCAGGCGCGGATCGCCCGGCGCGGCGACCTTCCGTAAGTCTTCGGTAAGAGTTCGCTGAGACGTACCCAAGCGTTCGGCGAGCCTGAACCGCTGTCAGATTCACCACACGCCCGGCGCGTTTCAGTCCTCCGCGAGCGGACCGGCGACGGGCTTGCCGTCCGAGCGCCGGTGCACGTGGATGCACTCGCCCGGGCACTCCTTCGCCGAGTCGATCACGTTCAGTACCAGGTCCGAGGGCACCGGGACGCGCTGGCCGGCCGCCAGGCGCAGCTCGCCGTCCTCGCCCTTGACGTACGCGAGCCCGTCGATGTCGAGTTCGAACACGTCCGCCGCGTACTGCACGCACAGGCCGTCCCCGGTGCACAGGTCCTGGTCGATCCAGACCTCAAGGTCCTCGCTCATTCGGCCCTTCATCCCCAATGCGGTCATCGCCAACTAGGTGTCCGATCTACCTTGAACCCTAACAACCCGGCCCGCGAGGGCGACATCCAGGCCGCGGCTCGCGGAATGCCCTCGACATCCGCGGGGACGGCGAGTAATGATCGTGCCCCGGCACGGAGTCGACAACGGCGTTGATCCGAACGGGTTACCCGAACGTCTACATGAACGAGCGGCGAAGGGGAATCCACATGATGGCAGTGTTGGCGACACCGGAAGCCCGAGCAGCGGTTCCGCGGACGACGGACGAGATCCCGGTTTGGGCGGGGTCCGAACCAGGTAGTCACGTTCTAACGTCGCAGCAGCACTCCGCGAGGAGGTGAAGGACCGTGCCAGCCCACGAAGACGACAAGCCCCTGCGCCCCGGCTCCCGAGCGGGTCGCGGCGGACCGCTCGGTAACGAGCCGGGTTCCGCCCAGGACGCGCTCAGCCAGGTGGCCTTCCTGGAACAGGAGGTCGCCCTGCTCCGCCGCCGTCTGGCGGAGACACCGCGCGGAAACCGCGCTCTGGAGGATCGCATCAGCGAGCTCCAGGTGACGGTCTCCGGCCTGACGGCCAAGAACGAGCGCCTGGTCGCGACGCTCCGCGACGCGCGGGACCAGATCCTCGCGCTGAAGGAGGAGATCGACCGGCTCGCCCAGCCGCCGAGCGGGTTCGGGGTGTACCTCGAGGCCCAGGAGGACGGTACCGTCGACATCTTCACCGGCGGACGCAAGCTCCGCGTCGCGGTGGCCCCGGGCGTCGAGCTCGACGACCTGCAGCCCGGCCGCGAGGTCATGCTGAACGAGGCGCTGAACATCATCGCCGTGCACGGCTACGAGAAGGTCGGCGAGATCGTCTCCTTCAAGGAGCTGCTCGAGGACGGCGAGCGGGCGCTGGTGGTCGGGCACACCGACGAGGAGCGCGTCGTGCGCCTCGCCGAGCCGCTGCTGGACTCCGTGATCCGGGCCGGCGACGCGCTGCTGCTCGAGCCGCGCTCCGGCTACGTCTACGAGCGGGTGCCGAAGTCCGAGGTCGAGGACCTGGTCCTCGAGGAGGTCCCGGACATCGACTACCACGACATCGGCGGCCTGTCCGGGCAGATCGAGCTCATCCGCGACGCGGTCGAGCTGCCGTACCTGCACAAGGAGCTCTTCCTCGAGCACGAGCTGCGTCCCCCGAAAGGCGTGCTGCTCTACGGCCCTCCCGGCTGCGGCAAGACGCTCATCGCCAAGGCGGTGGCGAACTCGCTGGCCAAGAAGGTCGCGGAGCTGTCCGGCAAGGAGGCGGGCAAGAGCTACTTCCTGAACATCAAGGGCCCCGAGCTGCTCAACAAGTACGTCGGCGAGACCGAGCGGCACATCCGCCTGGTCTTCCAGCGCGCGCGTGAGAAGGCCAGCGAGGGCACCCCGGTCATCGTCTTCTTCGACGAGATGGACTCGCTGTTCCGCACCCGCGGCTCCGGCGTGTCCTCCGACGTGGAGAACACGATCGTGCCGCAGCTGCTGTCCGAGATCGACGGCGTCGAGGGGCTCGAGAACGTCATCGTGATCGGCGCCTCCAACCGCGAGGACATGATCGACCCGGCGATCCTGCGGCCCGGCCGCCTGGACGTCAAGATCAAGATCGAGCGGCCGGACGCCGAGGCGGCCAAGGACATCTTCTCGAAGTACATCACCTCCACCCTCCCGCTGCACGACGAGGACCTGCGGGAGAACAGCGGCGACCGGGCGGCCACGGTCAGCGCGATGATCCAGACCACCGTCGAGCGGATGTACTCGGAGACCGACGAGAACCGCTTCCTGGAGGTCACGTACGCCAACGGGGACAAGGAGGTCCTCTACTTCAAGGACTTCAACTCCGGCGCGATGATCCAGAACATCGTGGACCGGGCGAAGAAGGCCGCGATCAAGGACTTCCTCGACCACAACGCCAAGGGCCTGCGCATCTCGCACCTGCTCGGGGCCTGTGTCGACGAGTTCAAGGAGAACGAGGACCTGCCCAACACCACCAACCCGGACGACTGGGCCCGGATCTCCGGAAAGAAGGGCGAGCGGATCGTGTTCATCCGCACCCTGGTGTCCGGCAAGAAGGGCGCGGAGACGGGTCGGTCGATCGACACCGTCACCAACACCGGGCAGTACCTCTAGTCACACCCGTCTGCGAGGCGCGACACGGTCGTCGCGCCTCGTACACACTCGGGGAGAAACCGTGGTCGAAGCTGGTCCCCTCCGTCGCCGCTCGCGCCTAAGCTGGTCGCCATGAGCGTACGACGGGTCATGGGCAGTGAAACCGAATACGGCATCTCGGTGCCGGGGCATCCGAACGCGAACGCGATGCTCACCTCCTCTCAGATCGTCAACGCCTACGCCACCGCCATGCAGCGGGCCCGGCGCGCCCGCTGGGACTTCGAGGAGGAGAACCCGCTGCGCGACGCGCGCGGCTTCGACCTGGCCCGCGAGCTGGCCGACTCCAGCCAGCTGACCGACGAGGACTCGGGCCTGGCCAACGTCATCCTCACCAACGGCGCGCGGCTCTACGTGGACCACGCGCACCCGGAGTACTCCACCCCGGAGATCACCAACCCGCGGGACGCGGTCGTCTGGGACAAGGCCGGCGAGCTGATCATGGCCGAGGCGGCGCGCTACGCGGCGCTGGTGCCCGGCTCGCTGCCGATCAACCTCTACAAGAACAACACCGACAACAAGGGCGCCTCGTACGGCTCGCACGAGAACTACCTGGTCTCGCGCTCGACGCCGTTCGCCGACATCGTCCGCCACCTCACCCCCTTCTTCGTCACCCGGCAGGTGTTCGCCGGGTCCGGGCGGGTCGGCGTCGGCCAGGACGGGCGCGGGCACGGCTTCCAGCTCTCCCAGCGCGCCGACTTCTTCGAGGTGGAGGTCGGCCTGGAGACCACGCTCAAGCGGCCGATCATCAACACCCGCGACGAGCCGCACGCCGACCCGGAGAAGCACCGCAGGCTGCACGTGATCATCGGCGACGCGAACCTCGCCGAGATCTCCATCTTCCTGAAGATGGGCACCACCTCGCTGGTGCTCGCGATGATCGAGGACCGCTTCATCGGCGCCGACTTCACCGTCGACCAGCCGGTGCGCACGCTGCACGAGGTCTCGCACGACCCGTCGCTCAAGCACCTCGTGAAGCTGCGCTCCGGACGGAAGCTGACGGCGGTTCAGCTGCAGATGGAGTACTTCGAGCAGGCCCGCAAGTACGTCGAGGACCGCTACGGCACGGACGTGGACCCGGTCACCCAGGAGGTCCTGGACCGCTGGGAGTCGGTGCTCACCCGGCTCGAGGCCGACCCGATGCTGCTGCGCCGCGAGCTGGACTGGGTCGCCAAGCTGGAACTGCTCGAGGGCTACCGGCAGCGTGACGGCCTGGACTGGGAGGACGCCCGGCTGCACCTGGTGGACCTGCAGTACTCCGACGTGCGCCCGGCCAAGGGCCTGTACCAGCGGCTGGCGGCGCGCGGCCGCTTCGACCGGATCGTGACCGACGAGGAGATCCTGGCCGCGGTGGACCTGCCGCCGGAGGACACCAGGGCCTACTTCCGCGGCCGCTGCCTGGACAAGTACGCCGACTCGGTGGCCGCCGCGTCCTGGGACTCGGTGATCTTCGACCTGCCGGAGCGCGAGTCGCTGCAGCGGATCCCCACCCTGGACCCGCTGCGCGGCACGAAGCAGCACGTGCAGGGCCTGATCGACCGCTGCCGGACGGCCAGCGACCTGGTCCGCGAGCTCACCGGCGGAAGCTGAGGACCCCTGCCCGAGGGCGACCGAGCGGCGGGGGCTGGGTGAAGGAGCGGGTCGAGGGCCGAGTCTGGCAAGGCCGAGGAGGGAGCCACCCTGGGCTTGGGTGGCGACCGACGAGAACGCGGCCAGGCGAGAGCCATCGGCACGCGACGCCAGCCCCCGCCGCTCGGTCGCCCTCGGGCCCCGGACCGGCGTGTGAGCCGGCCCGGGGCCCTCGCGGCGGCGGGCGGAACGAAACCGGGCAGAGCGCCGTTATGCCGGGAGAGTCACGATTCCGGCAGGGGACGATCCCGGTCGCGCGGCCGAACGTGTGAACGCCCCGCCCGTGGGGCAGGGATGATCCAAGAGCGGCGGAAGGAAAACCGCTCCCGCTGTCGGTGGACCGGCGTAGGGTCGGTGCCAAGGCCAGTGTGCGCGGAACTGATCCGTGAGGCGAGAGAGGTGGGTGGTCCGGATGGCGGCCAAGGACACGGGCGGGCAGGAGCGCGCCTCCCGGCAGAGCGAAGAGGTCGACGAGGAGGTCGTCGACCAGTCCAGCGATCTGAAGGAGCGTCAGGCCCGGCTGTCCGAGGACGTCGAGGACGTCCTGGACGAGATCGACGAGGTCCTCGAGTCGGACGCCGAGAGCTTTGTCAGGTCCTTTGTGCAAAAGGGTGGACAGTAGAGGTCGCACTCGGCCCCCGGGCGGCGGGGTCGGCGGGTGCTCCGGCGGTAACGTTGGGGCTGAATCACACCTACCTGGAGAGAGGGAGCTCGTGGGAACACAAAGCACTGGTCGGTCGGGCGGGGCGGCCGGCGACTATGGTCTGATGCGCGCGGCGTTCGCGGGCACCGGCACCTCCTTCACCGAGTTCCTGGCCGAGTACAACCCCGATTACCTGCCCGGCCGGCGCGTGGCCGGCCTCGGCGCCCCCGGCGCGGCGCTGCCCTTCGACGCGCCGCACGGCACCACGATCGTCGCGCTCACCTTCCCCGGCGGCGTGGTCATGGCCGGCGACCGGCGGGCCACCGCGGGCAACGTGATCGCCTCCCGGGAGATCCAGAAGGTCTTCCAGGCCGACGAGTACTCCTGCGTCGGCATCGCGGGCGTGGCCGGCCTCGCGGTCGAGATGGTGCGGCTGTTCCAGGTGGAGCTGGAGCACTACGAGAAGATCGAGGGCACCACGCTCTCGCTGGACGGCAAGGCGAACCGGCTCGCCACCATGATCCGGGGCAACCTGGGCCTGGCCATGCAGGGCCTGGCCGTGGTGCCGCTCTACGCGGGCTACGACCTGGAGAGCGCCGAGGGCCGGATCTTCAGCTACGACCCGGTCGGCGGCCAGTACGAGGAGCACGGCTTCCACACCGTCGGCTCCGGCTCCGTCTACGCGCGCGGCGCGCTCAAGAAGCTCTACCGCGCCGACTTCGACGTCACCGGCGCCGTGACCGCGGCGATCCAGTCCCTCTACGACGCCGCCGACGACGACTCGGCCACCGGCGGTCCCGACCTGACCCGGCGCATCTACCCGGTCATCGGCGTGGCCACCGAGGAGGGCTACCACCGGCTGCCCGACGCCGACGTCGCCGAGATCGTCCAGGAGGTCGTGGACGCCCGCCACCGCCGCCCCGACGGCCCCAACGCGCCGCTCCGATGAGGCCGTTCCAGCGCACCCGGCCGCCCCAACGCGACTGCGTTCCGCGCTAACGTCTCGCCAGCCGAAGCCTCCGCCTACCTAAGAAGACTGACGAGGAAACCACGTGAGCACGCCGTTCTACGTCTCGCCCGAACAGCTGATGAAGGACCGGGCCGACTTCGTGCGCAAGAACATCGCGCGCGTGGGCTCGGTCGTGGTCCTCAACTTCGACGGCGGCATCCTTTTCGTCGCGGAGAACCGCTCCCGGGTGCTGCACAAGATCTCCGAGATCTACGACCGGATCGGCTTCGCCGCGGCCGGCCGCTACAACGAGTTCGAGAACCTCCGGCAGGCCGGCGTCCGGCTCGCCGACACCCGCGGCTACCTCTACGACCGCCGCGACGTGTCCGCGCTGGGCCTCGCCAACGCGTACGCCCAGCTGCTCGGCAACATCTTCTCCGAGTCGGGCGGCAAGCCCTACGAGGCGGAGCTGGTCATCGCCGAGGTCGGCGACCGGGCCGAGCAGGACCAGATCTACCGAGTCACCTACGACGGCTCGGTCACCGACTTCAGCGGCTACGTCGTCATCGGCGGCGCGGCGGACGCGGTCACCGCCGCCCTCGAGGAGACCTACCCGGAGAACCCCACCCTCGGCGTCGCGCTGCGCACCGCGGTGGCCGCGCTCGGCCAGAGCGGCAACGGCGAGCCGCGCGAGGTGGACCGGGCGCTACTCGAGGTCGCCGTGCTCGACCGCGACCGCAAGCAGCCGCGCAAGTTCCGCCGGCTGCTCGGCAACCAGCTCGCGTCGCTGTTCGAGGACGAGCCCGGCGCGGACGCCGCGGCCCTCGAGGAGAACGGCGAGGAGCACGCCGCGCCGGCCGAGCCCGCGGAACCCGCGGCCGAGGACGAGCTCGACCCCAACGACCTGATCGACGAAGCCCTCGACGACAACCGCGACGACGAATCCACCGGCGACAACTAGCGGGGGCGCGCGCCACCACCTGCCCGCCCCCGCACCATTGCAGCCCTACCCCAGGAGGGGCCTGATGGACCGTAGGATCTTCGGACTAGAGAACGAATACGGCGTCACCTGCACCTTCCGCGGCCAGCGTCGGCTGAGCCCGGACGAGGTGGCGCGCTACCTGTTCCGCCGGGTCGTCTCCTGGGGGCGCTCCTCGAACGTCTTTCTGCGCAACGGCGCCCGGCTCTACCTCGACGTCGGCTCGCACCCCGAGTACGCCACCCCCGAGTGCGACTCGATCGAGGAGCTCGTGGTGCACGACAAGGCGGGCGAGCGGATCCTCGAGGGGCTGCTGCACGACGCGGAGCGGCGCCTGCACGAGGAGGGCATCGCCGGGGACGTCTACCTGTTCAAGAACAACACGGACTCGGCGGGCAACTCCTACGGCTGCCATGAGAACTACCTCGTCACCCGGCACGGCGAGTTCTCCCGGCTCGCCGACGTGCTCATCCCCTTCCTGGTGACCCGTCAGCTGATCTGCGGCGCGGGCAAGGTGCTGCCGACCCCGCGCGGCGCGGTCTACTGCGTGAGCCAGCGAGCCGAGCACATCTGGGAGGGCGTCTCCTCCGCCACGACCCGCTCCCGGCCGATCATCAACACCCGCGACGAGCCGCACGCCGACGCCGAGCGCTACCGGCGGCTGCACGTGATCGTCGGCGACTCCAACATGAGCGAGACCACGATGCTGCTCAAGGTCGGCGCCACCGACCTGGTGCTGCGCATGGTCGAGGTCGGCCTGGTGATGCGGGACCTGACGCTGGAGAACCCGATCCGGGCCATCCGCGAGGTCAGCCACGACCTGACCGGCCGCAAGAAGCTCCGGCTGGCCAACGGCCGCGAGGCCACCGCCCTGGAGATCCAGCGCGAGTACCTGGCCAAGGCCGTGGACTTCGCCGACCGCCGGGACCTGCGGACCGGCACCGTCGCCCGGGTGCTCGACCTGTGGGAGCGCACCCTCGACGCGATCGAGCAGCAGGACCTGTCCAAGCTCGAGCGCGAGATCGACTGGGCCATCAAGTACCGGCTGATCCAGCGCTACCAGGAGAAGTACGACCTGCCGATCGCGCACCCGCGCATCGCCCAGTTGGACCTCGCGTACCACGACATCAGCCGCAAGCGCGGGCTCTACTACCTGCTCGAGCGCAAGGGCCTGGTCGACCGCACCGCGCGCGACCTCGACATCTTCACGGCCAAGTCCGTGCCGCCGCAGAACACCCGCGCCCGGCTGCGCGGCGAGTTCATCAAGCGGGCGCAGGAGCAGCGCCGCGACTTCACCGTCGACTGGGTGCACCTGAAGCTGAACGACCAGGCGCAGCGCACCGTGCTGTGCAAGGACCCGTTCCGCTCGGTGGACGAAAGGGTGGATAAGCTCATCGCGTCCATGTAGACGCGCGCGCCCCGGTAGTCTGTGCGCGTGCAGCTACCCGGAGTGAGTCCACGACGATGCCGCCGCCGTCCGGCCCGCCTGCTCGCCGCATGCCTCCCGGCCACGGTGGCGGCCGCGCTCCTCGCGGGCTGCGGCGGCACCTCGTCGTCGCCGCAGAACCTGCCGACGGTCTCCGGCGCGGTGGGCGAGCAGGCCGCGATAACGATCCCGCACGGCCTGACCGCGCCCACCAGCGTGGCCTCCAGCGTCCTCGTCCAGGGCAACGGCTCCCAACTCGCGAACGGCGACGCCGTCGTCGTGAACTACACGCTGATGGACTGGACCGGCGCCAAGCTGATCGGCAGCACGTACAGCACCGGCAAGGGGCCGAACAAGACCCAGGAGTTCGTACTCGGCTCCAGCACCGCGCTGCCGTCGTGGAACCAGGTGCTCCCGCACGTGACCATCGGCAGTCGCGTGGAGATCGTCACCCCGCCCGCCGGAGCGTTCGGCTCAGGCGGCGCCACCGCCTACGGCATCACCGGCAAGGACGACCTCATCTACGTCCTCGACGTCGTGGGCGCCTACCCCGGCACCGCCGACATCACCGGCACCATGCCCGCCCAGACCGCGGACCCGACGCTGCCCACCGTCCACGGCAACCCCGGCACCACCCCCACCATCACCATCCCGGCGGGTGCAGCCGCCCCCACCACGGCGAAGTCCAAGGTGCTCATCCAGGGCAGCGGCGCCCAGATCACCGCCGACCAGCGCCTCATGGTCCAGTACGTCGGCGTCGACTGGAACACCGGCAGGCAGTTCGACTCCTCCTTCGCCCAGAAGCAGATCGCCAGCTTCGTCTTCGGCAGCAGCACCGTCATCAGCGGCTGGAACACGGGCCTGGCGGGCAAGCACGTGGGCGACCGAGTCCTCCTCGTCATCCCCGCCACCCAGGCCTACGGCAGCAAGGGCGTCCCCAGCGCCGGCATCCACGGCGGCGACACCCTCGTTTTCGTAGTCGACATCGTGGACGCCCTGAGCTGAGGTCAGGTCCGGCGTGGCAAGGGAAGAATCGCCGCTCCGCGACGGTGATGACAAAGCGCCGCCCGGCCTGGCCTCGTGCCCGGTTCGGGTCGGCGGTCTGCGGTCAGGTGCTTCGAGCTAGGAAGATCGCCGCTCCGCGACAGTCATATAAACCAGCGCCGGACTTCCAGCGTGCGTGGGTAGCGTCGGCGGCCTGCGGTTCCAGGGTGGTCGCCGCCCTCGTCGCTGGCGCTCCTCGGGCGGCTTGGGGCCTTCGGCATGGGAGATTGCGTAGGGCCCCCTGACGCATGCGCCGGGGGCCCTACGGGATGCCGCTCGTATTACTTAACGCCCAGCAGGTCGACCACGAAGATCAGGGTCTCGCCCGGCTTGATGGCCGGGGTGGGGCTCTGGTTGCCGTAGGCGAGGTGGGCGGGGATGGTCAGGCGGCGACGGCCGCCTACCTTCATGCCGGCGACGCCGAGGTCCCAGCCCTTGATGACGCGGCCGCCGCCGAGCGGGAACTGGAAGGCCTGGTTGCGGTTCCAGGAGGCGTCGAACTCCTCGCCGGTGGAGAAGGCGACTCCGACGTAGTGGACGGAGACCTGCTGGCCCGGCTTGGCCTCCTCGCCCTGGCCCTCCCAGATGTCGACGATCTCCAGGTCGGCCGGCGGGTTGCCCTCGGGAAAGTCGACCTCGGGCTTCTCAAGCTGAAAAGACATGCTGCCGTGATCCTCTCGTGATTCGATTGCTCGGCCCAGCCTATCGCTGGCGCCGCGCGCGCATGATCTGCGCGGAGGCGGGTTCGCCACGGCTGTGAGAAGGGTCGCAGTACACGGCGACCATACTGGTGCGGCTGGTTCGATCGGATGAACCTTCTCAAGCTTCTGCGATTTCCGGCTCTCGCCTGACAGGATGCTGCTTGTGAAGCTGGTGGTGCAGGTGAAGCTGGTGTCATCGCCTGTACAGGCGGCGGCGCTTGAGGCGACCCTGTCGGCGGTCAACGAGGCGGCGAACTGGGTCTCGGGTGTCGCGCACGCTCATGGTGTGCCACGTGAGTACGCCCTGCGGAAGCTTGCGTACGGCGAACTCAAAGCGCGTGGTCTCGGCGCTCAGGCCGCGCAGCATGTGATCAAGAAGGTGCGGGACGCGTACACCGCTCTGCAGGGCAACCTGCGTGCCGGGAATCTTGGACGCTGCGGCTCGGTGGAACGGTGGAAGGTCGAGTCCAAGCCGGTCGAGTTTCGGCCCGACGCTGCGCAACCGTATTACGATCGGTATCTGTCGTGGCAGTTCGAGCCCGGGACGGTATCGATCTGGACCGTTCACGGTCGGATGAAGGCCGTGCCCTTCGCATGCTCGCCGCAGCAGTTGGCGACGCTACGGAATCATCGGCGGGGTGAGAGCGATCTCGTGCTGCGCGATGGCGTGTTCTACGTTGTGGCGACCTGCGAGATCCCTGAGACGCCGTTGAACGAGGACCCCGCCAGGTGGATTGGCGTGGATCTCGGGATCGTGAACATCGCCACTACCTCCGCCGGGTACCAGGCAGCGGGCCGGGGACTGAATCGTCACCGCAAGCGGCTCCAGGAATTGCGGGCGAAGCTGCAGAAGAAGCGTACGAAGTCGGCGCAGCGCGCGTTGAAGCGGATCAATCGCGTGGAGTCGCACCGATTACGGGACGCGAACCATGTGATCTCGAAGTGCATCGTGGCCGAGGCTGAACGCACCCGCGCCGGGATAGGTCTGGAAGACCTGTCCGGAATCCGGCGCAGGGCACGGTCTTCCAGCCGAGGGCGGGCCGCGTTGCACGGTTGGTCGTTCGCTCAGCTTGGCCAGTTCATCGCCTGCAAGGCTCGACGCGCTGGAGTGCCGGTCGTTCATGTCGATCCGGCCTTCACGAGTCAGACCTGCTCACGGTGCTCGCACGTCGAGCGGCGCAACCGGGTGAGGCAGTCCAGATTCGTCTGCCGGTCGTGCGGGCTCGCCCTGAACGCCGACCGGAATGCTTCCCGCAACATCGCCCGTCGGGCCGAGGCTGCGTGGGACGCGGGGGCGGCCGTCAGCCGTCCCTACCGCCGTCGGATCGGTGGTTGGACGCGGGAGTGAGCCTCACAGCCAGTGAGGGTGCTACCTGCAAGCCTGGCCTTGTAGCGGGCTGGGAAGTTGACCCTATCGGCTCTCTACGCGGCCGGGGTCACGGCCAGCCGACCGGCGCAGGCGGCGGCGAGGAAGTTGGCGCGGTCCCGGTCGAGGCCGCGGCCCATGGTGGAGAGCGGGACCGGGCTGGTGGCCAGGGCTTCGTCGAGGCCGGTGTCAGGGACGGTGCGCAGGGTGTGGCGTGCGGCGAGGGGCTCGGTTTGGGCGCGCACTTCGTCCCAGAACGCTCCGGGTTCATCCGGGAGGGCGAGTTCGGCGGGGGCCAGGGCCACGCGGCCGTAGGCGGTGAGGCTGTGGTGGCTCAGGCCTCGATGACGGGCGCGGGGATCCGCCTCGGAGACGCGGAGTACGCCGATCGGTCGGCCGCCCAGGGTCGCGGCGGCGTTGACGGCCTCGCCGCAGGCTACGCCGCTGAAGCCCCACTTCGTGCCGGTGCCCAGGTTTCCGGGGCCCTGGGTGACGATGGCGATGTCGGCGTTGAGGATCAGCTTGGCGGCGAGCAGGCCCGTGTGCAGGCTGACCGCCTCCAGGTCGCCGCCGAAGGCCTGGCCTACGGTGACGGTGCCCGCGAGCCAGTCGGCCTCGCGGAGTCCGGCCACGGTGCGGGAGAACCAGAGGGGGAGTGCGCCGCCGTCGGTCATCACGTAGGCGACGCGGGTTCCGGGGCGGTCGTGCTGGATCGCGGCGCAGACGGCGGGGAGGGCGGAGTGCAGGTCGGCGGTGACGACGGGCATGCCGTCCAGTTCGTCGGCGTCCTTCAGCAGATCGTGGGAGGGCGCGTCCTGCTCGTCGGCGCCGAGGACGATCGTCTGCAGGGGGGTGTAGCGGGCCTTGACGATGTGGCCGGGCTCCGGCGGCGGGTCGGCGGGGAGACGGTCGGGCAGGGCGATCGCGAGTGCGTAACCGCCCGTTCCCAAGCCCATGGCCTGCGCGTTGACGTTGAGCAGGATGCGGTCGCCCACGCGGGGCTCGCCGACGAGGTGCGGGAAGGCCAGGACCCGTAGGTCGGCGTCGTCCACCCGGGCGGTCAGCTCGCGGGCGCCGGGCCACGCGCGGCCGAGTGCGGTCACGTGTCCCTCGCGCCAAGCGATCACGGCGCCCACCGTAGCGCAAGTCCGTGCGAAACCGGCCCGAAAACAGGTAGCGTCGGACGAACAAGAAACGGGACGCGGAGGGAAGGCGTTGCATCATGGCGGCGAGCAAGTCCGAACGCCTGGTCAACCTCGTGATCTGCCTGCTGGCCTCGCGGACCTTCGTGACCAAGGAGCGGCTGCGGCGGGTGCTCGAGCCGTACCGGAACTGTCCCTCGGACGAGGCCTTCGAGCGGATGTTCGAGCGGGACAAGGAGGAGCTGCGCGAGCTCGGCATCCCGCTCGAGGTGGGTTCCGCCGACGCGTACTTCGATGACGAGGTCGGCTACCGGATCGCCCCGGGGGAGTACGCGCTGCCCGAGCTGAGCCTGGCGACGGACGAGGCGCAGGCGCTCGGCCAGGCCGCGCGGTTCTGGCAGCAGGCGACGATGGCGCAGGCCGCCTCGTCCGCGCTGCTGAAGCTGAAGGCGGCGGGCGTGGAGATCGGCGCGGCGTCCCCGGTCGGCATCGAGCCGCGGGTGCGCGCCGAGGCCCCGGCGTTCGAGCCGCTGCTCGAGGCGGTGTACGAGCGGCAGGTGGTGCGCTTCTCGTACCGGCGCGGGGACGGCGAGGTGCGGTCGCGCGAGGTGGAGCCGTGGACGATCGACTCGTGGCGCGGCCGCTGGTACATGGCCGGGTTCGACCTCGGCCGGGACGACGAGCGGATCTTCCGGCTGGACCGGATCGCCGGTCCGGTGATGCTGACCGGCCGCGCACCCGAGCATCCGATCCCCGATCAGCTGGACGTGCGCTCCCGGGTGGCGGCCTTCGCGCTGCGGCCGGAGGGCGACCTCGGCACGGCCACGGTCAAGGTGCGCAAGGGTACGTGCTTCCCCCTGCGGCGCAGCGCGAGCGCGATCGAGGAGGGCGCGGACGGCTGGGACGTGCTGGTGCTGACGTACCGGGACAGCTTCGAGGGCTACGTCGCGGAGTTCGGTGCGGACGTGGTCGTGCTGGAGCCGCCGAGGCTGCGGGAGGCGGTGATCCGCAACCTCCGCTCGCTCGCGCAGGCCGAGGTGGACGGCGCGGCGCCCGCGGTCGTGGACGAGGATCTGGCTGAGCTGCGCGCGCAGTGGGAGGCGGCGTCATGAGCACCGCGGTCGAGCAGGTCGAGCGGCTGCTCAATCTGGTTCCCTATCTGCGCAGCCATCCCGGGGTGACGGTGGCGCA
This sequence comes from Actinospica sp., assembly GCA_035493475.1. Taxonomy (GTDB): domain Bacteria; phylum Actinomycetota; class Actinomycetes; order Streptomycetales; family Catenulisporaceae; genus Actinospica. The sequence continues at coordinate 18,686 of DATJIF010000156.1, forward strand.
GGTCGCCGACGAGTTCGGGGTGAGCCAGAAGCAGATCGCCAAGGACCTCAACGTGCTGTGGTTCTGCGGCACGCCCGGCGGGTTCGCGGACGACCTGATGGAGCCGCACGTCGGCGAGGGCGGCGCGATCCATCTGGACAACGTCGTCGAGCAGATCACCCGGCCGCTGCGGCTGTCCACGCGGGAGGCGGTGGCGCTGCTCGTGGCCCTGCGCGGGCTGGCGCAGGTTCCCGGGCTGACCGCCGACCGGGACGCGCTGGAGCGTGCGCTGGGCAAGCTGGAGGCGGCGGTCGGGGCGTCGGCGGCGGGTACGGCCGAGCGGCTCTCGGTGGCCTTCGAGGCGCGGGACGTCGTGCTCGAGGTGGTCTCGCGTGCGCAGGCCGAGGGGCGGGCGCTGCGGCTGCGCTACTACGTGCCCTCGCGCGACGAGGTGACCGAGCGGACCGTGGACCCGATAAGGATCTCGATGCTGACCGGGCGCGCCTACCTGGACGCCTGGTGCCGTTCCTCGCAGGGTCGGCGGATGTTCCGGCTGGACCGGGTCGTGCGGATCGACGTGCTCGACGAGCCGGCGAACGTGCCCGAGCACGTGCTGAACGCTCCGGAGCAGGAGAGCACGGCGCTGCGGGTGGACTCGCACGACCCGCTGATCGAGCTCGAACTCGCCCCGAACGCGCGCTGGGTACCGGAGTACTACCCCTGCGAGTCGGTGCAGGAGCTGCCGAGCGGCGGCCTGCGGGTGGCGCTGCGCGCGCCGGACCAGGACCGGATCCGGCGTCTGGTGCTGCGGCTCGGCGAGAGCGTGACGGTGGTCGGCCCGGCCGGGTTCGCGGCGGCGGTCCAGGGCACGGCGGCCGCGGCGCTCGCCGGGTACGGATGCTAATTCAGTACTCTGACATCGCGCCTAGGTCTGCCAAACATTACAGGACATCAGATTCCGCCGAATTTCTCAAGCCTGTTGCCCGATTGTTTTTGAGCTGTTAGTCAACTCGTAATGTAGCCAAGATTCACTCAAGGCGTGGCAGAGACAGTCGCCCCGCCCGCCGGGGTTTCGCAGAGCACGGCCCCGGCACCGCGCCCCCGCACGCGGCGCAGCGCCCGGGACTTCCGCAACACCCCGATGGGCTGGCTGTACTCCGCCCCCGCGGTCCTGATCTTCGCGGGCTTCGTGATCGTCCCGACCTTCTACACGTTCTACGTCTCGCTGTGGCACTGGAACGTGCTCAACCCGGCGCTGTCCACGTACAAGGGCCTGGGCAACTACCGGGACCTGTTCACCAACGTGGACCCGACCTTCGCGCAGACGCTGCTGAACTCGCTCTACTTCACCGTCGGCATGATCGTCCTGGGCACCGGGGTCTCGCTGGGCCTCGCGCTGCTGCTGATGCGCGGCGGCAAGGCGATGGGGGCGGCCCGGGTCATGGTCTACCTGCCGCACGCGACGCCGCTGATCGCCACGTCGATCATCTGGGTCTGGATCTTCAACCCGCAGTTCGGCTTCGCCAACTACCTGCTGCACCTGCTGCACCTGCCCGCCTCGCAGTGGACGCAGTCGCAGAGCACGGCGATGCCCTCGGTGATCCTGTTCAGCGTCTGGCACGAGGTCGGCTTCACCACGCTGGTCTTCCTCGGCGGCCTGGCCGTGATCTCCGAGGAGACCGGCGAGGCGGCCCGGGTCGACGGCTGCGGGCCCTGGCGCGAGTTCTGGTACGTCACCTGGCCGCAGCTGCGCCCGGTGACCGCGTTCATCGTCGTGATCACCTCGATCACCTCGCTGCAGGCCTTCACCCAGTTCTACCTGTTGACCAGCGGCGGCGGCCCGGACAACGCCACCACGACGCTGAGCTTCCTGGTCTACAAGGAGGGGATCGTGCTCGGGGACACCGGCTACGGCGCCGCGCTCGCCGTCGTGCTGTTCCTGATCACGATCCTGTTCACACTCGTCCGACGGCGCACCGACGTCGGGGGCGGCGGGCTCACCTCGTGACCCGGCGCCGGCCGCACCACCAGCAGGACCCTGCACGCAGCAGCATGTCAATACCCGCATCCATGCAGAAGGAGAATTCGCACATCATGCGAATCCGTGCCACCGCTCCCGCGATCCGGTCCCGCCGGGTCGCCGGGGCAGCCCTGATAGCGGCGCTCGGCCTTGCCGCGTCCGCGTGTGCCGGCGGCGGAACCACCAGCACGGCGAGCACCGCGAGCGGTTCGCCGCTGCCGACGGTCACCGGCCCGGTCACCATCACCGTCGCCGACGCGTACACCGCCACCAGTTCGCTGGGCAAGACGTTCGCCAAGGAGATCACGGCGTTCGAGGCCAAGTACCCGAACATCACCGTGAAGTCGGTGCCGGAGGCCAACTACGGCGCGCTGGAGACCAAGCTCAAGGCCGAGGTCGCCGCGGGCCAGGAGCCGACCATCGGCCAGGGCTACGAGAGCTTCGCCGACCAGCTGGAGACCAGCGGCAAGATCGTCCCGATCAGCACCCTGGCGGGCACCAAGACCCCGGCCCAGCTGTCCACCTTCTACACCGGCGTGCAGAAGGACCTCTACCTGCCGGACGGCACCCTCGCGATGTGGCCGATCGGCAAGAGCCTGCAGGTCATCTTCTACAACTCGGCGATGCTCTCGGCGGACGGGCTGACCGCGGCCACCGACTGGAACACCTTCGCCACCGACCTCGAGGCCGCCTCCAAGAACGGCGTCACCGGCATCACCATCGACCCGAGCGCGCAGACCTCGGGCGAGGAGTGGCTGGAGGAGCTCGCCGCGTCCAACGGCAGCCAGCCCTACGCCGCCGACGGCTCGCCGCAGTTCACCTCGTCCGCCATGGTCAAGGCCCTGCAGTACCTGCAGAACCTGAAGAGCAAGGGCGCGCTGGCCACCGGCACCAACTACCCGGGCGAGACCGCGCTGGGCGGGCAGAAGGGCCTGGCCGACATCTCCTCCTCGGCCGGCTACTACTACGAGAACCAGGCCGTCGGCGGCAAGTTCAAGCTGACCACGACCGCGGTCCCGCAGACCGACGAGATGGCCGGCGGCAACTTCTTCGTGTTCAGCTCGGCCACCGCGCAGCAGCAGGCCGCCGCCTGGCAGTTCCTGCAGTACGAGACCAGCCCGGCCGCGCAGGCCGTGTGGGCCGCGGGCACCGGCTACCTGCCGGTCACCGCGCAGGCGCTGACCCAGCCGGCGATGAGCTCCTACCTGACCGAGAACCCCTGGGTGTCGCAGATCATCGGCGGCCTGAACACCGCCTTCACCGACCCGCCGCAGGAATGGGTCGACGACTGCGGCACCCTGCTGGCCACGGCCCTGCAGGCCGGCCTCTCCGGAACCAACGCCACCAGCGCTCTCAACACCGCTCAGACCGCCTGCCTCCAGAAGAAGCAGGCCGACTCGTGAGCAGCACCACCCAGGACGCTCCGCACGCGGGCCACAAGCCCGCGGGCGGGGCTCCGCTCCGCTCCGCACGCCGCCTCGGCGGCGCGTGGCGCGGCTGGTCGGCGGTGCGCAAGGCCCTCGCCATCCTGCTGGGCCTGGCGTTCGTCTTCCCGTTCTACTGGACCTTCGTCATCTCCACGTCCAACCCGGGCGGCTTCTACCGCTTCCCGCCGGAGCTGATCCCGGAGTGGAACTGGTCGAACTGGTCGCGGGCCTGGAACGAGGCGCCGTGGGTGCGGTTCTTCCTCAACACGGTCTTCATCGCCTCGGCCACGGTGCTGCTGTGCCTGGTCACGTCGGTGCTGGCCGGATTCGCCTTCGGGGTGCTGCGCTTCCGCGGCAAGAAGTTCCTCACGCTGCTGGTGCTCTCGGTGCTGATGATGCCGGGCACGGTGCTGATCATCCCGGACTACGTGCTGGCCACGGACATCCACTGGGTGAACACGTATTGGATCCAGATCGTCCCGTGGGGCGCGAGCGTGTTCGGCATCTTCCTGGTGCGCCAGTTCTTCGTGACGATGCCTCAGGAGATCCTGGACGCCGCCTCCGTGGACGGGGCCGGGCGGCTGCGCGTGCTCTGGCACATCGGCGTCCCGGCGGTGCGCCCGGCGCTCGCGCTGATCGCCATCAACGTCTTCATGACCTCGTGGAACTCCTTCCTGTGGCCCGAGATCATGACCAACAGCACCAACGTGCAGCCGGTCGAGGTCGGCCTGTCCGGCTTCGCCAGCGACGTGGGCACGGACATCCCGGGCCTGGCCGCCGCGGCCACGTTCACCACCCTGCCGCTGATCGTCTTCTTCCTGCTGCTGCAGCGCCACTTCATCCGCGGCGCGCTCTCCGCCGCCGGCTCCGTGAAGTAGCCCGCGGCTAGAAATGCGCACTCCATGACCGAGCTGGTCCTCGTCGTCGACTTCGACGGCACCGTCTACCGCGGCGACGAACCCGTCCGCCGCTACGCCCGGCGGATCGCCGAGGCCCTGCCCACCGCGCAGGCCCGGCACTACCTGGACGTCTTCGAGCGCTACCTCGCCGAGGGCGTCGCCGCCGCGCGACAGAGCACCGACACCGTCGAGGCGGCCGCGCTGCGCGAGGCCGTGGACGCCTGGGGCGCGGCGCAGGGCCTGGCCAAGCGCTGCCACGGCCTCCCGCCGGACGTCACCGAGGCGGCGTTCCGCAGCTCCCGGCAGGACATGCTCGACCCGACATGCGAGCTCGACGTCGTCACCCCGCTGGTGGCCGCCCTCAGCGCGCTGCGCGGCACCGTACGGGTGCTGCTGGCCACCAACAGCCCGCGGCCCGGACTCGACGCGCTGCTGGACCGGATGGGCGTCGCAGAGGCCTTCGACGACCTCGTCCCCGGGGCGGCCAAGCCGGACGGACTGCGCCGGCTGCTGCGCCGCGAACTCGGCGACGACCTGCGCGACCGGCCCTGGCGGCTGTTCTCGCTCGGCGACCACTACTACAACGACCTCGCGCCCGCGGTTGAGATCGGCGGCGCCGCGGGGTACATTGATCGGTTCGGTCGAGCCGACGGCCCGGCGACGGCGCAAGCCCCCGTCGTCGAGCGGTTGCTGCCCGCGATCCACGCCTGGGTCGCCGACCCGCGCTCCGCCGCCGTCGCGGCCTGACGCGGCGTCCGGTGCCCGGTGTGCCCGCGCACGTGAGTAGATACACAGTGAGGAAGTAACGCGGTGTCGGCCAGTGTGGAGTTCTGGGGCGGGGTCGGGGTCATCGGCTCCAGCAAGGTCCTGATCAGGGACGGGGGGCACCGGGTCCTGCTGGACCTGGGTCTTGACATCCCGAAGGACGGGGACCTGTTCCGGGTCCCGGCGGCGCCGCGGCCCGGGCGCGAACTGGCCGACCGGCTGCGGGTCGGCGCCGCCCCGGCGATCCCGGGCCTGTTCGACCCGACCGCGCTGGCCGCGGGCGACCGGCTCGGCGAGCAGGTCGAGCCCACCTCGCTGTTCGTCACGCACCCGCACATCGACCACGTGGGCCTGGTCGGCTTCGTCCGTCCCGAGGTCCCGGTGCACGCCTCGCCGGACACCATCGCCATGATGAACGCGCTGGAGAAGGGCCAGGAGCCGCTGCCCGGGCCGCGCGCGTTCGCGGGGGAGACGGACTGGCGGCCGGTCGCGGTCGGCGAGGCGCTGACCGTGGGCCCGATGACCGTGGAGCGCTTCGACGTGGACCACGACGTGCCCGGCGCCAGCGGCTACCGGGTGACCACCAGCGACGGCGTGCTCGCCTTCACCGGCGACTTCCGCTTCCACGGCCACCGCCCCGAGCTGTCCTGGGGCTTCGCCGAGGCCGTCGCGGGCGCGGACGTGCTGGTCACCGAGGGCACCACGCTCAGCTGGGAGGAGATCCACCCGCTGCGCACCGAGGTCGACGTGAACTCCATGTTCGAGGCCGAACTCGCCGGCAACCCCGACCTCGTCATGCTGGCGATGTACCCGCGCGACTTCGACCGGGTCCGCGACTTCACCGCGATCGCCGAGGCGGCCGGGCGGCGCGTCCTCTACCCGGCCCGCACCGCCGCCTTCCTGCGCGCCGCGGGCTTCGACACCGCCCTCTCCGTGGACGAGGTCGGCCTCGACGCGGTGCGCGAGACGCCCGGCAGGTTCGTGGTCCAGCTCGACGCCGACGACATCCCCAGCCTGCTCGACATGCCGTTCGGCCCGAACAGCGTCTTCGTGCACGCGAACGGCGAGCCGCTCGGCCCCTTCGAGCCGCGCTGGCAGCTGTTCGTCGACTGGCTGGCCAAGCTCGGCGTGCCGCTGCGCCGGATCGGCTGCTCCGGCCACGCCTACCAGGACGACCTGCACGAGTTCGTCCGGATGATCAACCCGAAGGTGCTGATCCCGATCCACACCTTCAGCCCGTACCGGGTGCACCCCACCGGCAGCACCGCCCGGCTCGTGGTCGACTACGCGCAGGCCTACGACTTCGCGGGGCGGGCGCTCGGCTAGCCGACGCGGCGGGACCCGGACCCGGTAGGCTCGGGCGCGTGACCGTCTGGACCTGGGTGATCGTGTACTCCGCCCTCGCGCTGCTCGCCCTGATCGCGATCGCGGCGTGCGCCTGGCCGGTGTGGAAGGCGGCCCGGGCGCTGCTCAAGCAGTTGGGCGACGCATCCGAGGCGTTCGGCGAGGCGATGAAACCCATCTCCGACGCCCTTGACCAGGCGACGGTCAGCGAACCTTCATCGCGGCGCCGTTGACAAAGTTTCACGGCCGCTGAGACCGTGGATCCACGCATGGCCGCCTCCCCGGCGGCGAGAACCCGTCCTGGAGCCGCAACCGATGCTGCTGCGCACCGAGTCCCTCTTCCTGATCGTGGTCGTCGGGCTGCTGCTGTACGGCTGGAAGCGGCTGCCCGGGGCGATGCGCGATCTCGGCAAGGCGCGCCGTATCCTCAAGGCCGAGAGCCAGGCGATGCGCGACGACGTGCCGCTCCCGAAGCGGCGCGTGGTCGAGGCGAGCCCCGAGGACGTCGTCTCCAGGCGCGACGGCTAGCGGACTCGAAGACGGATAAGGCAGGCACCTACACGTGACAGGCAAGGCTGGGCGTTCGGCGGACGACGCCGAACGGATGCCGCTCGGCGAGCACATCCGGGAGCTGCGCAACCGGCTGATCAAGGCCGCCCTCGCGATCCTCATCGGCGCGGCGCTCGGTTTCGTCTTCCGCAACCAGGTGCTGCACGCGCTGGAGACCCCGGTCTGCTCGATCAAGGGCGTGCACGGCGTCACGAAGACGGCTCAGTGCCCCAACGGCGCGATCGTCTTCAACGGACCGACCGCGCAGGTCAGCCTGTCCTTCAAGATCGCCATGTACGTGGGCATCGTGCTGGCCAGCCCGGTGTGGCTCTACCAGGTCTGGGCCTTCCTCGCGCCCGGCCTGTACAAGAAGGAGAAGAAGTACAGCCTCGCCTTCATCGGCGCGGCCGTCCCGCTCTTCGTCGCCGGCGTGGTGGTCTGCTACTACCTGTTCCCGGTGATCATGGGCGTGCTGCTCACGTTCCTCAGCGGCGCGGGCGGCGCGACGCTGCTGGACGCGAGCCAGTACATGACCTTCATCCTGCAGATGATGATGGTCTTCGGCGTCTCCTTCGTGCTGCCGCTGATCCTGGTGCTGTTCAACTTCATCGGCATCCTCAGCTCCAAGAACATGCGCAAGCACTGGCGCGTCATCGTCCTGGTCATCTTCATCTTCGGCGCCGTCGCGGTGCCCACCGGCGACCCCTTCGGCATGACCGCCCTGGCCGCCCCCATCTGCGTCCTCTACTTCGCCGCCGTGGGAGTCTCCGAACTCAACGACCGCCGCCGCGCCCGCCGACGCGCCGCCATGCCCGGCGCCAACCTCTCCCCGGACGAGGCCACCGACCTGGACCTGACCCCGACCCCGGTCGACCAGGCCTCGTCGCTGGAGGACATCCTGTAGGTGGGGCGAGGGCCGGTCGGTGACTGACGCTTGCCGACCGGCCCTACCTACGTCGGCGGGAAGTCGAACCCTTTTGCGGGATGTAGCACTGCGGGCTACGCTGTAGCCATGAAGCGTGCGGAGGGAACTGAATCCCGGACCATCACCCAGCGCGAATTGCGTAACGAGAGCGCTGCCGTCATGGACGCGGTGGAAGCAGGCGAGACGTTGACGATTACTCGGAACGGGAAGCCTGTCGCGGTCATCAAGCCGATCGAGCGCAAGCCCACGTCCGTGAACAGCGATGAGCTGCGGAAGATTTTCGCGCTGAGCCCGGATCCCGACTACGCCCGATTCAGGGCCGACGTCGATGAATTCTTCGGGGACGACGACCGGATTCGGGACGAGGACTATGCCTGAGCGCATGCCCAGCGGGCTGCTCGACACCTGTGTTCTCATCGACTACCTGGCAATCTCGCCGGAGAGCCTCCCCGTCGAGTCCATGGTTTCGGCGATCTCGTTGGGGGAGCTGTCAGTCGGCGTCCAGTACGCGACGGATCCCGTCGAGCGATCGCTCAGAGTCAATCGTCTGCTGATGGTGCAGGCGAATATGGCGGCGCTTCCGTTCACTGAGGACGCCGCCCAGGTCTACGGCAATCTGAACGCGCTCGTGCTCGCGGCTGGGCGAAACCCCCGTCCCCGAAGGCTGGACCTGCTGATCGCGGCCACCGCGGTCGCTGCGGGTGTGCCTCTGTACACGCGCAATATCGACGACTTCAAGGGGCTGGAATCCCAGCTCACGGTCGTACCCGTGTAAGGCCTCGTCTTCCGGATCTCTGCTTCATACGAACGACACGTGGCTTTCCATTGCGGACGTACGTGCCGACGGCGCCGCCGCAAGACCCCCCGTCCGCTCTCATGTTTCATCCGTCCCTCCGTCACCAATAACCACCATGATGAGACCCGTCTCCGGCGGTGGGTGCAGGGCGTGAAATCGATCTCCTTCTGTCGGAGCCTTCCCCTAGGATGAGGAACATGGCCTCGCCGTTCCCGCAGTTCTCCGCTCTGTATCCGTTCGGGCTCGACGAGTTCCAGGTCCAAGGCTGTGCCGCGCTGGACGAGGGGCACGGGGTGCTGGTCGCGGCGCCCACCGGGGCCGGGAAGACGGTGGTGGGGGAGTACGCCGTGTTCCTGGCGCTGAGCCAGGGGCGCAAGTGCTTCTACACGACGCCGATCAAGGCCCTGTCCAACCAGAAGTTCGCGGACCTGGTGAAGCGGCACGGGGCCGCGAACGTCGGGCTGCTGACCGGGGACAACTCGATCAACGGGGACGCTCCGGTGGTGGTGATGACCACCGAGGTGCTGCGGAACATGCTGTACGCGGGCTCCACGGCGCTGGACGGGCTCGGGTTCGTGGTGATGGACGAGGTGCACTACCTCGCGGACCGCTTCCGGGGCGCGGTGTGGGAGGAGGTGATCATCCACCTGCCCGAGTCGGTGCAGCTGGTGTCCCTCTCCGCGACCGTGTCGAACGCCGAGGAGTTCGGCGAGTGGCTGGAGACGGTGCGCGGGTCCACGACGATCATCGTGTCGGAGCACCGGCCGGTGCCGCTGTGGCAGCACGTGCTGGCGGGCGGGAAGATCTTCGACCTCTACAACGGCGCCGACCCGGAGACGCCGGACGCGGCGCGGGTCAATCCGGAACTGGTCCGCTACTGCCGGCAGGAGGAGCGGCTCGGTCCGTCGGGGCGGCGCGGGCGGTCGGCCGGGGTCGGGCGCGGCGGGCGGTCCGGTCCGCCGAGCCGGGTGGACGTGGTGGACCGGCTGGACACCGAGGGGCTGCTGCCCGCGATCACCTTCATCTTCTCGCGCGCCGGGTGCGAGGCGGCGGTGCAGCAGTTCCTGCGCTCGAACGTCCGGCTGCTGAGCCAGGAGGACCGGCTGAAGGTGCGCGCGCATGTGAGCGCCCGCACCAACGAGATCCCGCGCGAGGATCTCAACGTGCTGGGATATCACGACTTCCTGGACGCGCTGGAGCGGGGCGTGGCCGCGCACCACGCCGGGATGCTGCCCACGTTCAAGGAGATCGTCGAGGAGCTGTTCGTCCAGGGGCTGGTCAAGGCGGTCTTCGCGACGGAGACGCTGGCGCTCGGCATCAACATGCCGGCGCGCTCCGTGGTGCTCGAGTCGCTGGTGAAGTGGAACGGCGAGGCGCACGTCGATGTCACGCCGGGCGAGTACACGCAGCTGACGGGGCGTGCCGGGCGGCGCGGTATCGACGTCGAGGGGCACGCGGTCGTGCTGTACCGGCCCGGCCTCGATCCGCGTGCGCTGGCCGGTCTCGCGTCCACGCGTACGTATCCGCTGCGCTCGTCCTTCAAGCCGTCGTACAACATGGCCGTGAACCTGGTCGGCCAGGTGGGCACGGCGCGGGCCCGGGCGCTGCTGGAGAGCTCGTTCGCGCAGTTCCAGGCGGACCGCGCGGTGGTCGGGCTGACCCGGCAGCTCAAGCGCAACAACGAGGCGCTGGCCGGGTACAAGGAGTCGATGACCTGCCACCTCGGCGACTTCGAGGAGTACGCGGCGCTGCGCCGGGCGCTGTCCGACCGCGAGGCGGAGCTGTCCCGGCAGAACTCGGCCTCCCGCCGGGCCTCGGCCGCGCAGGCGGTGGAGAAGCTCAAGCCAGGCGACGTGATCACGGTGCCGTCCGGTCGCCGCGCCGGTCTGGCCGTGGTGCTCGATCCGGGCCTGGACACCGGCAAGGAGGGGCCGCGCCCGGTCGTGCTGACCGCCGAGCGGCAGGTGGTGCGGCTGTCGATGCTGGACTTCCCGGTGCCGGTGGAGCCGCAGTTCTGGATGCGCATCCCGAAGAACTTCAACGCGAAGTCCCCGCAGTCCCGCCGCGACCTGGCGTCCACGCTGCGCACGAAGGCGGGGGACGAGGGGGTCAAGCCGACCCGGCCGCGCCGCCAGCGGGCCGACGCGGCGGACGACGCGGAGATCAACCGGCTGCGCGCGGCCCTGCGGCAGCACGCCTGCCACGGCTGCGACGACCGGGAGAACCACGCGCGCTGGGCCGAGCGGTACTGGCGGCTGCAGCGGGAGACCGAGCAGCTCGAGCGCCGGGTGCGCGGCCGCACGAACTCGATCGCGCGCACCTTCGACCGCGTCTGCTCGGTGCTGACGGTGCTCGGCTACCTGGACGGCGAGCGGGTCACGGAGCCGGGCCGCCGGCTCGCGCGGCTCTACTCGGAGCTCGACCTCGTCGCGGCCGAGTGCCTGCGCGAGGGCGTGTGGGACGGCCTGAACGCGGCCGAGCTGGCGTGCGCCGCCTCGCTGCTCGTGTACGAGGCCCGGATCAGCGACGACGCGCCGCCGCCGCGGGTGCCGAAGGGCCCGGCCCGGGAGGCGATCGAGCGCACGATGCGGATCTGGCTCGAGACGCACAACCTCGAGGGGGACTACGACCTCGACTTCCAGCGCGAGCCGGACACCGGCTTCGCCTGGGCCGCCTACCGCTGGGCCTCCGGGCACCGGCTCGAGGCGGTGCTGGACGAGGTGGGCCTGCCCGCGGGCGACTTCGTGCGCTGGTGCAAGATGCTGATCGACCTGCTCGGCCAGATCGCCGACGCCGCGGCCGGGGACCAGGCGACCGGCGTGCGGCAGGCCGCGCGCGAGGCGGTGGACCTGATCCGCCGCGGCGTGGTCGCCTACAGCTCGGTGACCTGAGACATGAGACGAGGAGTGGGCCCGGCGCGCTGCCGGGCCCACCCGCGTCTCTGATACCGGGTCAGTTCGGCCGAGCGTCAGCCGCGCGGCTTGAAGACGCCGAACACGCCGCCCTGCGGGTCCTGCAGCACGGCGATCCGCGGTCCGTTCTCCATCTCCACGTCCACCGGCCCGTGCAGCACGTTCCCGCCGAGTTCGCGCACCTTCGCCGCCGTCGCGTCCACGTCCGTGGCGACGAAGTACGGGTTCCAGTGCGCGGGCACCTCGGGCGGGAACACGTCGTCGGTCATCTTCATCAGGCCGCCGAACATCCTCCCGCCCACGGCCACCATCGGATACTCGTCTTCGGCCGTGACCTCCCAGCCGAGCGTCTCCCGGTAGAACGTGAGCGAGCCGGGCACGTCGCGGGTCCCGCCGTCCAGCCAGCCGAAGGCGTTGGGCTCGTCCATCACGCCGAAGCCCTTGAACTGCCTCGCCTGCCACAGCGCGTACGCGGCGCCGGACGAGTCGCTCAGCAGCGCCCAGCGGCCGACGTCCATCACGTCCATCGGGCCCATCCAGACCTGCGCGCCCGCCTTCTGCGCGACGGCCGCGGCCTCGTCGACGTCGGGTGTCGCGAAGGAGACGATCCAGGCGACCGGCTGGTTCGGGTTCATCAGCGGGGCGGCGGCCGCGGCGGGGCTGCCGTCCAGCAGGAACATCGTGTAGCCGCCGGCCTGCGGGTTCGGATTGGTCTCCGCGGTCCAGCCGAACAGCGCGCCGTAGAAGTTCTTCGCGGCCTCCAGATCGGAGGTGCCCAGCTGCGTCCAACACGGTGTACCGGGAGCGATATCGGTCACTTTCATGACACTGCCTCTCCATCGAGGGTGATTGCGCCGACTCCCACCTAACTCCGCGCGAGCCGGTCACGCCAGTGGAACGCACCGGTCACCCGGAGCCGATACCGTGGGCCGCGTGACGGAGATCAAGGACATCAGGACCGTGTCCAGCCGCGTGGTGTACGAGAACCCCTGGATCAGCGTGCGCGAGGACGCGATCGAGCGTGCGGACGGTTCGCCGGGCATCTACAGCGTGGTCGACAAGGGCAACTACGCGGTCGTCGTGCCCTACGAGAACGACGGGTTCTGGCTGGTCGAGCAGTACCGCTACCCGATGGGCGAGCGGTCCTGGGAGTTCCCGATGGGCACCTACCCGGACCGCCGGATGGGCGAGCCGCTGGAGCTGGCCCAGCGCGAGCTGCTGGAGGAGACCGGGCTGCGCGGCGGCACCTGGGAGCTGCTCGGCGAGCTGTGGTGCGTGCCCGGCTTCTCCTCCCAGGCGGGCCACGTCTACCTGGCCACCGATCTCGAGCACGGCGACCTGGACCGCGAGCACGAGGAGCAGGACATGCGGCACGCCTGGTTCAGCCGCCCGGACGTCGAGAAGATGCTGCGCGACGGCACGATCAAGGACGCCCAGACCATTGCCTGCTACGGTTTCTTCCTGCTGCACGGGAAGTAGGAGGAGACAGACCGTGTCTCAGGGCACTGCACCACGATCACATCCGTTCCACCGCCGTCGCGCGCGGGTGCTGCTGGCCGCGCTGGCGCTGCCCGCGCTGACGCTCGCCGGGTGCGCCGACACCACGAACGCCGCCGCGCCCGCGCTCGCCACGGCGACCGGTCCGGCCGTCAACAGCGCCGCGCAGACCAGTGCGATCTGCGCGAAGGTCGAGTCCGCGTGGACCCGCTTCGTGCCGAACGGCTCGTACAGCGTGGGCACCAAGCGCTACGCCAGCGGGCACGTCGTCCAGGTCTACAAGATCGACTACAGCGCCTACGGGCACGTGAGCAGCGATCTGTACGGCTCGCTCACCGGCAACCGGGAGTTCCAGCTGGCGCACGACGTCGACGTGCTCGCGGCCGCGGCCGGGGACGTGCACGACGACCCGGGCCAGAGCCTGTCGCCGCAAGCCGACCTGGCCACGATGAAGAAGGCGGCCGCGGTCGTCGCGGCGGAGTGCGGGATCACGCTCTCGGTGCCCGCCTGACCCGCCTGACGCTGCGTCAGGCGGCTCAGAGGTACTGCCCGGTGGAGGGCTCGGCGGTGATCGTGCCGAGCCCCTCGCGCCCGGCCTTGAGCGCGTAGAGCTCAGCCAGGGTCAGGCCGCGGGCGAAGCTCTCGCCGCCGCCGAGCCACGTGGCCGCCTCGGCCGCGCTGAGCGGTCCGACCTCGATCTGCGCCAGGCAGCGGCCCGGGCGCACCACGGCCGGGTGCAGCCGGTCCAGCGGCTCGTTCGTGGTGATCGCCACCAGGATGTTCTGGCCCTGGCCGAGCAGGCCGTCGGTCAGGTTCAGCAGCCGGGACAGCGCCTGGCCCGCGGTGTGCTTGGCCTCGCCGCGGATCAGCTCGTCGCAGTCCTCGAGGATGAGCAGCCGCCAGCGCTTGTCCTGCTGCCCCTCGCCCATCACGACCTCGAGCAGGTAGCCGGGCTCGCTCAGCAGCCGCTCCGGGTCCAGCACGCAGTCGGTGCGGCACCACGTGCGCCAGGCCCGGCCGAGCGCGCGCAGCGCGGTCGTCTTGCCGGTGCCGGGCGGGCCGTGCAGCAGGATCAGCTTGCCGCTCACGTCCGCGGGCTTGAGCAGCATCAGCCGCTCGAACTGCTCGGCCACCGGCGCGGAGTAGTTGCCGCGCAGCTGCGCCCAGTCCTGCGCCTCGATCGCCCGCTCCTGGTTCACCGCGCCGTTCGCGGTGGCGTGCCAGAAGCCCAGGCTGACCCGGTCGTCGCGCTCCTTGACCTTGCGCCGCAGCAGCTTCGCGGCCTGCTGGGCGATCCGCCGCGCCGTCTCCTGGCTGCGCGCGGTCACGGTCACCTCGCCGTGGCCCGGGTAGTAGCGCTGCGCGAACAGGCTCCAGCCCTCGCCCGCCGCGTACAGCGCGCGCTGGCCGGTGCGGGCCTCGCGCAGCACCTTCGCGCCCGCCGGCAGCCGCCAGGTGCCGTGCTTGAACGCCGGGACCTTGACCACGTGCGCGTGCGGCTCGCGGCCCTCGGCGAACGCGGCGAGGAACAGGAACTGGCAGATCGTGACCGGGTCCACGTTGTCGTCCGGGGTGCCCCAGTCGAACCACGAGCCGCGCGGCGCGGGCAGCGCGAAGCCGTTGCGGGCGGGCGTCCCCGGCGCGGCGTGGTTCTCGGTGATGGTCACGATCGGCCATGATCCTCGGCCGTGCGGCGGTCGTCCACTGATTTGCATCGATCCGATAACAGCTCGCAGTTGCGGGCGAACTCGCCGAGAAAACCCGCAACTGCGGCACTAGTCTCGATGACCGTGACGCAAATGCGAGCTTTCCGGATCGGCGAGGCCGCCGAGCTGCTCGGCGTGAGTCCGGACACCGTCCGGCGGTGGATCGACGCGGGCCGGCTGCCCGCCGACCGGGGCGGGGAGAGCGGCGGGCACCGCACCATCGCGGGCCCCGACCTGGCCGCCTTCGCCGCGAGCTTCGCGGACACCGAGATGCGCGAGCGCTACGGCGCGGTGTCCTCGGCCCGCAACCGGATGCGCGGGATCGTCACCCGGGTCGTGCGGGACGGGGTGATGGCGCAGGTGGAGATCCAGGCCGGGCCGCACAAGATCGTCTCGCTGATGAGCCGGGAGGCGGCGGACGAGCTGGGCCTGGAGCCCGGCGTGCTCTCGGTCGCCGTCGTCAAGTCCACCAACGTCCTCGTGGAACGGATCGAACCCTGATGCCCACGCTCACCAGTCCCCGTCTGCTGCGCCCGGCCGCCGCGGCGGCCGCGATAGCCCTGGCCGGCGCCGCCCTGGCCGGCTGCTCCTCGTCCTCCTCGACCACCGCCACGTCCTCCGGCTCGGCCTCCGCGAGCACGCAGGCGCTGAGCGGTACGATCACCGTGTTCGCCGCGGCCTCGCTGCAGAAGACCTTCACCGCGCTGGCGGGCACGTTCGAGAAGGAGCACCCGGGCACCACCGTGAAGTTCTCCTTCGGCGGCAGCGACACCCTCGCCGCGCAGATCGACCAGGGCGCCCCGGCCGACGTGTTCGCCTCGGCCAACCAGTCCACCATGCAGACCGTCGAGAAGGCCGGGAACACCACCGGCACCCCGACCGTCTTCGTGAAGAACACCCTGGAGATCGCGGTCGCCCCGGGCAACCCGAAGGCCATCGCCACGCTGTCCGACCTGACCAAGTCCGGGATCAAGGTCGCGCTGTGCGCCAAGACCGTGCCCTGCGGCTCCGCGGCCGTCAAGGCGCTGGCCGCCGCGAAGGTCTCGCTCACGCCGGTGACCTACGAGACCGACGTGACCAGCGCGCTGACGAAGGTAGAGCTCGGCGAGGTGGACGCGGCGCTGGTCTACCACAGCGACATCGTCGGCGCGGGGGACAAGGTGGACGGCGTCGTCTTCTCCACCGCCTCGACCGCGGTCAACTCCTACCCGATCGACGTGCTCAAGGGCGCCTCGAATACGACGCTGGCGCAGGCCTTCGTCAGCTTCATCCTCTCCTCCTCCAGCGAGCAGGTCCTGCTCAAGGCCGGATTCCAGGCTCCGTGAGCGAACGGCGCGACGCGGCGAGGCGTTCGGGGCGGCGGCTGGGACAGGGCCGCGCCCCGATCGCTCTGCTGGCGCCGTCCCTGATCGGCCTGGCGTTCCTGACGCTGCCGGTGATCGGGCTGCTGGTGCGTACGCCGTGGCGCAGCCTGTCGTCGGAGATCTCCGGCACCGACACGTGGACGGCGCTGCGGCTGTCGCTGGAGTGCGCGACGGCGGCCACCGGCGTGAGCCTCGTGCTCGGCGTGCCGCTGGCCTGGCTGCTGGCGCGCACCAGGCTGCCCGGCCGCGGCCTGGCCCGCGCGCTGGTCGCCGTGCCGCTGGTGCTGCCGCCGGTGGTCGGCGGCATGGCGCTGCTGCTCGTCTTCGGCCGGGAGGGAATCCTCGGCGGCACCCTGGACCGCTGGTTCGGGATCACGCTGCCGTTCACCACCGCCGGCGTGATCATGGCCGAGACCTTCGTGGCGCTGCCGTTCCTGGTCATCTCGGTCGAGGCCGCGCTGCACGGCTTCGATCCGGCGCTGGAGGAGGCCGCGGCCACCAGCGGCGCCGACCGCTGGCAGATCTTCCGCTGGATCACGCTGCCGAACCTGCTTCCGGCCATCGCCGCGGGCGCGGTGCTCTCCTGGGCCCGCGCGCTCGGCGAGTTCGGCGCCACCATCACCTTCGCGGGTGACTTCCCGGGCACCACGCAGACCATGCCGCTGGCCGTGTACCTGGCCTTCCAGACCGACCCGCAGTCCGCGATCGTGCTCAGCCTGGTGCTGCTCGCCGTCTCCATCACGCTGCTCGCGCTGCTGCGTGACCGGCTCTTCACCCGCGTTTAACGTGTTAAGGGTCTTCTTAACTCGAATTCGCAACCACCTGGTTAGGTCGGACGTCACTAGTCATCGTGGGAGAGAGCGCCGACGACGCGTATGAGGGTCCTGACGAGACGGCCGCCGCGCCGGAATCCGAACTGGAGAGCGAACAGGCTCCGGAGGGGGAGCGGGCGATCCTGCGCGCCCGCCGGGCCAGGCGCCGCCGCCGGATCAAGATCGCGCTGCTGGCCGTCACCGCGACCACCGCGCTCGGCGCCGCCACCGTCTTCGGCCTCGCCGCCTGGGACATCCAGCACCTGACGCGCAACCTCAAGCACACCGCGCTGCTGCCCGCCGGATTCACCGAACCCGCCGAGACGGTCGACGCGTACGGCCGCTCGCCGATCAACATCCTGCTCATCGGCTCGGACACCCGGGACACCGCCGCGGACTGCGGCCTCGGCGGGGACTGCGGCTCCGGCGCCAACGCGGACAGCGAGATGGTCGTGCACCTGTCCGCCGACCGCAGCAACGTCACCGTGCTCTCCATACCCCGGGACACCGAGACCGAGCTGCCGGACTGCGCGGGCGGCGGCCGCGGGATGGTCAACAGCGCGCTGCAGTACGGCGCGTCCTGCAGCGTGGCGGCCATGGTCAAGCTGACCGGCATCACCATCGACCACTACATGATGTTCGACTTCTCCGGCGTCGAGGACCTGTCCACCGAGCTCGGCGGCGTCCCGGTCTGCGTCTCCGCCTCGGTGCACGACCCGTACTCCGGCCTGACGATCAGCGGCGGCACCAGCAACGTCTCCGGCAAGCAGGCGCTGCAGTTCCTGCGCACCCGGCACGCCTTCTTCGACGGCTCCGACCTCGGCCGCGAGCAGGCCACGCACATCTTCCTGTCCTCGCTGCTGCGCAAGGTCAAGGCCAGCGCCACGCTGACGAACCTCAGTGAGTTGCAATCGATAGCCGAGACGGTCACCCAGTACACGACCGTGGACAACGGCCTGGACAGCGCGACGGCCCTGCTCAGCCTGGCCAACGACTTCGGCGAGGTGGACGCGGACCGCACCACCTTCCTGACGATGCCGTGGCAGCAGGACACCGACACCGGCGACTCCAGCTACCAGAGCCGGGTCGAGGCCTCGTCCGACGCGCAGACGATCTTCCAGGACATCCAGAAGGACAAGTCCTTCACGACCTCCGGCAGTGCCGGCTCCACGGCGTCCGCGTCCGCCTCCACCTCCGCGTCGGCGAGTTCCAGCTCCAGCTCCACGGCCTCGGCGTCGTCGAGCGCGAGCGCCTCGTCCTCCGCGTCCGCCTCCGCGACCAAGTCCTCGACGCCGAACGCCTCCGAGGAGGCCGCCGCGCTCAAGCACCCGATGCACGTGACCGTCGTCAACGCCTCCGGCACCACCAACCGCTACCAGACGGTCGTCGAGCAGGTCTTCCAGGACGGCTTCGTCTACAGCTCGGGCAGCGACGCCACGACGACGCAGGCCTCGACAACGCTCGTTTACGCGGCCAAGGAGGCGAGCGCGGCCGAGGAGCTGGCCGCCGACCTCGACCTGCCCGCCTCGGCGCTTCAGGAGACCGGCACGGGCACGACGCTCGTGCTGACCATCGGCACCGACTGGACGACCGGCGCCACGTACTCCACGGCGGGCAGCAGCTACTCGGCGAGCGCGGCGATCTCGGTACCGAGCGACTCTTACGAGGAGAACGGCGCGAACGGCACCGCGTGCGTCACCGCCAATCCCGACTACGAGACCGGTTCGGGCACGTCCAGCGCTTCACAATGAGTTGAGCGGCGTTCCCGCCTCCGACCGGCGGGAACGTGTTCAACGTACGTATGCAATTGCGTCCCGCCGTCCCGTCGGCGGATCCGGCCGGGTCTCCGCGGCTATTTTGTGACAGCGCGGGGCTATCGGAGCCGGGCTGCGGCCGATACTCTTCGGTCCGTACCAAGGTTCGCGATTCGCCCCCGACACCCACGGTGACCTGCAGCTTAGGAAGCAGTGAGTGAGGGTGTGGACGCGGAGAGTACCCGAGGCGGCGGGTACGTGGATCGCCTTTTTCGCGGAAGGCCGACCACCCTGAGACGAGTGCGGCGTAAGGGTTGGCGGTGAAGGGTCGCGGTGGCGGTCGTACGTGGTACGGCCCAGAACCGAATCGCTTCGAGCCCGCTGGAGTGGAACAACCGTGGCGCGTCAGTCAAGCCGCATAGCGCGCCGAGTCTTGGTCTCGGCCATGGGCGTGCGTTCCGTACGCTCGATCAGTCCCCAGTTGGTGCTGGGGCTCGTCGTCACGGAGTTGACCGCGCCCGCCGCGCTCGCGGAGGCCCGTCGGCTCACCGCCGGAGCGCTGGAGCGCTGGGGGCTGTCCGAGCGCGCGGGGGACGCCGCCCTGGTGATCAGCGAACTCGCGGGCAACGCGCTGCGGCACGGCAGCGGCCCGGTCCAGCTGGTGCTGCGCCGCAAGCCCACCCCGGCCGGATGCGCCGTCGAGTGCACCGTCAAGGACGCCGGGAAGTGGCGCGGCCTCGGCGTGGTGCCGGAGCGCGAAGAGGTCGAGGCCGATCTGGACGCCGAGGGCGGCCGCGGGCTGTTCATCGCCCGGGAACTGGCCGACTCGCTGATCGTGCGCGCGCCGCGCTACCGGGCCGGCACCGTCGTCACCGCCACCTTCACCTCGTCCGGGGTCGAGCAGTCCGCCGACCCGACCGCCGCCGGCCGGGCCCGCCGCGCCTGGGAGCGCCGCGTCCGCCGGGCCTGGCCGCTGCGCGGCGCCGCCGGCTCCTGACGCCCGCTCCGCCCCCGAACACCCCGCCGCCGACGCGCGGCCGCCTTTTCGTACCCTGATGTCCGTTTCTCCCGGCGGATCCCTGAGATTAGGTATGGGTCCAACTTTTCAGCGTATCGCAGACGTCAATATTGCGGAAGTTGATTCACGGAATCGTTACGGGACCGACATTCCGGCTCCACGTGGATTCAGTGTGCTGAGTCATCGGGGAGTGGTGCGCTAGGACCGCCCCCGAACACGGCACAACCGCGCCTGCTACCCACGGGCACGGCACATCCGCTGAAGGAGTCTTCCCCCATGCGCATAGGTGCGTTCCGCAAGACCGCCCTCGCCCTCGCCGGCGGCCTCGCCGCCACCGCGTTCGCCGGCTTCCCGGCGCACGCCGCCACCAGCAACTACACCGGCTTCGTGTTCAACACGAGCTCGGCCACCGAGCCGACGATCTACAACTTCATCAACTCGGCGACCACGACGCTCGACATGACCATGTACGAGCTCGTCGACACCACCGCCGTGAACGACCTGATCGCCCGCGAGGAGGCCGGCGTCACCGTCCGCGTCGTGCTGGACGGCCAGCACACCTCGTACAACGCCACCGCGATCTCGAAGCTCAAGGCGGCCGGCGTCGGCGTCGTCGAGTCCAACACCTCGCGCTTCACCTACACCCACCAGAAGACGATCACGATCGACGGCGACGAGTCGATGATCCTGACCGGCAACCTGACCTCGAAGTACTACACGACCAGCTGCGACTACGGCGTCATCGACACCAACCAGGTCGACGTGGCCGCGATCGAGAAGGTCTTCAACGCCGACTACGCCAACACCGCCATCACCCCCGGCGACGGCGACAACCTGCTCTGGTCGCCGACCACCGCGCAGTCCCGGCTGCTGTCGATCATCAACGGCGCCACCAAGACGCTCGACATCGAGGAGGAGGAGTTCAGCGACTCCGCCCTCATCAACGCCGTCGTGGCCCGCGCCGAGGCCGGCGTGACCGTGCGCGTCGTGGTCGAGGACCCGGCCGACTACTCGTCCGAGGTCTCCGAGATCAAGGCGGCCGGCGGCACCGTCGTCGGCTACTCCAGCAGCACCGGCTACTACATCCACGCCAAGGCGGTCGTGGCCGACTACGGCCTGTCCGACGCGGCCGTCGAGATCGGTTCGATGAACTGGACCTCGAACTCGCTGACCGCCAACCGCGAGCTCGGCATCATCCTCACCGACACCGGTGTCGAGAAGGTCGTGGAGACGCAGTTCGCCTCCGACTATGCGGGCGGCACCGCCGAGTAGTCCGCGGCGCACCGGCGTCGTGCACACGGCTGCGGCCCCCGCTTCTGGGCGAGCGGGGGCCGCAGCCGTTTCAGCAAAACTTCACAAAGTCAGAGGCCTAACATTTCAGAATATCGCACACGTCAACGGTTCGGAAGCTGATTCACGGAACTGTTACGGGACCGACATTCGGGCTCCATGTGGATTCAGTGTACTGAGTCGTGATCACGTGGTGATCTGGAAGCACCCCGGACACGGGATCCGCGCCGACTACCCACCGGCACGGCGAAACCGCTGAAGGAGCAGAACCCTCATGAACGCCCGCGCGTTCCACAAGACCGCCGTCATCACCGGCCTCGTCGCCGCGTCCGCGCTCGCCGCCTACCCGGCGCACGCGGCCGACGCCTACTCCGCGTTCGTGTTCAACACGAGCTCGGCCACCGAACCCACCATCTACGACTTCATCAACTCGGCCACCACCAGCCTCGACATGACCATGTACGAGCTCACCGACACCACGGTGGAGAGCGACCTGGTCAACCTCGAGAGCGACGGCGTGACCGTGCGCGTCATCCTGGACTCGAAGGAGCAGTCGAAGAACCAGTCCGCCTACGACACGCTGACCAACGGCGGCGTCGGCGTGGTCTGGTCCTCGAGCTCGTTCAACTACACCCACCAGAAGACCATCACCGTCGACGGCACCGAGTCGCTGATCCTCTCCGGCAACCTGACGTCGAACTACTACACCACCAGCCGCGACTACGGGGTCTTCGACAGCGACTCCAACGACGTGTCCGCGATCGAGGACGTGTTCAACGCGGACTACAACGACGAGAGCATCACCCCGAGCGACGGCGACGACCTGCTCTGGTCGCCCACCGACGCGCAGTCCCGGCTGCTCTCCGTCATCAACGGCGCCACCTCCACCCTCGACATCGAGGAGGAGGAGTTCAGCGACTCCGCGCTCATCAACGCGGTCGTGGCCAAGGCCGAGGCGGGCGTCACCGTGCGCGTCGTGGTCGAGGACCCGTCCGACTACTCCTCCGAGATCTCCGAGATCACTGCCGCGGGTGGCCAGGTCGTGGGCTACTCGAGCAGCACCGGTCTCTACATCCACGCCAAGGCGATCGTGGCCGACTACGGCCTGTCCGACGCCGCGGTCGAGGTCGGCTCGATGAACTGGACCTCCAACTCGCTCGGCGACAACCGCGAACTGGGCATCATCCTCAACGACACCGCGGCCGAGACCGTGGTGGAGGACCAGTTCAACTCGGACTTCGCCGGCGGCACCGCCCAGTAACCGCACCGACACCGAGAGGACGACGGCCGCCCCCGCCGCGTTCGTGACCGCCGACCGGTAGGAACCACGGCCGCGGCAGGGTAGCTTGGGAACGTGAGCATCTTCTTCGATCTGTTCAGCCCGGGCCAACGGCACCGCGTTGACGAGCAGGAGCGCCTCGAGCACACGCGCGAGGTCGAGGCGCCCTCGGAGCCCGGACGCGGACCGATCGACCTCGGCTCCGGGGTGGTCCGGATCAAGCCCCGCCCCGAGCCGGCGTCCGAGGACTCAGCTGCCGAGTCCGACGAGGACGCCGACCGATAACGCGGATCCGGCGCGGAGTCCCATGGACCCCGCGCCGGATCTTTATCGCGCCGTTCCCGCCGATCAGGCCGCGACCGGCCGCCTCTGCTCCGCCGCGGTGGCCGGGGCCAGCGCCAGGCCGAGCACGTCGCGCACGTCCGAGACCAGGTGGATCTCCAGCGCCTCGCGCACCTCGGTCGGCACCTCGTCCAGGTCCGGCTCGTTGCGCTTCGGCAGCAGGATCACCGTCGCCCCGGCCCGCTGCGCGGCCAGCAGCTTCTGCTTGACCCCGCCGATCGGCAGCACCCGCCCGGTCAGCGAGACCTCGCCGGTCATCGCCACCTCGGAGCGCACCGGACGGCCGGAGAGCAGCGAACCCAGCGCCGTCACCATCGTGACGCCCGCGCTCGGCCCGTCCTTCGGCACCGCGCCCGCGGGCACGTGCACGTGGACGCCGCGGTCCTTCAGGTCGCCCACCGGCAGCTCCAGCTCGGCGCCGTGCGAGCGCAGGTAGGACAGCGCGATCTGCGCCGACTCCTTCATCACGTCGCCCAGCTGCCCGGTCAGCGTCACGCCGGTCGAACCCGTCTCCGGATCGGCCAGCGAGGCCTCCACGAACAGCACCTCGCCGCCCGCGCCGGTCACCGCGAGCCCGGTGGCCACGCCCGGTACCGCCGTCCGCTCGGCGCTCTCCTGCGTGTGCCGCGGGTGCCCGAGGAAGTCCGGCAGGTTCTCCGCCGTCACGCGCACCGGCAGCTCCAGCTCGCCGACCGCGGTCTTCGCCGCCGCCTTGCGCAGCACACGGGCCAGCGAACGCTCCAGGTCGCGCACGCCCGCCTCCCGGGTGTACTCGGCCGCGATCCGCCGCAGCGCGCCGTCCTCCACCGAGGCCTCGTCCGTGCTCAGCCCGGCCTTCTCCAGTTGGCGCGGCAGCAGGTGGTCGCGGGCGATCGTGACCTTCTCCTGCTCCGTGTAGCCGTCGAGGCGCACCAGCTCCATCCGGTCCAGCAGCGGCCCCGGGATCGCCTCCAGCACGTTCGCCGTCGCCAGGAACACGACGTCGCTCAGGTCCAGGTCAACCTCCAGGTAGTGGTCCCGGAACGTGTGGTTCTGCGCCGGGTCCAGCACCTCGAGCAGCGCCGCCGACGGGTCGCCGCGGTAGTCCGAGCCGACCTTGTCCACCTCGTCGAGCAGCACCACCGGGTTCATCGTCCCGGCCTCCTTGATCGCGCGCACGATCCGGCCCGGCAGCGCCCCGACGTACGTGCGCCGGTGCCCGCGGATCTCCGCCTCGTCCCGCACGCCGCCGAGGGCCACGCGCACGAAGCTGCGTCCCATGGCCCGAGCCACCGACTCGCCCAGCGAGGTCTTGCCGACCCCGGGAGGCCCGACGAGCGCCAGCACGGCACCCGAGCGCCGCCCGCCGACCGCCGCCAGCCCGCGCTCCTCACGCCGCTTGCGCACGGCCAGGTACTCGACGATGCGCTCCTTCACGTCGTCCAGCCCCGCGTGGTCCGCGTCCAGCACGGCCCGCGCGCCCGGCAGGTCGTAGGCGTCCTCGGAGCGCTCGTTCCACGGCATGTCCAGCACCGTGTCCAGCCACGTCCGAATCCAGCTCGACTCCGGGTTCTGGTCGCCGCTGCGCTCCAGCTTCTCGACCTCCTTGAGCGCCGCCTCGCGCACCTTCTCGGGCAGCTGAGCCGCCTCGACCCGGGAACGGTAGTCGTCGCTCTCGTCCGCGGGCCGGCCCTCCAGCTCGGCCAGCTCCTTGCGAATGGCCTCCTGCTGCTTGCGGAGCAGGAACTGCCGCTGCTGCTTCTCCAGGCCCTCGTTGACGTCCTTGCTGATGGACTCGTTGATCTCGGTCTCGGCCAGGTGCGTGCGAGACCACTCGACCAGCAGCTCGAGCCGCTTCTCGACGTCGACGGTCTCCAGCAGCTGCAGCTTCTGGTCCATCGTCAGGTACGGCGCGTAGCCGCCCGAGTCCGCCAGCGCGGACGGGTCCTGGATCTGCTTCACGACGTCGACGACCTGGAAGGCGCCGCGGTGCTGCAGGATCTTGATCGCGGTCTCGCGGTACGTCTCGGCCAGCTCGCGGGCCCGCTCGCTGGGAGTGGCCTCCGGCCGGATCTCCGCCTCGACCCACAGCGCCGCGCCCGGCCCGGTCGTCCCGCGCCCGATCTTCGCCCGCCGCGTGCCGCGCACCACCGCGACCGCCTGCCCGCCCCGCAGCCGCCCGGTCTGCTCGATTACCGCCAGCGTCCCGTACGCCGCGTACTGCCCGTCCGGCCTCGGCACCAGCAGCAGCTCCGGATGATCCCCCGCGTCCGGATCCAACCGCGCCGCGTCGATCGCCGCGCGCACGTCGTTGTCATTCAGGTCCAGCGGCACGACCATGCCCGGCAGTACCACTTCGTCGTCGAGCGGCAGCACAGGCAAGGCCTTGGTGGTGGACGTGATCGCCATGAACGGCTCCCTCAGGTCGGCCGCCGAGTCCTCATGCCCGGCGATTAAGTTGAGTCTGCTGTGCTCAACTTGCCGCCCCCACCCGGTGTTCCCCACCCCTGTTCGCTCACAGCGATCGCCCCATGACGTGCGGCAATGGCCACGCACGCCGCTCCCCAGGCAAGAAATCCCCGCTCCGCGACGGTGGCAATAAAGCGCGCCCGGCTCGGTCTCGGCTCGGCCCGCGTCGGCGGCCTGCGGGAAGAAGACGGCGATCCGTGGGTGTCCAGTGCGAGGGTCGACACTCTCGCCTGACGTAGTTCTGGGGGTCACTCGGGCGTGTCGGGGCCGAGTAGTGCTTCGGCGGCGGTGGTGGCGAACCAGTGTTCGTATCTGTCCCAGGACCAGCCGCGGTTCACGACCAGGCGTTGTGCGACTTCGGGGCCGGTCAGGGTCCAGAGGATGTCGGCGGCGGACTGGACGTCGAGTTCGTCGCGGAGGCCGAAGCGGTCTGCGAGGTGGCGGGCCAGGTTGGCGGTGCCGTTGGCGCGTTCGCCTTCGATGGCGTCGGCGAAGTCGCGCAGGTCGGGGTCGCCGGTGGCGGCTTGGGCGAGCGCCATGCTGACGAGGGGCTGGATGCGTTCGCTGAGCAGGCGGGCGATCGCGGCGTAGTGCCGCAGGCATTCGCGGCCGGTCGGGGCCTCGATCATCGCGCGGAAGACGGGGCGCTGAACCATCGGGACCGGCTCGTCGTCGCCGGCGAGCGTCACGTCGTACACGGCCTTGAGCAGCACGCTCTTGCCGCCGACGACGTTGTAGACGGTCTGCACGCTGACTCCGGCCGCCTTGGCGACCCCGGCCAGCGTCGTGCCGAGATACCCCTGTTCGGTGAACAGCCGCGCGGCGGCGTCCAGGATCCGACGCCTGGTCAGGGCCGTCTGCTCGGTGCGCAGCGTGGCGGAGTAGCGGCGCTTGTCCATGGGGCGTCCCGGCTTCCTTGACAATTGGATGGAACCTGATTCAAACTAATAGAGCGATGGTCCATCGTACCGTGGGGGGCGGATCATGACCGCCCGGAGGCATTCATATCCGAATTGAGGGGTGGCATTTCCATGTCCGGATTCATGCGTTCGATGTCGAGGTCGCGGGTCGCCGTGCTGGCGCTCGTGCTCGGTGCCGGGGTCGGGGCGGCCGGGGCCGCGTACGCGGCGATTCCCGACCCGGGAGGCGAGGTCCACGGCTGCGTCAGCAAGCTGACCGGCGCGCTGCGGGTGATCGACCCGTCCACCGGCGCGCAGTGCAACACGCTGCTCGAGACGCCGCTGGACTTCAGTCAGCAGGGTCAGCAGGGCGCCACGGGGGCTACCGGGGCCACCGGCGCGCAGGGTCCCGCCGGGCCGACCGGTGCGACGGGGGCCACCGGTGCGCAGGGTCCGGCCGGGGTGTCGGGCTATCAGATCGTCACGTTCACGGGGCCCTCGACGGACCTCTACGACGCGGAGGCGGCCACCTGCCCGGCCGGAAAGCAGGCGATCTCCGGCGGCGGCTACGTCGTGCTCGACTCCGGTGAGAGCGGCATCGCCGACGACGTCGCCATCCGCGCCAGCATCCCGATCTCGCTGAAGAGCACCGACGACAGTTGGGACGTCCGAGCCTTCGAGACGGTCACCGACGACAACTTCACCAAGTGGCACCTCGTCGTCGAGGCGGTGTGCGCGAACACCGGCTCCTGAGGCCGCGTGGACCCTGGCCCCGGCTCGGGGCTAGGGTCGGGCCCTGTGGAGACGAGTGCGGCGGTCGGGGTGGAGGCTGCGCGGCGGCTGAAGCTGCTGGACGGGCGGGTTTGCCGGGTCGAGCGGGGGATGAGCGCGGCGGAGTTGGCGCGGGTCGAGGGGGAGTACGGGTTCGAGTTCGCGGATGACCATCGGGCGTTCTTGGCGGCGGGGCTGCCGGTGAGCGTCGTGGAGCCGGACGTGCCGGGGGTCATTCGCACGTATCGGGAGCCTTGGCCGGACTGGCGGGACGGGGATCCGGCGACGTTGCGGCAGCGGCTGGAGTGGCCGGTCGAGGGGGTGCTGTTCGACGTCGAGCACAACGTGTTCTGGGACGAGGGCTGGGGTGAGCGGCCGTCCGAAGTGGGGGCGGCGCTTGAGGTGGCGCGGGGGTGTCTGGCGTCGGTGCCGAAGTTGGTGCCGGTGTACGGGCATCGGTATCTGCCTGCGGGGCGGGGCAGTTCGGGGCACCTGGTGATGTCGGTGTGGCAGACGGACATCATCTCGTACGGGGATGATCTCGCGGACTACATCGACCGGGAGTTCGGGCAGCGGCGGGGGGATGTGCCGAGTGCCCGGGCCACGGTGGGGTTCTGGGGGTCGTTCCTCTAACGCGTCGGGTGCGCCGCGTGCTCGGCGGCCCAGGCGCGGGCGTGGGCCAGGCGGGCGGGGATCGGGGGGTGGGTGGCGAAGAGGAGCACGGAGAGCGGGTGCGGGTCCAGGTCTGCCAGGTTGCCGACGGCCAGCCTGCGCCACGTGGTGACGACCGCCGCCGGGTCACGGGTCAGGTCCAGGCCGAACTGGTCGGCGCGGCGTTCGATGCGGCGGCTGTAGGCGTTGAACATCGGGCCGCCCAGCATGCCGAGGATCGTGGCGACGGCCAGGACGAGGGCGATGGAGCGCGGATCCTGGGGGCCGGTCACGTCGGCGGCGGTGTGCAGCGCGTGCAGGGAGAGGGCCCCGGCGAGTACGGCCACTGAGACGATCGTGCCGAGTGCGCCCACGGCCGT
Source organism: Actinospica sp. (assembly GCA_035493475.1). GTDB lineage: Bacteria > Actinomycetota > Actinomycetes > Streptomycetales > Catenulisporaceae > Actinospica. Next base: position 46,513 of record DATJIF010000156.1, read on the forward strand.
TCCGTAGACGACGTCCTGGCGCTTGGCGTGGCCCAGTTCGTGCGCGGCGACGCTGGCGATCTCGGCGGTCTCGCAGTTCTGGATCGTCGTGTCCCACAGCACGATCCGCCGCGTCCTGCCGAAGCCGGAGACGTACGCGTTGTTCGCCGTCGTGCGCTTCGAGGCGTCGGAGACGAGGACGTCCTGCACCTTGACGCCGGAGTGGGACGCGAGGGCCATCAGGCGGGTGCGGAGTTCGCCGTCTTCCAGGGGGCGGAACTTGTTGAAGATCGGCTCGATCACGACCGGGAGGAGGAAGGAGAGGACGAATACGAGTGCCACGCCGCCTGCGCCCGCCACGAGGGGCCACGTGCCGGGGACGGCGCGGGTGATGGCGAAGAAGCCGAGCGACACGGCCGCGAAGAGGATGCCGCCGATGAGGAAGCCGCGTAGCGAGTCGAGCCAGAACAGCTTTCTGGTGCGGGTGCTCAGGCCCCACTCCTTGTTGATCCGCTCGCGCCAGAGCGAGAAGGGTAGGTCGAGCACCCAGAGGACGACGCGGATCGCTACGGCGCCCAGGAGCGCTGTGGCGATCCAGCCGCCTCCGGCGAGGTTGCCCGCCCAGTGGACCAGGTGGCTGCCCGCAGGGGTGAATCCGAGTGCGAAGACGGCGATGAGATCGACCGCCAGCGACGTGTAGCGCAACGGCGCCGTGGCCCGCTTCCTCGCCTTCGAGCGCGCGTACTGCTCGGGCGTGAAGTCGGGCGGTTCCGGCAGGGCAGGTACGGTCACCCGTCCATTCTTACCGGGTCGGGATGGATATGCCGCTCACCGACCCCGCGAACTCCGTCGTGCCGTCCACGCCCGAGTCGATGGCGAAGGACCAGGTGCCGCCGCCGGTCGGCGCGCTCGCGAAGTATTCCGACTGGCTGATCGTCTCGCCGGCGGTCATCGACCAGATCTTCGACAGTTCCTTCGTGCAGTCGCTGCCGGTGGAGTAGTCGAGCACCTTGTCGCCCGCCTCCATCGCGGACTCCCCGGCCTTCGCGCCGCTGCACGTCCACTCGCCGTCGATCGCGGCGGTGTACGTGAGCTTCGCGGAGACGCTGCCGTCGCCGTTCACGGTGATGCTGTCCAGCGTCACGGTGTTGTCGAACAGGTCGGCGGCGAGTTGCTGGTTCACGGCGTAGGTGCCGGGCTTGTAGTTCGTCGAACCGCCGCCGGAGCTGCTGGATCCGGATGCGGGGCTGGGGCTCGTGGACGTCGCCGCCTCGATGGGGTTGGCGGACGTCGTGTGCGTCGCGGCCGCGCCGGTCGTGCTGCCGGTCGCACTGTTCTGCGACGTCGTGTTGTTGCTGCGGTCCACGAGCAGCACGGCCGCGATCGCCCCGGCCATCACGAGCACGCCGCCGACGCCGACGACCGCGAGGAAGCCCTTGCGGTTGCGCGCGGGCGGACGCGGCGGGCCGGGGGGCATGCCGTGCAGCGCGGCGAAGTCGCCGGGCGGGGTCGGGTTGAACGCGATCGGCTGCCGGTACGAGGGCGTGGGCGCGGGCTGCGGCTGCGGAGGCGGCGGCATCGTGACCGGGGGCTGCGTGGGCGGCTGCGTCGGGACGGGCGTGCCGCCGAGTGCCTGCTGCAGCTCCTGCTTGCGCTGGTTGAGCAGGCCCCTGACACCGTCCGGCAGCCACATGCCGTCGTGCAGGATCGCGCTCGAGGACAGCGCCACGTGCTGCAGCAGCTGCGCCGGGGTCGGCCGGCGCGCCGGATCCCGTTGCAGCATGGGGGTGACGAGCGTCTTCACGTCGTCGGGCACGCCGGTCAGGTCCGGTTCCGCGGTGGCCGAGCGGTGCGCGATCGCCAGCGGGTCGCCGGTGCCGAACGGGCCGCTGCCGCGGGCCGCGTAGACCAGCACGCAGCCGAGCGAGAACACGTCGGACAGCGGGCTCGGGTCCTTGCCGTGCAGCACCTCGGGGGCTATGTAGCCGGGCGTGCCGACGGTCATGCCGACGGCCGTCAGCGAGGTCTCCTCGCCGACCGCGATGCCGAAGTCGATGACGACCGGGCCGTCGGCGGCCAGCAGGATGTTGTGCGGCTTGACGTCCCGGTGCACCAGGCCCGCGCGGTGGATCGCCACCAGCGCCTCGGCCAGGCCGCCGGCCAGTGCGAAGACGCCGGGCGCGGGAAGCGGCCCGGTCTTGACGACGGACTCGGCCAGCGAGGGCGCCGGGACGTACTCGGTGGCCAGGTAGGGCTGCGCGCCGGCCGTGTCCGCGTCCACGACGCTGGCCGTGTACAGCCCGGAGACCGACATCGCCGCCCGGGCCTCGCGCGCGAAGCGCTCCCGATAGCCGGGCTGGTTGGCCAGCCCGGGGCCGATCACCTTCACCGCGACCGCGCGGCCGGCCGGCGACGTGGCCAGGTAGACGCGGCCCATGCCGCCGTCGCCGATCACTGCCCGCAAGCGGTACGGCCCGAGCCGCTGCGGATCCGCCCCACCCAATCCAAGCACGGCGACAGCGTAGTACGGGGTGCGGACAGTCGGGTGTCAAAGTCCAGCAGCTGCCATGCGCGCCTCGTCCAGCAGCAGCCGCAGCTCCGCCTCGCCGACGGCCGGGTTGATCAGGCACGCGCGCAGCACCGGCCGTCCGGCGTAGAGCGAGTCGGTGACGAACACCCGGCCGCGCGCCTGGATCGCGGGCGCGAGGTCGCGGGTGATCCGGTCCGCGTCGGCGTCGTCGATTCCGGCGGGGGAGTAGCGGAACGCGACGATGGAGGCCTCTGTCTCGGCCGCGAGCTCGAAGTCAGGGTCCTTAGCAACCAGTTCGTCGAGGTGCCGCGCGGCGCTCGTGCAGGCCACGATGTCCGCGACGACGCCGCTTCGGCCACGTGCGGCCAGCGCGGCCCAGACCGAGAGCGCGCGGAACGGCCGGGTCTGTTCGATCCCGTATTCGCTGTACCAGCCGAGCGGATCGCCCGAGTCGTCGCGCAGGTAGGGCGGGACCAGCGAGAACGTCTCGCGCAGCTGGGCACGGTCGCGCACCAGCACGCAGCCGACGCCCGCCGGGACCTGCAGCCACTTGTGCGGGTCCAGCGCCACCGAGTCGGCCAGCTCCATGCCCGCGTAGCGCTGCGCGATCTCCGGATCCAGCACGCCGAACGCCCCGTACGCGCCGTCCACGTGGAACCAGAGCCCTGACTCCGCGCACACCGCCGCGATCTCCCGCAGCGGATCGATCGCGCCGGTGGTGACCGTGCCCGCCGAGCCGACCGCGAGGAACGGCAGCGCGCCGGCCGCGCGGTCCGCCGCGATGGCCTCCCGCAGCGCGGCCGCGTCGAGGTGGCCGAAGCCGTCGTCGGCGACCTTGCGCAGGTTCGCCTTGCCGATGCCGAGCAGCTCGATCGCCTTGCCGACGCAGGAGTGCACCTCGGCCGTGGCGTACGCGGTCAACCGCGGCGCGCCGGACAGGCCGCGTTCGCGCACGTCCCAGCCGTTGGCCGCGAGCGCGCGCTGCCGTGCCGCGCCGATCGCCACGATCGTCGCCATCGACGCGCCCGAGGTCAGCAGTCCGGCGCCCGGCTCGTGCGGGAAGCCGACCAGTTCGGCGATCCAGCGCACGACCGCCCGCTCCAGGTAGACGTCCGCGTGGTCGCCGCCCGCCGACGAGGGGTTGACCGCCGCCGCGAGCAGCGCGCCCGCGATCCCGGCCGGGTGCGGCGCCGCGTTGACCCAGCCGAAGAACGCCGGATGCCCGTTCCCCATCGGATACGCCAGCACCCGCCGCTCGATGTCGGCGAGCAGCGCGGCCGGATCCGCGCCCGCCTCCGGCAGCGGCTGCCCGGCCAGTTCGGCCCGCAGCGTCTCCGGAGTCGGCTGCCACACCGGCCGCCCGCCCAGCCCGGCCAGGTGCCCGGACGCGGCCCGAGCAGCCGCCGCGAGGAAATCGTGCACGTCAGTCATGGGCACCACGATAGGGCGACCGAGGGATGGTGGCCGGATCAGGGAGCGGGTCGAGGGCCGAGTCTGGCAAGGCGGTGGTGTCCTGCGCACCGGGTTTGTGCGCAGGGCGACGACAACGCGGCCAGGCGAGAGCCAT